>JAJEEM010000029.1 GCA_022820995.1 Gemmatimonadota bacterium | reverse complement strand
CTCCCGCCGGCCCGAAACAGCCCGTCTCGACCCCTCCCCGAGCTACCCTCGCACTCCAAATGGGGACATTATCCGGCCAACTATGCCCGAACCCGCTTCCGCACACCGCTCCCGGGACGCGTGTGAGAAATCCGGGCTAGTAGCGGTAATGCTCGGGCTTGAAGGGCCCGTCCTTTGAGACGCCGATGTACTCTGCCTGTTCCTTCGTCAGCTCGGTCAGGCGCGCGCCGAGGTGGTCGAGGTGCAGGCGCGCGACCTTCTCGTCGAGGTGCTTCGGGAGCATGTAGACCTGGCGCTCGTAGGCCTCGTGGTTCCGTGCGAGTTCGATCTGCGCAAGCACCTGGTTCGTGAAGCTCGCGCTCATCACGAAGCTCGGATGCCCCGTCGCGTTGCCGAGGTTGAGCAGGCGCCCCTCGGACAGGATCAGCACCGAGTGCCCGTCCTCGAACACGAACTCGTCGTACTGCGGCTTGATGTTGTTCCGCGTCACGCCGCCCTTCGAGAGCCCGGCCATGTCGATCTCGTTGTCGAAGTGGCCGATGTTCCCGACGATCGCCTTGTCTTTCATGCGCGCCATGTGCCCGAAGGTGATCACGTCCCGGTTGCCCGTCGCCGTGATGAAGATGTCCGCCGTCTCGACGACGTCCTCGAGGGTTCGCACCTGGAAGCCCTCCATCGCGGCCTGGAGCGCGCAGATCGGGTCGATCTCCGTGACGACGACGTGCGCGCCCTGGCCCTTGAGCGCCTGCGCGCACCCCTTGCCGACCTCGCCGTAGCCGCACACGACCGCGGTCTTGCCCGAGATCATCACGTCCGAGGCGCGGTTCAGCCCGTCGATGACCGAATGACGGCACCCGTAGATGTTGTCGAACTTCGACTTCGTCACCGAGTCGTTCACGTTGATGGCGGGGAAGAGAAGAGTCCCCTCCGACGCCATCTCGTACAGGCGGTGGACGCCGGTCGTCGTCTCCTCCGACACCCCCTGGATGGCGGGCGCCGTGCGCTCCCAGCGTCCGGGATCCTTCGCCGCGATCCTGCGCAGCGTCTCGAGGATGACGCCCCACTCCTCCGGTTCCGTCTCCGGATCGAAGTCCGCGATCCGTCCCGCCCGCTCGAACTCGAGCCCGCGGTGGAGGAGAAGCGTCGCGTCGCCCCCGTCGTCGACGATGAGGTCCGGGCCCGAGCCGTCCGGCCACAGGAGCGCCTGCTCCGTGCACCACCAGTACTCCTCGAGCGTCTCCCCCTTCCAGGCGAAGACCGGGATCCCGCGCGGGTCCTCCGGCGTGCCATCCGGCCCCACGGCGACGGCCGCGGCCGCGTGATCCTGGGTCGAGAAGATGTTGCAGGAGACCCAGCGCACGTCCGCGCCCAGATCGGCCAGCGTTTCGATGAGGACCGCCGTCTGCACGGTCATGTGCAGCGAACCCATCACCTTCCGGCCCGCGAGCGGCTGCGCGTCGCGGTATTCCGCGCGCACGGACATCAGCCCCGGCATCTCGTGCTCGGCGAGGCGGATCTCCTTGCGGCCCCACTCCGCCAGGCTCAGGTCGGCCACCTTGAACAGCGGGCGGCTGGCGGCCGCGGTCCCGGCGGCGGTCTCGGTCATATCGTGAAGTACGGCGCCTTCCATCGTCTATCTCCTTCGGTGTTCAGTCGGCGTTAAGGGGTTCTAGCCAGCGTTGCAGGCAGCTTTCCGGGCGGTGGCCGCGAAGAGGGCCGGTCCGGACGCCTCGGGGTCCGGGGCAAGCGGAATGTGACGGTACGCTTCGAGGCCGGCGCTCCGCGTCCAGCCCCGCATCTGCTCCTGCGTGAAGCCGGGCCAGAGGTGGCCCATGGTCTCGCGATACTCCTCCCGCGCGTGCGCGCGCATGTCGAGAACGATGAGTCTTCCGTCCGGAGCCAGCGCTCGGGTGGCCTCTGCGAGCACCCGTCCCGGGTCGACCGCGAAGTGGAGGACGAGCATCAGCACGGCGAGGTCGAGTTCTCCGTCGTCGACGGGGAGCGATTCCAGTTCCCCCTCGCGGACCTCGACGTTGGCGCAGTTGCCCAGCCGGACCGCTGCGGCTTCGAGCATTTCCGGCGAGCGGTCGACCGCGATGACGCGCTTCACGAAGGGCGCGATCATGTCGGTGAGCGTTCCCGTGCCCGCGCCGAGGTCTCCCACGACCCACTCCGGATCGAGCAGGCCGAACAGCGCTGCGAACCGCGCGTCGCGCCCGAACAACTCGTCCCGCAGCGTGTCCCATCTCGCCGCCGACTCCGAAAAGAAGGCCGCGGCCCGGTCCCGGCGCTCGGCGAGCACGCTCTCGGCCCGCTCCGCGTCGTCCGCGATCCAGCGGGCGCCCGTGAGACTTCCCTCCGCCAGCCGCCACAGCTCCCCCGCTTCCGGCTCGAGGTCGCTCTCCATCCGGTAGTACCGGGTCTTCCCCTCCTGCCGCCGGCGCACCCAGCCGTCATCCGCGAGCACCTTCAGGTGGCGCGAAACGGTGGACTGCGGGAGCTGCAGGACCGAGACCAGCTCCGAAACCGTGAACTCGTTCCGGTCCAGCAGGGTGAGTATGCGCAGCCGGTTCTCATCCCCCAGGGATTCGAAGCGGGAGAGAAGGTCCCGTGTCGGGGCGGGCGCCCGGATGGTCATCGTATCCATAAATCCTAATATATGGATATGATGATGTCGGCGCTACGCTCGTTTCTTCAAGCCCTGCCAGAGGCGATCTGAGCGATCATGTCGTCGATGTCGGCTGTGGGGGCGCCGAGCTTGCTCATGGCATCGAGCGCCTCTTCGGACGACCCGCGGACCTCGCGTTCAAGACGCTCCTCGATCGCTTCGCGGACCCACACCGCCGTGGGGACATTCGACCGCCCAGCGGCCTCGCGGATGCGGTCGTACAGAGACTTTGAGACCGATATCTGCAACTGGTAATTAGCCACCTACCTGGCTCCTCTCTTGTTCCCGGGCCGAGCCGTTCGGCCGTCAGCTTGACCCCATCACGGTACAAGCTAGCTTCCGGTCCACATCGGGGCGTGGCGCAGCCCGGTAGCGCGCCTGAATGGGGTTCAGGAGGTCGCGAGTTCAAATCTCGCCGCCCCGATTTTCTTCAAATTGCAGCACTTCGGTTTCGTTGTCCTCCTCCGGAGTCGGGACCATGGCCTCACGATCGGTTGTCGCGACGGTCGCCTTTCTCTTCCTCCTGTCCTCGGCGGGTCCGGCCGCAGCGCAGGAATCTCCCGCAACGCTCGCGATCGTCGGGGCGACGATCATCGACGGACACGGGGGCGCCCCCATCGCCGACGGGACCATCGTCATCGAGGGCGACCGGATCGCCGCCGTCGGTCCGCGCGCGTCGGTGGCAGTCCCCGAGGACGCTGAGGTCATCGACGGGAGCGGCAAGTTCGTTACGCCGGGGTTCGTGGACACGAACGTCCACATGTCGCTCGCCTTCGGGCGCGGCGGGCGGGTCGAGGAGCACGCGGCGTACTGGGCGCACCACGAGCAGCTCATCCTCCAGGGACTTCAGCTCCACCTGAAGCACGGCGTGACGACCGTCCGGGACAGCTACGGCGTCCTGCGTCCCATGCAGCGGGTCAAGAAGAAGATCGACTCGGGGGAGGAGATCGGCCCGCGCACCTACCTCGCCGGCAACATCGTGGGCTGGGGCGGACCCGCTTCGGAGACCTTCGCCGGACTCCCGGAGTCGGAGATCAGCTTCTTCGCCGAGCAGATGAACGACGAGGTCACGCTCGGGAGCGGCGAAGAGATGATGCACATGACCCCGGACGAACTGCGGGTCGCGATCAACGCCTACCTCGACCACGGGCCCGACTTCATCAAGTACGGCGCGACGCACCACTTCAACTATCCGGCGGGGATCTCGTTCTCGCCGCGCGCCCAGCGGGTGATCGTCGAGGAGACGCACAGGCGCGGACTCGTCGCCGAGACCCACGCCACGAGCCTCGAAGGCCTCCGCCTCTCGATCCTCGCCGGGATCGACCTCATCCAGCACCCGGACAACGTCGGGAACCGCACGATCACCGATGAACTCGTCGAGATGATCGTCGAGCGCGACATCGTGTGCTCGATGCTCATCAACCAGTTCACCGGCCCCAGCTGGCAGTTCCATGTCCGCAACATGGAGCGCGCGAGGGAGGATCTCGCCGAGGCCCGGGCCGGTGAGCGCCAGCGGCGCATCGCCCCGACGACCGCGGAGATCCGCCGCCGCGTGCAGGACACGGGCCTCCCGCAGCCGGGATCCGTGATGGAGGGGCGCTATACGACCAAGCGGACGAACGCGAAGAAGCTCATCGAGGCAGGCTGCATCGTGACGGTCGGCACGGACAACACGCTCTTCGGACGCGGCGGCGTGGCGGCCGACTTCCTGCGCGAGGAGCCCGAGAACATGGAGCACCAGCTGCCCGGCCTGGGCACCATCTTCGCGATCGAGGGACTGGTCGAACTCGGCATGACGCCGCTGGAGGCGATCACCGCGGCCACGAAGAACGGCGCCATCGCGAGCAAGGCGCTCGACGAGTACGGCACCCTCGAGGCGGGCAAGGCCGCGGACATCCTGGTCCTCGACGCGGACCCGCTCGCCGACATCGCGAACATCCGGCAACTCTCGACAGTCATCAGGGGCGGTCGGATCGTGGACATCGACGCCCTTCCGACGAACCCGATCGCCCTCGACTGGGCCACCGGCACGCCGAGGGAGTAGCGCCGCGCCCGATCCGCGTCAGGGCATCAGGGGCAGACGCAGGTGCGAGGCGTAGCCGGCCTCGTGGTGTACCGTGTTGTTGGCGATGCGCCACGTGCGGTCGCGCGGATTCCCCGTGTTCCGGTTGATGTCGAAGTTGGGGAAGCTGCTGCTGTAGACGT
The DNA here is from genome assembly GCA_022820995.1 of Gemmatimonadota bacterium. Taxonomy (GTDB): domain Bacteria; phylum Gemmatimonadota; class Gemmatimonadetes; order Palauibacterales; family Palauibacteraceae; genus Palauibacter. The sequence goes on along the minus strand of JAJEEM010000029.1, from coordinate 42,440 downwards.
CGACCCGGATGCGGTGTCCCGCCTTGAAGAGGTTCGCTGCGGGTTCGAGCGGGAATCGAGGCGGTAGACCTCCCCCTCCTGCATGAGCACCGACTGCTCGAACCCCTCCCGGTAGCGGGCGCGGAGGATGCCCTCGGAGACCGGGAAGGCGTAGCCGCTCGGGTAGTCCGGGCTCGTCGGGTGGACGTCGAGGAGCTTCACGTAGAAATCGGTGTCCGGCGCGTCCGATGAGATGAAGAGGACCGCCGTGATGTCTCCGGCGATCGTGAGGTCATCGGGGAGCGGATCGGTCTGGAAGACGAGCACGTCCGGGCGGGAGGCGATCGGCATGCCGGGGATCCCGTGGCCGGGCAGCGTCTCCATCTCGATCTGGTCGCGCGGGCCCATCCCCTGGAACCCGAACTCGAGCGCGGGTCCGTAGGCCACGATGCAGCGGCCGTTGCTGGAGACCGAATTGCGCGGGTCGTAGGTGTAGGTCGTCGATGAGGCGCGCGCGGAGGGCGCCTCGGGGGCTAGCCCCCCGCCCCCATGGAGATGGAACTCGGTGGCCTCGGCCGCGGCCGGGGGCCAGTGCTCCTCGTAGCGCCACTCCCCGCCCTGGTTGATGCGGCCGTTCTCGGCCTTCCGCCCGTCGCCGCCGCCCATGATGAAGTACTTCGCCGGCGCCCACACGTCGGCGCTCTCGTCGCCCTTCAGCCAGCGGTCGAACCAGCGGAGTTCGAGGTTCAGGTAGTCGTCGTAGGTGACGACCCGGGCGCCCTCGGTGCCGAAGTTCACGTCCCCGATCGACGAAGCGAAGTTGTTGTGCGTCCAGGGGCCGATGAGGATGTGCTGGTTCTCCCGCCCCATGCGCACCATCGCCTGGTATCCGTCGCTGATCGTGCGGGGATACCAGTCGAACCAGCCCACGACCCACAGGATCGGCATGTCCGGGTACGACTCGAAGTGCTCGTCCATGCCGAGGCCCGGCTGCCGCCAGAAGTCGCTGTAGTCGTAGTTCTCGAAGTAGAGCTGGAAGGCGGCTTCCTCGTAGGTGGGCGCCAGGCTGAGCGGCGTCTCTCCGCGCCGCCACGGGATGCGCGAGGCCCAGTCGAGGAAGGTCTGCCCGGTCCGCATCTCGTTGATCGCCTCGGTGATCTGCGGGTTCGCCCGCGCCTCGTTCCCGTTCGACGCGACGGACAGAATCCACTGCAGCAGCCCCAGACCCAGGGCGCCGCCGCACTTCATGCTGTAGGTGTAGGCGTTCGTCGGCCCCTCGTAGGGGATCATCGTCTTGAGGCCGGGCGGGTTGAGCGTCGCGGTCTCGAACTGGACCCACGCCTGGTACGAGACGCCGTACGTTCCCACCTGGCCGTCGCAGGACGGGTGCCGGGCGACCCACTCGACCGTGTCGTAGCCGTCCTCCGGTTCCTGCACGAAGGGGAAGAAGTCGCCCCCCGAGTTGAAGCGCCCGCGGCAGTCCTGGACGACGGAGACGTACCCGTTGCGCGCGAAGAACATCGCGTGGTCGATGGAGATCGGCCGCATCTTGTCGTACGGAGTCCGCGCGAGGACGGCGGGGAGGGGTTCCTCCAGCGGGACGCCGTCCACGGCCGGAAGGTAGAGATCCGTCATGAGGTCGAGGCCGTCCCGCATGGGGACCGGCACGTCCTTCACGATAACGACATCCCCGTCCGTCTCCGCGGAGAGCCCGCGGCTGGCTGCCTCGTCGCTTCCGGCCAGCCGCTCCGGGTCGAACGCGGCGCCGAGGCCGGCCATCCCCGCTCCCGCCAGTCCGGCTCGAACGAACGATCTGCGGTCCATGAGGCCTCCTCCGGTGGGTGCGCGAGGGGGTGATCCACGGCGACGTCTCCACGATTCCCAACCTACGGACGTCGACCACAGCGTCCAGACGTGGCATGCGGCGGCGCACCCGGGTCGCGCGCCGCGGTGCCTTGTCACGGGAAACGCTCGCGTCGAACGTTGGAGGCGCGATGACGGGCAACCGGTTCCACCTCGGGATAGATGTGGGCGGCACCTTCACGGACGCGGTCCTTATCTGTGAAGAGACGGGGCGCATCGATACGGCGAAGGTCCCCTCCACGCCCGCGGATCCCTCCATCGGCTTCATGGCGGCGGTGGCGCGTGCGCTCGAAAACGGCGCGGTCGATCCCGGCGCCATCTCCCACCTGGTCCACGGCACGACGGTCGCCACCAACTCGCTCATCGAGGGGAAGACGCCGAAGACGGCCTTCGTGACCACCGAGGGGTTCGGCGACATGCTCGAGATCGCCCGCCAGGTCCGGCCCTCCCTTTACGACGTCCACTTCGAGAAGCTCCGCCCGCTCGTCCCCCGAGACCTGTGCTTCGAGGTGCCGGAGCGGCTGGATGCGGCGGGCGGCGTGCTGAAACCCCTCGATGAGGACGCCGTCAGGGAGATCGCCGCGGCGCTGCGGGGGCAGGAGGTCCGGTCCGTCGCCGTGTGCCTCCTGCACGGCTACGCGAACCCCGTCCACGAAGAGCGGGTGGCCAAAATCCTGAGGGAAGAGGATCCGGAGCTTCTCATCTCGCTCTCATCCAGCGTGTGCCCCGAGTTCCGGGAGTACTTCCGGGCCAGCACGTGCGTGATCAACGCCTGCATCGTCCCCGTCGTCGCGCGCTATCTCGCGGGGATCGAGGAGGGGCTGGGTCGGGCCGGTCTCGAGGCCGAGCTTCTCGTCATGCAGTCCAACGGGGGCGTCCTGACGGCCGAACAGGCGGCGGGCAAGCCGGTGTTCATGGTCGAGTCGGGTCCGGCGGCCGGCGTGGTCTCCGCCAACTTCATCGCGGGCCGGCTCGGTCACGCGGACCTGATTTCGTTCGACATGGGAGGGACGACGGCCAAGGCGGGCCTGGTGCTCGACGGCCGTCCGCGGGTCACGAAGGAGTACGAGGTCGGCGCGCAGGCGCAGCCGGGGCAGGGGATGACGCGGGCGGCCGGCTATCCGATCCGCACGCCGGTCATCGATCTCGTGGAGGTGGGCGCGGGCGGGGGAAGCCTCGCCTGGGTGGACGCCGGAGGGGGGCTTCGCGTGGGCCCCCGGAGCGCGGGCGCGGACCCCGGGCCGATCTGCTACGGGAGGGGCGGGACCGAGCCGACGATCACGGACGCGAACCTCGTACTCGGCCGGCTGAACCCCGACTATTTCCTGGGCGGCGAGATGCCGCTCGACGTGGAGGCGGCCGCGGCGGGGATCCGGGAGCGTTGCGCCGAGCCGCTCGGGCTGGACCCGGTCGAGGCGGCGAACGGGATCATCGAGATCGCGAACGCGACGATGATCAACGCGCTGCGCCTCGTGACCGTGCGCCGGGGCAACGACCCGCGCGAGCTGACGATGGTCGCCTTCGGCGGGGCCGGGCCGCTGCACGCGAACCGGCTGTGCATGGAGATGCGGATTCCGACGCTCGTGGTGCCTCCGAGCCCCGGGACGGCGTCTGCCCTGGGTCTCCTCGTCACGGACCTCCGCCACGAGTTCTCGCGCACCCGGGTCACGGCCGCCGATGCTGCGGACGCTGCGCATGTCCGGTCGCTCTTCGAGAGGATGGAGGAGGAGGGCCGGCGCACGCTCCGGCGCGAAGGCGTGGCCGCGGCGGACATGGAGTTCCGGCGCGGGATCGAGATGCGGTACGCCGGGCAGTCGTCCGAAGTGGCCGTGACGCTGCCGGGCGAAGCGACCCACGACAGGGCGGTCGGCGGGATGGACGCCGCCACGCTGGCCGACGCGGTGCGCCGCTTCCACGCGGAGCATGAGCGGGCCTACGGGCACGGATATCCGGAGGAGCCGGTCGAACTCGTGAACTTCACGGTCACGGCGATCGGCAGGATCGCGCGGCCCCGGCTCCCGAGGATCGGCTCGAACGGAAAGGGCATCTCGGACGCGCAACGCGGGACGAGGCGGGTCTTCTTCTCCGACGCCGGCGGCTTCGTCGAGACCGCGATCCATGACCGGGCGCTCCTGCGGGCGGGCCATGTCGTCGCCGGCCCGGCGGTCATCGAGGAGGTCGACTCCACGACGCTCCTGCACGCCGGATATCGGGCCGAAGTGGACGAGTTCGGCAACCTTCTCGTCTCTCCGGGCGGCGCTCCGTGACCGGGCCGACCCCGTCCGCGGGGCGATCCGGCGGGCCACCCACGGAGCGGCGGGCTGCCGACCCGCCGGATCCGGGCCGCATGGATCGGATCGCGCTCCCGCGCCTCAACCCGTGGCTCGCGCTGCTCATCCTCGTGCTCCTGGGATTCGGCTACATCGGGCTCTGGGGTCGGCTGCTGGGCGGCGGGCCATGACGGAGGGAATGCAGCTCTCGTGGTGGCTCATCGGGGCCTACCTCGCCCTCATGCTGGGAGTCGGGGTCTGGTTCCGGCGGCGGGTGCGCTCCGTCGAGGACATGGCGGTGGCCGGGCGCCACTCGGGCATGTGGCTCATCGCCTTCTCCGTCGCGGCCACCTGGATCAACGGGACGACGCTGATCGGGATCTCGGCGCTCGGCGCGGACTTCGGCCTCGACGCGTACTGGAGCGGCGGCTCCTTCATGCTGGGGACGATCTGGATCGCGTACTTCATCATCCCGCGGCTGTGGGAGACCGGCGTCATCACGATCCCGGAACTCTTCGGCCGCTGCTTCGGCCCTCGGCACCGGATCGTCTCGCTCCTTCTCGTCATCCTCCGGGACATGGGAGTGACGGCGGGGACGATCGGGGCGCTGACCCTCGTCACCACGGCGGTGCTCGACATCTCGGTGGCCGAGTCACTCCTCCTCTGGCTCGGCGTGACGTCGGTCTACGTGTTTCTGGGCGGCATGTGGGCGGTGATGGCGACGGATGCCATCCAGTTCTTCATCATCCTGGCCGGTTCGATCGCGGTGCTCGTGGCGGGACTCGCCGCGGCCGGCGGGTTCGGCGGCCTGAGCGCCGGCCTCGATCCGGCGCTGATCGACATCTTCGGGCGCGCGGGCGTGACCCAGGTCCTTGCGTGGATCGTCATCGGCCTCGCGATCACGGGCGCATACCAGGGACTCATCCAGCGCGGCTTCGCGGCCAGGAGCGCGGACGTGGCCCGGCGGGGGTTCCTCTACGGCGGGGTCATCGCCTCGATCTGGTACATGACGCCGCCGCTCATCGGAATCGTCGCCCGCACGATCTACGGGCCGGGCCTCGCGGCGGAGGACGCCTTCGTCACGCTCGCGTTCGGGGCGGCGGGGACTGAACTCGCGAGTCTCGTCGTGGTGTGCGTGCTCGCGGCGAGCATGTCGACGCTCTCGAGCACGATCAACACGATCGCGTCCAACTTCACGCTGGATCTGTACGCGCGCTTCATCGCCCCCACGGCGAGCGCCGTCCGGCAACTGTGGGTGTATCGCCTCAACGTCCTCCTCGTGGGGGTGCTCGCGGCCGTCCTCTACCTCGCGCTGCCGCTCCTCATCGAACTGTTCTGGATCGGGGGTCGGATCATGGGGGCCTCCGTGGCCCCCGCGCTGATCGGGATCGTCCTCTTCCCCGCGCTCCGACGGGCGCCGCGGACGGTGATGGCCGCGATGCTCATCGGAGCCGCGGTGCAGGCCATATGGCAGACGTTCGGGGCGATCCGCGAGGTGGGGTCCGTCGTCATCATCTGGGAACTGGATCCGATCCTGGTCGGCCTGCCGCTCACGATCCTGATTCTGTGGGTCGGGGTGCGTCTCGAAACTCGAACCGGGGGCCGAAATGCCGCAGCCTGAGAGCCGCGCCGGGGGCGCCGTGGATCCGGTCCTGTTCGAGGTGATCCGGAACGCGCTCGTGGAGGCGACGGAGGAAATGTCGGTCACGCTCCAGCGCACTGCCTATTCGACGAACATCAAGACGCGGCTCGACTATTCGTGCGCCTTCGTGGACGCGGAGGGGCGCATGATCGCGCAGGCGTTCTGCCAGCCCGCGCACCTCGTGACGATCGGGCGGCTCGTCCCGCGCGCCGTGGCCGAGTACGAGGCGGAGCACGGGAAGGGGACGCTGGGTCCGGGGGACGGGCTGCTGGTCAACGACCCGCACCGGCAGGCGAGCCACCTCAACGACGTCTTCCTCATCGCGCCGGTCTTCCGCGAGGGGGAACTCGTGGGATACGTCGCCAACTGCTGTCACCACGTGGACGTGGGCGGCGGGGCGCCGGCGAGCATCGGGGCGTTCCGCGAGATCTACCAGGAGGGGATCATCCTCCCCGTCGTGAAGCTCTTCGACGGCGGCGAACTCGTGGACGACGTGCTGAAGCTCATGCTCGCGAATGTCCGAGCGAAGAAGGAGGTGGCGGGCGACCTGCGGGCTCAGCACGCGGCGAACGAGATCGGGCTGCGGCGGCTCTCCGCGCTGTGGGAACGGTACGGGGCGGAGCTGCTGGGCTCCTACATGGACCGCATGATCGAGTACAGCGAGCGGCGGCTGCGGGCGGAACTGGCGGAGCTTCCGCGGGGAGAGTTCGCGGCGGAGGGGTGTCTCGACGACGACGGGATCACCGGGGAGCCCGTCCACCTGAAGGTCCGGATCCGGTTCGACGGCTCGACGGCGCGCTTCGACTTCACCGGGACCGACCCACAGCGCGCGGCGCCGATGAACTGCAACCTGACGCAGTGCTTCACGGCCTGCGTCTACGTGCTGAAGTGCCTCGTCGACCCGGACATCCCGCTGAACGAGGGGTTCTACCGCCCCATCGAGGTGGTCGCGCCGGAGGGGTCGGCGGTGAACGTCCGGCCGCCAGCGGGGGTCGTCGGCGGGTGGGAAGTCGCGATGCGGCTGTGCGACATCATGTTCCGGGCGCTCGCGGATCCCATGCCGGAGCGCGTTCCCGCGGGAACGAAGGGGATGATCTGCCACGTCGGGTTCGGGGGCGAGGATCCGGCGACGGGGGAGTACTACTGTTTCCTGGAGACGCTCGCGGGCGGCTACGGCGGGCGGCACGATGCCGACGGCCCGGACGCGGTCCAGACCCACATCCAGAACACGCAGAACGCGCCCATCGAGGAGACCGAACTCAACTATCCGGTGCGAATCCACGAGTACAGCCTGGTTCCGGACTCCGAGGGAGCGGGCCGGCGGCGGGGCGGCCTCGCGCTCTGCCGGGAGTACGAGTTCGTGGGCCACGAGCCGACGTTCACGACGCTGGCGGACCGGGCGAGGTTCCCGGCCCACGGCCTCCACGGGGGCTGTGACGGGAAGGTCGCGAGCTACCGGCTGATCTCGGGCGGCGAGGCGCGGGAGCTGGGCTCGAAGGCGACGGTACAGTTGGCCACGGGAGACCGGGTGCGGATCGAGACGGCGGGCGGCGGCGGGTTCGGGCCGGCGCACGAACGGGATCCGGAGGCGGTGCTCCGGGATGCGCGCGAGGGCAAGATCTCCCGAGCCCGGGCCCGGGACGCCTACGGCGTGGCCATCAAGCCGGGGGCGTGGGAAGTCGACCTCGCGGAGACGAGGAGACTGCGCGAATGACCGGGGGAGCGAAGACCGCCGACGCCGTCGTGATCGGGGGCGGGATCATGGGTGCGAGCGCCGCGCACTTCCTCGCGAAGAGGGGGTTCGGGCGAATCGTACTGCTCGAGAAGGGACGCTTGGCGGGCGTGAGCACGGGACATTCCGCCGCGATCGTCCGCACGTACTACTCGAATCCGATCACGCTCGAACTCGCGAAGCGGGCCCTTCACATGTTCGAGAACGACCGCGACCTCCTCGGCGGCGACTGCGGGTTCCGGCCCATCGGCTTCCTGCTCCTCATCGGCGAGCGCCTGCGCGCCGCCGGAGAGCACATCCTCGAGTCGGAGCGGCGGCACGGACTCCAGGTCGAACGCCTCGCCGCCGAAGAAGTGGCCGAACTGGCACCGCCGCTCTCCCTGGACGGTGTCTCGTACGGCATCCTCGAGCCGCGCTCGGGTTACGCAGATCCCACGCGCACGACGGAGAACCTGGTTGCGGCCGCGCGCCCGTGGGGACTCGAGCCCCGCACCGGCGTCGCGGCCACGGGCATCCGCCTGCATGGAAATCAAGCGGTGGCCGTGGAGACCGAAGACGGGACGATCTCGACGAATGTCGTCGTGAACGCGGCGGGCCCCTGGGCGGGGCAGGTCGGCTCCTGGCTCGGCCTCAGGTACTCGCTGCGCTGGAGCCGCGAGAGCGATCTGTTCGTGGAGAAGCCCGTCGGCTTCGGCGAACTCCCGGTGGTCTCCGATCCGGGTCTGCGCGTTTACCTGAGGCCCTACGGCGAGGATCGCATCATCGCCGGCCTCGGAGCGCCCAAGGATATCGAGCCGGTGGATCCGGACGACTGCGATCCAGGTCTTGATCCGAAGATGCGCGAGCGCATCGAGCGCCCGCTGTTCGAGCGAATCCCGGCCCTCTCCCGCGCCCGGCACCTGGGCGGGTACGCCTCCCTCTATACGATCACGGACGACTGGCACCCGATCGTGGGTCCCGAGCCCGGCCTGGAGGGCTACTACGCCTTCTTCGGCGGCAGCGGCCACGGGTTCAAGCTCGGCCCGCCCATCGGAGAAGCGCTAGCCGACGTGATCTGCGGCGAGACCCCCGGGATCGATCTCTCACGCTTCCGCCCGGGCCGCTTCATCGACGGAGAGCCCCTTACGTCCGCGTGGGGCGAGGGAAACCGCGGCTGATCGGTTCGAGTTGCCTCCGGACCCGCTCCACCCTCCGCCGGTTCACGCCGAAATCGAAGAGACCGACGCGCGACGTTGACGTCACGTGGGCGACGCCGTCCGATGGACACCAGCGGAACTCCAGGTCGTCGCGGAACCCGAGCCGGGTTCGGCAGACCGCACGCAGGTGATCGTCCGTCGCGGTGACTATGCGGGTACGTGGCATGGCGGCGACGACTTCCCGGAGGCGGCGAAAGAGCATGGCCGGGTCTCCCGAGGTGTGAAACGGCGCCACCCGGTGAATCCACCATTCATCAGGTTCGCTGCTCACATGGTCGTGCCGGAGCCGTCCGAAACGGGCGGGTACCAATCCTGTTTCCCGATTAACGGGGGGTGAAGCGCTGCATCCGGCGGCCGGTGGAGGCCTCTCCCACGTAGATGTTGCCGCGCGAATCCACGCTCATCCCGTGCGGGCGCAGGAACTGGCCCAACTGGCGTCCGCCGCGGCCGAACTCGCCCACGATCTCGAGGTCGCTGCGGCGCAGGATCCACACCTTGTGGTTGGTGCCGTCGGCGAGGTAGAGCCAGCGCTGCTCCGGGTCGTGGGAGAAGGCGACGACGAAGGCCGAACCCGACGCGCGCGTCGCCGGCGCCACGATCTTCTCGGAACGAAAGGCACCGTCCTGATCGAACACCTGGATCCGGTTCCCGCGGCGGTCGGCGACGTAGATGAGACCATCGTTCGATCCGATGAGGCCGTGCACGGTGGAGAATTGGCGGGGCGGCTCCGAGTCCGGCCCCCGCCCGGCGTAGTCGTACTCGTAGGTGTCGTCCGGCGGTTCTCCGTAGGCGCCCCAGTGCCGGAGATAGGCGCCCGTCTCACCGTCGAATACGACGACGCGGCGGTTCTGGTAGCCGTCGGCGATGAAGACTTCGTTGTCCTCGGGGTCCACCCAGATGCCGGCGGGGCCGCCGAGAAGCTCGGTGTCGTCGCTGCCGGCGTTCTCGTCGTAGCGGCCGATCGTCATGATGAGGTCGCCCGAGCGCGTGAACTTCATCACCCGGTGGTGCCGGTAGGTGCCCACCCACACGTCGTCGTTGTGGTCGACGAAGATGCCGTGCGCGTTCCGCGGGAACTCCGAGATGTCCTGCGTGGCGGGATCGCCCCAGCCCTGGACGACGTTCCCCTCGGGGTCGAACTCGACCACGACCGGGGCCGGGACGCAGCATGTGCCGATCGGCGGGTCTTGCACGGCGGACGTCTCCTCCGGCGTCAGCGATTCCGGGATGTGCGTCACCCAGACGTGATCGCGCGCGTCGACGAACACGCCCGTGATGGATCCCATGATCCAGAGGTCCGGCATCTCGCGCGGCCAGCCCGGATCCACCTCGAACGATGGCACAGCGTCCGCACCGCCTGCACCGGCCTCTCCGGGCCCGCCCGCTTCCGGCTCCGCGCACGCCGAGAGAAGGACCGCAAGAAGGAAGATCGCGCGCCGGATGCCGTATTTCATCGCCGTCCTCTGCGTTCTGTCCGGGGTCGTTGCCTCCCGGAACGGGAAGATCCACTGTACACGCTCACCTTCAGCGTGGGAGAGCGTTCCATGTCGCGTCAAATGAGGCAGAGCCTGGCGGCACTGGGATGCATGCTCGCCCTGGCGTGTGCGCCGCCGACGAACGAACGGACGGATGGTGCGGCGGGCGGTGCGGCGACCGGAGAGATCGAGGCCGACCACTTCCTGTCGTCGCGGCCGGAGACGCTCAACTGGGGCTGGTTCCCGATCGACAAGGAGCCGGTGCTCCGCATCGCGTCCGGGGAGACCGTCCGCATCCACACGCTCACGCACGTCGGTGCGACGCAGAACGAGGACCCCGTCGAGTTCCTGACCGGGCTCGGCGTGCCCCGCGAGGAGATCCTCGACGACGTCATCGACTTCTGGGCCTCGCGCGAAGGCCGTCCCCGCGAGGGGCGAAGCGGGCACGTGATCACCGGCCCGGTCCACATCGAGGGAGCCGAGCCCGGCGACATGCTCGAGATCCAGGTCCTCGACATCGAGACGCGCGTGCCGTGGGGCGTGAACTCCACGAGCGGCCGCGGCGGCGTCTTCTCCCCCAGCTATCCCGGCGCCCGCGACGACGACGAGGCGCTGGACATCCCGTCCGGACGCCACCTGATCCGGACGGGAGAGGTGGACGGCCGGGAAATCGCCTTCTTCTCGCCGGACATCCAGGTGCCGCTGGCGCCGTTCATGGGGATCCTCGCCGTGGCCCCCGATCCGGTCGTGGGCGAGCCGGGCGTGATGGTGCCCGGCGTCCAGGGGTCGCGTCCGCCGGGCGCCTTCGGCGGAAACCTCGACGTGAAGGACCTCACGGCCGGGACGACGGTGTATCTCCCCGTCTTCCACCCGGGGGCGCTCTTCTACGCGGGCGATCCGCACGGCGCGCAGGGCGACGGGGAGGTGAGCGGCACCGCGATCGAGCAGTCGCTCACCGGGGTGTTCCGGTTCGTCGTGCACAAGGGGGTGACGATCCCGGCCCCCCGCGCCGAGACCCCGACCCACTACCTGATCATGGGCATCGATCTCGACCTCGACCGCGCCGCGCGGGAGGCGACCCGCCTCGTGGTCGAGTTCCTCGTCGAGCAGAAGGGGCTGACGCCCGACAGGGCGCTTTCCCTGGCAAGCATCGCGGTCGATTTCCGGGTGAGCGAGGTCGTCGATCTCACCCAGGTCGTCACCGGTTTCATCCCGAAGGACATTTTCCTTGACCGCTGACGGTTCGCGCAGAACCCGGGCTGCCGGTTTGCGCAGACCGCGGGCTGCCCGGGTCGCACGCGGCATCTCGGGGGCCGTCGCCGTCGTCATCCTGATCCTGCTCCCCGCGGGCGGGGCTCTCGGCGCGCAGGGGCTGGGCCCGGAGGACCGGCAGCAGCTCAGGGCCACGCGCGACACGGATCGGACGCTCCAGCTGGATGGCCATCTGGACGACGCCGTCTGGGCGCGGGCGGAATTCGCGACGACGTTCTGGCAGCGCGAGCCCGACGAGGGCGAGCCCGCCACGCGGCGCACGGAGGTCGCGTTCGCCTTCGACGACGATGCGCTGTGGATCGCCGGGCGCATGTACACGGACGATCCCGACGGCATCCAGGCCTACCGCACGCGCCGCGACCAGAACACCGGATCGGAGCGCCTGCTGGTCTCGCTCGACCCCTACCTGAACCGGCGCACGGCGGTCTCCTTCGGGGTGAACGCGGCGGGGAGCCGCACCGACTGGTACCACCCCGAGGACAACGTGACCAACCGCGACTACACCTGGGATCCCGTGTGGTCGGCGCGCGTGCAGCGCGACTCGCTCGGGTGGACGGCCGAGATGCGCATGCCCTTCTCGCAACTGCGCTTCAACGGCGATGAGTCGGCGTGGGGCGTGAACATCAACCGCTACATGCCGGACGTCCAGGAGAATCTCCTGTGGGAACTCGTCGTTCGGAGCGAGCCGGGATGGGCCTCGCGCCTCGGCGACCTCACCGGACTCGAGGGCGTGCGGGGGAGCCGCGGGATCGAGTTTCTGCCCTACGTGGCGGGCGATCTGCGCACGCCGACGGGCGGCCCCATGGCGGGCGTCGTGACGCGGAGCGAGTCCCGCGTGGGAGCGGACTTCAAGGTCGGCCTCGGTTCGAGCCTGACGCTCGACGCCGCCGTAAACCCGGACTTCGGGCAGGTCGAGGCGGACCCCGCGGTCGTGAACCTGACCGCGTTCGAGGAAGTGTTCGAGGAGCGCCGCCCCTTCTTCACGGAGGGGCGCCAGCTCATGGAGGGGCTGGGTCCGCGCTACTTCTACTCGCGCCGCATCGGGGCCCCGCCGCCGGGACGGGCCGTGGCCGACAGCGTGGTCGCGCCCGATCAGACGACGATCCTCGGGGCGGGCAAGCTCACGGGCCGGCTCCCCGGCGGGACCTCCGTAGGCGCGCTCTTCGCCGTCACCGGCCGCGAGAACGCCCGGGCGTTCCACTTCACGCAGCGCCCGGGCGCGACGGACATGGTCGAGAGCGCAGTGCCGGTCGCCCCCGCGAGCGCCTTCGCCGTGGCGAGGCTGGAGCAGGAGTTCGGGGAGGAGCGTTCCACGCTCGGCTTCACGGGGACGACGCTCAGCCGCGAGGGCCGTCCCGAACTCGCCGCCCTCCTCCCGTGGCGCGCCTACGCCGGAGGCACGGACTGGAACCTGCGCTTCTTCGGGGGCGAGTACGAACTCACGGGGCATGCGGGGTTCTCGCACCTCAGCGGCAACCCCGATGCGATCCTGCGGGTGCAGCGCTCGAGCGCGCGTTTCTTCCAGCGTCCCGACCGCAAGACCGCGCGGCTGGACCCTTCGCGTTCCACGCTTTCCGGATATGCTGCGGCCCTCGGGATGGAGAAGGTGGGAGGGCGGCGCTGGCTGTGGCGCGTGCGGGGCGAAGCCATCTCGCCGGGCTTCGAGATCAACGACGTGGGCCAGATGTTCAACGCGGACCGGCTCACGGCCGAGGCCGACATCGCGATCCGCGAGACGATCCCGACCGCGTTCGCCCGCGCCTGGCAGGTCGGCCTCACCTCGGCGAGCGCGTGGAACTTCGACGGCGTGCGCACGGAGACGACGCTCGGGGCCCGGGCGACCGCCACCTGGCACAACTACCTGCGCACGACGCTCGAGGGCGGATACCACCCCCGCGCGCTCAGCGACCACCTCACGCGCGGCGGCCCCCTCATGGAGACGCTCGCGCGCTGGCAGACAGGTGTCGCGCTCGCCACCGACCGCTCCTTCCGGACCGGCTTCCGGCTCATGGGGTCCTACGGACGGGACGAGATCGGCGGGTGGGCGTACGAGGCGAGGGGTGCGCTCACGCTGCGCCCGGGCTCCGCGCTGCAACTCGAAGTCGAACCCAGCTACCGGCGCGAAACGGAATCGCGCCAGTACCTCACGACGCTGGCCGGCGGCCGGCGGGCCACGTTCGACCGGCGCTACATCTTCTCCGCCATCGACCGCAGCACCATCGCCCTCCGCCTTCGCGGCGCCTACGCGTTCGGACCGGACCTCACGCTCGAGGCCTATTTCGAGCCGTTCGCGGCGAGCGGACGCCGCCACGGCCTGGGCGAACTCCTCGAACCCCGCCAGCGGCACCTCCTCCTGTACGGCGAAATGGGATCGAGGATCGAGCGCCGACGCGACGGGTCGTGGGATGTGACGGAGAGCGGACGGTCGTTTACCCTCCCCGACGGCGACTTCAACATCCTCTCTCTCCGGAGCAACGTCGTCCTCCGCTGGGAGTGGCAGCCGGGCAGCACGCTCTTCCTCGTCTGGCAGCAGGACCGCTCCGACATGCGGACTTCGGGCGAACTCGTGGACCCCGGCCGCCTCGTCGACAGCCTGCGCGCCACCGGCCAACACGTGTTCCTGCTGAAGATCGCCTACTGGCTCCCGATTTGAGGAGACGGGGAGCGCAGCAGCCTTGAAAGGGATGGAATGGGACCGGACATGACGGGCAGGGTCGCGCTCGTGACGGGCGGGACGAAGGGCATCGGGCGCGCGATCGCGGAGCACCTGCTCGCGGCCGGGGCCTCCGTTGCGGTTTGCGCGAGGACCGAGGCGGATGTGCGGGTGGCCGAGGCCGAACTCGGCGAGCGCGCGCTGGGCATCGTGAGCGACGTGGCGGACGCGGGCGCCTGCGAGCGGATGGTCGAGGAGACGGTGGACCGCTTCGGCCGGCTCGACATCCTCGTGAACAACGCCGGGCTCGGGATCTTCAAGCCGCTGCGGCAGATGAGTGTCGAGGAGTGGCGGCTCCAGATCGACGTGAACCTCGGCGGCGTCTTCTACTGCTCCAGGGCCGCGCTCCCGCACCTGAGCGCGAGCGGCGACGGGTTCATCGTGAACATCGCGTCGCTTGCCAGCCGTCATCCCTTCTACGGCGGCACCGGATACAACGCGAGCAAGTACGGCCTCCTGGGACTCACCGAGGCGATGTTGCTCGACGTGCGCTACGACGATGTGAGGGTGAGCATCGTGATGCCCGGGAGCGTGGACACGTACTTCAACGGTCGGGAGCAGGTGCCGGAGCGGACGTGGCGTCTGCACGTGGACGACTGCGCGGCCGCGGTCATGCAGCTTCTCTCCTATCCGAAGGAAGCCCACGTGAGCCGGGTCGAACTCCGCCCGTCGCAGCCGCCGCGGAAGGCGTGACCGCGTCGCGGGAGGGTGCGGGAGAAGGCGGTCACGACGAACTCGGCGCCCACGTCTCGGTGGCGGGGGGCGTGCAGAACGCGCCACGGCGAGCGGCGGAGATCGGTGCGGCCAACTTCCAGCTCTTCACCAAGCAGCCGAACCGCTGGGCCGAGCCCGGGATCGACGAAGAGACAGCGGCGGCGTTCAAGGCGGCGCGCGCCGAGCACGGAATCGCCGTGGCGGGAGCCCACGACTCCTATCTCATCAACCTCTCGACGCCGAACCGCCGGCTGTGGCGGATGTCGCAACGCAGCTTTCAGGCCGAGCTGGAGCGCTGTACGCGCCTCGGCCTCGAGTTCCTCGTCACCCATCCCGGGAACGCGACGGACGGCGACATCGAGGAGGGGCTCGCGCGCAACGCCCGCGGCGTGACCGAATCGCTGGAGGCCGTGGAGGGTCCGACCCGCATCCTCCTCGAACTCACCGCCGGCGCCGGGACGACCGTCGGGGCGAGCTTCGAGAACCTCCGCGGCATTCTCGACCGGATCCCGGCGTCACAGCGGCACCGGGTGGGCGTCTGTCTCGATACGTGCCACGCCTACTCGGCCGGCTACGACCTTGTTGAGGACTACGATGGCGTCTGGGAGGCCTTCGATCGCGTGCTGGGCCTGGAGCTGCTCGGCCTCATCCACATGAACGACTCGAAGTACCCCTTCGACTCCCGCAAGGACCGCCACGAGGAGATCGGAGAGGGGAGCCTCGGCGAGGGTCCGTTCCGGCGGCTGATGCGGGATGCCCGCCTCCGCCACGTCCCCAAGATCCTGGAGACCCCGAAGGGAGAGGACGGCGCGGACGCCGACATCCGGAACCTCGCCCGCCTGCGGGGCTACCGCGAAGGGAGTCGCTGAACACGTCCGGCGATCCACGAGTCCGATAGCCGGGCTCAGCTCGGCGTGGGCGTCGCCATCAAGGCGTGGGCGTCGTCTCGGTCAGTGCCAGCGTCGGCGTGACGACTCCACGCGGTAGAGGATGTAGTCCCGCAGGTCGCACGCCTCACGGCGATCGATGTACGGAATCGCGATCTTCCCGCACGCCAGCTGTACCTGGAGCGTGGCCAGTCCCTTTCGGCGCTGCAGCGGGGATTGCCTGACGGTCGCGGACTGAATCTTCCGCATGAGAAACGCCTTCACCCCGCTTCCCAGGAATCCGCTGCGGCTCGCCAGCCCGTCGCGATCGTACACGTACCCCTGCCGGCGCCACCGCTGCCACGCGGCGAGCGCCGCGACCGGGACGGATGCGGCCCACCAGAAGAGGATCGTGGATGTGCGGTCGAACATCCCGGCCCACGCCAGCGCCAGGAGCGTTCCGAAGACGGCGGCCAGGACGAGGCCGTAACGCAGAGCGAGCGCGCGGATGTACCAGCGCGACACGCGCCTGAACCCCGCGCTTCGGGGTAGAACGGGAATCGTCGTCGTTTCCCGCGCGAACATCAGCGCCCGCAGATCCTCGGCGAGCCGGTCGTCCAGAAGCGGCACCTCGAGCACGTCGGGCACGTCGACTACGGAGGCGCGGCCGACTTCCGGGGAGGCGGCCCCGGCGGGGAGGGCGTAGAGGCGGTACCGTCGGAACCACCGCAGCACGAGACCCTGACTCACGGTCAGTTGCTGGATCTTCGGAGCCTCGACCACGACCTCCCGTTGCGTGAGGAGGCCCGCGCGCGAGCGGAACCTGCCGCCGTCGTGCCCGAGCGTGAAGTTGTGGTGTCGCAGGAACGCCGCCGTCACCGTGAGGAGGAGCGCCACGCCCGCAATGGACGCGACCAGGGCGGCCGCGAGCCCCCACTGGGCGAGCGCCCCGAGGCCGGTGAACGCGCTCGCGGCACTGTCGACGCCGGCCTCGATGGCTTCCAGGACAGGATCGAGGAGATCGCCCGGCTGGAGCAGATCGGTCAGCACGCCGACCAGCGCCGCCACGAAGATGAAGTTCCGGCTCGCGAGCCCGATGCGCACCATGTCGCCCGGGCCGAGCTTCAGCAGGACGCGGCCCGGTTCGACGGCCGACCCGCTTGCGTCCGCGGCTGACGAGTCCCCTTCGCCCGCGGTCGCCGAGTCCCTTTTGCCCACGGCGGGGTCCCCGGCGACGGGTCGAAGCGCCGCTACGCTGCGCCGCAGCCGGTGGGCCACGTCCGTCCTGATCGACGGCAGCTTGCCCTCGGCCTGGACCGAGCCGGAGGTGTCCAGAGTGACCGTGACCAACCCGAACAGGCGGTCGACCGGGGACCGTCTGACGTTGATCCCCTGGACGCGCTCGTAGGGCAGGTCGAGCGCCGTCTTCTTGAGGACGCCCTGGTGGATGAGGAGTCGGTCCTCGGCGATCCTGAACCTGAAGCAGGCCCACTGGACCGTGCCCGCGACGAAGGGCAGCAGGAGCAACGCCAGGAGCACGAGGAGCAGAACGCCGAGGATGCCGGGATTGTCCCGCACCAGGGGTATCGTTGCGATCAGCGGGATCAGGGCACCCTGAATCATGGCGCGCGCCACGGTCTTGATGGTGCTTCCGGCGAAGAAGAGGATGGCAAAGGGCGAGGCGCGTCGCCAATCGCCGGGGTTCGGCGAATTCACCGGCCGGCGTTCCCGGTGGCTTCCGAGCGTTCGTCCGAATCCGCGGCAGGCGACGCCGCCGACTCTATTCGTTCCGAGATGTACACGCGCAGCCGCTCGGCGGTCTCCCGTCCCAGACCGTGGACCCGGTTCCCGAGGCCGCCCCCCGCCGGAAAGACCGACAGGCTGGCCAGACCGAACCGGCGGTCCAGCGGAGTACTGTGGAGCTTGGTGTGCTGTACGCGGTTGAAGGGGAATGCCTTCACGGAGCGCCAGAGAACGCCGGATTTGTACAGGAGGTCCTTCTCGCGGACGACGTAGCCGCGGCGCGGGACGGCGATGAGCGGCCACAGGACGGAGCACACGCAGAAGACGCCCAGGGCCGTCCACAACAACGGCGGGAGCCACGGCAGGGGCCCCGAGATGACGCCGGGGTTGCGGGCGGATACCAGCAGGTGGAAACCCCCGGCGGCCGCGACATAGGCGACGGACCGGATGACCGCCCCGACCTGGAGACGCCTCGCGAAACGGGGGTGAAGCGGCAGCCAGTCGACGGCCTCGACGCCGGGCAGCGCGTCGAGCGGCACTTCGCCGTTGAGGAAGAAGCTGGGGGATGCCTCACGCTCGGCCGGCGCCGCGTCCTCCGTCGGCGCCGGGTCTTCCGTCGGCCCCGGATCGCCGCCGTCAGCGGCCACCGGCGGCCTGGTCGCGGTAGAGGCGGAGACCCTCCTCGAACGTCGCGATGACCTCGGCCTTGTGCGCCGGGTCGTCCCAGCGGTCCATGGAATGGAGATCCTCGATCGTCCGCTCGATCCAGCGCACGAAGAACGCGGCGTCCTCCTGCGACCGGATCGGCTCTCCGTCGGCGATGACGAACACCGGGTTCGTGTGCGCGAACAGGTAGCTGTCCATGGCGCCGTGCTGCGCCGGCCCGAGGATTCGCGCGGCGATCCATCCGCTTCCATCCATGCGCACGTCGACCTCCGCCTCCAGCGTCCGGCCGTCGCCGCTCGCTTCGACCGTGTGGATGATCTCGCCGTTCCGGATGATGTCGAGCCGCTCCATCTCGAACAGTGAGCGGGCCGTGACCGCGACCGTCACGCTTTCGCCGCTCGAGACCGCCAGTTCCTCCCCCATCCCCATGCCGTCCACGTCGAGCGTGAGGATGGGCCCGCTCGTCACGAAGGCGTGGCCGGCGGCCATCGCGTCCGCCCACTCGTCGTAGTCGAGCTCCTCCTCGCCCGTGTAGACGTACGACCGCGTCGTCCCCACGGCCGGATGCCGCCACATGTCCGTCATCGCGTCCGTTCCCGCGGTGGCCGGGATCCGGGAGCCGGTGTTGAGCAGACGGTACCAGATCGCGGCCGTCCCAAGTTCATCGCTCCAGATGCAGGAGACGTCCACGAAGTCGGCCAGCCCGAGGATCGCGTCGACGGGCAGTTCTCGCGCCCCGCCGGGCGCCGGGTCGGGCCCGCGGTGGCTGAGCCCGAACGGGTGCACGTAGCCGCCGATGCCGCCCTGCTCGTGTACGCGGCGCAGAACGGCCGCGTTATCCGGGTAGAGTTCGCGGTACGCCGTCCCCTCGTAACCGATGTAGAACGGCGTGATGAGCTCCACGAGGTTCAGCAGCGACATGTGGGCGAAGAAGTTCGGCCGGTACTCCTCGTTGTAGTAGACGATCGTGCGCGGGTCCGGGTGCGGATGCGGGTGGCCGAGAAAGTGCTCCAGATCCTCGACGCGGCTGTTCGCCCAGTAGTTGGCGATCATCCCGTTCGCCACGTTGAGGTCTTCCGCCAGCGCCTTGTTGCCGAGATCGAGCGGCGTGACGAAGTAGTGGCCGCCGTAGTTCGGGTGGATGTGATTGTCCCCCGAATACCAGCCGTCCGCGGCCATGTCGATCCAGCGCTCGAGCCGCACATCGACGTTCGTCCATTCGCCGGCGCGCACGTCCACCGTGCGCATGACGGGTTCGTACTCGAAGCCCCGCCACACCTCCAGTTCGGCCGTCCCGACCGGGAGGGTGACGGAGAAGCTCCCGTCCGTGTGGAAGTAGTAGTCCTCGGGCCCGCTCAGGACGCGGGGAAAGCTGCCGTCGGGGAAGTAGCTCCGCCCGTCCGACGCCTCCAGGTAGATGCGGGAGGGGACCCGCCGCCCGCTCGCGTCGGTGACGCGGACCTGCACCTGGCCCGTGGGTTCGGACCACGCGTAGTCCTCGATCGGCACCGGGACCGGATCGCCGCCACCGCGCCCCGTCGTGTAGAGCCCGAACCCCATCCCGCCGTCGATCGTCCGTTCCTGGCCGTGCAGGCCCCCGTTCCGCGCGTAGACGAGGCGCTCCCCGTCCGGCGACCACGAGGGGAAGTACTCGTCGGTGCGGGTGTGCGTGAGGCGGACCTGCTGGATGCCCGGGCTGGAACGGTCCTGCGCCGCGCCCGCCCGGTACGTCGGGACCTGGTAGATGTCGTTGTTCCCGGATGCGTCCGTCACGTAGGCCACGGAGCCGCCGTGGGGGGCCACGACCGGCGAGGCCTGGTAGTTCGTCTCGATGCGGATGAGGAGTTCCGCCTCGCCGGTGTCCGCGCTCCATCGCCACAGCGAGCCCGAGCCGAGCGCCGCCTCTCCGCGCTTGGAGACGAAGACGATGTCGCCCGTGTCGCCGATCCAGTCGCCGGCCATGTCGTTCGCCCCCGGGTGGGCGATGACGGACTCCAGCGCTCCCGTCCCCAGGTCGTACGCCCAGAGGTCGAACGTCCCGTCCCGTCCGGTCGTGAACAGGATCCTGGAGCCGTCGGGGGAGAAGCGCGGCCGCATGTCGATGGCCGGATCCTCCGTCAGCCGCCGGGATTCTCCGCTATCGAGGTCGAGCAGGAAGATGTCGAGATTGAGGTCGATGTCCGCGGCGTAGGCGATGTGTCGGCCGTCCGACGACCAGCTCGGCATCGAGTGGTAGCCGGCCCCGGACGTCAACTGCCGCGCCACGCCCCCTTCGGCGGGGACCGCCCAGATCCGCCCCTGGTAGGCGAAGGCGATCGACGCGCCATCGGGCGAGAAGGCGGGATAGGTGGGCGACGCCGTGACGGGGGGCGGGAAGTAGCTCTCCATGTACATCTTCCCCGACCCGCCGATCCCGCTCATCGCCGGATACCCGCCGGGAAACGGCCCCGGATACCGCTCCGCATCCTGCCCGGACAGCGGCGCCGGGTGCCAAGGGCCCCAAAGGAGGAGCAGGAGAAGGGACCAGTTTCGGGAAACGTGCGGCCATTTTGTGCCACATCTCGCGATTTGTGGCACACGGCGAGTTTTGTGTGCCATACGTGGCACGTCAGCCGTCTTATGCGCCATAACTCTCACAATGTGGCACACAAGCGGCAGGGGCTGGACAACAAGAGCGCGGCGCTTCGCAGTTCGGCTTCCCATCAGAATACCTCTCGACCCTCGGCGACGTTCAGCAGCTCCCGAAAGACCAGTATGCGCGGTCGCAGGCCATGACGCGACGCGTCCACCGGCCGCTCCAACAGCTTACCTGCCGGAGGTGCGGTTGCCGCCAGGCGACGCCCGGTCGATCCTTCGAGGGACAGGAACCTGCGCCCATGGATTGGCTGATGAAGGAAGAATGCGACGCCGTAGCCGAGGATACGGTTACGCGGCGAGAGATGTCTGACGGCGAAATCGCCCGTGCGATCAAGGGGCTGATTGCTTTGCGCAAGGGAAACAGGCTGGACGGCATAAGCTGGAAGGCCCTCCGCGATGCGGGGCGGCGGTGAACGCAAGAGGGGGCTGGCCCCCACGCCTTCCTGCGTCCGTGCTACTGGGACTGGCTCTCCTGGGGTGTGGGGTGGGAGAGGGACCAACGCCTGCGGGGCCGTTCGACGTGCTGATCACGGGGGCGCGGATCGTGGACGGGGCGGGGAATCCCTGGGTGCGCGGCGATGTCGGCCTTCGCGGGGACCGGATCGCGGCGGTCGGGAACCTCTCGGGCCAGCCGGCGGCGCGCACGATCGACGCGGCGGATCGCGTAGTCAGCCCAGGGTTCATCGACATGATGGGCCAGTCGAGCGTCGTCCTCATCACGGATCCCCCGAGCGCCGAGAGCAAGCTCCGGCAGGGGATCACGACCTACCTCTCCGGCGAGGGCGGGTCGGCCGCGCCACAGAGCGACGCCACGCAGCCCTCGGGGCTGGTCGTGAACGGCGAGGAACTGCGCTGGCGGACGTATGCGGAATACTTCGCGCACGTCGAGCGCATCGGGATCCCGATCAACGTCGTCCACGACGTGGGACTCACACAGGTGCGGCGCGTGGTCCTGGGCGACGGGGACGTACAGCCGACGCCCGGGCAACTCGAGGAGATGAAGGCGCTCGTCCGGCAGGCGATGGAGGACGGCGCCGTCGGGACCTCGACATCGCTCATCTATCCCCCCGCCGTATACGCGACTACGGAAGAACTCGTCGAACTCACGCGCGTCGCGGGCGAGTACGGCGGCACCTACTTCACGCACATGCGGAACGAGTCGCACTCCGTCCTGGAGGCGATCCGGGAAGCGATCGAGATCGGCGTCCGCGCCGGCACCCCCGTCCACATCTACCACCTCAAGGCAGCGGGACGGGACAACTGGCCGCTGATGGCCGAGGCCCTCGCCCTCATCGACTCGGCGCGCGTCGCCGGGATCGACGTGACGGCGGACATCTATCCCTACATCCGGAACGGGATCGGTCTCGGCTCCTTCCTCCATCCCCGCCACTACGCGGGCGGCCGGGTGCCCTTCCTCGAAACCCTTTCCGATCCCGCGGTGCGGGCGGAACTCCGCCGCGAGGTGGAGACGACGTCGGACTGGGAGAACTGGTACCGCCATGTGGGGATGGACTGGGACAAGGTCCTCATCGTCTCCGCCCCCGACGAGGTGGACGCCCGCGTGATCAACCTCTCGATCGCCGAGGCGGCGGAGGTCCTCGGGACCGAGGAGTGGGAAGCGTTCTTCGATCTCGTGCAGGCCGGCGGCGTGAGCGTGAACCCGGAGAGCATGAACGAGGAGCAGAAGTGGCAGGCGCTCCGGGCCGAGTTCGTGATGATCGACACCGACGCCTCGCCGGTGAACCCCGCGACCACGGCGAGTTCGCATCCGAGGGCGTTCGGGGCCTTCCCGCGCGTGATCGCGAAGTACGTGCGGGAGGACGGGATTCTGAGTCTGGAGGACGCCGTGCGCCGCATGACGTCGCTCGCGGCCCGCCGGCTGGGACTGGCGGACAGGGGCCTGATCGCGCCGGGGATGGCGGCGGATCTCGTGCTCTTCGACTCGGACGAGGTGCGGGACATGGCCCGGTTCGGGGACGCGATGCGCTATGCCGAGGGGATGGACTACGTGTTCGTGAACGGCGTGCCGGTGATCGATGACGGCGTGCTGACGGAGGCCCAGCCCGGCAGACTCCTGCGCCGCGAGACGGGAGGGGCGCCGTGATTGCACTGATGGCCCCGAAGCTGGCGACAGTGGGACTCGTGGCGCTCGGGCTGGCGGCCTGCGGGGCGCCCCGGCCCGAGGCAGCGGACCTCGTCCTCGTCGACGGCGAGATCCTCACGATGGGAGCGCCGGGGACCGTGGAGGCGCTGGCGGTCAGCGACGGCCGCGTGCGGGCGGTGGGGACGTCGGACGAGATTCGCCGGCTGGCCGGGCCCGACACGCGCGTCGTGGAGTTGAACGGCCGGACCGTGATTCCCGGGCTCACGGACAACCACTACCACGGCATCGGAGGCGGCCCGGGGGTCGACCTGACGGGGGCGCGCTCCCTGCGGGACGTGGCCGATGCGATCGCCGCCTTCGCGCTGGAGACGGCGCCCGGCGAGTTGATCGTCACGAACCGCGACTGGCACGAAGGCCAGCTCGCCGAGCACCGCCTTCCCTATCGTGACGATCTCGACGGCGCGGCGCCCGGGCAGCCGGTCGTCGTCGTCCGCGGCGGACACGAATACGTGCTGAACAGTCCGGCGCTCGCCCGCTGGGACATCGGCGAATCGACGCCCGAGGTGCCGGGCGGCCGCATCGGTCGCTATCCGGACGGGCGGCTGAACGGCGAACTCGTAGACCGCGCCAAGGATCTCGTGACGCTGCCGGCCGCCGCGCCGTCCGATCCGGCGGTCGTCCTCGACGAGATGGCCGAGGAGTACGCCGCGCTCAACTCCCGCGGCCTGACCAGCATCCGTTACCCGGGCGGCCCCCCCGAGCAGTACCGGGCCATCGAGCGACTCCGGGACCAGGGCCGGCTCACCCTGCGCGTGAATTATGTCCTGCGCGCTCCTCGGGGCGCCGGAGCGCCGCCGCTCGCCGACGCGCTCGCGACATGGCCGGAGATGGGCGAGGGCGACGACTGGCTCCGCGTCGGCGGCGTGAAGCTCGGCGTGGACGGCGGCTTCGAGGGCGGTCTCATGCGCGAGCCGTACGAGGAGCCCTGGGGCGAGGGGGGCACCTTCCACGGCCTGCAGACCGTGCCGACCGAGCGCTACATCGAAACCGTCCGCGAACTTCACCGGCGGGGCTGGCGGGTGGCGACGCACGCGGTGGGCGACGCGGCCATCGACCTCGTCCTCGACGGCTACGAGGCCGCGAACGCCGATGCGCCGATCGACGGCCTCCGCTGGGTCGTCGAACACGGTTTCATCCCGCGCGACGACCACTTCCCGCGCATGCGGGCGCTCGGACTCCACGTGACGGCGCAGAACCACCTCTACGTGGCCGCGCCGAGCCTCGTGAAGTACTGGGGCGAGGAGCGCGCGGCCTGGACCACGCCCGTGCGCGCCTACCTGGACGCCGGGATCCCGGTGTCGCTGGGCACGGATTCCCCCGTCGTCCCCTGGGACCCATGGTGGATGCTGCACCACTTCACGACGCGCGGCACGATCAGCGCCGGCGTGCTCGACCCATCGCAGGGCATCACGCGGGAGGAGGCGCTCGAGGCCGTGACGCGAGGCTACGCGCACCTCACCTTCGCGGAGGAGGAGAAGGGGACGCTCGAAGTCGGGATGGCCGCCGACCTCGTCGTGACGGCGGACCATGTGCTGGAGTGCGAGGACCCATGCCTGGAATCCATGCAGATCGACCTGACCGTCGTGGGCGGGCGGATCGTGTACGAGCGGTGACCGCTCGCGTCCGCCGGATCTGCTTACTCGCCGCGACCGGCCTCCTCGTCTCGGGGGCCACGGGCCCGGCGGGGGAGGGCGCGCCTTCTCCGGCGCATGACAGCGATGCCCGCTTCGTCGTCGAACTCGAGTGGCCGCGCGAGAACATCGCCCGCACGCTCGGCGTCGCCCGCTCGGAACTCGGCATGTACGGCCGCGGGAACCCGTTTCAGACGCGCGACATCGGCGACCGGACGTGCGTCGTCGGCCCTCTCTTCGCTCTCGACATCGACGACGCCTTCGCGTTCGACATCGATGAGCCCGTCGACCTCGTGATCACCTACGCACCGGAACTCACGGGGTCGTTCAGCGTCGGTTTCAACGACAACGGCGGCGACGGGATCGGCGAATCGGCCACCGTCGAACCCGAATTTGCCCCCGGATCGGGCGCCGGCGCCGGCGCGGCGCTCGCCACGGCTCGGGTGACGCTCGAGCGCGCCCGCTTCGCCGCGCATGGGATCCGCGACACGGATCTTGCGATCGGCGGTCCCGAGGGGATCGCCCTCTGCGACATCGAGGTCGTGCGCAGCCACGCCACGCCCGTTCCGGCCGGCTACGGCACCCTGCGCCTCGCCGTCGAGGATGCCGCGAGCGGGCGTTCGGTCCCCGCACGGCTCGGACTCTACGATGAGACCGGCCGCGCTCCGCTTCCCTCCGAGCGGTCCGTGCTCGTGCGCCGCTTCGCCGACGAGGTCCGTCTCCTGTGGGTGAACCCGCGCACCTGGTGGCCCTCCGAGCACCGCCTCGCCTTCTACGTCGACGGGGCATACGAGGCCCGGCTCCCGGTCGGGAGCTACGAACTCGTCGCGACGCGTGGCCCCGAGTACCGCGGCTATCAGCGAACCCTCGAAGTGCGCGCGGATGAGACGACCGATCTCACGGTCTCCCTCGAGCGCTACGCGGACCTCCCCGCGGAGGGCTGGTACTCCGGCGACTCCCACGTTCACATCGCGCGCGAGCACACGGAGGACGATGCCGTGTGGGCGCAGATCGCCGCCGAGGACATCCACGTCGCGAACCTGCTCGAGATGGGGAACATCGCCGTCACCCACTTCAAGCAGCCGGCGTGGGGCGAGGCCGGACAGTACGTGCGGGAGGGCCACGCGCTCGTGTCCGGGCAGGAGGACCCGCGCACGGTCCACCGCGGGCACACGATCCACCACAACCTCCAGCGCCCCATCCGTCCGGACCCCGAGTCCTACTTCCTCTACCACCGTGTGTTCGAGGCGTCCCATGCCCAGGGCGGGATCTCCGGCTACGCGCACATGGGCCAGCTCTTCAACGGGGAACGGGGACTGGCGCTCGACGTGCCGTTCGACCTCGTCGACTTCATCGAGGTCCTGCAGGGCGGGCGCCTGTACGACGACATCTGGTACAGCTTTCTCAACCTCGGCTTTAACGTCCGCCCCATCGCGGGCGCGGACTACCCGTATTTCGGGCCCACGCTGCCGGGGGTCGAGCGCACGTACGTGAAGCTGGACGGGCCGTTCGCCCCCCGCGAGTGGTACAACGCCTACCGCTCCGGCCACACGTACGTGAGCAACGGGCCGTTCCTGGAGTTCC
Source organism: Gemmatimonadota bacterium (assembly GCA_022820995.1). Lineage (GTDB taxonomy): Bacteria > Gemmatimonadota > Gemmatimonadetes > Palauibacterales > Palauibacteraceae > Palauibacter. The sequence continues at coordinate 16,293 of JAJEEM010000029.1, read as the reverse complement.
GGGTGAACGGCCGGGAGATGGGCTCCGAGCTTCGCGTCGCGCGCGGGGAGAGCCTCGAGGTCGTGGCCGAGGCTTCCCTCAACCCCGACATCGACCGGCTGAACCGGCTGGAACTCATCGTCCACGGCGAGGTCGTCGCGAGCGTGACCCGGTCGGCCGGGGACGCCGACAGGCTGCGCCTCGCAACGCGGATCGAGGCGGACGAGAGCCAGTGGGTGGCCGTGCGCGCGTTCGGCGACCGCGACGGGGCGCGCGACATGACCGTGGCGCACAGCGCCCCGGTGTTCGTGGTCGTGGACGACGAACCCTGGTGGAAGCTGGAAGCCGTGCCGGAACTCGTCGCCCGCCACCGGGCCAAGCTCCAGGAACTGCTCGACGAGCCGATCCGGCCCGCCGCCGATCTCGAATACTGGGAGACGACCCGCCTCCTCGAGGAGGAATGGGAACAGCAGCGCCTCCGCCTCGAACCGCGCGTGGAGGAGGCCGACGCCCTCTACCAGTCCCTCCTCGAGCGCGCCCGCGCGACTGCGGCCGCCCGCTAACGCAGGGGTTTGCCACGGACGGTTAGTCCGTCGCACTCCAGCCCGGCGGCTTCACCAGTACCCTCGCTTTGTTCGCGACGCCCCTCGTCCGGACGATCGTCACGATCAGGCGCTGGATGCCGTGCAGGAACACGGTGATGGGATTGTTCGAGTTGATGGGCTGCCGGACGCCGTATTCCACCGGCTCGACCTCCGGTTCGAAGGTCCCGAACATGCGATCCCAGATGATGAGCATGCCCGCGTAGTTCTTGTCGCAGTACTGCCGGTTCGAGCCGTGGTGCACCCTGTGGTGGGACGGTGTGTTGAAGAGGAATTCGACCAGTCGCGGCAGCTTTCGGATCGCCTCCGTGTGCAGGATCGCCTGGAACTGCTGGACGAGAACCTCCGACAGCAGCACCAGGATCGGGTGATATCCCAGCATGACGATGGGAAAGGAGAAGAGAAGCGGGAACACGGCGTCCAGGGGGCCGAAGCGGTAGGCCACCGACATGTTGAAGTGGGGTGAGCTGTGGTGCACGGTGTGCGTGGCCCAGCCGACGCCGATTCGGTGCATCATGCGGTGATCCCAGTAGTACATGAGATCGGCCAGCAGGACACAGGTCACGATCGTGACCCAGTTCAGAGACAGGTGGACCAGGCTGAAGTTAGCGTAGATCCAGAAGTAGAGCTTCGTGACGAAGAGGATACCGAGCGCGTACTCGATGGCCACGAAACAGACGAAGGTGATGACGTTCGCCACCGAGTCGCCGATGACGTCGAAGCTCAGGCGCTTGAGGAAGGCGTAGCGGACGAGTTCGACGAAGAAGAAGGGGATGACCACGTAGACCAGGCTGAGATCGTTCAACACATGGAACCAGCCCATGACCGCATCCCAGTTGAGCGCCCTCGTGATGGCCTCCATCATGGCTCCTCATGCTCCAGCGGCACCGGGATCTCATCGTTCGCCCGATCGGCCGCTCCGACCCCTCGAGCCGCGCCTTCGAACTGGAAACGCGTCTGCTCCGCCGCCTCGTCGAACGCTCTGGAGTCTTCTTAGGAACTCGCCAGGCGCGCCGCCCCCACAAAGGCAAGCACGATGATCGCGGTCGTCAGGATCTGTGCCGGAAACGGCAGTCGGTTATGCCTGTTCGGCCTATTCGGCATCGCGATCCTCCCTGGCCCCTTCGGTCGAAAGCCCATCCGCGATGGTTTCCCACACGAGATCCTGCGCCTGAACCACACCGAGTTCCCCGTCGCCGACGGCTCGGCACGCGGCCCATATCAATCCATCGATACTTGCCACCACCCACGCGGTGGGGAGATCGGGTCGAATGAAGCCTTCCCGCCTCGTGGCTTCAACCAGGTCCGCCAACTCGGACATCTGCCGCTGGTAGGCTTCGACGATCTCCGGCTCGTCGTAGAGCTCGGCGGCCGAGTCCAGGAAACGAAACGACTCGCCGGCGCCGACAACGGCCTGCGTGATCAGCCTCAGGGCATCGGTAGCGGTGCGCGCATCCGCCGCGGCCAGCCGGGTCGCCCTGTCCGTCTCGGCGATGGCTCGGCCGGCCAGCGCCTTGAGCAGCCCCGCACGGCTCTCGAAGTGACGGAAGACGGTCGCTCGCCCGACCCGCGCTTCGACCGCGATCTGGTCGAGTGAGGCGTTCGGATTCCGCGACAGCGTCCCGCCGGCCGCCTCGAGGATCCGTTCTCTTGTCGCCAGCGCCATGGGAGATACGCTCTCGTCCTGAATGAGACGCTAAAGTCTCGTCGATGTAGCTGGCATTGTCAACCGGCGGGGAGCCGGTCGTCCGGCGTCAGGTCGTCATGAACCGCTGAGGCCGATCTCCCACTCCTGCGGCTAGGTCCGGCGCGATGCTCGTTGGCGCAGCTTGCCTCTCAAACGCTCGATCTCATAGGGAGATGGTTCCGGCAGCGGGATAAAGGCCTCGAACGCCTGGAGCCGCCCGAGCCCCCGCATGACCCGCACCAGCTTGTCGGTGCCCACGCTGTGCCCGGCCTCCATCCGGTCGATGGTGCGCGCCCCCACACCGGCGCGGCTGGCGAGATCCTTCACGCGAAGGTTCTGGCGCAGGCGTAGCGTCTTCAGGCGCGCACCGATTTCCCGCAGCACATCCGGTGTACGGCTCGTTGAGATGATGGCTCCCATGTGCCGATCCTCCAATCCGCAAAACATGGCGCGTAAATTGCAAATGATCGTATAACGCGCCTTAAATGACGCATAGAATCGAACCGATATCGTGTCGCTCCGACCTTCCGATCGCGAGTCCACAAGTATCCTCCGGCCGCAGGCGCATGCGCGCGGATCGGTTTTCTCCGTACGTTGGCGAGAGGCTTGGATGCCCGGCACGTCACCAGGAGGACCCCATGCGCCGTACCACTCGTCTCGCTCTCTGCTTCGTTCTGTCTCTCGCCGCTCTGGCACCGGCCGTCGGGACGGAGATCCGGGCGCAGAGCCGTTCGCCCATCGACTCGGAGACCCGCTGGACGCTGTCCGCCGTGGGGGACGTGATCATGAACCGCCGCACGGCGCCGTTCGATCATCCCGGCGATCCGGGCTTCCACGACCTCGCCAACATCATCCGCGCGACGGACGCCGCCTTCCTGAACCTCGAGCAGTCGGTCTTCCGCCTGCAGGAGTTCACCGGCTGGCCGGCGGCGGAGAACGGCGGGAATTACGAGGTGGGTTCGCCGGAGACGCTGAAGGATCTCGTGGATATGGGGTTCAACCTCTACAACCGGGCGAACAACCACTCGACGGACTACGGGGTCGAGGGCATGCGCCTCACGAACCGGCTGATGGACGATTGGGGCCTCATCCACTCGGGAACGGGCGAGAACCTCGGCTGGGCCAGCCGTCCCGGGTATCTCGAGACGCCGAAGGGCCGGATCGCGCTCATCGGGATGGCGTCCACCTTCACGCCCATGTCGCGCGCCGGGAAGGCCGGGCCGACCGTGCAGGGACGGCCGGGGCTGAACCCGCTGCGGCTGAGCACGCGCTACGAGGGGTCGCCGGAGACGATGGCCGCGCTGCGGGACGTGGCCCGGCGGCAGGGCGCGACCGTGCCGGACGACGCGGACGCGCCCGTTCGTGTGTTCGGCGAGACCGTGTTCCCGGGCGACGAGGACCGCGCGACCGTCTCACTGAACGACGAGGACCGCGAGCGGGTCCTGCACGAGGTGCGAAACGCGACGGACCAGGCCGACTACGTCGTCGTGAACAGCCACTCGCACGAGCCCGGCAACGCCTTCGTAACGGCGCCGGCGTGGATGGAGGAGTTCGCGCGGCAGACGATCGACGCCGGTGCGGTCACGTTCATCATCCACGGCCCGCACCAGTTGCGCGGCGTGGAGATCTACAGGGGACGGCCGATCTTCTACTCGCTGGCGAACTTCATCTTCCAGAACGAGACGATCGACCCCATGCCCTCCGACCAGCGCGACCGCTACGGGATCCCGCTCGACCGGCTCGCCTCGGAGATCTACGACACGCGCTTCCAGGTGGACGAGGACGGCAACCCGACGACGGGCTTCCCCATCGGGTCCGAGTGGTACGAGAGCGTGGTCCCGGTCGCGACCTTCGAGGGAGAAGAGGTGGTCGAGATCATCTTCCACCCCATCGAACTGAGCTGGAAGGCGCCGCGGGGCCGGCGGGGCACCCCCCGGATCGCGCCGGAGGAACTGGGTCGCAGGATCATCGAGCACCTCGCCGAGCTGTCACGCCCGTACGGAACCGAAATCGTCTACGAAAACGGCGTAGGCGTCTGGCGACGCTAAACGCCGTCGGTCTCGACGACTCGGAGACCCTCCCGCTCGGCGGCCTCGCAGAGGCGGCGATCAAAGCAAAGGAACACCAACGGCTCCGAGACGAGTTCGTTCACCAATAGGGCGGCACCGAGCTGACCGGCATCGGCGGCACGGAGCGGGTGTCGCGCCAACACGGAGTTCGCGCGGGCGCGCACCGCAAGCACATCCGTCACTTCGTCCCATTCGGCGGCGAAACTCTCGAGGCGGTCGAGCGCCGCCCGACGCTGCGGCCGGTTCAGCGTTCCTTCGCGAGCGACCCTCTCGATCGCGCCCGTGATTTCCGTCCGCGTCCAAGCCCAGGTGACGACGCGATCGTCTTCGGTGAGCCAAGCCCGCGCCCATCGGCTACCGGGCTCGGAGATCATGAGGGGGACAAGCGCCGAGGCATCCCAATACCTCAAATCCGGTCGGCCCGATCTTCGTCCAGTGCCTTCGAAATGCTCGTCGACAGATTCAGCGGCGGGTCATCGAGAATCGATGCGGCGCGTCGGCTGCCGGGGCGCAGGATGCCCTCGCGAACGAGGCGGTCGCGGACGGCATCCTCGTCCCCTGGGCCCGGTGCCACCAGCCGAGCGACGGGCGCGCCGCGATCAAGGATCTGAACCTCACCGCCCCGTCGGACGTGGCGGAGGTAATGCGAGAGATTGGCCTTGAGGGCCGAAATCGACACCGTATCCATAAAGACCATTCTAGTCGTAACGTTCAGACCAATCAAGTCACATATCGAGCGGCGGCGCTATACCTGACGCTTCGATCTGCGCCCGGGGTCGGGGCGAGATGTCCAGTTCCGATGGACCCTCCCACGGAACGTCCAGTGTACGGAGCGTATCGCCTGCGATGGTCAGTTCATGCAGCCGGGGTCGATCAAGGTCGGCAAGCCAGACCGTACCCTCGGGCGAGATAGACCACGCGACATGGTCGCGCTCGGGTCGCATCATGGTCAGGGTCATCGTCCCAGCTCCACGACGACTCCGACTTCGGCTTGTCTGCGGTGGGCCACTTTGTACAACCACGCGCGCGTCGAGATAGAGCGTGTCACCGGATATCGCATAGTCCCGCGTCACCGCACCTCCGGCGACGTAGCTGTACGTGGAATCGCCGACCGATCTGAACTGTTGTTCGTATATCCGGCCGTGCCGGTCGACAGCCGTCACAATGGTTGCCATCACAGCCGGGAGAGCCGGGCCGAGGTCGCCTCTTGGCAGTCGCGTGTCCCGCGCATGCTCCATCCCGAGCGAATCCACAACCGAGAGAAACATGAGGTCGTCGATCCACAGGAGGCCACGTCCTTCGTCCCATGTTAGCTGAGCAGGGAACTGGCGAGATCGTGGATATCCGCGAAGACATCGGGTCCCGACCCGTCGAAGCGTCCGAGGCGCAGTTCCTCCACCAGATGCAGTTCGGTGGTTTGCGCTCCGGCAGACACCGCCCACGCGAAGGAAATGATCGCTGAGACGGCGATCCGAAGCATGTCAGGGCCCCCCGGGGTTGGCCTGGTCGAAGAAGCGCGTGGCTTCGCCTTCCTCTATGAACCCGAGGGTCTCGATCTGTTCCTCCTGACGTTCGGACAGGTCGTCGAACAGCATGCGGTCGCGCGAGGTCGGGGCTGCGTCCGACGCTTCGGCGTGCTCGAGCAGCTTCGCGAACTTGTCGTCGAGGCGGACGGGCCAGTTGATGAGTTCCTGCTTGGCGCGGTGTTGCCGCGAGGGCCGGAACTGGCGCAGCTGGTCCTCGATCTCCCACAGCCGAGCGTCGAGTTCGGCCCCGGCGCGAGCGATGTCGGCCGCGCCCTCCGTCCCCCCCGCGGCCTCGATCGCCTCCACGATCCGGCGCCGCAAACTGTGGATGCGGGATACCGCGCGGTGGTTTTCGCCGATCTTCTCCCGGATCGCCATCAGGAAGCCGAACTGTTCGTCGAACTCGGCCTGCGGCGTCGTCACGCGCGGGTCCGGCACGAGTTCGAACGGGACCGTGAACGTCTAGCCGTCCACCGTCAGCCGCGCCTCGTAGCGGCCCGGGGGCGCCAGCGGCCCGTACGGATCGCGGTGCCGGTACAGCGTCTTCGGAACCCAGTCGACGGGCTCCGGATAGCGCATGTCCCACTCGAAGGCGTTCGCCCCGGATTCGGCGGGAAGCCCGGGTTCCACCAGGTCTGCCGGATCGATCGGATCCGGCCCCGGCTCGGGAGCGACGCCCAGGCTCGAGAAGGTGCGGATCTCCTCCCCTTCGGTCTCGCCGTCGCCCGCCTCGTGGATCGAGAGCCGGACCTCACCCTCGGGGACCTGGGGCAGGTAGTAGCGGAGCACGACGCCGCTCGGCGGATTCGGCATGAAGAGGCCGCCGAACGTGGCCCGGGTCACCGTCTCCCGGAAGCGGATCGTGGGGCGCGGCGTGAAGAGCCGAACTCCGTCCTCGGCGCTCGGCCCGCCACCGTCGGCGCGGATCGTCACATCCGCGGCCGCCAACTGCCGCAGCGGCGAGATGTCATCCAGGATCCAGTGGGCGCGCCCGTGCGTGGCTGCGACGACGTCGCCTTCCTTCAGCTTGAGGTCGCGGACCGGCGTGACCGGCAGGTTGAGACGCAGCGAGTGCCAGTTCTCCCCGTCATCGAGGCTCACCCACACCCCGCTCCACTCCGCGCCGGCGTACAGGAGTCCGGGCTGCTCCTCGTCCTCCCGCACCACCCACACGAAGTCGTCCTCCGGGAACCCCGCGTCGATGCGGCGCCACGTGGCCCCGTAGTCCGAGGTCGCCCACACCGACGGGGCGTCGTCCCCCATCATGTGCCGGTTCGCGGACACGTAGGCCGCCGCCGGATCGTGGCGCGAGGGCTCGATGACGCTCACCCAGGTGTCGGCCTCCATGTCCGGCGGGGTGACGTCCTCCCAGTTCCCGCCGCCGTCCGTCGACACGTACACGAGCCCGTCGTTCGAGCCGCTCCACAGGACCCCTTCCCGCACGGGCGACTCCGCGATGCTCGCGATCGCCGCGTACCACTCGATTCCCACGTTCTCGCGCGTGAGGCCCCAGTACTCGCCACGATCGGACGGGAGCGTCGCTTCGAACCGGGTCTCGTCGGCACGGGTGAGGTCGGGGGAGATGTCCGCCCAGCTCTCCCCCTCAGCGGTCGAGCGGTGGACGTACTGGGTCGCCGTGTACATCACGTCCGGGTCGTGGGGCGAGAGGAAGAGCTTGACGTCCCACACCTGCCGGTAGCGGAGCTGGTCCTCGCCCGTGCCGTAGTAGTTCTCGCCCCACACGTTGATCCAGCGGCGCTCGCCGGTCGAGCGGTCCACGCGCGCGATCCAGTGGTGGTCGCCGCCGTAGCTCACGTCGAGCCGGTCGGGGTGGACCGCGATCCCGCCGTTCTCGGCCGCCGCCGTCGTCCAGCGCTGGTAGTCCCAGATCGCCCCCTCGTCGGAGCGGCTGGGCACGCAGATGCTCGTGTTGTCCTGCTGTGGGGCGCAGACGTTGTAGGGGAAGTCGTCGTCCACCGAGGCGTTGTACATCTGCCCCGTGGGCTGGTTCTCGACCGAAGACCAGGTGCGGCCGCCGTTCAGCGTCACGGTGGCGCCGCCGTCGCCCCCGCCCAGCATGCGGCGCGCATCGGTCGGGTCGATCCACAGCGCGTGGTGGTCGCCGTGCGGGAGCGTGGTGAGGGCGGTGAAGCTCTCGCCCCCGTCCGTCGACTTCCAGATCGAGGTGTTGAGCACGTACACGACGTCCGGGTCCGTGGGGTCGGCCTCGACGTGCGTGTAATACCACGGTCGCTGGAAGAAGTTGGGGTTGTCGGCCACCCGCGCCCACGTGTCGCCGCCGTCCTCCGAGCGGTAGAGCCCGTTGCCGGAGCAGTAGTAGTCGCGGCACGGCCTCCAGTCCGCCTGGCCGGGCGCGTCGGCCGTGTAGAGCCCGCCCGTGCCGTCCCCTTCCGCCGTCATCAGCGCCCAGACCCGGTTCGGGCGCGACTGGGAGATGTCCAGCGCGATGCGGCCCTTGAGTCCGGCCGGGAGTCCGGGCGACGTTGTGATCTCCTCCCAGGAGTCCCCGCCGTCGGTGGACTTCCAGATTCCGTTGCGGGCTCCCGCATCCTGGATCGTCCACGGGTAGCGCCGCCCGTTCCACGTCGCCGCGTAGAGCGTGCCGGGCGCGCTCCGGTCCATGACGAGGTCGATGACCCCGGTCTCGTCATCGATGTAGAGAACGCGCTCCCACGTCTCGCCGCCGTCGCGCGAGCGGTACACGCCCCGGTTCTCGTCCGGGATGAACCCGTGCCCGTGCGAGGCGGCGTAGACGACGTCGGGGTCGCGCGGGTGGACCTCGATCGCCGAGAGGTTCCGGGTGTCCGCGAGCCCCATGTTACGCCACGTGCGGCCGGCGTCATCGGAGCGGTAGATCCCGTCGCCGCGCGAGATGTTGGTGCGGAACGAAACGTCCCCGGTACCGACGTAGAGGATGTCGGGATCGGACTGCGAGATGTCCAGCGAGGAGACGGTCGTGGTCCCGAAGTAGCCGTCGGAGAGGTTGTGCCAGCTTACCCCGGCGTCGTCCGTCTTCCAGACGCCGCCCCCGTTCGTGCTCCCCATGTAGAACACGCCGGGCTCCGTCGGATGCCCGGCCCCGGCGATGGATTTGCCGCCCCGCCACGGTCCGATCGGTCGCCACTCCAGCACCTCGAGCACCGACGCGTCAACGGAACCGCCCGCCATCCATGCGGGCGCGTCGGGATCCGGGGCGTCTCCCGGGTCCGCACAGGCCAGGGCGGTAATGAGGAGGATCGAGAAGAAGATCCCGAGCGACGGCGAGTGATCGTGATGGCGCATCGTCGCCTCCCAGCTTCGAGAAGACGTTCCCGCGGGAACGTGTTTGTCGGCTTCAGTCGTTGCGGTGGAGCTCCACGGGCTCGCCGTGTGGGGTGTGGCGGTAGGCGTCCGCCCACGCCTCCTTGCGGTCGTCCAGCGCCGTGGACGTGCTCAGCCGGCGGTCCACGACGAGACGTTCGAGGGCGGCGACCCAGTGGTGGTAGTACCGGGAGCCGTCATCCGGCTCGCCACGCGCCTCGGCTGCCGCGAGTTCGTCGGCGAGCGTGCCGGCCCACTCCTTCCAGGTGAAGTGGCCCTCCTCGGAGAGCTTCACCGCGAGCGCGAAGGCCTGTGCCTGCCACGGCGCCTCGAACACCGGGCCGTCGTCGTCGGCAGGCAGCGGAGGGAGCGCCGCGAGGCGTTCCGCGTCGACGCGTTCGGCCTCGACCCGCTCGTCGGCGGGCATCACGCGGGCTCCAGGTAGTCTTCCCACAGGTCGGCGTATACCGCCTCCCTCGCGCCGCCACGCTCGCCCCACAGTTCCCGGGCCTCGAAACGCACCGAGTAGACGTGCTGCGGGCGGCGGTCGGAGGGACGCCGTCCGTCCTCGTCCGTGTCCTGCAGCGCGTAGACGCCGTAGTCCTCGACCACCGTCCCGCGCCGCCCGCGCACGTAGCGCGGCTGCCGGGTGTGGCCGCGCGGGTGGAGGTTCCGCGCGCGCACCCGGTCGTTCGGTCCGAAGCGGGCGGGCACGTCCATGTCGAGGAGTCCCGCCCCCGGCGCCCCGGTGTTCGACGCCGGGAGGAGTTCCGGCGGGGGCGCGTCGGCATCCGGATAGCCCGTCTCCAGTTCGGTCTCGGAGATGAGGCCGCTCACGAGCAGCCGGGTCGTCATCATCCGGAACCAGCGCTCGTAGTAGGACATGCTGAGGTATTCGGCCGGCGGGATGCTCTCGAGCGTGTAGCGAAAGTTGGGCCACTCGCGGCCCCGCCCCCACCGCCCGACCGCCCTCGTGAGCGCGTAGACGCGCCCCTCCCAGCGGTGGTGGAAAACGGGTTCGTTCTCCTCGGGCTCGATCGGGCCGAAGCCGTCCATGCCGCCCATGTCGTGGATCGTGTTCACGCGTCGCCTCCCGGGTTGGCGCCGGACGGCGTTTCGACCCGCGCCACTCCGATCATCGAATCCCGGGTCACGATTTCCGCCAGTTCCTCCTCGGTCATGCCCTCGGTGCCGGCGGGCCGCTCGGGGAGCACGAGATAGCGGATCTCCGCCGTGCTGTCCCAGACGCGGACTTCGACGTCGTCCGGGAGGTCGAGGCCGAACTCGCTGAGGACCTCGCGCGGCTCGATGACCGCCCGCGCCCGGAAGGGGGCGGACTTGTACCACACGGGGGGAAGGCCCAGCGTCGGCCAGGGATAGCACGAGCACAGGGTGCAGACGACGAGGTTGTGCACCGCCGGCGTGTTCGCGACCACCTTCATGTGTTCGCCCTGGCCGCCGAGGTGGCCGAGTTCGCCGATCGCCGCGGTCCCATCCGCGAGGAGACGTTCGCGGTACGCGGAGTCGACCCAGGCCTTCGCGACGACCTCCGCTCCGTTCCGGGGACCGACCCGGTTCTCGTACGTGTCCACGATTTCGTCCAGCGCGGCCGAGTCCACCATCCCCTTCTCCACGAGGACGGACTCCAGCGCCCGCACCCGGAGCGCGATGTCCGGCGGCACGTCCTGGTGGTCGTGATCGTGGTCGTGGCCGTGGTCGTGACTGTGGCCGTGTGACTCGTCCTGGTCGCCCATCAGCTTCCCCGGGGCGGCGAACGCGGCGGCACCCACCGCCGCATCCCTGATGAACCCGCGCCGGTCGACCGGCCGCCCTTCCGATTCGTCCATACGCACTCCTTGCTGCGCTCATGGTGACCACACGCGGCTGGGCTACGCAACCGCCCGGAAGCTGCGTGGCGGCGGAACGGGCCGTCACATCATACCCGGGGTCACCCGGGAACTGCGTCTGATCGTTATTCGAGCTCCGTCCAATCGTTACTCGAGTTCCGTCCAATCGTTATTCGAACCGTGGGGATTGCGGCGCGCGGGTCCTCGCGCGCACCCTTCGCGCATGACCGTCTCCTACGAGAACTCGAAGGCCGTCTTCGACGGGATCAAGGCCGCCGGCATCCGCAGCATCTCCGCCCTGCCGGAGACCTGGCTCGGTCTGCTCCTGCAGCGCGCCGAGGACGATCCCGAGGTCGATCTCATCCAGGTCGCGAAGGAGGAGGAGGCGGTCGGAATCGCGGCCGGGGCGTACTTTGCCGGCGAACCGCACATCCTGCTGATGCAGAACCACGGATTCTTCGGGGCGATGAACGGGATCATCTCCCTCGCCCAGCTCTATTCCGTCCCGCTCTGCATGCTCATCGCGGTCCGCGGCCACTGGGGCGAGCCGTACCCGTGGCACACTCGTGGCGGGATCGTGACGGAGGGTTTGCTTCAGGCGCTCAACATCCCCTACCACCACGCGAGAGATCCGGCGCTCGTCGCGAAGGAGATCGCCGAGGCGTACACCCTTTCGCAGAGCTCGCTCTCGCCGGTCGCGCTGCTGCTGACGCGCGACCTCATGGAAGTCTGATGTCGAGCGGGAGCGGCTGATGCGACGCGCGGACTGCCTGGAACTGATCTATCCCGAGATCGAGGACAAGCTCGTCGTCACGATCATGGGCGCGTGCGCCCAGGAACTGTACGACCTCGGCCACCGCGAGAACTTCTTCTACCTGCAGCACGCGATGGGGCTCGCCTCGTCGATCGGCCTCGGCCTCGCGAACCATCTGCCGCACGAGAAGGTGATTGTGCTGGACGGGGACGGCTCCGCGCTGATGAACCTCGGCACCTTCACCACCCTCGCGCGCTACCGGCCCCGGAACCTCCTCCACATCATCTTCGACAACGGGAGCCTCCTCTCGACGGGAGGGTTCGAGTCGCACACCACGTCGGGCGTCACGGATCTCGCCGCGATCGCGCGCGGGGCGGGGATCGAGCACGCGGTCGATGTGGATTCGCCGATGGCGTTCGGGGAGGCGTTCGTCGAGGCGATGGAGCGAAACGACCTCGGCGTGATCGTGGCCCGGGTCGACGCCGTGGGTCCGGACAACTACGGGATGGACTTCGCCCTGCCCGAGAACGCCTTCCGCTTCAAGCGCTGCGTGCAGGAGCGCCGCGCCGCCACGGGCTGGACGCCGCCCGCCATGCCGGGACACACGGGCGCTGCCTGAAGTTCCCCTACAGGCCGAAGTCCTCCGCAATCGAGTGGAAGGCCGCGGCGGCCGACAGGATCACGCCCGGTACTCCGGCCCCCGGATGCGTGCCCGCCCCCACGAGATAGAGTCCCTGCAACTCCTCACTCCGATTGTGCGGTCGGAACCAGGCCGTCTGCGTCAGCCGCGGCTCGATCCCGAACGCGCTCCCGAGTGTCGCGTTGTACTCGGACCGGAACCTGTCCGGAGTGAAGACGTGCTTCACGTCGATCGCATCATCGAGCCCATCGAGCCCCCATGCCTGGAGGCGCTCGATCACCCTCCGGGCCATGGGTCCGGCCTCCCGCTTCCAGTCGATGCCGGAGGCGGCGTTCGGCACCGGCACGAGCACGTAGAGACTCTCGCACCCGGGAGGGGCCATCGATGGATCCGTGCGGGTGGGGGCGTGCAGGTACATGCTGAAATCATCCGCGAGGATCTTCCGATCGAAAATGTCGCGCACGAGACCCTCGTATCGCGGCCCGAGAATCAGCGTGTGATGCTTCAACTCGGGATACTGCCGCCGGACTCCGAGATAGAGGAGGAAACAACTCATCGACTGATGCAATCGCGCGAGTCGGCGGTCGGTCCAGCGCCGCCGCCGCAGGTGGCCCAGGAGTTCCCCGTAGGTGTGGCCGACGTCCGCGTTGCTGACCACGATATCGGCTGGCAACAGGGATTCCGCGGGGTTCTCACCGTTACCGCCCGATACGATCCGGACCCCGGTCGCCCGTCTCCCCTCCGCTTCAATGCGGACTGCGGCGGCCCCGGTACGTACGGTCCCGCCGATGTCGCGGAAGAGGGCTTCGAACCCGCGTACGAGACTGTACATGCCGCCTCGCGCGAACCACACGCCGCCCTCTTTCTCAAGATAGGGAATCATGAGGTAGATCGAAGGCGAGCGGAACGGGCTGCCGCCCAGGAAGAGGGGATGGAAAGAGTAAAGGAACTGGTGGCGCCAGTCGTGGAAGTAGCGGCGCACGAAGCCGGCCACGGGCTCCCAGGCTCGAAGGCGTGCGACTCTGGGCGAGAAGGCCGCCATCGAAGAGAGGGTGTCGAACGGCCGGGCCCCGAGTCCCTCGCGGATGACGGCGTCGTAGATGGGGGCGAGCGCCGCGAAGAAGTCGTCGAGACGCTCCGCATCCCGCGGGTCGAACCTCGCCATGGCGGATTTCATCCGCTCCCGGTCGGAAGTGTAGTCGAAGTGACTTCCGTCGTGGAACCAGACCCGGTAGAAGGGGTCGAGCGGCACGAGCGACACATAGTTCCGGAGCCGCTTGCCCGCCGCGAGAAAAACATCGTCGATGAGGTGGGGGGCAGTGATCAGGGAGGGGCCCGTGTCGAAGACGTAGCCGACATCGCGGAACTGTCCGGCGCGCCCGCCGAGCTGCGGTTGTTGCTCGACGAGGGTCGTCGCAACGCCTGCAGCCTGAAGACGGATAGCGGCGGCCAGTCCGCCGAAACCGCCACCGATCACCACCGCCTTCCTGCTCACGGCCCCGTCCGTGTCAGCCGCTTTCCTTCTGGACCGTCGGGAGCGGCCGGCGGGCCCTGCGACCGCGGGGCATCGTCCGCAGCCGCCCGAGACCCCGCCTCGCCCGCAGGACTTTGTCCGGAAGGGAAGTGTGGGCTCGACGGTTTAGGTTGTCGTATCCGTTCGCCCTCACGCGGTCGTGGATCCCGCGGTAGACCTGGGCCGCGACGGTCACGGGCCGCTGGAAGAAGGGCGGCAGGTGCGGGATTCCCTCGTATGACACCTCATAGGCAGCATCGGCGTGGGCCATTACCTCTTCCAGGAGCGCCACGTAGCCGGGCTGGATCTCGTCGCCGGCCTGCATGTGCAGGAGCGATGCCCGTCCGACTCCGTGCCGTGCCATCCGGTCCGCCGGAAGGTAGACCCGGCCCAAAGCCAGATCCTCGCCCACGTCGCGAATGATGTTGGTCAGCTGCATCGCGTGGCCGAGGGCGTGCGCCCGCTCGAGGACCCAGGCGTCGGATACCCCGAAGGCCCGCGTCAGCCAGGCGCCGACGACGGACGCGACCCGATGCGTATACTCGCGCAGCTCCTCCAGCGATCCGTAGGCGCGCGGCTCCACGTCCATGCGCACGCCTTCGATCAACTCCGCTACGAGCTCGAACGGGATCCCCCGCCGCGCGGTCTCGCCCATCACGACATCGGCGAGAGGGATGTCGGTTCGCTCGCCGTCGTGCGCCGCCCGGCAGATCTCCTCCCACACGGCGAGGGTCCGGTGGAGTCTCGCAACAGGGATGCGAGGGCCGTTCGGCCGATCCGCTTCATCCACAAGGTCGTCGGTGAACCGGCAGAAGGCATAGATTTCACGCACGAGTCTCCGCTCCTCCGGCGGAAAAAGGAGCGCGGCGAACGAGAAGCTGCGGCTGTGGTGCGCGAAGTAGCGACCCCAGTTCGTGCGCGGTCCGAGGGCGAGGGCGCGGGCCGCGACCCGGGCGGCGGTTGTGGCGGACGAGGGTAGCGGCCGCGTACCGATGACGGAACGGGAGCCCGCGCGGGAGCCCCCGGCGACCGCCAGCCGGCAACGGTCGCTCCACGAATCGATCAGGTCGATGAGGGTCGGATCCGCCCCGGCGTCGCGAAGTTTCGCGGTGAGCGCGAGACCCTCGAGGTGAACGCGCGCGGCGGCGCGCCTGGCCATGCCGGTCCGGAAGAATTCGACGACCGCGGACGCAGGGGTCTGCTCGAACCAGTCCCATCCGCTGTCACCGAGCGCTGAGGTCCATGTGCGATTGGTGAAATCCTGCAGCTTCGGCTTCCCGGTCTCCGCATCGGGGCAGTAGTCGAGCAGGTCGTCCACGGCCTGATAGAAGGCGCCGAGCCGGACGCCGAGTTCGCGTAACGTGATCGGCGAGATCCAGGCGCCATGGGAGTTTGCGGCGCTGCCCATCCAGCCTGGCAGGGCCGCGGCGACCCCGAACAGAGCGCCGCTCTTCGCCCCCACGACCTCTCCATAGAGCGAAGCGGGGTTCGCCGCGGCCGACAGTTCGCGCTGCATGCGCTCGCCCCGCACCGTCGCTTCGACGGCGTCGGTGAAATCCGCGAGGAAAGGCTCTGACCGCACCATGTGGGCAACGCGGTAGGCGCCCGTGAGGTAGAGGTCCCCCACAAGGAGGGCGGCCGCCCTCCCGTGCCGGGCGAACAGCGTCGCCGCGTTGCGGCGCTCCGTCCCCCGGTCCAGCACGTCGTCGTGCTGGAGCGATGCCTCGTGCGCCATCTGCACTGCCAGACAACCCAGCCAGAACCGGTCGCCGAGAGCTGCCCGCCGGCCCTCGGGGACGAACGAAAGCGCGACGCGCGGGCGGAGGAGTCTGCCGCGGACAGGCGGAACCTCGATGCCGCGCCGCCGGGCGATCGCGGTAGCGCGTGCGAGACCCGCAACGAGCGGTTCGCCGAGGGGCCGGACCGCATTCGGCCCGCTCACGCCCGCGCCCCCTTCCACACGACGACGAGGACGACCAGCGTCGCCAGGATGGCCCACCAGTAGCCGCCGGCGAGCGTCATCGCCACCGAGAGCGCCAGCACGGTCACATAGTATGCCGCCATCAGCGATGCCGGGATCCGGTCTGCCACCGGCCCCGCCCGCACCGCGTCGAACCCCGCCATGATGAAGAGGCTCGTCGCCATCCAACCCGCGAGGTTCACGAGCGGCATCCCGTAATAGGGTCCGGCGGACTCCCACACCCAGTAGGACGTGAGCGAGCTCATGGCGGGATCGAGCGTCAGGTCCCAGGTCGTGAGCAGGACCGCGCCGAGCGTCCAGCGCGCGAATCGCCCCCGTGACGCGCGCCGCGCAAGGACGTACGCGGGAAACGCCATCATGAACCAGCTGAACGG
>JAJEEM010000016.1 GCA_022820995.1 Gemmatimonadota bacterium | reverse complement strand
CGGGTGCCGCTGCGGGGGTGGGCGCCGCGGTGGGAGCGGGCGCTGCGGCGGGGGCGGGCGCCGCTGCGGGCCCGGCCGAGATGAACGCCAGGATGTCATCCCGGGTCACGCGGCCGGAGGCCCCCGTCCCGGGCACCTGGTGGATGTCGACACCGTGCTCCGCGGCGATCTTCCGCACCAGCGGCGTCGATCGTGTCCGCAACCGCTCATCCCGGCTGGCGGGCGCCCCCGCCGCCCCTGACCCCGGGGACGCGGGCGTGGCGTCCGCGGATGGAGCTGCGGGGATCGCCGCCGCCGCCGCGGCGGGCGCCGACGGTGCGGCGGATGTCGGGACCGTGGCGTCCGTCTCGATGCGGGCGACCACCGTGTCGATCTCAACCGTCTCCCCGCTCTGCACGAGAACTTCAGCCAGCACCCCCGCCGCCGGCGACGGAATGTCCGCGTCGACCTTGTCCGTGGATATCTCGAACAGGTCTTCGTCACGCTCGACCGGATCCCCGACATTCTTGAGCCAGCGCGTCAACGTCCCCTCCGCGATGGACTCCCCCATCTGCGGCATGATGACATCCACTTTGGACATGGTGTTCTTCCCCGGCGTAAAGCCGCGTGGGTTCAGTAACTCAATTGCAGGCGCGCCATCGAGACGACATCCGCCACCTGGGGTAGATGCGCGTCCTCCAGCTCGGCCGCGTAGGGTACCGGCGTGTCGTGCGCCGCGACCCGCCGGACCGGCGCGTCGAGCCACTCGAACGCCCGCTCGCAAACCAACGCGGCGACCTCGCCGCCGAAGCCGCCGAACCGCGGCGCCTCGTGCAGGACGAGAAGTCTCCCCGTCTTCTTCACGCTCTCGAGGATCGCCGCGCCGTCGAGCGGTTGCAGCGTCCTCAGGTCGATGATCTCGACATCCGCGCCATCCTCCTCCTCCAGCTGCTCCGCCGCCCCCTGCGCAGTGTGGACCATCGCGCCATATGTGACCAGCGTCAGGTCCGTTCCTTCCCGGTGCGTTCGCGCCTTCCCCAGCGGAGTCACGAACTCCTCGCCCTCCTCGAGTTCGTCACGGAGCCTTCGGTACAAATACTTGTGCTCGAAGAAGAGTACCGGGTCCGGATCCCGAATCGCAGCCTTCAGCAGGCCTTTCGCATCCCGCACGGTCGCCGGGGCCACCAGCTTGAGGCCGGGCACGTTGGCGAAGTACGACTCGACGTTCTGGGAGTGAAAGGGCCCCGCCCGCACGCCCGCGCCGCAGGGTCCCCGAATCACAAGCCCGGCCCCCACCCCCGTCCGGTAGCGGACCTTGGCGGCGAAGTTGACGATCACGTTGAACGCCGGCGCGATGAAGTCGATGAACTGCATCTCGCACACGGGTTTCAGGCCCATCTGCGCCGCCCCGATCGCGGCTCCCACGATCGCCGCCTCGCTGATCGGAGTGTCGATGACGCGGTCTTCCCCGAACTCCGCGAGCAGCCCCTCCGTAATCTTGAAGGCGCCGCCATAGGCGCCGATGTCCTCGCCCATGACAAAGACATCGGCGTCCGCCCGCATTTCCTCACGGATCGCCTGTCGAATCGCCTCAAGATACGTAGCCACGGCGCGAAGAATAACCGCGCGCCGTCTGCACCGGCAACGTCTGCGGCTGCGCGCTTTACTTGTGTGTAAAGGGCAGTTCGGTCACGTGCAGTGCGACGCCAGGGTGGTCCATCGACTCCAGCACGGCGCCGGGGGCGATTTCCCGCCGGACGTAGCCGAGGCCGATGGGTCCGAAACGTGGAGAGCGAACCGCGGACGTGACGAGGCCAACGGGCCGGGCGCGGTCCGTTCCGCCGGTCGTCCGGAGCGAGGCTCCCACGAGGTCGCGTGCCCGGGGCAGGGCGTCCGGGGCCCAGCGGAGCCCTCTCAGGTGACGGTTCACGTGGCCGCGGTAGTGAATGCGGGCGACGACCTCCTGGCCGGTGAAGCACCCCTTGGCAAAGCTGATCGCCCGGTCATCCTGGCCCGCCTCCTGGGCCAGGCGCTCGGCGCCCAGTTCGGACCCGAACACCGGCAATCCCCGCTCCATCCGGAGGATCTCCCAGTCTCCGCGGACGGCGGCAGCTCCCCCGGCCCCGGTGACAGCGTCCTCCAGCTGTCTCGTGAGCCGTTCCGCGTCGCGGGCTCCGCCTGCGCGGTCGACATACAGGTCGAACCCGGCTCCCTCGATTTCCTCCCGGCGAATCGCAAGGGCTGCAGCGCCCCCGAGATGTACGGTCGTCGCCTCGAGAGGGGCCAATTCGTCGGGGCGCCGGGCAAGAGAGGCTCCCGCTGCCGCTTCCCAGCGTTCGAGCGCCTCGGCCGCGCGCGGTCCGATGAGCCCATGCACGGCAACATCCGTCACGTGGTGCCGTGCAAGCATCGGCGGCACGTACTTCCGAAGGTGATCCATCAGAGGCGGCAGGGCCTCGCCCGGCGTATCGAGCCACAGCGCTTCCATCCCCCCGTCTCCGGCGTCGCCCTCGAAACCCGCCACGGGCAGAACCCGCAGATCGACGACGACGCGGCCGCGGCGGTCCAGGAGGAAGGAATAGACGCCCCGCCCCGACGGGACGTGCTTCACATCGTTCGAGGCGAGGCCGTTCACAACCTGTAGCGCCCCGGAACCCGATACGGCGACGACGCCGCGCCGAGCGTTCGAGAACAGCCCGACGCGCTGGACGGCGGCACGATACCCTTCGGACCCGGAATCCCCCGGCATCAAGTCAACGCTGCCCGCCGAATCGGGCGACGCGGCAAAAAAAGCTCCCGGGCCGAAACCCGGGAGCCTGACTCCAACCTGGCCATCAAGTGCAACTCACGCCATCGCCGAGCTAATTCGAGCCCGACCCGGCCCACTCGACGACGAACGTGGCGCGCCGGTTCTCGATCCCGTTCTGGCGATCCTCGACCCCGGTGTCCTGGTTTACGAGGCGCGACTCACCCATGGCCGCAATGCTGATGTTATCGGCGTTCATCCCCGCGGTCTGCACGAGATAGTCCCTCACGCTCTCGGCCCGCGCCCGGGACAACGTCATGTTGTACGTCTCGGATCCGGCGGAGTCGGCCGAGCCTTCCACGGTGACTCGGGCCTGCGGGTAGGACCCCTGAATCGCCGCCGCGAACGCATCCAGAATCGGGCGGTCGACCGCACGCACCTCGGAACTGTTGAAGTCGAAGTGCACCGGAAGGGCCACCGCAAGTCCGGCCCCGTGCATGTCGTCGTCGCTTACGTGTCCTCCGAACTCCTGCTGCAGACGATCAAGCTGGCTCCGCAGTTCCTCAATGTCGCCCTGAAGCGCCTCCACCGCAGCCGTATTCGCGGCGATGCGGGACTCGTGATCGGCGAGTTGCCCGTTGACGGGCTCCATGACGCGATCGAGTTCCCACTGGCGCACGAGCTGCATGCAGCCCGCAGACAGGAACGCTAGAGCCACCACAACCATCGGCACCCACACCCTGTTCTGGCGCATCCTGACCTACTCCTTCTTTTCTCGACTCAGGGGAAGTTGACCCGCAGGCCAACCGAGAACGGGATTTCCATGATGGAGTCGAACCCGGACAGGCCGTTGAGTTCACCGTACACGGCCGTGTCCGTCGCGTCCGTCATGATGTAGCGAAGGTCGGCCGCGGCGAAGAGCGTGACCATCGGCACTCCGGTCTCGGCATGCCGGGCGAAGTTGACTCCCGCCTTGATTCCCGCGTTGGCGGAAAGATAGGACCCGTTCACCAGGCCCACCGTGTGGCGTCCCGGACTCGGATTGTTTCGAAGCAGGAACGCATCCGAATCGAGCGTCGACGCGCCCAGGCCGAAATCGACCGCAAGAGTGGTGCTTCCCATCGGATCCGAAAGGTGATACTCGATCCCGCCGGTCACGTGCAGGATCTGAAAGTTCGGGTCGATCGCCCCCTTCGTACCGAGCATGTCCAGCGCGCCCTCGACCCGCAGCGCCAGGCGCGGGCGCAGGAAGTAGGATGCCGCGCCCGAGAACGAGGGGCCCGCCTCGGCGGCATCGGCGATGTCACCCATCGGGATGGCCATCCCGACTCCGCCCTCGAAGGACCAGAACATCGGAGAGTAGGGACTCTGGGCCTCGGCCCGGATCGGCAGAAAAGCGAACGCAGCCATTGCGCCAACCGCCAACACCAGCTTTCTGAACACATCCTTCATATCGACCTCCTGCGAGTTGTGAGGCCGCCGAGGAACGCGCGGGCTGTTTGATTCGCCACGCAAACCAAGCACGAACATCCAACTGCAACCAACGGCACCCGGCCTCCGATGTCGCTGGAAAAATCAATCCAAGCTAAGCCCGATGTCGAAGAACATGCAAGAACTGCGGCGCGTACTCCGGTGCGTGCCGAAACCTCGTTCCGGGCTGGCCGACGAGGCGCCCGAACACGCGCAGATCGCGGTTCAGGCGCGCCGGACGTACGCCGCCAATCCCGTCGCGAGGTCGCGTGGACGAAACGCCGGGAAACGACGTCGGGCAAGGTCGGAATCCGCGATCCCATCCTGGGTTACGAAGTCCACGGCATCGGGCGACAGGATCTGGCCGGGGAGAAGGGCCGCGACCGCGGCCGCGAGCTTCACGAGATCCGCCGGGATGTGGAGAATCGCCCGGCGCCGCCCGAGTGCCGCCATGGCCGTCCGAACGACATCGTCCAGCGACACGACATCCGGACCGCCCGCCTCCAGCGTAAGTCCGTCTCCGGCCGAACCCAGCGTCGCCTCGCAGACGAGGTCCGCCAGGTCATCCACGTGGATCGGGGTGATCCGCCCGGTGCCGTCCCCCACCTGGGGAAAAATGAACGGAATCCCGCGAATGAGCGCGATGAAGCGATTGAGGCTCCGGTCCTCGGGGCCGTAGACCCACGAGGGTCGGACGATGACGTGGTCCAGGCCCGAGTCCCGCACGGACGCCTCCGCCAGCCCCTTTGCGCGATACCAGGCGCGGGCGGAGCCGGGATCGGCCCCGACGCCCGACACGTAGACGAGTTTGCGCACGCCGGCCTCTACCGCAGCCTCGGCCAGGGTGGCGGTGCCGCGGGCGTCGACCTCCATGAACGTTCGGCCGCGCGCGGGCGCCTCCACCGGATAGCCCGGGAACTGAACGGAGAGGATGGCGGCGTCCACGGCCTGCATCGCCGACGCGACCGCCCCGGGCCGACGCACGTCCCCCTCGACGCATTCCGCCGGGAGCCCGAGCCTCGCCGCGCCGGCGGGGTTTCGGGTCAGCACGGCAACCTGCGCCCCGCGATGGTGCAGCCCCCGGACGAAGGCACGTCCGAGGAAGCCCGTCCCACCAGCGACGAGGACGCGCGGCATCGCTTCACCTCCCGGCTGGCGCCGGGGCGCGCATCACCTGAACATCCCCCGGATGACAGTCGACATCGTATTCGTGCGCGCACCTGACGCTGTTCTCGGATACCGGACCAATATCATGATCCGGGCGTCGCGCGGATACTCGCGACGGTGACCACCTTCATCCCGAGCTTCTGGCCGAGCCAGCCCGGAGTACGACATGCTGGAACATCTCCTCGAAACCGAGGTGGCCAAGCGGCCGCCGACCGTGCGCCTCCAGGGCCGGATCCTCTTCCTTACGGAGGATCCGGCCCTCATCCGCCGCCAACTCGCCGGGGAGGACCTCGATTGGGATCCGTCGATCCCCCTGCGCGACGACATCTCGACCGATGAGATCACGCCGGGCTGGGTCTGCTACCACTTCGACGAGAAGCTGGGGGAATACCCGTACGTGGGCCTCCTTTGCGGCGACGAGCGCCCGATCGGCCGCAACGACATCCGGAAGGGCGGCTTCGTGTGCTCGGTGTCCGGAAAGAGGCGCGGCAAGGGGTCGAGCCGGGAGGCTTCGCCGTACGCGGAGCGGGCCGCGGGCCTCCGCGTCGTCATCGGAGAGAACATCGAACGCATCTACGGCGAGAACTGCGCGAACATCGGCCTCCTCGCCTCGACGGACTTCTCCCTGATCGAGAAGATCCGGCACGGCGAGGAGATCCCGCTCGACGCGTTCATCGGGGATGCGGGGCGGATTCAGCGCGACATCATCGAGTACGGCGGACTGCTCGACTACGCCGTGGCGAGGCTGAAGGGACTCGTCAAGCTCCCCGGCGTCGCGACTCCGGCGGACCGCCCCCAGACGATTGCGGAGAAGATCATCGCCCGCCACTGGGTCGCCGACGCGGCCTCCGGCGCGCTGGGAGTTCCCGCCGTGGAACCGGGCGACACCGGCTTCCTCCGGGCCGATCTTCGCTTCTCCCACGAGTACGTGACCCCCATGGCGTCGACGTTCTGGGAGGACTTCGCGGGCGATGCGGGCCTGAACCACACCGAGTCCATCGTTTTCTTCCGGGACCACCTCGCGTTCCTCGACGAAGTCATTACGGAGGAGAGGAAGGCGGCCGGCCTCCTCGACGCGGCCCACGCGCTGCATGACCGCCAGAGGGAGTTCGCCGCCGCGAAAGGCGTGCGCCTGCACGGCGAACTCCCCGACCGCACCGGGAGCGAGGGGATCTGCCACATCATGGTGCAGGACCGATACGCGCTCCCCGGCCAGATCATCATCGGCAGCGATTCGCACACCCCGCATTCGGGCGCGCTTGGATGCGTCGCCTTCGGCGTGGGGACGTCCGCGATCGTCAACGCCTGGGCGACGCGCGACGTCCGGCTGGAAGTGCCCGAGTCGATCCGCGTGCACATCACGGGCGCGCCGCCGCCCGGCGTCGTGGCGAAGGACCTCATCCTCGAACTGCTGCGTCACCCGACCGTAAAAAGCGGCGAGGCGATCGGCCGCATCATCGAGTTCACCGGGGAGACCGTGGAAGCTCTGTCCATCGATGAGCGCGCGACTCTGACGAACATGGCGGCGGAGGTCGGGGGCTTCACGGGCATCATCGCCCCGGATGAGAAGGCGGTGGCCTGGATCGCCGGGCGGCGTGGCGTGCCGGCGGCGGAGGTCCGGGCGCTGTGCGACGGGTTGTACAGCGACGCGGGGGCGGACTACGCGGCGACGATCGAGATGGACGCGAGCGGCGTCGAACCGATGGTCGCGACGCCCGGCGATCCCGGGAACGGCCTGCCCATCTCGGCCCTCGAAGGAGACGTGAGCCTCGATACGGTGTTCGTCGGGGCCTGCACGGGGGCGAAGCGGGCGGACTTCGCGATGTATGCCCGGGTGGCGCGGGAGGCGGTGGCGGCGGGGAAGCGGGTGCCTGCGTCCGTCCGCGCCCATGCCCAGTACGGTTCCATCGATGTGGAGGCGTGGAGCCGGGAACGGGGCCACGACCAGGCCCTCAGGGATGCGGGATTCGATGTCCTCGCTCCCGGCTGCGGAGCCTGCATCAACGCCGGGCCCGGAGTGTCGACGACGGCGGAGCAGGTCACGATCAGTTCGATCAACCGGAACTTCCCCGGCCGCAGCGGTCCGGGGAAGGTGTACCTCGCGAGTCCGCTGACGTGCGTGGCCTCGGCGATCGAGGGACGGATCGTGGCGTACGGAGACCAGGAGTGGAGCCGCGAGGCCGGGTCGCCGGACGGGGGCCGCTAGACTGGCTCCACCCTCACCGGACAGACCTTCAGTTCCGCCGTGTGCGTGATCGGGTCGTAGCCGCCACCGGTCAGGAAGTTCACCGGCACGTCGTTGAAGCTGAACGAGGCAAAGACGGTTCCCGGCGGGGACCGGTCGTTCGCCTCGACCTTGATCCGTACCTGGCCGCGCGGGCTCGACATCATCGCCCAGCCCCCGTCCTCGAGACCCCATTTCGACACGTCGGCCGGGTGCATCTCGAGACTCTCTTCGGACAACAGGTACTCGATCCCCGCGGCACGCCCCGTCTGCGTTCTCGTGTGATAGGCCGGCAGCCGGCGCCCGGTCGTAAGCCAGATCGGGTATTCGTCCGAGATCGTCTCGGCCGGGTCCCGGTATCGGATCAACTGGAAGATGCCGCGCCCGTTCTCGAACTCGCCCTCGTGAAGGATGGGCGTGCCGGGGTGGCCCGGCTCCGGCACGGGCCAGTGGTACTCGCCGTCCGCGATGAGATCCCAATCCAGGCCGGCGTAGATCGGTGAGAGCGAGCAGAGTTCGTTGAACACCTCCTTCGCGGACTCGAACTCGAAACCCTCCAGCCCCATGCGCTGCGCGATGCGGGACACGCACCACCAGTCGGGCTTCGCCTCGCCCGGCGGATCCACCGCCTTCCGCAGACGCTGAACGCGCCGCTCCGTATTCGAGCACGCGCCGTCCGTCTCCGCCCAGGCGGTGGCCGGGAGGACCACATCGGCCAACTCCGCCGTCTCGGTGAGGAAGATGTCGATCACGACGAGATGGTCGAGGCTCTTGAGCGCATGCTCGCAGTGCTCCCGATCGGGGTCCGTGACGACGGTGTTCTCGCCGTTGATGATCATGGCGCGGATCCGGTCGCCGCACATGTCGAGTGCAGTGACCTTCGTGGGCCCCAGTTCGAGATCCACTTCCCGGCCGTACGCCTCGGCGAACTTCGCCTGGTGCGCCGGGTCGAGCACGTCCTGGAAGCCGGGATAGTTGTTCGGCAGCGCCCCGCAGTCGCCCGCGCCCTGGATGTTGTTCTGGCCGCGCATCGGATTGATCCCCGTTCCCTCGCGGCCGACGTTGCCGGTCATGAGGGCGAGATTGCAGAGGCTCTGCACGTTGTCCACGCCGCAGATGTGCTCCGTGATCCCGAGCGTGTAGTAGATGGCTCCGCGTTCGGCCTTCGCATACCAGCGCGCCGCCTCCGCGATCAGCTTCGCGTCCACTCCGGTGATGGACTCGGCCCATTCCGGGGGGTATTCCAGGACGTGCTCCATGAAGTCCCGGCCCTCCGTCGTGCGGGCGGCCACGAAGTCGTCGTCCAGCAGTCCCTCGCGTGCGATCACGTGGGCCATGCCGAGCAGGAGCGCGACGTCGGATCCCACCCTCAGCGGCAGGTAGATGTCGGCCATCTCGGCCAGCGCGATCCGCCTCGGATCGGCGACGATGAGCTTGGCGCCCCGCGCCACCGCGCGCTTGATGCGGGTGGCCGCGACGGGATGGCACTCGGTCATGTTGGTCCCGATGCAGAAGATCACATCGGGCTTTTCCATGTCCTCGAGCGGATTCGACATCGCGCCCCGTCCGATTGAGGCCGCCAGACCGGCGACCGTGGGGGCGTGTCAAGCACGGCTGCAGTTGTCGATCTGGTTCGTACCGAACGCGCCCCGGATGAAGCGCTGCATCATGTAGGCCGCTTCGTGCGGCGCACGTCCGGAGGCGACGCCGTACACGGAATGCCTGCCGTGATTCTCCACCGCCGCCGTGAAGCCCGCCGCCGCGCGGTCGAGGGCCGTGTCCCAGTCGGTTTCGTGGAGTTCGCCGTCCTCGCC
Source organism: Gemmatimonadota bacterium (assembly GCA_022820995.1). GTDB lineage: Bacteria > Gemmatimonadota > Gemmatimonadetes > Palauibacterales > Palauibacteraceae > Palauibacter. Next base: position 62,993 of record JAJEEM010000016.1, on the reverse strand, counting down.
CCGCACCATCGGATAGGCGAGCCGGTCGGGGTGCTGCACGAAGTCGAACGCGAATTGTCCCTTGACGCAGAGTGCGCCCTCGTTGGCGGGCCCGTCCATGGCCGGCTGGACGCCGATCAGCTTGTCGCCCCGTGACATCAGGTCGACGGAACACCCGACGCCGCAGTAGGGACACACGGTACGCGTCTTCTCGGTCTCCCCCGGCACGTCCGCGTTCGCGAGCGCCTTGATGTCCGCGAGAGCCCCCGTCGGGCAGGTCTGTATGCACTGCCCGCAGAACGTGCAGGCGGAGTCCCCGAGCAGGCCCTCGAACTCGGTCGTGATCTGCGTCTCGAACCCGCGGTTCATGACCGAGATCGCGTAGTCGCCCTCCTGTTCGGCGCAGACCCGCACGCAGCGATAGCAGGAGATGCAGTTGTCGTAGTCGCGGAGGATGAAGGGGTTGTCGTCGTCCGGCCGGCTGCGGCCGGATCTGGCCCCGGCGAAGCGGCCCGTCCGGGCGTCGTAGCGGTCGAGCAGGACCGCCATCTCCTGAGAGGCGTATCCGGAGAGCGGATCGACGTCCGTGTCCCGGTTCTCGGAGGCGAGCATCTCCATGAGCACCCGGCGGTGCATGTCGAGCCGTGCCGAGCGGGTCGTGATCCGCATTCCCGGCTCCGCCCGCATGGTGCAGGAGGCGACGGGATTGCGGGCGCCATCGAGTTCGACGATGCAGAGCCGGCAGGCGCCGAAGGCTTCCAGGCGCGCATCATAGCAGAGCGTCGGGATCTCCTTGCGGTGCCGCTCGGAGACTTCGTATAGGCTCTCGCCGCGACGGACGCCCACCTTCGCGCCGTCGAGCGTGATCTCGAAATCGAAGCCTGCGCCGTTACCCGAGTTGTCGCTCAAGCCAACCTCCGGAAGCCCGGAAACCCCGCGCCGCTGGAAACTGCCGGGCCGACTAAAATGACGCGTCGTGCCCGCCACGACAAATCCGGCCCCCGGCCCCGTCCGGAAATCTCTTGCTAGAGGGACCCGGCGACGTGCCTGGAAATGCGGTCGGGGAAGTAGCGAATGAGGCTCTCGGTGATGAGGGGAGCGGCCTGCCCGAGTCCGCAGGCGCTCGTCTGCATCATCGTGTCGCCCAGATCGTGCACCTCGTCGATCCAGGCGCCGATCCCGGTCGGACCCTCCCCGTGCAGGCGCTCGGTGAGGCGCTGCGTGCCGATGCGACAGGGGAAGCACTTCCCGCACGATTCCTCGGCGAAGAACTCCATGGCGGAATGGGCGACCTGGATCATGTCCCGTGAGTCGTCGAAGACCATGATCCCGCCCGCGCCCAGGAACGACCCCTTCGAGCGGATGTCGGGCTCGTCCAGCGTGACCCCGAGATCATCTCCCGCCAGGAAGCCGCCCGAGAGTCCCGCCATCGTCACCGCCTGGATCTTCCGCCCGTTCGGTACGCCGCCGGCCCAGTCGTCGATCAGCGTCAGCAGGGGGAAGCCCATGGGCACCTCGTAGTTGCCCGGGCGGGCGACATCGCCGGAGAGCGAGATCACCTTCGTGCCCGCGTGGTCGCCGATCCCGAGATCCCGGTACCAGTCGGCGCCGTTCACGAGGATGTGGGGCACGGATGCCAGCGTTTCCACGTTGTTCACGACCGTGGGAAGATCCTCGTACCCGTGCGTCACCGGGAAGGGCGGCCGGTTGCGCGGAAAAGGGTGCTTGCCCTCGAGGCTGTTGAGAAGAGACGTCTCCTCGCCGCAGATGTAGGCGCCCGCGCCACGGCGCACCCAGAGGTCGAACGGTCGTCCGGGCCCGAAGGCGTCCGGCCCCAGCAGCCCGTCGCCGCGGGCCTCCTCGAGGGCCGTCTCCAGGATGCGCAGCGTGTCCGGATACTCGTAACGGAGGTAGATGAACCCGCGCGTGGCCCCCGTCGCGAAGCCGGCGGCGATCATCCCCTCGATGACCGCGTGCGGGTCGTAGTCCATCAGCGCCCGGTCCTTGAAGCAGCCCGGCTCCCCCTCGTCCGCGTTGCAGACGATCGTTTTCGGCTCCCCCGCGGCCTCCGCCACGGCCCGCCACTTCCGCCCGGTGGGGAAGCCGGCGCCGCCACGCCCCGCAAGACCGCTCGCGTCCATGACATCGAGGAGCGCATCGGGCCGCCCGCGGAGGGCGGCCTCCAGACCGGCATAGCCGCCCGTCGCCCGATAGCCCGCCAGCGTGTCGCGGCCGGGAGTTCGGATGTGCGCGAAGACACACTCCTCGATGTCCGGCGGCACCGCGGGCGGAAGAGGGGACGGCCGGGCGGAGAGTTCCGCCACCGTCGTCCCGCAGAGAACCCGGTCACGGTCCAGGACCGGAATCGGCTCGTCGCAGCGACCGGGGCAGGGCATCGCATGCGCGTCCGGCAGCGCGGCCAGCAGTTCGTCGGCCCCCGCGAGCGCGCAGATCGGCCCGGTGCAGACGCGGGCGCGAGAGTAGCCCTCGGGTTCACGGGAAAAGTGGTGGTAGAACGTCACCGTGCCGAAGAGGTCGGCGATCGGAATCCGCAGGTCCTCGGAGATGGCCCGGAGCGACGCCTCCGAGAGGAACCCATCCCTCTCGTGGAAGTCATGCAGCAGGGGGAGCAGGGGAGCGGGCCGGCTCCGCCACTTCGCGAGCAGGTCCGCATCCGAGGGCGTGTTCATGCCGTCATAGTTACCCGCCGACACGAATAGCGGCAAACGACTTCCGGCACCTCATCGTCGTCGGGCACGACCGTGGACGGAGCGCTTGCTCGGGCACCCCGGAGTTCGACACCGTAGCTTCGACCCATGATTACGCCCCGAAGGAACACTGCCCGCGTCGACATCGACCGCGTGTCCGAAGCCTCGAGCCGAAGGCGGCGCGACGCCGTCGCGGTCGAAGAGCCGCTCGAGATCCGGATCGCGCCCGCGGACGGGGGAGAGCACCAGGTGGCCGTGACGATGCGGACGCCGGGGGATGATTTCGACCTCACGGCCGGGTTCCTCTTCTCCGAGGGGCTGCTGGGGCAGCGGTCCGAACTCGCCGACCTGCGGTACTGCGTCGACGTGGACACGCAGGAGTACAATATCGTCACCGCGCACCTGACGGAGACGGCGCGCTTCGACCCGGCCGAGCTGACCCGGAACTTCTATACGACGTCGAGCTGCGGCGTCTGTGGAAAGGCCTCCCTCGAGGCGATCGAGATCCGGGGCTGCGCTCCCGTGCCCGCCGAGGGACCGACCGTCGCGGCGGAGGTCGTGCGCACCCTCCCGGAAGCGCTTCGCCGCCGCCAGCCGGTGTTCGAACGGACGGGCGGGCTGCACGCGGCCGGCCTGTTCGACGCGGCCGGTGAACTGCGGCTCCTGCGCGAAGACATCGGGCGGCACAATGCGCTCGACAAGGTGATCGGCGACCGATTCCTCCAGGGAGATCTGCCGCTGGGCGATACGGTGCTGGCCGTGAGCGGCCGGGCCTCCTTCGAGATCATGCAGAAGGCGCTCGCCGCCGGAATCCCGATCGTGGCCGCCGTGGGCGCCCCCTCGAGCCTTGCCGTCGACGTCGCCGCGGAGTTCGGGATGACGCTCATCGGCTTCGCGAAGCCGACGGGATTCAACATCTACACGGGGCGCCACCGCGTCGGCTGACCCGCGAGTTCATCCGCCTGCTTGAGGGGCGCTGATCGACCCTGCCGCGCGACAGTCAGCGCCGCCACGCCTCCCGCCCCGGCAGGCCGGGGCTGACCAGCACCTCCACGTCCGGGTCGGAAAGCAGGTTGGACACGGACGCGTTCGCGAGTCCGTCCGTGAGCGGCCCGCGCAGGATCCCCCGCACCTGACCGCTGGACCGGTCGCGGACGATGGCCAGAGGCGCATCCGTCTTTGCGTCCAGCGTAGCCGTGCCGCCGGGTCCCGAGAGCGTCACCTTCGCGAGCGCATCGCCCCATTCCCGCTCGACCGGCAGGGCGAACGCGAAACGCGATCCGCCCTCGCCGTGGGCCACCTCCGGCATCTCGAAGCTCGTTGAGAACAGCACGCGGCCGTCCCCCGCGGCGCCCTTGAGTTCGTAGGCTCCGCCCGCCGCCGGCGCGGCGACGGGCGCGGCGACGACGAACGCCGGTTCCAGGAACGGCGCTCCGTCCGGCTCGATCCCTCCCCACAGGAGAAGCGTTCGGGTCGGGGCCGCTGCCCGTGTCCCGGCCTGTTCGTAGTAGCGTCGGAACTGCGCCGCGTGCGTGAAGAAGTAGTCGCTGATCCAGTTCGGTTCGCAGTAGCCCATCAGATCCGGTGTACTCGGATCGACCAACTCGCGCCGCTCGAAGTCGTACCCCCAGGCGCCGCTCGATCCCTCCGCGTGCGGGAACGCCGGATCGGCGCCGCCGGCACCCCCGCAGGGCGCGTGACGGAGGCTCATGTTATGGCCCAGTTCATGCACGAACGTATGCGGGTTCGGCGCCCCGAAGGCGACCGGGTTTCCGATGGACGCCACACCCACCGAAACGGACGGCTCCGCCATCGTGCCCAGGTAATAGCCCGTTTCTCCCTCGAGTCGTCGGATCACCAGGGTCTCGACCAGCAGGTCGAGGGTGCTCCGGCTCTCCGTCACGACGGGATCGTGCACGGTGACGCTGAACTCCCCGACCGGGAGCAGCGACCCCACGGGCGCAAGAAGCTCTCCGTCGGTCGAGAGACCCTCGGTGATGTCGAGGATCGACGAGTCCGGCACCACGCTCCACAACATCGGAACCACCGTCAGATCGAGCGGGGGCATCGCGAGCACGTCGACGCGGGAACGCCCCTCGGCGGGGATGCGCTTCGGTACGCCGAGTCCGGGATCCAGCGCTCCCTCCGGATCGATCTCGACCACCATCTCCAGTTCCGGCTGGATCACCCAGCCGGGCACTTCCTCGTTCGAGGACAAGTCGAGCGAGCTCTCATCCACGGCGGTCGGGATCCCGGCGGTCCCGGCCGGGATGTCCACCCGATGCACTTCCTCGCCCCCGTGATAGAATCGCGCGCGAACCGCCGGCAGCGTCGCGCCGCCGGCGCCCGCGGCGGCCACGAAGACCCGCAGGAGGGTGGGATCGCCGGCGATCAACGGGACGGGGTGTGTCCGCGACTGGATCGCCTGGATGAGGTACGCCGCCGATTCCGCCTCTCCAGCCTCGATGCAGCGCGCCAACCGGCGCTGGGGGCGGCCCTCAAGCCAGGCGAGGAAGGCGGCGTCCGCCGGAGCGCAGAGATCCGTGCCACCGGCCAGGAACACGCCGACCGACCCGAGGCGCCCGAGGGAGAGAGGGACCGGGCCGGCGAGTCCCGGATTGTCGTTCAGGACGAGCCCGTTGAGTTTCTCCATCTCTCCCAGCTCTCCCGGGAGCGCACCGGAGAGGCGATTCGCGGACAGGTCCAGCCAGGCGAGGGACGCGAGCGAGCCCAGTTCCTGAGGGATCGGCCCCGTCAAGGCGTTGGATCCGAGAAAGAGGTGCTCCAGAGCGGCAAGGTTGCCCAGTTCCCGCGGGATCGGCCCCCTCAGTTCGTTACTCCCGGCCCTGAACTGTCGAAGGTTCGCGAGTGAGCCCAGTTCCGACGGGATCGAACCGGAGAGTTCGTTATCGTTCAGCCAAAGATTCGTCAGGTTCGCCAGATCCCCGAACTCCGCGGGAATCGGCCCCGTCAGTTCGTTGCCGGAGAGCCACAGGGCGGAGACGTTGCGGAGGCCGCCGAGTTCGGCGGGGACGGGGCCGGACAGGTCGTTACCCCAAAGCGACAGCCACCCGAGATTCGCGAGACTGCCGAGTTCGGCGGGGATGGGGCCGGACAGGCGGTTGTTCGCCAGGCCGAGCCCGGTGAGGGCTGGGAGACGGCCCAGGCCCGATGGAATCGAACCCGTCAATCGGTTCGAGGAGAGGTCGAAGGTTCTCAGGTTGGCGAGGTTTCCGAGTTCGGCGGGAATGGGCCCCTGCAACTGATTCCCCTCAAGCACGAGCTGGCGCAACGCGGCGAGGTTGCCGAGTTCCGCCGGAATCTCGCCTTGGAGCCGGTTCCCGCCGATCAACAGATGCCGAAGACTGGCGAGGCCGCCCAGGTCGGACGGTATGGAACCGCGCAGCGCGTTGTCCCCGAGGTCCAGGACCCGCAGTGCGGAGAACCTGCCGATCTCCGCCGGGATTTCCCCGGCCAGGCCGTTCTCGGGGAGGTCGAGGCGGAGCACCACACCGGTGGTATCCGCCTCCACGCCGTGCCAGGTCCCGAGCGGTTCGTTCGTCAGCCAGCTGTCGTTCCGCTTCCAGTTCGGACCATCGGTGGCGTAGTAGAGCGTCTCCAGAATCTCCCGGGACGTGAGGGCGCACTGCAGGCCGGGGCCGTCGTGGGAGGCGAGGCCCGCCAACCAGTCCCGGAACCGTTCATCGTCGGGGACGCACAGTTCGGTGTCCACGTAGTGGAACTCGCGCAGCGGCAGTTTCGATAGCGCAAGCGGAAGCGGCCCCGTCAGCGCGTTGCCGCCGAGGCGCAGTTCCGTGAGCCGGGTCAGCTCCCCGAGGGAGGCCGGGAGGCGCCCCGCGAGTCCGTTGCCGGCCAGGTCGAGCGCCACCGCGCGGCCCAGGGAGTCGGCACCGACACCGTGCCAATCCTCGAGCACGGAGCCCTCGCCCCAGCCGCTCGAGCGATGCCAGTTCTCGCCGCCGCCGGTCCGATACAGCCCGGTCAGAACCGCGACATCCCTCTGGTTGCAGGGAGCCTCGAATTCGACGATCCGGATATCTTCCGCCCAGCGCGCGAAGGCCGCCGTGCCCGGCACACAGATGGGCGTCCGCAACGCGGCCACTTCCTTCAGGCGTTCGAGGCGCAGAAAGGCCTGGGGGAGGGGGCCGGCGATGCCGGTCCAATACAGGACGAACTTCTCCAGGCGGTCGAGTTCCGCGAGCTCGCCCGGGATGCGTCCGCTCAGCGGATTCCTGTAGACGTGGAGTTCCCTGAGCCTGGAGAGCTGCCCGAGTTCCGGGGGGATGGGGCCGGTCAGCCGGTTGATCCCGAGGCCCAGAACCTCGAGGTGCGCCAGAGTGCCGAGTTCGGGCGGGATCCGGCCGCGCAAGCTGTTGCGGATCAGGTTCAACTCCGCGAGTCGCCTGAGTCGGCTCAGTTCGGCGGGTATCGGACCGACGAGGTTGTTGGCCTCGAGGTCCAGTTTCGAGACGCGTCCTTCATCGTCCACGCCGACGCCATGCCAGTCCGCGAGCGGGAGGTCCGTCAGCCAGTTCTCGTCGTGGATCCAGCCAGCCCCGTCCGTGACGTCGAACAGCGTGGTGAGGACGAGCCGGTCGGCATCCGCGCCGGACAGCACCTCCACGCCCGCATCAGCCGAGGCGGCGCCGGACGTTGCGCGGATCGTCGCCATCCCGATGCCGACGCCTCGCACAAGTCCCGTGGCGTCCACGGTCGCGATCGATTCGTCGGTCGAACGCCAGGCCAGCCCGAAGTCGGTTACCGGATGACCGTTGGCATCCGCCGCCTCCACCCGCAGGCGGAGTGAGTCCTCGAGCGCCAGGCCGACGGAGGAAGGCGACACCTCCAGGGCGGCCACGACCTGATCCACCGTTACCTCAGCGGTGCCCGAAGCCCCTTCCGCCGCGGCCGCGATGGAAACGGTGCCGTTGCGGACCGCCGTCGCGAGGCCCGTGGCGTCCACGGTTGCCACGGATGGATCGCCACTCTCCCACGTCACCCTGGCGCTGCGCACGACTTCACCATTCCGGTCTCGCACCTCGGCGACGAGTCGCGCCGTATCGCCCAGCGCTTCGAACCGCAGGACGGCCGGGCTGATCGAAATCGAGGTGGGCCGGCCGGGCTCCACGGGCGGGGACGGAGGGGCGACGGCGTCTTCCCCGCACGACAGGGCGCCGGCCACCGAAACGACGACGGCCAGCCTCCAGCCATGGCGACACCGCTTCCGGGTGGCTGCCTCCCCGACGGTGCCCGGGTGATGAACCATACAAGCTCTCGCTGAACGGTCCGCTCTGAACCAGCCTACGGTGGAGTCATCCGCCCTCGCAAACCGACGGCGTTCGTGCGGCGAGGTTCCCTTGGAACCGCTCAGGGAGGCATCGACCTGCCCACCCTGAGCGCGAGGTCGACGGCCGATTTCCTCCATCCCGTCAGCGTCGATCTGCGGTAGGCGTCGGCGGTGCGCTTCACTCCCTCGCTCATCGTCGGATAGGGATGAACGAGCGACCCGAGCGTCCCGAGCTTCACCCCCGCCTTCATGGCGAGCGAGATCTCCGCGATCATCGTCCCCGCGCCCGGCGCCAGGACGTGTCCGCCCAGGATCCGGCCCCCCTTCCCGACGACGATCTTGACTCGGCCCATCGCGGCGCGCTCGGCGATCGCCCGGTCCAGGTTCCCGATGTCGTAGACGTGTGCGGACACCGCGGATCCGTGGCGATCCCCGGCTTCGGCTTCGGTGAGCCCGACATGGGCGAGTTCGGGCTCCGTGTACGTGCACCACGGGATCACGCCATAGTCGATGTTCGCGCGCACGGGAAAGAGCGCGTTCTGCACGACGGTGCGCGCTTCGTGGTCGGCGACGTGCGTGAACAGGAAGCCGCCGATGACATCGCCGGCGGCGAAGATGTGTTTGCTGGAGGTGCGCAGCTTCGAATCGACCGTGACCCAGCCTTTCGCGGTCGCCACCCCCGCGGCGTCGAGTCCCATGTCCTCCGTATTCGGCGCGCGCCCCGCGGCGACCAGCACCTCGTCGACCTCGAACGTTTCGGGCGCGACCGCCTGACTGTCGCCGACCGCGTCCCCGGCGGCGGCGATCGTCACGCGCCGCCGGTCTCCCGCCCGGTCGACGCGTGTCACGACGCGTCCGGTGCGGATCTCGATGCCCTCTTCACGCAGCCTGCTCGTCAGGAGCTCTCCCAGCTCCGGCTCCTCGCGCACCATGAGCCGGTCGAGCAGCTCCACCACCGTGACGTCCGAGCCGAGGCGGCGGAAGGCCTGGGCGAGTTCGACGCCGATCGGCCCGCCGCCGACCACGGCGAGCGAGGCGGGGATCGTGTCGCGGTCGAAGGCCTCGGCGTGCGTGAAGTAACCCGCCTCCTCGAGCCCGGGGATCGGCGGCACGGCCGCCCGGGAGCCGGTGGCGATGACGAAACGGCGCGCGCGGATGCGGCGGCCGTCCACCTCCACTTCGTGCGGCGACACGAAGCGGGCCGCCCCCTCGACCACATCGACGCCCATGGCGCGAAAACGCTCCGGATCATCGTGCGGCTCGATCTCGGCCCGAGCGGCGCGGACGCTGGCGAGAACGTCCGCTCCCTCGATCGTCGGCTGGACGGGCCGCAGGCCGTGGGCGGCGGCGTCACGAAAATGATGCGCCACCCGGGCCGAGCTGATCAGCGCCTTGGAGGGCACGCATCCGGTCCAGAGGCAGTCGCCGCCCAGGCGGTCGCGCTCGATCAGCGCCACGCTCGCGCCCAGCCCCGCGCTCCCGGCGGCCGTCACGAGACCCGCCGTACCTCCGCCAATGGCGACGATGTCGAACATCCCGTCTCGATCCACGTTTCTGCTCCCCATGAACGGCTGATTTTCCTTGCCGGGCGTCCCGATTCCGGCTTAGCTTCGCTTCGTGCAGAATCCTACACCCCAAGCTGCGGTGTCCCGGTCGGGCTCAATGAAAAGCCGCGTCCAGCCGCCTCCGATCCTCGACAAGTGTCGTGAACTAGCGACCGTGAACGACCTTCGCGAGGCCGGCCTCTATCCGTACTTCATGCCCATCGAGGCCTCGCACGACACGTGGGTCGTCATCGATGGGGCCCGCAAGATCATGGTCGGCTCCAACAACTACATGGGGCTCACGCACGATCCGCGCGTCCTCGAGGCGGCCCGCGACGCCCTCAACAAGTTCGGAAGCGGCAATACGGGCAGCCGCTTCCTCAACGGCAACCTCGATCTTCATGAGCAGCTCGAGGCCGAGCTCGCCGACTTCACCGGCATGGAGGCGGCGCTCGTATTCTCGACCGGCTACCAGACGAATCTGGGCACGCTGGGCGCGTTGATCGGTCGCGCGGACACGGTCTACATCGACAAGCTGGACCACGCGAGCCTCCAGGACGGCGTGCGTCTGGGGCTCGGCCGCACGCGGCGCTTCAACCACAACGACTTCGCCACGCTGCGCCGCATGCTCGAGGCCGAGAAGCCCTCGCGCGGCAAGCTGATCGCGGTGGACGGCGTGTACAGCATGGAAGGCGACATCGCCGATCTGCCCACCCTCGTCGAACTGAGGCGGGAGTACGGCGCGGCGATCCTGGTGGATGACGCGCACGCCGTGGGCGTGCTGGGAGAGACCGGGGCCGGGACCGCCGAGCACTGGGGACTGACGGACGAAGTGGACCTGATCCTCGGCACCTTCTCCAAGTCCTTCGCCTCGATCGGGGGCTTCGTGGCGGGCCGCGCGGACGTCATCGACTACCTCCAGCACAACGCCCGCGCCCTCATGTTCAGCGCGAGCATGCCCCCCGCCTCCGCCGCCACCGTGCTCAAGGCGCTGGAGATCATCCGCGACGAGCCGGAGCGCCGGGAGCAGCTCTGGAAGAACACGTACCGGATGATGGAGGGCTTCAAGTCGATCGGGTTCGACATCGGGCCGACCGAGACCCCGATCGTACCCATTCTCATCGGGCCCATGGAGAAGACCTTCGTGTTCTGGCGCGCCCTGTTCGAGGCGGGCGTCTTCTCGAACCCGGTCGTTCCCCCCGCCGTTCCCGAGGGGAGTTGCCGCCTGCGCACGAGCTACATGGCCACGCACTCGGACGACGATCTCGATTTCGTGCTCGAACAGGTGGAGCGCGTGGGGAAGAAACTCGGCGTCGTCTGAGCCGGCGCTTCCCACCATGACGAGTCTCGCTTCCTCCGTGCGCGTCGTTCCCGTCGAGAGCCGCGCCGATCTCGGGCGCTTCATCGACCTGCCGTGGTCGATCTATCGGGGCGACCCCGACTGGGTGCCCCCGCTGAAGAGGGACGTGCGCGCGGCCTTCGACCCGGAGAAACACCCGTTTCACCTGCACTCGGAGGTCCAGCCCTACCTCGCGCTGCGCGATGGCCGGGCCGTGGGCCGAATCTGCGCGATCCGGAACCGGAATCATGAACGGCTGCACGACGAATCCACGGGGTTCTTCGGCTGGTTCGAGTGCATCGACGACCCGGAGGTGGCCGGGGCGCTGCTCGACGCGGTTCGGGTCTGGCTCCGCGAACGCGGCCTGACCGCGATGCGGGGTCCCACGAGCTTCTCGACCAACGAGACCTGTGGCCTGCTCGTCGACGGAGACCCCGGACCGCCGGTCGTCCTCATGGCCTACAACCCGCCGTACTATCCCGGGCTGATGGAGGCTGCCGGGCTGCGGAAGGCCAAGGATCTTTTCGCCTGGCTCATGAAGAAAGGCGATTGGCCGCCGCACCTCTTCCGCGCCGAGAAGGTCGTGACACGCAGGTACGGGATCCGGATCAGGACGCTGGAGATGTCGCGATTCGACGAAGAACTCGGCCGCATCCAGCGCCTGTACAACGCGGCCTGGGAGAAGAACTGGGGCTTCGTCCCCATGACCGAGGCCGAGATGGAACACATGGCAGCCGAACTCAAGCCCATACTCGACCCCGAACTCGCGCTCTTCGCCGAGACGCCGGAGGGTGAGACCGCCGGCTTCGCGCTCGCTCTCCCGGACTTCAACCAGGTGCTGCGCCGGATGAACGGCAGGCTCTTCCCCTTCGGGATTCTCAAGGCGCTCGTCTACCGGCGGCAGATCACGTGCATGCGGGTCATCATCCTGGGCCTTGCCGAGGAATGGCGTGGCAAGGCCGTGGACGTCCTCCTCTACCTCTGGTTGTTCAGGAAGGGGATCGCCGCCGGGATGACGTCCGCCGAGCAGTCGTGGATCCTCGAGGACAACCAGAAGATGAACCAGGCCATCGAGCGTCTCGGCGGCAGGATCTACCGGACCTACCGGCTGTACGAAGCGGCGCTTTAGTGGCATCGGTATTTCTGACAGGGGGAAGCGGGTTCCTCGGCGGGCATCTCGCCGAGGCCCTCGTCGCGGCCGGATACCAGGTCACCGCGAGCGTGCGGCGAACGAGCGACACGCGCCATCTCGACCGCCTCGAGCTGAGAAAGGTCGAACTCGATCTCGGGGTGGAGGACAGGCCGGAAGCGGCCGCGGCACTCGGGGGTTGCACCGCCGTCGTCCATTGCGGCGCGCTCACGCGCGCGCGCAACGAGTCGGAGTTCATGGCCGTGAATGCGGTCGGCACGCGGAGGCTCGCAGAGGCGGCGGCGGACGCGGGAGTCCGGCGGTTCGTCTTCATCAGCAGCCTCGCCGCCCGGGGCCCGGATGGCGCGGACGGCCCGGTGAGCCCGTACGGCCGGTCGAAAGCCGAGGCGGAGGCGGCGCTCGCTTCCATCCACGGGGCGATGGAGGTCGCCGTGCTCCGGCCGGGGGGCGTCTACGGCCCGCGCGACCTCGACCTGCTGCCGCTCTTCCGGCTGGCGGCGCGAGGGTGGACCGCGATTCCGCGCAGCCGGGCGCCCCTGCAGCCGGTGTACGTCGCCGATGTCGTCTCGGCCGTCCTCGCCGCCCTCGAGGCGGAGCCCGCGCCGGTTCCGCTTCCCATCGCGGCGGCGGAACGCCATTCCTGGCGCGCGCTGGCGAGAGCGCTGATGGCCGCGGTGGACCGCCCCGGCCGCGTCCTGCGGTTGCCGTCCGCCCTCTTTCTCACCGTCGGGGCCCTGTCGGAAGTCGCGGGCCGCCTGACGGGGAAGGCCCCCGCCTTCGACCGGAGGCGCGCGCGCGATCTGTCCGCAAACGCCTGGACCTGCGACATCGAGCCGAGCCGGAGATTCCTCGACCCCTGGCGTCCGCGGGTCGGGATCGACGAGGGGCTCGCGCGCACCGCCGAGTGGTATCGGCGCAAGGGCTGGCTGTGAGCGGCGGCGGCACCCGACGGCTCCTGCCCGTCGACCGCGTGGCCATCGGCTACTTCGGTTGCACGGGCCTCATCGCCCTGGTGTTCGGCGGCCTCACCGGCGCAGGAATCGCGGCGGCCCACGCGATCGCCGCCTTCGGGATCACGCGACTTGCGGCCTGGCGCCCCCGCGCCGGTCTCGCCGCGGTCGCGAGAGGGGCGTACGCCGTCCTCCTCACGCCCCTCCTGTACGCGGAACTCGCCATCCTGAACCGCTTTCTCACGCAGCGGTACTTCGACGCCACGGTGCAGGCGTGGGATGCCGCCGTGTTCGGCGGACAGCCCAGCATCGATCTCAGCGCGTGGCTCCCGTGGCTCTCCTTTTCCGAGGTGCTGCATCTGGGCTACTTCGGCTACTACGCCATCATTCCCGCCACCATCCTGGGCGTGTTCGCGACGCGGGGGCTCGAGGCCCTGCAGCGCACCGCCCTCGCCGTGGCCGCCGCGTTCTTCGTCTCCTATCTCATCTTCATGTTCTTCCCGGTCGCCGGCCCCCGATACGAGTTCGCCCAGATCGGCGGCGAGATCGGCGAGGGTACGCTGTTCGGGATCGTGCACGGGATCCTGGAGACCGGATCTTCGAAGGGCACGGCCTTCCCCAGTTCCCACATCGCCGCCTCCCTGGCCGGGGTCGTGGCGGCCGGACGCGAGGATCGGCGCTGGTTCTGGCTCCTCCTCATCCCGGAACTCGCGTTGACTGCGGGGACGGTGTACGGTCGCTTTCACTATGCGACCGACGCCCTCGCGGGCATCCTGCTCGGGCTGCTGGTCTGCGCCGCACTGCGCGCGGCCGAGGGCGCCGCCGCCGGTGCCCGAGCGGCCGGGGGCGGGCAACCCGCGGCCTGAACCGCGCATCAAAGCGGTGGATCCGGAAGGTGACCTTCAGAGGGATGACGTGGACGAACGCGACCTGATCGCCTGCGCCAAAGCGGGAGAGCGATCCGCGATGGGGGAGTTGTACGAACTCCACGCGCGACGCGTCTACACCGTGATTCGCCGCCTCGTGGGCGACGATCACCTCGCGGAGGATCTCTCCCAGGAGGCGTGGATCCGCGCGTTCGAGAAGCTCCACCTCTTCCGGGGTGATGCGGCCTTCGGCACGTGGCTCTACCGGTTGGCGACGAACGTGGCGCTCAACCGGCTGCGCCGGTCGTCGAAGCGGCGTCCGGTGGAATCCGCCGCCGAGCTTCCCCGCGTGGCGCGGGCGCACGACGACGTGATCGTCACGCGGCGGGTCCTGACCCAGGCGCTGGACCAGTTGCCGCCGGGGTACCGGAGGGTCCTCGTGTTGCACGACGTGGAAGGGTGGACGCACAACGACATCGCCGAGGCTCTGGGATGTTCGCCCGGCACGTCGAAATCGCAGTTGCACAAGGCGCGGGCGCGCATGCGGAAGCTCATCGCTCCGGAAGATTCCGGGAACGGCGGTGCACGGGGCGAAGCGCGCCTCTGAGAGGGATAGAAGAGATGGCGAACCACATGGATGCCGAGCGAATCTCGGCACTGCTCGACGAACCGTGGGCCGACCGGGACTGCCGGGCCCACCTCGAGACGTGCAGCGATTGCCAGGCGGAGTTCGAGAGATTGAGCCGGATGCGCATGGCGCTGTCCGCTCTGCCGGATGAGAAGGCGCCGGCCGGGCAGTGGGCCGCCATCGAAGCCGCACTCGATGCGGGCGAGACCCGCGGCGGCATCCGCTGGATCGAACGCGGCTTCGGCGGCCGTCTCTTCGTCCCGGGACCGCTGCAGGCCGCGGCCGCCCTCGTGCTGTTTGTGGGCGGCGTGATCGCTGGCCTGCAGTTCACGGGCGGGAGCGTCGGGAATCCGCCGGGTACGGCGGGGGATCTTCCTGCCGTCGTTTCGACCGCCGACGACCGCGCGCTCGTGGATGGGCTCAGCCGGATGGAATCGCTGCGGTCGCCGCTCAGGCAGGTGGGAGAGGGAGGGGCCGACGCCGCTTCGGAAGGCGGATCGAGCGCGAGAGATCCGTTGGAGACGGCCCAGCGGCTGGCGAGGCTGGAGGGGTTGATCCGGGCGCTGCGCGACCGCCTCGCGACGAATCCCGACGATCCCCTCGCCAGCGCCTACCTGCTGGAACTCGTGGAAACGCGCGATCGGCTCGCGGAGGACCTGGGCCGCGCGAGCGGGACGCGAACCTGGTGACCGCGCCTCTCTCACGGTCTCCGGGACCGCTCGCCGCGGTTCTCGTTGCGGTTCTCGCGGCGGGCGTCCCTGCGTTCACGCCCTCGCCGGCCGGAGCGCAGGAGACGCCGCCGGACGACGCTCCGGGCTGGATCGGGGTTCGCGTCGACGAGCGTTACAACTGCGGCTGGGAGACTTCGGACGACTGGAAGAACTGCACGCTCGTCATCCAGGTGCGTGAAATGCAGGAAGATGGGCCGGCGGCGCGTGCGGGACTCCTCGTCGGCGACCGCCTGGCCGCGATGAACGGTACGAGCATCACCCTCGTCAATCTCCCCGACCTGCTCGCATCGATCCGCCCGAGCGTCCCGGTACGGTTGCAGGTCACGCGAGACGGGGCGGACCGGACGCTGGAAGTCATCCCCGGCCGGCGGCCCCCGGATGCGGACGACATCCCCATGGTCGGCCGTCGGACGATCGTCGCGACGGCCGGGAGCCCGCGGCGCGGCACGTTCGTCCTGTGGTTGACGGACTCCGGCGGGGGCGACTCCACCGACCGTGACCGCGCCGGCTTCGCCCTGGCGTTCCGCGATACGGACGAGACCGGCGTGGCGGTGGAGCCTTCGGCGGTGCGGGTCGTGGACGGCCAACTCAACGTGCTGCCCGTGCGCGACCGTCCGGCGGCGGAGTTGCCGGCGGTTCGCGTTGAAATACTCCGCGATCTGCAGCGCGAGACGGAATCGGCCTATCGGGACTTCACGCTGGCGCTCCAGAACGTCGGGGCCGTGCGCGCACGCTTCTCGGCGACGGAGTTCCGCCGCCGCGTGGCGCGGGCCGCTCAGGTGGCGCTGCCGGAGCCCGGTCTCGCCGTGCGCCTCCACCGCACGTTCGCGGGAGCCGAGTTCGAGCCCGTACGCGACTTTTCCGACCGTGCCGGCCTGGACGGCCTCCTCGTGCTCAGGGTCGCGCGGGGAACGGTCACCGCCCGGCTCGGGCTCCGGGCGGGCGATCTCCTTCTGAGAGCGGCGGACCGTCCGACCCGGGAACTCGAGGACCTCGTCACCGCGCTCGAATCGGAGGCCGACCCGGGTCCCACCGTCGTGTGGGTCCGGGGAAGTCAGGAGATGAGCGGGATCTGGCCCCGGCCCTGATGACGGCGGAGTTCCGCTTGAGATCCTCAACGAACGCGGCTCGTATACACGCCATGTGAGTGTATACAGTCCGCATGGTTTGTCATCGGTGAAGGGCGTGCGTACTCTCCCCTCCCGCAGCGCCGATCCCCGGTGAGCGCAAGGAAGATCCCCGAAACCGTTCGAGAAACCCCCATGCCCGACGCGTCTCCCTCATATGACACTCTGCGCACGCCCCCCGGCGGAGACGCCATCCGCATGGCGGGTGACCGCCTCGACGTGCCCGACCGCCCGATCATTCCCTTCATCGAAGGAGACGGGATCGGTCCCGACATCTGGCGCGCCGCGAGCGCGGTCTTCGAAGCGGCCGTCGAGAAGGCCTACGGCGACGAGCGACGGATCGCGTGGTTCGAGGTCCTTGCCGGTCAGAAGGCGTTCGATCGCACGGGGGACTGGCTGCCCGACGATACGCTCAGGGCCATCCGGCATCACCGGGTCGCGATCAAGGGGCCGCTCACGACGCCCGTGGGTGGCGGCATCCGGTCGCTCAACGTCGCGCTGCGCCAGCAACTCGACCTGTTCGCGTGCGTCCGCCCCGTGCGCTGGTTCGAGGGCGTTCCGTCGCCGGTTCGACAGCCGGACCTCGTCGACATGACGATCTTCCGCGAGAACACCGAGGACATCTACGCCGGCATCGAGTGGGAAGCCGGCAGCGAGGAGGCCCGCCGGCTGCGCGCCTTCCTGAGCGACGAGATGGGCGTTTCGACGATCCGTTTCCCGGAGACCAGTTCCTTCGGGGTGAAGCCGATCTCGCGGGAAGGGACGCAGCGTCTCGTCCGCGCCGCGATTCGCTACGCCCGCGACCGGGGATACGGCAGCGTCACGCTGGTCCACAAGGGGAACATCATGAAGTTCACCGAGGGCGGTTTCCGCGACTGGGGCTACGAACTCGCGAAGGACGAGTTCGGGGCGCAGGAGTTCGGCGGCGGCCCCTGGTGCAGGAGCTCGGACGGGATCGTCGTCAAGGACGTGATCGCCGACGCGTTCCTTCAGCAGATCCTCACGCGGCCCGCGGAGTACGACGTGATCGCCACCATGAACCTGAACGGGGACTACATCTCCGACGCGCTCGCCGCACAGGTGGGCGGCATCGGCATCGCCCCCGGTGCGAACATCAACTACGAAACGGGCCACGCGATCTTCGAAGCGACGCACGGCACCGCGCCGAAGTACGCCGGACAGGACAAGGTGAACCCGGGATCCGTCATCCTGTCCGGAGAGATGATGCTGCGGCACATCGGGTGGAACGAAGCCGCCGACCTTATTGTATCCTCCCTGGGCGCCACCATAGCCGAGAAGCGGGTGACGTACGACTTCGAGCGCCTGATGGATGGTGCGACACTCCTCGGTTGCAGCGAGTTCGGCCAGGCGATGATCGACAACATGTGATGGAGAAAGAGATGAGAACGACACGCAGGTTTGCGGCGGTGGCGGGGTTCGTGTCGGTGCTGGCCGTACCCGGTACGGCCGAGGCCCAGCTTCCCGCGGGCGTCACCGAGGTCGCCAGCGTCGAGGGGATTACGGAGTATCGGCTCGAGAACGGGTTGCGATTTCTGCTCTTCCCCGACCAGAGCAACCAGCGCATCACCGTGAACATCACCTACCTCGTCGGCTCGAGACATGAAGGGTACGGCGAGACGGGCATGGCTCATCTCCTCGAGCACCTGGTGTTCAAGGGGACGCCGAACCACCCGGACATCCCGAAGGAACTGGACGAGCACGGCGCCTTCCCGAACGGCACGACGTGGTTCGACCGCACGAACTACTTCGAGACGTTCCCGGCCACCGATGAGAACCTCGAGTGGGCGCTCGACCTCGAGGCCGATCGCATGGTGAACTCGTTCATCGCCCAGGAGGACCTCGATTCCGAGATGACGGTCGTCCGGAACGAGTGGGAGGCGGGGGAGAACAGCCCGCGCGGCGTACTCCAGAAGCGGGTCCTGTCCGCCGCCTACGACTGGCACAACTACGGCAACTCCACGATCGGCGCGCGCGCGGACATCGAAAACGTGCCCATCGACCGGCTGCAGGCCTTCTACCGGAAGTACTACCAGCCGGACAATGCGATCCTCGTCGTCGCCGGGCGCTTCGATCCCGACCGGGCGCTCGAACTCGTGGCCGAGAAGTTCGGTGCCCTCCCGCGGCCGGATCGCACGGGGGCGAACCAACTGTTCCAGACGTACACGGCCGAGCCCGCTCAGGACGGCGAGCGTACCGTCACGCTGCGTCGCGTCGGAGATGTCCAGTTCGCGATGGCGGCCTATCACATGCCGCCCGGATCTCACGAGCACTTCGCCGCCGTCGACGTGATGACGCACATCCTCACCGCGCGTCCCGCGGGTCGCCTCTACCAGGCGCTGGTCGAGCCGGGGTTGGCCGCCAACGCGTTCGCCGGCAACTTCCAGCTGCGCGAGCCGGGCATCCTGTTCGCCGGCACGGAGGTGCGCGAGGGCGACTCGCTCGACGAAGCCGCCGACGTCATGCTCGCCACGATTCAGGCGCTCGTCGACGAACCTCCCACCGAGGAGGAAGTCGACAGGGCGAAGACGGACTTTCTCTCGGGCATCGAACTCTCGTTCAACAACCCCCAGGGGATCGCCCTTCAGCTCAGCGAATGGGCGTCGATGGGCGACTGGCGCCTCTTCTTCCTGCACCGGGATCGCCTGGAGCGGGTGACGCCCGAAGCGGTCCACCAGGTCGCACAGGCGTATCTCAAGCCTTCGAACCGGACGATCGGCTACTACTACCCGACGGAGGAGACCCCGGCTCGCGCCGAGATCCCCGCGCCGCCGGACGTCGGAGCGCTCGTCGCCTCGTACACGGGGCGGGAGGCGGTGGCCGAAGGGGAGGCGTTCGAGCCCACGATCGAGAACATCGAGGCCCGGACGGAACGGTTCGAACTGCCCAACGGCCTCAAGGTCGCCTTTCTTGCCAAGGAGAACCGCGGCGACGCCGTGAACGTGCGCTTCACGCTACGGCATGGCACGGAGGGCGCCCTCATGGGGCAGGCGACCGCAGCTTCGCTCGCCGGCGCCATGCTGATGCGGGGGACGGAGAACCGATCCCGCCAGGATATCTCCGATGAACTCGATCGCCTGAAGGCCCAGGGAGGCATCGGCGGCGGCGCCACCACCGCGAGCGGATCGTTCACCACCGTGCGGGAGAATCTTCCGGCCGTACTCCGGCTCGGCGCCGAGGTTCTCCAGCAGCCGGCCTTCGCCCCGGACGAGTTCGAACTGCTGCGCGAGGAGCGACTGGCCGGCATCGAGTCGCAGATGTCGGAGCCGCAGGCCCTCGTGGTCCAGGCGTTCCAGCGCCACTTCGGCGAGTATCCGGCGGATCATCCCCGCTACTCGCCGACCTTCGAGGAACAGATCGAGCGCCTCGAGGCCGCGACGGTGGACGAGGCGCGCGCGTTCTGGGAGGGCTTCTACGGGGCGCAGGGCGGCACCAGGTCCGTCGTCGGCGACTTCGACGCCGCGGAGATCCGCGCCCTGGTCGAGGAACTGTTCGGGGACTGGACGGCGAGCGAGCCCTACGCCCGCGTGCCGGTGCAGTACCGCGAGATCGCGCCGCTGACCCTCGACATCGAGACGCCGGACAAGGCGAACGCCATGATGTTCGCCGGGCTCACGATTCAGATGCGCGACGATCACCCCGACTACCCCGCCCTGCTCCTCGGCAACCACATCCTGGGCGGCGGCATGAACTCACGGATGTTCAGCAGGATCCGGGGGGAGGAAGGCCTGTCGTACGGCGTGGGCTCGAACTATGGCGCGCCCCCGATCGATGACAACGCGCAGTTCATCGCCTTCGCGATCTTCGCGCCGGAGAACGCGGACAAGGTCGTCGCGTCGTTCACGGACATCCTCGACGTGACGCTGGCGGATGGGTTCACGGAAGAGGAATTCGAGGGCGCGAAGCGCGGATACCTCGACCAGGCGCAGAACGCCCGCTCGAACGATGCCGTCATCGCGAACATGCTGTCGAACAGTCTGTTCCTGGACCGTCCGCTCGAATTTACGGCGGAGCAGGAGGCGGCGATCGAGGCGCTGACCGCTGCCGACGTCGAGGCCGCGATGCGGCGCCACATCGATCCGGCAAAGCTGACGATCGTCCGGGGCGGCGACTTCGCGAACAAGCTCGTTCCGTAACGGGGTCCCCGGGCCCGCCGACGGGAGCGGCGGGCGGCCGGATCAGCGGCCGCCCGTCTGCTCCCGCTCCACGTTCAACTGCGTGATGTCCGGGGTCCAGCGGGTATCGCCCAGCAGGTGCTTCACGAAGTACTCGGCGCGCAGCCAGAACCAGTAGTCGCTCATGTCCCCGTAACCGTGCCGCTGGCCGGGGAAGACGAAGTAGTCGAAGCGCTTGTTGGCCCGGATCAGCGCCTCCGCCATGCGGTGCGTGCCCGCGTGGTGGACGTTGTTGTCGATGTCCCCCGTCGTGAGCAGCAGGTGCCCCTTCAGGTTCGCCGCGAGGTCCGAGTTGCGCTCGATCTCGTACTCGAAGGTCACGTTCCCGCTGTCGTCCACGACTTCACGCACGCCGTGGTGCTTCTCGGACCAGTTCTGGTTGTATACATCGTTGTTGTGGTTCCCCGAGGATGAGACGGCGACCTTGAAGAAGTCGGGGTAGACGAGCATCGCCGCCGTCGACATGAAGCCGCCGCCGGAGTGGCCGTAGATCCCGACCCGGTCGATGTCGATGAAGTCGTGCCGGTCCACGAGTTGTTCGATTGCGGTTTTCTTGTCCGCCAGTCCGTAGTCGCGGAGGTTCCCGTACCCGTAGTTGTGGTACCACTTCGAGCGCGCGGGATGGCCGCCGCGGTTCCCCACCGTGATCACGACAATGCCGAACTGGGCCAGCGCCGTCTCGTAGCGCGCCGTCGAGAACGACTTCGCCACGGACTCCGTCTGCGGCCCGGGATATACGTAGGCCACGATCGGATACGTCTTCGCCGGATCGAAGTCGAACGGCTTGTACATCACGCCGTACAGGTCCGTGACGCCATCGTCCGCCTTCACCGTGTAGGGCTCCGGGAACCGGTAGCCCGCCTCTTCCAGCTTCGAGAAATCCGCCGTCTCGAGATCCATGATCCGGCGGCCGTTGGCCGCATGGAGCGCCGCCGCCGGGGTCGTGTTGACGCGCGAGTGGTTGCTGACGAAGAAGCGGTTCGACTCCCCCATCTCGACGCGGTGATCGAAGTCGCCGGGGTTCAGAATCGTCAGCCCGGAGCCGTCCAGGTTCACACGGTACAGGTGCTGGTAATAGGGGTCCTCGCCCTCCTCGCGCGCGTTGGCCTGGAAGTAGACGACGCCGGCCGACTCGTCGATCCCGACCACCTGGCGCACGGACCACGGACCCTCGGTGAGGCGGTTGCGAAGCGTGCCGTCCGGCGCGAACCGGTACAGGTGCGCCCAGCCGTCGCGTTCCGACCACCACAGCATGTCGCCGGACTCGAGGAGCTCGAGCCGCTGGAACTCCACGTAGGTGTTGAGCCGCTCCTCGAACAGCACGCGCGCCTCGCCCGTCGCTGCGTCCGCCACCATCACGTCCACGCGGTGCTGGTCGCGACTCTGCCTCACGAAGTGAAGTTCGTCCGAGCCGGGCGAGAGCCAGAGCGAGCGGAACGGCTCCTCGCTGTCCGGATAGCGGAACTGGCGCGCGGAGGTCGTGAAGAGGCGGTGGTCCTTCCACTCCTCCGGCATCGCGACCTCGACCATGTTCCGGTCCTGGAGGTCGTAGATGAGAAGCTCGGGCTGGCTCACGGTCTCCTCGCCCGGCATGTCGTACTTGTAGGATTCGAGTTCGGGCCGCCTGTTGCCGACCATGTGGATGACCCAGAGGTTCCCCACCTCCCGCCGGTCGCGGCGGATGAGGGAGAAGCGGCGTGAATCATGGGCCCACGAGATCGACACACGCTTCCGCTCGTCCGCGTTCTCCTCCCGCTCGATGTCCGTGTCGCCGCGCTCGAACACGGCGTAGCTGTAGTGCTCCTCGCCGTCCGTCGTGAGCTGCGTCTCCTCGACCTCGATCCCCTCCTCCGCTTCGTCCGCCTCGTCCCCGCTCTTCCCGCGGCGCGCCTCGAGGAACTGCTGGTAGTCGTCCCCGCTCATCATGTGGAGGTTGTGGTGGCGGGCGAAGATGACCGTCTGGCCGTCAGGGGACACGCTGGCCCATGACGGGTGATTGTCGGGCGCCTCCCAATCCTCGAGTTCCCGCAGCACCCGCGTGTTCACGTCGTACTCGAAGTGGAAGACCTTCTTGCGCGCGCGCCGGCGCTGCTGCTCGCCCTCTTCCTCCTCCTCGTCCAGCTCCTCCATCTCCGATTCCGTCTCGTCTTCCTCCTCATCCTGCGACGACTCGACTTCGAACTGGAGCGTGTTCGCGTCGATGAACCGGATCGCGCGGATCGGGAGGTGCTGGCCGTCCCAGGGGTCGCGCGTGATGCGGGTGAGTTCGGCCGCGATGCGGTCGTTGTCGAAGATCTGCCGCTTCGTCCCGGCCACCGGATCCACGATGTGGTAGAAGGAGCCGTCGGAGGTCTCCCATTCGTACCAGAAGGACTCCGAACCCTCGATCCACTGCGGATCGACCGAGGTGGAGTAGACGAGATCCTGGATCTTGTAGGGCGCGAAGCGCGCCGCGAGGCGGTAGTTCGCCGGGTCTTCGGCGGCCTCCTGCGCGGCGAGCGGCGCCGCGAGCAGGATCACGGCGGCGATCGGGAGGAAGCGGCGGAGACGGGCACGGAATACGGAGTTCATGGCAGGACTCGTGGTTGTCGTTTGGAGAGCGGGCGACGAGAGTACGTCGGAAAACGTGGAGGAGGTGCCGTGGCCTGTCCAGATGGCGGTGCCGCTCGAACGCAGCGGAGCTCTTGCCACGGACTGCCGGGACGCAACCCTGCCGGCGGGGGCCGGTCCGGACGACCGACCCCCCGGCAGACAGAGACCTGGTGGAATTCGCCGGGCGGCTAGTCGCCGCGTCCGAGCATCATGCCGACGACGGCGCCGGCCGCGCCCCACAGGACGCCGGTGACGACGACATCGACGACCACCGAGGCGAGCGTCGAGGTGTTCATCGCGCCCAGCGTCACGAATCCGAAGGCGACGGCGATGAGCGCGCCGAGCTTCGCGCCCGCCTGAGCGCCACCCGCGACGTCCGTCGCGCCCTTCCAGCCCAGGGCGGTCGCGAGCACGCCCCCCGAGGCGAGCTGACCTACGGCGATCCAGAGGAAGTCGGGAGACTCCTTGATGACCCCGGTGGCGGACCCCGCGTTGGCTGCGAAGAATCCGCCGAGCACAAGCTCATAGAGTACGTAGCCTCCCACGAAAAGAACGACGGCACCGGCGACTGATGCGACGAGGCACTTCGTGTTCATGGCGTTACCTCCGCCTGAGGGTGGGTGGCCCCCCCTGACACGTCCCGTCCCCGATCCGGCGCAGGCCTGAGACCCGGGCGCCGTGACGCAGCACACCTCGGCGTTACGACACCAGCCTGCCGGATTGAGCATAGGAATCGTTAAAGGCAGCGGGCAAGACGCATCGGCGCTGCACGATGAGCGGGCGGCCGGTCGACGGAGCCCACCGCATCGCAGCGACCGAGAGCGACACACCCAGCGCGCAGGCGCCCGCCGCGCCCCACCTGCGGTGCCGCCAGAGCCATTCCCACGGCATGGCGCCGCTGTATCCCGCGACAACCCAGATCGCGAGGCTGGCCGCGAAGGTCGGGAGTCCGTTGATCCGGTAGCGGAGACGTTCCCCGCGCCCATCGATCGCGTAGCCCTCGATGGTGCGGGCCGGGAGCACGGCGTGAAGCCCGAGAATCCCCGCGGAGATGAGCCACGGCGCGAAGAAGCCGAGCAGCGGGTTCGTCACGCCGTCAGGGGAGCGGCGGCTTCTGGTCCCTCGGGATCGGGGATTTCCAGGGCCGGCCCGCCGTGGACCGGTCGTGCGCCTCCCTGGCCGCCGCGAGCAGGTCCGGATCCGTGAGGAGATCCACTCCCGTCAGCGCCATGACCCGCGCCGCCACATCCGCGGCGGCCGCCGCCCACTCGGTCCCGTGCGACGCGCTCGTGGCCCACGAGTGCCACGGGACGCCCTTCGGAGCGGACGTCACTTCGAGCTGGACCGTCGGCGTGATCCAGCTCACCTCCGCCACGTCGGTGGATCCCCCCTGTGCCGGGGACGGGCGGGCCGCGAGCGGCTGCACGTCGACATCCAGGCCCACCTGGGCGATGTCGAGGCCCGCCTGCATCTCGCGGCCCCAGGCCTGGAAGGCGTCCGGGAACCGCGGCCCCCCGACCGCTTCCAGGTTCGCCTGCATCGCCTCCTGCAGCGGACGGTTGAGCAGCAGGGCATGCACGCCGGTGATGAGCGAGACCTCGTTCTCGGTGCGGGTCGCCTGCGCGGCGGCGTCCGCGATGTCGAGCAGCCACTCGTAGTACTCGTCGACGTTCGAGCGCAGCGTGTCGCGCACGTAGTACCACACCTTCGCGTACTCCGGGACGACGTTCGGCGCCTCGCCGGCGTTCGGCATCACGTAATGGATGCGCGTCGAGGGATGGACGTGCTCGCGCATGAGGTTCGCGCCGTAGTTCATCATCTCCACGGCATCGAGCGCGCTGCGCCCGTTCCAGGGGTCCGCCGCCGAGTGCGCCGCCTGGCCGCGGAACTCGACCGTGAAATTGTTCATCGCCTGCGTCGAGGCGTTCGTGACCCGGGTCTCCGTCATCGGGTGCCAGACGAGTGTCGCATCCACATCGTCGAAGAGCCCCGCGTTGGCCATGTACACCTTGCCGACGACCGTCTCCTCGGCCGGCGTGCCGAACAGCCGCACTTCGCCCGGGATGTCCCGGTCCGCCATGGCCCGCTTGATCGCGATCGCGGCGCCGACGGACCCGGCCCCGAACAGGTTGTGGCCGCAGCCCTGTCCGTTCGTGACCCCGTCCGCGCGGGCCTGCCGGTGCGGCACCGGCTCGTTGCCGACGCCCGGAAGCGCATCGTATTCCGCCAGGACGCCGAGCACGGGCCCCCCGCTCCCGTGGCGGAAGGTTGCGACGAAAGCGGTGGGCATGCCGGCGACAGCCGTCTCGACCTCGAACCCCTCCGCCTCCAGCAGGCCCGCCAGGTATTCCGCCGAGCGGTGTTCCAGGAGGGCGATCTCCGAGTACTCCCACAGCGTCATCGACATGTCCCGGATCTCGTCGGCCAGATCATCGAGCGCTTCCAGCGCAGCCATCTTCCCGGGAGACACGTCCCGCATGAGGTCGGTGGAAACCTGCGACGTCAGGGGAACGGCGGTGAGGAAGAGCACGAACGCCGCCGCCCCTGCGGTGAACGACGTCCGCCTCGGGAGGGAGATCCTGAACATTTCGCTGTCCTTGTGCCGTGCGGTCACCCGGCGGCCTGGGCGGATCCGCGGCGCGGGTCCGTCGGCGATCCGTGCTAGAAGCGGTCCAGCCGGGGGTTGACCACGTTGGAGTAGATCGACCCGAACGTGTAGGAAAACCCCACCGACACGCCATACTCGAAGCCGCTCTGGAGAATGCGCTGGCGCAGGAGCACCTCCTCGGTGGTCGCGTCGCCGGCGGGCACATTGAGCTGGTCGCGGATGCGCGAGTAGTTCGCGTTCAGGTTGAGCGACAGGCCCCGGAAGATGCGGAAATCGGCGCCCGCGAATGCGGTGAAGCGGTTCTTGGACGGATCGTGGAGGAACTGGGAGAAGGTGAGAAACCCGTAGGACTCACCCCACGGCTGGCGGACGCTGAGGCGCACGCTGAAGCGATGGTGAGGGAGCGTTTCCTCGTCCTTCAGGAAGACGGTCTGCTCGATGTAGTCGTGATACCGGAGGCCGATCGTGTAGAGAAAATTGAACTGCCTGCGGGTCGACTCGGAGTAGGGGAAGATGTTGTACTCCAGCGCCGGCCCCACCCGGAGCTGCAGGTCTTCGTTGGCGAAGCTGGAGTGCCCTACTTCGTAGGCGGCGCCTGCCGACCAGTGATCCGACAGGCTCCACACGCTGAGGCCCTCCGCATCGTAGCTCTCGCGGATGCTCGTCACGGACGTCGTGTCCGAAGTCTCGAAGAGACTCCGGTTGTAGCTCCCGCCGATGGAGAACTCGAGCTTCAGGGCATCCGTAACCCGGTCTGCAGAGAAGCCGCCCTCGAGTTCGTACTCTTCGGTGCGCTCGTCGACCTCGAGTTCCACGTCCGCGCGGAGCCGGAAGGTCCAGAAGTTCCACGGGTCATCCTCGGGTCTGGCCGCGATCTCGCCGTGTTCCGCTCCGTCGTAGTGAACGTCGATGTTGGCGGCCTGGTCCGTGCGGGCGATGTAGCGCAGCAGGCCGATCTCGAGTACGCGCGCGACCTCGGTCAGCCTCTGCTCCACCGCGAGGTTGGCCCGCGTCACGACCTCCAGCCGGTCCGATACCTCGACGAACTCCTCGCGCCCGATGAAATCGAGCGTGAAGCGCTGTCCGCCGCTGCCCGTGCCTTCCGAAGTCATGAGGACGTGGACCTGCGCGTCCTCACGGTCGCGCGTGTAGTTCACGTACGGGATCTCCCGCCGGTAGAAATCGAAATCGCACATGCCACGGCCGCCGTCGCAGTCGAAGAAGACGCGAAGGGCGCCGTTGCCGTTGGCGATGGGCGTCACCTCCTGCGCCGGCAGGGGAACGACGGCCAGGCAGGCCGCGGCAGCGAGAAAGATCGGGAGCTTCACTGGAGATATCCTTGAGGGGCGGCTAGAAGAACTGGTCGATGAGGATGGGGTTTCCGTCGGGATCCTCGAGAACGACGTGTGCGGGTCCGGAGTCGCCCGCCTCCTCCGTGCCGTGCGCGATCTCCGCGCCGCGTTCCCGCAGCGTCCGTTCGAGTTCCCGGACATCCGTCCACGATTCCATGGGCCTGCCCTCGAGCGTGAGCCCCGGATTGAAGGTGAGGATGTTTTTCTCGAACATGCCGTGGAAGAGGCCCACCACCGTCCCTCCGTTCATCATGATCAGATAGTTTGCCTCGGCATCACCGCCGGTCTGCACGAAACCGAGCTTCTCATAGAACGCCTTCGAGGCGGCGAGGTCCTTCACCGTGAGACTGATCGAGAAGAGGCCGAGATCCAAGGGATCGCTCCGGGTTCAGGGCGCTGTGGCGACGGTCGCCGGGAAACTGACGCTCCGGGGCCGCGCCGCCAACGGTGCGCGCCGAGACCGCCCGGCTCTCCGGTTCCGGCCATCTGCGCGATGAGCGCGCTCCGCCTTTCGCTCCGCTCACCGCAACTGCGGCACGAGGCCGCGGAGGGGATCCTCGATCCGTCCGCGGCCGCGACGGCCAGGGACGTGATCCGAAGCTGGCATGGGTACGACGCGACGCCGATGGTAACACTGCCGGGGCTCGCCGCGTTGCTGGGAGTGAAGTCGGTCCGGATAAAGGACGAATCGTCGCGCTTCGGGCTCGGCTCGTTCAAGGTGCTTGGCGGGGCGTTCGCGGTCCTGCGCGCGCTGCAGGACGAGATCGAGCGCCGGAGCGGCACCCGGCCGACCGCGGCGGAACTGCGGGCCGGGCATCCGCTGGCGGCCGGGATCACGGTCACGACCGCCTCGGCGGGGAACCACGGCCGGTCCGTCGCGTGGGGAAGCGCCGAGTTCGGCTGCCGCTGCGTGATCTTCCTTCCGGAAGATGCGATACCGGCTCGCGCCCGCGCGATCGAGGAGCACGGCGCGAGGGTCGTCCGCGTACCCGGCGAGTACGACGGCGTCGTGGGGCACACCGACCGGGAGGCCGCGCGGAACGGCTGGATCGTCGTCTCCGACACGGCGTATGAAGGCTACGAGGAGACGCCGCGCCGCATCATGGCGGGCTACACGCTCCTCGCCGCGGAGATGCTGGACGACCTCGCCGATGCCGGCGCGCCGCCGCTCACGCACCTCTTCGTGCAGGCGGGCGTCGGCGGCCTCGCGACCGGGGTGTGCGGCCATTTCGCGCAGGTGTGCGGCGAGGGGCGGCCGCGTTTCATCGCCGTCGAGCCGTGGCGGGCGGACTGCTTCGGCCGGAGCCTGCGACTCGGCCGGGCGAGCATTGCGGAACCGCCGTTCCACACCGCGATGGGCGGTCTCGCCGCCGGCGTCGCGTCGACGATCGCCTGGGAGTACCTGGCGCCGCTGCTCGACGCCGCAGTCGCGCTTCCCGAGCCCGCATGGGCCGCCGGCGCCGAGGCGCTGGAGTCCGGTCGGCTGGGCGCCCGCATCATCGCGGGCCCGTCCGGCGCCGCCGGCGCAGGAGCGCTCCTCGCCCTTGCCCGCCTCCCCGCCCTGCGCCGGCTCCTCGGCCTCGACGCGTCCTCGCGCGTCGGCGCGCTCGTCACCGAGCAGCGTTTCGACTGACGGCGGCCGCTTGCCGCGGGCCTCCTCCTCCGTATAGTCGATCACGCCGATCATCGGGTCGCAGGCGCGAACCGCCAGCGCGCCCCGAGTCCCCTCGATCCGCCCGGGAGCCACATGTCCGACTTCGCCGCCCATATCGACCGCGAACTGCCTCGCTTTCACGAGGAACTGAAGGCCTTTCTCCGCATTCCCAGCATCAGCACCGATCCCGGACACGCGGGCGATGTCCGCGCGTGCGCGGACTGGGTCGCGGAGCACCTCCTCGCGGCGGGGATGCAGGAGTCCGAGGTCATCGAGACAGGGGGGCATCCCATCGTCGTCGGCGAACGGACCCACTCCGCCGAGGCGCCGACCGTGCTCATGTACGGGCACTACGACGTGCAGCCCTCGGAACCCGATGAGTTGTGGACGAGCCCGCCGTTCGACCCGGAGGTCCGCGATGGCCGCCTGTACGCCCGCGGCTCGATCGACGACAAGGGGCAGGTCCACATGCACATCAAGGCGCTCGAGACGCGCCTGGCGTCCGGGGCCGATGTCCCCGTCAATCTCAAGCTCGTGATCGAGGGCGAGGAGGAGGTGGGAAGCCGCCACCTCGCGGCGTTCCTCCACGAGCACGCGGAGCGGCTCGCCTGCAACGCGATCCTCGTCAGCGACACCGGGATGTTCTCCCCGGAGCTGCCGTGCATCACGACCGGGCTGCGGGGCATCGTCTACACCGAGATCAACGTCCGCGGTCCCCGGTCGGACCTTCACTCCGGCACCTACGGTGGCGCGGTCGTGAACCCCGCCAACGCGCTGGCCGCCATCCTCGCGGGCCTCCGCGACGAAGATGGCCGGGCCACCGTGCCGGGGTATTACGATGCGGTCCGACCCATCAGCCCCCGCGAACGCGCCGATCTCGAACGCCTCCCCATGGATGAAGAGACGCTCCGGATGGGTGTCGGCGCACCGGCGCTCGGCGGGGAAGCCGGGTTCTCCGCGCTGGAGCGGCTATGGTACCGCCCCACGCTCGACGTGAACGGGCTACTCGGCGGCTTCACCGGCGAAGGCTCGAAGACCGTCCTCCCCTCGCACGCGATGGCGAAGGTGTCGATGCGGCTCGTTCCGGATCAGGATCCGGCGCAGGTGGTCGAAGCCTTCGAGGCCCGCGTCCGCGAACTCGCGCCGGAGGGCGTGACCGTCGAGATCAAGCGCTCCCACGGCGGCGCGCCCTGGGTGGCCGACACCGAACATCCCGTCTTCGACGCCGCGTCCGCCGCGCTGGAGTCGGGGTTCGGCGCTCCGCCCGCCTACATCCGCGAGGGCGGCTCGATCCCCATCGTGCAGGAGTTCGAGGAGACGTTCGGTGCCCCCGCGCTCCTCATCGGTTTCGGGCTGCCGGGAAGCAACATGCACGCGCCGGACGAGTGGATCGATCTCGAGGTCTACCGAAAGGGGATCGCCGCCCTCGCCGACCTCTACGGCCGCCTCGCCGACCAGTTGACCTAGGCCGCCGCCGCCTGCCAGGCGAACGAACGAGGTCGGAAGCGCCACAGGCTCCGGGCTGGCGATCCGAGCCAGCCCCGGAGCTGTGGCACGTGAGGCGGCTACTAGCCGGCGGCGGTGTGCCTGTCCAACACCAGCCAGAGCGCCTCATCCGGGTGATTGCGAGCGGCTTCGTCGATCTCGATGCGCTCGATGTTGTAGCACCACGGAAAAAAGCACACGGGGTCGCCGTTCTTGCGGATTCCTACGCCCCATGCCCAGGGTATTCGCTCCACCACGAGTCTCCATCTCCCTGCGACGGAGTCGAGGGGCCACGAAATGTGGCCCCTCGCGACCATCTCGCCTTGTTGGTAGAGCTTTACGAAGATGCTCGCCCTGCCTTCCTCCGGCACCTTGATCAGGTCGACGGTGTTGTTGCGCCGCCCGTAAAAGTCGGTGGCCGTCAGTATGCGTGGCGATTCGCCGGGCACGTTGATCTCGACTTCGATGCCGGCGAATCCTGCGGAATCCGTAAGCGACTGGTTTACCGCGATATGCTCGCCGGACTCCGGAGGCCACTCCATCTCGAACGTGCCATCGGCATAACCGGCGCCGACTCCTACCTCGAGCCAGGCGTGAGAAGTGGTGTCGAAGACGTAGCATGAAGCCGCCAGCATCGCGGCGGCGACGGCAAGCACGACCGTCTTCATCATGACTACCTCCTCAGGTTCTGAATCCACGTGGCCCGGATGTCGTCGGCATTCCAGTCCGACGGTCTCGCGCTGCTCGGATTTCGCGGAACACCGAGCCCCGGGAAGCTGGCCCTGTGCACGGCCGCGTCGACCCGGTTCTCGAGGCACCAAACGAAGTCGGCCGTGTCGTTGCGCTTGCCGCCAGAGTTGCGGCACGTCTTGAAGACCGTCATTACGTTGACGGCCTTCAGGGTCGTCCGGTCGTTCCTTTCGTTGGCGTCGTCGATCAGGTCGTGGAACAGGGCGGCCACATTGCCCTCGATCTCGCCGTAGCCCCGGCCGGCCGGTGGGGTGTAGTGTTTAGATTCCCAACTCCCGAAGGGCTGCCTACTAACGGGGGTACCGACGTTACCGGCGTAGTCCGCAATCCCCTCCAGCAGAGCGCACTTGTAGTTCGACACGTCGGGGACGTCGTGCATGGAGCACTCGGGGTCCCACAGCCCACCGAGCTGTTCCTCGTGCAGGGCGTGGCCGAACTCGTGTGCGGATGTCCAATGCCGGTCGTAGTAGGCGCGGTACACGATCTTGTCGTCGCCACTTCTGTAAAGGGAGCCGGGGAGAGGGGTGGCGCCTGTGTCGAAGTCCTCGTACTCGAACGTCACCCGACTCCGGAAGTAGCCGAAGTGGTTCTCAATCAACGGAATCGAATAGTCGAGGAAGCTCCACGGAAGATAGTATTGTCGGCTGCCTTCAACGTCGCGCCTCTTGCCGCAGTCGTCATAGCGCGCCTGCCAATACGCGAGGCGATGCCCTCCGTTGATCTCGGCCGTGGTGGGGTTCGTCACCCTGCCCGAGACGTGTTGCTCCGCATAGCCCGTGCAGGGGAACTCCACAATGCCATTGGCTGGGACGGTGCGCCTGACCGTGACGACGTGCTGGCCGCGCTCGATGTACGCGGCACTGACCGAGGCGCCCTCCATCGCGGTGTTGGTGCCCTCCCAGTCCTTCGTGAAGAAGTAGACACTGAACGTACGGGGACGTGACCCCGCAGCTAGAGCGTTGGCACTCGCCATCTCCTGGTTGGGGCCACTGGTTCCCGGCCCGATCCACGCCTCGAAGGGCCCCGGTTGCGGGACGATGTTGTCGGGAAAGACCGACTCGTCGAACACGCGCGTCACGGATCCGCCGCCGTCGGCGATATACAGCCACCTCTCGTGAAACACATCGTCGAACACATGCGGCGACTTGAAATCCCCGTCGGTCTTGGCGAACGCCGAGATCTGATAGTAGCCCTTCTCTTCGACACTGCCGATCTCGACCGACTGCTTCCAGTGGTCGCCGGCATCCATCTTCGGCAACGGCCAGCTTGCCACCACGGGCGCCTTGCCGCCCGGCACGTACTTCGGCCGCTTGTCCGACCCGGCAAGTTCCATCGCCGCAAAGGTGGGCAGGGCCAGTTGCACCTCGCCTTCGCTGATGTCCTCGGTTGCCACGCCCTCAAGGTGGACGGTGATCGGCGTGTTCGGGCTCAGCTCTCCCGAGACCTCGAACTCGACTTCGAGGCGGGCGCGGGAGTTGTTGACGACGGTGACATCATTGGCCTGCGGCACCCGGTGCGCCGACAGATCGCCAACGACCTCGATCGGTTGTTCGTCAACGGACACCGGGTCATCGACGCAGCTTGTTGCGAGCGGGAGGCCCGCGATCAGAAGAAGGTACTTGCGATGTGAATTCATGGGTTTGGTTTTGTCCTCTGCGGTTGTCTCCCGGGTTCAGGTCCAGCTCCGCGTGTGTGCCCAACATCCGGGCGTGGCCAACGCCGGATACCCTGTCCCCAAGACAAGCGTGATTTGTCAGGAATTTAAAAAAAAGACCGGAAACGCCTGTTCTGGTTGCGGTTAACGGATTCGGGCAGCAGATGCCCGGTCCTCAGCCAGGAGGCCTTTCCGGCGAAGACAAGATCGCACGACCTGGGCCGAAGGAACAGTGCCCGGGAGGAGGCGCGAGGCGGGCAGGATTCGGGCACGCAAGCACAGCCCGGAGGCCGAGCTAAGCGACGAGGAGATCGTCGTCGTCGGCCGTCCGGCTGTTCAGCACTTGGCGCGCGAAACCAACGCCTGGTTTGGGTCTAGTCGACCGGTACGATGTCGAGTTCCGTCGTGATGTCGATGCAGCCGGAAAGCGTTCGGTAGACCGGACACTTCGGCGGATGGGCCTCGAACGCGCGCCGGATCGCATCGGCGTGCGCCTCATCCGCCTGCAGACGGTATCGGGCCCGGATCCGCCGGATCACGAGCACGCCGTCGTCCGTCTCGACCTCGCCTTCCACGTTCGCCACCAACCGTCCTTCATCCGCCTTGACGCCGCGCGCTTCCAGCGCGCCCCCGAAGGTTCCGGCCAGTCAGCCGCCGGTCGCGGCGATGACATAGTCGAGGGTCGTCGCGATGTCGCGGTTGTCCCGAACTCCGTAGTACTCGGCGACCGCGGAGTGGACGCCGAAATCGACCGGCGCATCCGTGGCCGGGATCTCCGCCGTGCGGTATGGACCCTTCTGTCGCACGATCTTCACGTGCGAGCGATAGACGACTTCACTCATTGGCCGGTTCTCTCCGTGATGATGTCTAGGAAGTTCATGACGACGCGGTGCGTGAGCCCCCAAATGGCGTCGCCCTCGTACAAGATGGAGGGCCACACATGTTCGTGGCCACCATCGGGATAGCGGACTTCCGAGCGCAGTGCCGGGTCGCGCAGCGCGCGGAGCGGAGCCCACACATGATACTGCACTTCGGCGTTCGTCGAGACCCGCGCGCCCTCCCCGTGCCACGCGACGAAGGGGGAGATGAGGATCGACGGGATCCGGCGCGTCACCGGGTGCAGGTCGTCGAGCCGTCCGAGGAACCCGTTGCGCGGAAGATCCAGCCCCACTTCCTCGCGCAACTCGCGGCGCGCCGTCTCCAGGAGATCCGCGTCCGCCGCGTCCCGGTGTCCGCCGGGAAGCGCCATATGGCCGGACCACGGGTCGCCGGGGAGCTCCGCCCGCCGGACGAAGAGCACCTCCAGGTCGTGACTCCGAGGACGGACCACGAGGGTCACGGCCGCGTGGCGCTCCGCCGCCCCGGGGTCGACCTCGGCGTGACCCGCCGTGACCAGCCGATGAGCGACCCGTGCCGCGCTCCAACCCTCGCTCAACGACCCTTCTCCGCTTCGTCGAGGAGGCGCAGGTAGCTCTCCAGCCGCCTTCGCCCGATCGTCCCATCCTCCACGGCCACGCGAACCGCGCAGTCCGGCTCCACTCGATGCCGGCAGTCCGCGAACCGGCAGGCGTCGCTCATCGCGGCGATCTCGACGAAGCCCCCCGAAAGTTCCGCCGGATCCAGCTCCCACAGCGCCAGGTACTGCAAGCCGGGCGTGTCCGCCACGTAGCCGCCCCCCGGATATCGATAGAGCGCCGACGCCACGGTCGTATGCCGCCCCCGACCCCGCCGCTCGCTGATCTCGCCCACACGCAGGTCGAGTTCCGGCACGAGCGCGTTCAACAGGCTCGACTTTCCCACGCCCGACTGCCCGCTGAGCACCGTGATCCGTCCCGCGAGGCGTTCCGAAAACGCCTCCAGTCCCGCCCTCGACTCGACGCTCGTCCGCAGCGTCTCCACGCCGAGCGCCGCGTACTGTTCGAGGCCGTCCCCGGGTGCCGGTTTCCCGGCCGCCGCGCCGGAAGTCGCAGCGTTCGGCACAGGCTCCGCGAGGTCCGTCTTGTTGACGACGAGGAAGGCGTCGATGCCGCTCAGCGCCGCGAGCGCGAGCAGTCGGTCCACCATGAGGAAGTCGGGATCGGGCGCCGTCACCGAGACCACGACGGCGACCTGGTCCACGTTCGCGACGATGACCTGCTCCCGACGCTTCGAAACGCCGTGCCGGGAGAGCGCGCCGCTTCGCGCGCGAAGCCGGACGATCCGCATCTCGTCGCCGACGCGTTCCAGTTCGACGAGATCGCCGACCGAAACGATGCGGGAGTCCGTCCGCTTCAGGCGCCCGCGCAGCGACGCCCGGATCACCGTCGCGGAATCGTCGACGTGATAGACCCCACCCGCGATCCGCAGCACGCGGCCAACGGTCGCGGAGGGGCCGCCGGAGTTCACGCCGGGCTGCGGCTTCCGTCCGGAGTCGCGGAGTTCACCCGGAGCCGCCGTCGGCGCCGGTCCCGTCGCCCAGCTCCTCGAGACAGTTCCACGCCAGCAGCGCGCACTTGATGCGGACCGGAAACTTCGAGACTCCGGCCAGCGTGCGCAGATCGCCGAGGTCGTCGTCCGACAGCAGCGCTCCGTCCCCGTGCAGGAGGTGCGTGAACTTCCCGGAGAGTTCGAGCGCCTGCTCGAGCGACTTCCCCAGCACGCGTCCGGTGAGCATCGAGGCCGACGCCTGGCTGATCGAGCACCCGCGACCCAGGAAGCGCGCCTCGGCGATGCTCCCCCCCTTCACGCGCAACATGAGTTCGATCACGTCGCCGCAGAGGGGGTTGTTCATCGTGATCGCGTGCGTGGCTTCGTCCAGTTGCCCCTTGTTCCGGGGTTTCCGGTAGTGATCGAGGATGACTTCCTGGTACAGCTGGTTGAGTGACGAAGGGATCTCCCGGTCGATCGGCCCGGGCGTCGTCGAACGGGGTTCGATCATGGATTCAGGCTACGCCGCCGAAGACTTCGGCTGCCATGGCGAGCCCGTCGCACAGCACGTCGATCTCCCCCGGCGAATTGTAGAAGTAGAAGCTCGCCCGGGCCGTGCTGCTGATCCCGTAGTGGTCCATCAGCGGCTGGTTGCAATGGTGCCCCGCGCGGATCGCGATTCCCCGCTGGTCCAGGATCGTGGAGAGGTCGTGCGGATGTACGTCGCCGTAGGCGAAGGAGAAGACCGCGGTTCGCCCCCGCTCCTCGCGTGGGCCGTACAGGTGCAGCCCCTGAATCTCGCGGAGTCGCCCGAGAACGGCGCGCTTCAGGGCGCCCTCATGCGACGCGATCGCCTCCGACCCGAGGTCCGCGAGGAAGCGGGCGGCTTCGCCGAAGCCCACGACGCCCGAGATGTTGGGCGTTCCGGCCTCGAACTTGTGGGGGATCTTCGCCCAGGACGATCCCTCGAGCTTCACCTCCGAGATCATTTCGCCCCCGCCCTGATACGGCGGCATCTCCTCGAGCAGTTCCCGTCGGGCCCACAACGCTCCGACGCCGGTCGGGCCACACATCTTGTGGCTGCTGAACGCGTAGAAGTCGCACCCGATCTTCGCCACATCGGTCAGCATGTGGGGCGCGGCCTGCGCTCCGTCGATGAGCGTCAGCGCGCCGGCGGCGTGCGCGCGGTCCACGATCTCACGGACCGGATTGACGGTCCCCAGGCTGTTGGAGACGTGCGTACAGGCGACCAGCCGGGACCGCCTTCCGAGGAGCCGGTCGTAGTCGTCCAGGTCGAGCGTCCCCTCGGGCGTGACATCGACGAAACGGAGTTTGCACCCCGTGCGGCCCGCGAGCAGTTGCCACGGCACGAGGTTCGAGTGGTGCTCCATCTTCGTGAGCACGATCTCATCGCCCGTGCCGATGGACGCGTCCCCCCAACTCGACGCGACGAGGTTCACCGCTTCCGTGGCGCCGCGCGTGAAGACGATCTCCGCCGGATCCCTCGTCCCCGCATGCGCCGCCACCGAACGGCGTGCGCCCTCGTAGGCCTCCGTCGCTTCGGCGCTGAGCCGATGTACGCCGCGGTGCACATTCGCGTGCTCCTCGCGCAGATAGCGCTCGACCCGGTTCAGCACGCGGAGCGGCTGCTGCGAGCTCGCCGCGTTGTCGAGATAGACCAGGGGGTGGCCGTTGACTTCCCTCGACAGAATGGGGAACTGGGCCCGGATCGCCGCGGGATCCCAGCCGTGCCCCGCCGCCTCCGGGGGACGCTCGGACGCCAGGACGCCCGTCGCGTGCTTCGTATCCGTCATCGCCGCCATCGGGCCCCGGTCCTCGGCTGGGTCCCGCTCAGCCGAGATCGACCTGAATGTCGTCCCCGTCGATCCGCACGTCGAAGCGCCGGACCGGCATGACCGCCGGGAGCGCCCTCGGCGCGCCGGTCGCGAGGTCGAAGCGCGCCCCGTGGAGGAGACAGGTGATCTCGCCCCCCTCGACCTCGCCGTCCGAGAGAGGGAACTCCTCGTGGGAGCAACAGTCCTCGAGGGCGTAGACCTCGCCCCCGCTCCGGATGAGGGCGATCGCCAGATCCTCGGCCATCACGCCGCACGTGCCGTTCTCGGGCACATCATCGACCCTCGCCACCGTGACGAACCGGCTCATAGCCCGATCTTCTCCTCGATCGCTTCGCGCACGCGCGCCCGCACCCCCTCCATCGGAAGGCGCCCCAGCACCTCATCGAAGAACCCGAACACGAGAAGGCGCTCGGCCTGGCGCCGGGTGAGGCCGCGGCTCATCAGGTAGAAGAGTTGGCCGTCCTCCACCTGCCCGATCGTCGCCCCGTGCGAGCAGCGCACGTCGTCGGCCTCGATCTCGAGGTTGGGAAGCGCGGAGGCATGCGCGCCCTCGCTCAGGAGCAGGTTGCGGTTGGTCTGATAGGCGTCCGTGAGCTGGGCCCCCTTGTCGACCCGGATCAGCCCGCGGAAGACGCTCGAACCCGCATCCGTCAGCGCCCCCTTGAACAGCAGGTCGCTGTGCGCGTGCGGCGCCGCGTGATGCTGCAGCGTGTGGTGGTCGAAGTGCTGGTCGGAGTCCCCGAACCAGAGTGCGAGCATCTCGCTGTCGCTCCCGGGCCCGTCGAGACGGCTTGTGATGTCCGCCCGCGAAAGGTCGCCCCCGAGCGCGACGTTGAAGGTCACGACGCGCGAGTCGCGTCCCGCGGTGACGTGCTGCGTCGAGAACCGCTTCACGCCGCGGCCGAAGCGCTGGAGCGCGACGTACTCGATACCCGCGCCCCCCTCCCCCGTGATCGTCGCCCCGTGAAGCGAGACCGTCTCCGCATCGAGGTCGCCGGAAAGAAACTCATCGATGACCGCGGCCCGGGCGCCGGACTCCCCGTACACGAACGAGTGTGCGGAGGAGAGCGTCCCCGCCCGCTCGACGATGTGGAACGCGTGGATCGGCGCCGGCATCTCCACGCCGCGCGGCACGTAGAGGAAGTAGCCTCCGCCCAGGAGAGCGAGGTGCAGCGCCCAGAGCTTCTCCTCGGCGGGGCCCGGCTGCGCCTCCAGCAGCGCCCGCCTCAGCACCTCCGGGTGCCGGTCCGCCGCGTCCCGGATCGAACACAGGACCACGCCGCTCCGCGCCACCCCGGCTTCGAGTTCGAGGTGCGCGACCCGCCCCTCCCGCAGCACGACGACGCCCGCGCGCTCCCCGGAGCGTCCGAGCACGTCGCGCACGTCCGCTGGCAGCGCTTCCGCCGTCGCGGGTGCCGGGACCACCGGGGTGAGCGCCTCGAAGCCGACCTTCGCGAGGTCCGTGTACCGCCATTCCTCCGACTTCTTCGTCGGCCAGGGGAGGGCGGTGAACCGTTCCCACGCGGCGGTCCGCGCCTCCGCGATCGCTTCCGGCTCCGTCAGCCCGCCGGCAAGCGTATCGAAGTCCGCCGCGGCCAGCGTCGATTCCGCCGGCCCGGCTGTCATCGTGCTCATCCGACCGACCCCTCCATCTCCAGCTCGATCAGCCGGTTCAGCTCGATCGCGTACTCGAGTGGCAACTCCTTCGCCACCGGCTCGATGAAGCCGCGGACGATCATCGCCATCGCCTCCGCCTCGTCGAGCCCGCGACTCATCAGGTAGAAGAGCTGCTCGTCGCCGACCTTCGAGACCGTGGCTTCGTGCCCGATGGACGCCGTGTTCTCGTCGATCTCGATGTAGGGGTAGGTGTCCGTCCGCGACGTCTCGTCGAGCAGCAGGGCGTCGCACTCGACGTTGGACTTCGCGCCCTCGGCGCCGTCATAGACTTTGCACAGTCCGCGGTACGAAGAGCGTCCGAGCCCCTTCGAGATCGACTTCGAGGTGATCTGCGATGTCGTGTTGGGGGCGGCGTGGATCACCTTGCCGCCCGTGTCCTGGTGCTGGCCGTCCCCCGCGTACGCGATGGAGAGGATCTCGCCGTGCGCCCGCTCTCCGACCAGGTAGCACGACGGATATTTCATCGTGAGTTTCGAGCCCAGGTTCCCGTCGAGCCACTCCATCTTCGCCTCCTCGTGCACGAGCGCCCGCTGCGTGACGAGGTTGTACATGTTGTTCGACCAGTTCTGGATCGTCGTGTAGCGGAAGCGCGCGCCCTTCTTGACCACGATCTCGATGACGCCGGAGTGGAAGGAGTCCGTCGAGTAGACCGGCGCCGTGCAGCCCTCGATGTAGTGGGCTTCGGCCCCCTCTTCGCAGATGATGAGGGTGCGCTCGAACTGGCCCATGCGCTCCGCGTTGACCCGGAAGTAGGCCTGGAGCGGGATCTCCACCTTCACCCCCTTCGGGATGTAGACGAACGACCCGCCCGACCATACGGCCGAGTTGAGCGCCGCGAACTTGTTGTCGTGCGTGGGAACGACGGTGGAGAAGTACTGCCGGAACAGCTCGGGGTGCTTCGCGAGCCCGTCCTCGATCGACTCGAAGATCACGCCCTGCTCCTCCCACTGCTCCTTCAGGGAGTGGTAGACCATCTCGGACTCGTACTGGGCCCCGACCCCGGCGAGCGCCTTACGCTCCGCCTCGGGGATCCCGAGCTTCTCGAACGTGTCCTTGATCTCCTGCGGGACGTCGTCCCAGGACCGCTCCATCTGGTCCTGCGGCTTCAGGTAAAAATAGATCTCGTCGAGCGTGTCCTCGAGCTTCGAGAGGTCGCCGCCCCATTTCGGCATCGGCTTGGAGTAGTAGACTTCGAGCGCCTTGAGTCGGAACTCGAGCATCCAGTCCGGCTCTTCCTTGTGGTGCGAGATCTGTCGGACGATGTCCTCCGACAGGCCGGGGACGGCCTTGAAGACGGGCTGGTCCTCCGTGACAAATCCGTACTTGTATTCGTCGAGTCCAAGTTCGGTGATCGTCTCGTTCCGGGGCATGTCTGTTCCTTCCTTTACGGCCTCAGACCGCCGCCACCGCCCGGTGGAGCCAGTCGTAACCTTCGGCCTCCAGCTTGTCGGCGAGCGAGGCGCCGCCGCTCTCCGCGATGCGGCCCGCCATCATCACGTGTACTCGATCCGGCCGGATATAGTTCAGGATCCTCTTGTAGTGCGTGATGAGCAGCACCCCGAGCGCCTCGTCGGCTTCGGAGAGGCGGTTCACGCCGCTGGCCACGATCTTGAGCGCGTCGATGTCGAGTCCGCTGTCCGTCTCATCCAGGACCCCGAGCGCCGGCCGAAGCACGGCCATCTGCAGGATCTCGTTCCGCTTCTTTTCGCCGCCGGAGAAGCCGTCGTTCACATACCGGGCCGCGAAGCCCGGATCCATCTTCAGCATCTCCATCTTCTCCGTGAGCGTGCGCTGGAACCCGAACACGTCCATCTCCTCGCCCTCGCCCAGCCGCGCGTTCACGGCCGTCCGCAGAAAATTGGCGATCGAGACCCCCGGTATCTCCGCGGGATACTGGAAGGCGAGAAAGATCCCCGCGCGGCTCCGCTCGTCGGGCTCCAGCTCGAGGACATCCTCTCCCTCGAACAGGATCTCGCCGGCCGTCACCTCGTAGGCGGGATGGCCGGCGATGACCTTGGCGAGCGTGCTCTTGCCCGAGCCGTTCGGGCCCATGAGCGCATGCACCTCGCCGCGCTGGACGTCCAGATCGACGCCGCGCAGGATCTCCCCGTCCTCGCCGTCCACTTTCGCCCGGAGTCCGCGTATCGACAGAAGCGGTTCTGACATTCGTGTCCTCTTGCGTTGCAAAAGGCCGGTCACCCAGGGGCGCCGGCCTGGAAACACGGCAATTCATTCAAAATGAACCGATAACGATTATCGACGGGACAAGATACGCGGCGCACGATCCCTTATCAAGCGTCGTTGAGACCGGTTCTCAACTGTTTCGAGCTCACGTCGGCGTCCCCTCCGCGGCGGGCGGCGTCCCCTGCACGGCCTGCGGCGCGACCGTAGGTTGGCGGCCATGAAAGCGGCCTACTTCGAACGACACGGGGGTCCCGACGTCATCCGCGTCGGCGACCTGCCGGAGCCGACGGCGGGTCCCGGCCAGGTGCTGATCCGCGTGCGCGCGGCGGGCCTCAACCACCTCGACCTCTGGACGCGTCGCGGCCTGCCCGGGCTCACGCTGAAGATGCCCCACATCGGGGGCTCGGATGTGGCGGGCGAGATCACGGCGACCGGGGATGGCGTGGAGGGCTGGACCCCCGGAGACCGGGTCGCGGTGAACCCGGGCCTCTGGTGCGCCCGCGCCGGCTGCGAATGGTGCGCCCGCGGCGAGCACCCCCTCTGCACCTCCTACCGCATACTCGGCGAGCACGTCCCCGGCGGTTTCGCGGAGCGGGTCGCGGTTCCGGTGCGCAACCTGGTCCGGCTCCCCGACGGCTTCCCGTTCGCGACCGCGGCCGTCGCGCCGCTCGTATACCAGACGGCCTGGCGCGGACTCCTCTCGCGGGGGCGGCTGGCGCCGGGAGAGACCGTTCTCGTGACCGGGGCGTCGGGCGGCGTCTCCACTGCCGCGATCCAGATCGCGAAGCACCACGGGGCGCGCGTGTTCGCGGTCACGAGCGGGCCCGCGAACGTGGGGCGGGTCGAGGCGCTGGGGGCGGACCTCGTCATCGATCGCCTCGAGGAGGACTTCTCGCGGCGCGTCTGGAGGGAGACGGAGAAGCGCGGCGTCGATCTCGTCCTCGACAGCGTGGGCGCGGCGACGTGGGAGGGCTGCGTTCGCGCGCTGGCGCGTTCGGGCAGGATGGTCGTGTACGGTGCGACGACCGGGCCGCAGGGCACGCTCAACATCGCACGCCTGTTCTGGAGTCAGACATCGATCATGGGGACGACGATGGCGACGCGTGCCGAGTTCGAGGCCGTGATGGGTCTCGTGCTGGACGGCACTCTTGCCCCGATCGTCGACGACGTGTGGCCGCTGGACCGGGCGCGCGAGGCCCACGAGCGGCTGGAGGCGGGCGGAGTCTTCGGGAAGCTCGTCCTCGAGCCGTGACCCCGTGACGGCTCCGGGGCGCGCCGAGCAGTTCCGGAACCTCGCGGAGACCGCCTTCGACATCATCGTCATCGGGGGCGGCATCTCCGGCGCCGCCGTCGCGCGGGACGCCGCCCGCCGCGGTTTTCGCACCGCGCTCGTCGAAGCCGCGGACTTCGCGTCGGGCACGAGCAGCCGTTCTTCCCGCCTCGTCCACGGCGGCCTGCGCTACCTGGAGCACTTCGAGTTCGACCTCGTGTTCGAGGCGAGCCAGGAACGGCGGACCCTGCTCCGCATCGCGACCCATCTCGTCCGGCCGCTGGAGTTCCACTTTCCGATCTTCCGGGACGGCCGCATCGGCCGGATGAAGCTGGACGCGGGGATGTGGCTCTACGACGCGCTCTCGCTGTTCCGCAACATCGAACGGCATCAGATGCTCGACACCGAGGCCATGCTCGCCCGTGAACCGGGGCTGCGCGCCGACGGACTTCTCGGCGGCGCGCGCTATTTCGACGCCCAGGTGGACGATGCGCGGCTCGTCGTCACGACCATCGTGGCGGCCGTCGAGGCCGGTGCGACCGTGGTCAACCGGGCCGAGGTCGTCCGCGTCGACGCCTCGGACTGGCCGGGCCACCGGGCGCTGGTGAGAGACGCGGAGAGCGGACGGGAAGTGGCCGTCGACGCCCTCGCGGTCGTGAACGCGACCGGCGCGTGGGCCGAACAGATGCTCGACCGCGTCACCGCGAACGCGCGGGGGCCCGGCCCGGAGGAGGACGCGGCGGCCCCCGTGCGCATCCGTCCCTCGCGCGGGACGCACATCCACGTGGCGCGCGAACGGGTGGGGCACTCCGGCGCCCTGATCTTCGAGGCGCCCCGGGACGGCCGCGTGATGTTCATCCTTCCGTGGCGGGAGGACCTCACCCTCATCGGCACCACGGACGAGTTCTTCGGTGGCCGTCCGCACGAGGTCGCGGCCACCCCCGGGGACATCGCCTACCTGATCGAGGCCACCCGTCACCTGCTCCCCGCATCGAAGCTGGGACCGGAGGATGTGATCAGCGCCTGGGCCGGCCTGCGGCCGCTCGTCGCGCCGCCCGCGGACGGCGCCGACGAGGGCGCCGTCTCGAGGGAGTTCGAGGTCCATCAGCATCCCCCGGGCGTCTTCACCCTGAGCGGAGGAAAACTGACCTCTCACCGGCACATGGCCGAGGCGACGCTGGATCGCGTGCAGGCCTTCCTTGCGCCGGCCGGCGTGAAGGCGCACCGCAGGGTGGACACGGACAAGGTCCCGCTCCCCGGCGCGCGGTTCCGGGATCTGGACGCGCTCCGCAGCAGGATCCGGACGCGTGCCCGCGCGCAGGGACTCGAGCGGGTTTCCGCCGACCGCCTCACGCGCGCGTACGGGACGAGAGCGAACCGGGTTCTCGACCTCGTCGAGCGAAACCCGCGACTTGGCGAGAGGGTCGTCGCGGGTCGGCCGCACCTTCTGGCCGAAGCGGTGTATTCGGTGCGGAGCGAGATGGCCCTTCACGTCGAGGACATTCTCTTTCGGCGGATGCGGGTCGGCCTCGAGACGCGCTCCGGCACGGCGGATGCGGCGCGGCGCGTCGCTGAAGTCGTGGCCCCGGAGCTGGACTGGACAGGCGAACGACA
Source organism: Gemmatimonadota bacterium (assembly GCA_022820995.1). Lineage (GTDB taxonomy): Bacteria > Gemmatimonadota > Gemmatimonadetes > Palauibacterales > Palauibacteraceae > Palauibacter. The sequence goes on along the minus strand of JAJEEM010000016.1, from coordinate 19,368 downwards.
GATGAGGGAAGTGAAACGCGCGCTGGCCTTCAGGGCGGTGGACGACGGCGCGATCCGCGAGTTGGCGGCCGGGGCGAAGGGGGTCCGCTGAACGGGCGGCCATGCCGGTGGGGCCGCGCCCTTTCGGCGCTCGCGGGGCTCGCGGCGGCGTGCGCCCCGGCGGCCGACACGTCCGATTCGTCCGTCGTCCCGCCCGATTCCGTGCCGTCCGACGACGCCGCAGCGGTCGCTCGGCTCCCGGGCGAGGGTCCGACCCGCGAGTATCGGATCCTTCTCGTCAACCCGCTCGACATCGACGCCTACGTCTTCGCCGCTGCCGGAGCCGGAAGCGTGGTGCTCGATACCGTGCCGCGCCGGGATTCCGTCCGGGTCAACATTCGGGTGCGCGCCGATCTCGTCCGCCTCGAGGCACGCGCTGAGGGAGGGATGCTCCTGGCGGAGACCGACCTCGCGCTGGCCGGGGACACTCTCAACCGCTGGGCCATCGAGGCCGATGCTCCCATCGGACGTGTCACCATCGGGCCCCAGAGTTCGTTAAATGGCAGGAAGGCCTTATACTATGGGAGCGATCTGTGTCCGGATCCGGCGTTAGTGCGGCGTTAGGGGCAGGGACGACGGAAGAGGGGGGACGCCATGAAGAAGCTGAGGATCGCGCTGGCGCTCGTCGCGAGTATCGCGATGATCGTCGTCGGGCAGCGTCAGGTCGGCCAGAAGGATGTGCGGACGCAGAGGGCCGACATCCAGGGAGTCGATTCCGAGAACGAGGCCTTGTTCATCTAGCTCGACGGCCGGCGGCCTCGCCGGTCCCACCGTCCGAAGCACCGGCGGGCACTCTCGCGTCCAACGGTGACGGAGCATGACAGGTGCGAGGCACCGGATGAGTCCAGCCAGGAGTAGTGTCGCCCGATGGGTCGGGTTGCGCCGCCGTCTGCTCCGAATCGCCCTCGTGCCGCATGCGGTGGGGCTCGCCGCATGCACAGGAGAGAGCTTCGGTCCGCCGCCCCCGTTCTCGGACTGCTCGCTCCCGTTCGCGAACTTCACGGACGCCGGCGCCGAGCGTTCGAACATTCCGGCGCTCACCAATCCCAAGGTCGCCACGCGGCTCATCGCGCCCCACGTCGGTTACGTGAACCGCAGCGACCTCGTGATCGGGCTCGAATTCAACGGCCAGCCCCTCGCCGTACCCCTGAAGCTGCTCTGGTACCACGAGGTTCTGAACCTGCAGGCGGACGTCGACCCGGCGGTCCCGAATGCGATGGGAGAACGGCTCACGATCACCTATTCGCCGCTCACGGGATCCGTCCGCGTCTTCGACCCCGCAGCGACCGAGACGCCCGACTTCGCGGTGTCCAACTACGTCCTCGACAACAATCTCGTGATGGATGACGGTTCCGGGACGCTCTATCCCCAGCTCACGCGAGCCGCGACCTGCGGCCCGCAGGACGGCATCAGCCTGAAGCGCGTGCCGTACGAGTTGATGGTGTACGGGGCCTGGCTCCAGGTCTTTCAGGACACCTGGATCGCGACGCGCGTGACGGGGCACGACTTCCTCTACACCCTCTACCCGTACGGGAACTACCGGGACCCGGACAGCGCATCGCTCTTCTATCCGACATCCGCCCCGATCGACTTGCGGCGAAGGCCCAAGGAGCGCGTGGTCGGCGTCCCGTCGGGGACCGGCGGCTACGCGTTCGCCATCTCGGATCTGAGAGAGGTGGCCGCGCAGGACCAGGAGGGACAGAACTTCACCGTCTGGGCCGCGAGTGCCCGCGTCGGCGGCGAGCCCATCGTCGCGTTCTGGAACTCCGTCGCGCAGAGTGCGCGGATCTACCACGCCCGCGCCAACGGGCGGTTTCTCACGTTCGAAGTGGTCGAAGGTCGCCGGCAGGACGTGGAAACGGGGAGCGTGTGGAACTTCGGCGGCGAGGCCGTGGCGGGCCCGCTCGACGGGGAGAGACTCGAGCCTCACCCCGAGGCGTACCACGCATTCTGGTTCGCCTGGGCCGCGTTCCAGCCGGATTCCGACGTGTGGGAGCCCCCGATGCCCCTCACCGGCTCCGCGGACTTCGTACCGGCGGATGACGCGACGCTGCTACCGTCCGATCCGGACCTTGTGAGACGGCGTCCGCGCTGAGCCGCGCCGCCGCCCGGCCGGCGTCAGCGCGTCCCGGGCACCGCGGGCATCGGGTACGTCTCGAGCCAGGCGAAACCGAATTCGTCGTTCCGGACCAGGTAGGCGCTTTCCGCCCCGAAGGCGACGAGCCGCCGCTCCTCGGGCAGTTCCACCTGGGCGACGCGCTGCCCGCCCGCGTCGAACACATCGTACAGGTGCGGTTCCCCCGCGCGCACATGGCGCCGCACCCACGCCCGGCCTTCCGCATCGACCACGACCGCGCCGGCGGGAATGACCGGCTTCACGTCCGGCCACTCGAAGTCGGAGGGATCCGCATTGCCCGAGCCTGAAGGCGCGCGGCTCATGGACATCCGCATCCCGCTCCCATCGTCCGTCGCCTCGACGCGCAGGCCGCCTCCGAGCTGGTCGAGCCACTCGTCCTGGTCGGCCCGCCGCACCTGCACCGGCTCGTAGGATATCCCGGGTCCGCGCGTGACCCCGCCCGCGCGATCCAGCCACTCCAGTCGGTAGCCGTCCGCGCGCGCGATCGCCACCCGGCCGTCCCAGGCCACGTTCCACGCATCCTGGTCGGAGAACGGCACAGGCCGGATGTTCACGCTGCGATTGTTGGCGTCCCCCGACTCGACCCGCGTCTGTTCCGCAAGCCGGACCCGTCCGACCTCCGAGGTCTCGCCCGTCGCCGGATCGAAGCGGGCGACAGCGGCGGAGTCCGACATGCCCCCCATCCCGTCGAGTCGTTGCTGGAAGTAGATCCCGCCTTCGCGGTCGGTCCCCACCGGAATCATCATCGTCATCCCGGTATTCGGCGCTCCCCGGGCGATGGGCCACGTTTCGCCGAAGCTGAGGTCCGCTTCGATGCGGGTGAGCCGCGCGTTGCCGAGGTCGACGAGGAGAGTCGCGCCGCCCGGAAGGGGGAAGAGACCGTCCGGCGTCCGATACTCCTCCGGCCCCTGGCCCGTGTTGGTCAGCGTGTCCGCGCCGCCCCCGGGCATCCACGCGATGACCGCGGCGCCGAAACCGTCGGCGATGAGTACGCGGCCGTCCTCGAGTTCGCGCACGCCACGCATGGAACCCAGGCCGTCCTCGAAGGCCGCGGCCGCCATTCCGAAAGAGACTCGCGGAGCCTCCTGCGCCTCCGCCCGGCAGACCGACGCCGGCGACAGCGCCGTCGCGGCCGCCAGCCCGACGCGAATCACCCCCGAGTTCCGTACCGTGTTCGTCATCGAATTCCCGCCAGTCCTCTCGCCAGTTACCAGTCCTCTTCCGGCTCGTCCCACGTCTGGGCCCAGAATTCGTCCTCCTCGGCCCTCGCCAACTCGAGATCCACCGGTTCGACGTCTTCGGCGTCCACGCGGCCGACCGTCTCGATGCGCTGCACGATCTCGTCCGTCACGCCGCTGCGGGTGAGGTGACGCAACTGGCTCCGGCGTCTCCAGCCGGCCACCGCCACCAGCACCGCAAGCGCCACGAAAATGTAACCGGTCACCGCTTCCCGCTGCTCTCGACGGCCGGCGGACCGTGGCGGGAGCCGCGTTGCCCCCGCCACGGATGCTGCTAGAGCCCCAGCCAGTGCTCGAACTTTACGAGGAAGATATTGGTGGAGGGAATCCGCGCGAGGTCCGTCAGATCGTCGCCGAGGCGGAACGAACCGTCGTTGCGGAACGACTGCTGGTCGCGGCTCCAGACGAGGAACACGGTCGATCCGGGCCGGTACTGCCAGCGCAGGACCAGGTTGGAGCGGAACGACTTCACGTTGAAGTCGGGGTCCCCGAAGCCGAAGTCCGCCTTCCCGTCGCGATCGGCGTCGACCTGGTAGAGTCCGAAGCCGTTCGCCTCCACCCGCCGGATCTCGTTCTCGCCGTACGTCCGGAAGCGGTCGGAGAAATCGGACGCACGCGGATCATCGACCTCCATGAAACGGTCGTAGCTCCCCGCGCTCACGAAGGGCTGGGCGTAGAACTGAAGCGAAAGGTCCGGGCTGAACGTGTAGTTCAGGCGCGTCGTGATCGAGACCGTCTGCTGGCTCAGGCGCGCGAACACGTAGTGCGTCCCGTCGGAGGCGTCGGGCCGCGAGACGAACTGCCACGCCCGGTCGTTCCACTGCAGGCTCGGGCCGAAGTTAAGCTGGAGACGGCTCGACGGCTGGAGCGTCACGTTCGGCGACAGGCCGAGGCGGCGGGTCGCGGTGCGGTACTCTCCTCCGGCGTTGAACACGGCTCCGAGCCGCACGGGCTTCCGGGAGTCCGTGAACACGCCGCCCCAACTGCTCCACTGGCTCGGCTGGTAGAGGGTGGGTCCGCCGCGAAGCGCCGTGGTCGCGAGTCCCGCCCACTCCTGATTGAACCCCGCGAAGCCGCGCCAGAAGTTCTTGAGCTGGAAATTCCCGTTCACGTTGCCGCCCGTGAACTGCCGTTCCCCGTTGAACGTCCAGCCGGACCACGTCGCCGCGTTCACTCCCCAGTTCCGGAACGGCCCCTGCGGCCGGAACTGCTGGTAGTTCACCCAGGCCGCACCGACCCGGTAATCCGCGTTCTGCTGGAATCCGAGGTCGTTCGACTCGAAGCCGGGCGACCGGTTCTCGCCGAACAGTCCGTAGCGCCAGTTCCCGCCGCCGACCTTCGAGAAGCTGATCGTCGACGTGCTGCCCGAGAGGCGCGTGCGGGTGGGGTCCAGTCCGTGCCTGGAGTCCGGGCTCTGGAAGTAGTGGACGGAGGAACGCTGGATACGCGCGATCGCTTCCGGACTCCCGCTCACCGTGCTCCCGATCACGTGACCGTCGATCTGATAGTTCCCGCCTCCGAACCGATGGCGGAAGTCGAACCCCCCCGTGTAGGCCTCGTCCGCCAGGAAGGCGAGCGTTCCCCCGGCGCCCAGACCCCGGTTCGTGGCGGTGGCGATGACGCCGACGGCGCTTTCGCCGTCGCGGAAGTCCTTGATGACCCGCGCCACGGCGTAGTTGGTCATCGGCTCCACGAGTTGCGCGCCGGATGTGCCCCCCGGCGAAATGAAGCTCGCGTTTTCGTTCGAGGTGAGGGCATCGAGGAACCCGATCGACCAGCCGTCCGCCGTCTTCCCGGACAGCTTCGCCGCTCCGAGAATGCTCGTCGCCTCCGGCACGTCGCGGTATTCCGCCGGGCCCGTCACGGACCCCTGGGGCGCACGTCCGATCCGGCGGCTGTAGAAGAGCGACTCGTTGTTGTCATCGCCCCCACCGAAGGAAAAACCGAAGATGTCCGATCCCTCCTGGAAGAACGGCCGCTTCTCGGGGAAGAACGTCTCGAAGGCCGTGAGGTTCACGACGGACGGATCCGCTTCGACCTGCCCGAAGTCGGGGTTGACGGTGACGTCGAGCGTGAGATTCTCCGTGATGCCGTACTTCAGGTCGCCCCCCACCGTCTGGCGCAGGGCCGTGGCCGCGTAGAACGGATTGTCGGCCGTGCCCGGGGCCCGCGTCGCCGAGGAAAGGACGTAGGGCCGCACCTCCAGATTGCGGCGCGGCCGGAGGCCCTGAAGGTCGCGCAGCGTGCCGAAGGCGGACACGATCCGCGAGCGGTCCTCCGGCAGGGGCGACCACACGCTCAACTCCTCGAGGCGGGCGATCTCGCGCAGGAAGTTGATGCCCCATGTGCTTCCGGAACCGTCGTCCGCTGATCCGGCGAACCGGAGTTGCGAGAGGGGGATCCGCAGTTCGGCCGTCCAGCCCGATTCGTCCGAGCGCGTCGCGCTCTCCCACACCGCGTCCCAATCGCCGTCCTCCTGCGTGTCGGAGAACATCAGCGCGTCGCTCTGGACGCCCGCCACGCTGACGGAGAAGCGGAACGCCGTGCGGTGATCGAAGTAGCTGTCGAACGCGACGGAAAAGGCGTCCGTCGTCACCTGCTCATCGCGGCGCGCGAGCCGGCGGATGATCCCGTCGGGATCGCGGTCGTACATCCGCGCGCCGATGTAGACGGCGTCGTCCGTATAGAGGACCCGGACCTCGGTGCGCTCGCTCGCCGGCTCGCCCGGGTCGGGCTGAAACTGGACGAAGTCGCGGGCAACCGGCGCCCCGCTCCACGCGGGTTCGTCCAGCCGTCCGTCGATCTGCGGCGGCTCGGCCGCCCGGATCGCCCGGATCGCCGGGGCCGCGGCGGCCCGTGCGTGTGTCTCGCCGCCGATCGCGGAATCCTGTGCCGCCAGCGGCGCGGCCAGGCCCATCAGAAACACGAACGCCGCCCACCGGCGTAACGGGGCGGCGGAATCTATCAGGAACGAAGAAAACCCCAAGGTGACCTTCCTTAAGCAGCCCGAACTCCAAACCTTGCGAAGTAGGACGCGTCGAGCCGTCGAAAGGTTGCGGTCCGTACGTGGTCCGCACCCCCGGCAGCCGCGTCACTGTCGGAAACGAGGCCGGCGGGGAAAAAGTTGCACCGGGTCAGCCGCCCGGGTCAGCCGCCCGGGTCAGCCCCTCACGTCAGCCGCCTGCGTCGGCCTCCAGGCGGGCGATCTCCGCCTCGGACGCGATGTAGCCGAACCCCGCCCAGCCGGAACCCTCGAGAATGCGGCGGTACATCTCCGCCGCCTGCGCCTCGCGGCCGTTGTAGAGGTGCCAGGTCGCGACGCCGTACGCGACCGCCACGCCCGCCGGATCTCCGCTCTCGGGATCCCACAGCTCGTCCGCGGCAAGCTCCCCCTTGTACATGAGGAGCAGCCGGTGATAGCTGGTGTTCTCGATCACGTCGAGATCCGCCGTCACCGGTTCGAGGACGGCCGCCGTCTCCGCGTCGCGGCCCAGACGGCGCAGCGCCATGTACCACCAGTGCGAGATGGCCACGAGCTGGTCGGGATTCGTCGTCACCGCCATGTAAGCCTCGTACGACGGCAGCGCCCCCTCGAAGTCCCCCTTCAGGTAGCGGGCCAGCGCCAGGTGGTAGTGGATGTTCGACTGCAGCGTGCTGGTCGGAATGCCGCGCGCGTTGGGCTGGCCGTCCGGCTCGACCTCGTCCTCGTCGCCCCGCACCAGGTCCGCGGCACGAGACAGGTCCTCGATGGCGCGATCGAACTCCCGCACGCTGATCCAGCGATGTCCCCGATGACGGTACATCCTCGCATCGTTCGGGTGCTTCTCGATCCCCTCCGAGAAGATCTCGATCGCTTCGCGGAACGCCCCCGTGTACCCGACGCGCCGGCCGAGCCAGATGATCGCGTCCGCATCGTCCGGATCCGCGTCGTAGTCCGCTCGCGCGACTTCGATGTCGCGCTGCTGTTCCGCCGCGACTTCCGCCGAAGCGGGGGATGGATGGAGCGGTTCGCCCAGCAGAGAGATCGCCTCCGCCCCCGCCGGGAGTCCGTCCCCGCCGGAGGCTCCGGCCTCGTCCGCCGGCTCGTCGCAGGCGGCAAAGCCGAGCGCGAGCGCGAGAGCGCAGAGTTCCGTTCGATAGCGTTTCATCGTTATTCCTCGGTAGAGAGGTTCCCGCGGCTCGCAAAACCCGATCCGGATGACGAGCGTACGGCGGACTGTCAGGATCCAACATCAAGCCGGACTCGCGGGCGCGCCGCAAGGGAGGTGGACATGACCGAGGAACACAGGGTGCCGGGCGAGAACCTCGTCCGGAAGATCAAGGAGATCATCCGGGAGGGGAACGTCCGCCGCATCTCGATCCGGAACGAGGACGGAAAGGAGCTCATCGAGGTTCCGCTCTCCATCGGGGTCCTGGGGACGCTGATGCTGCCCGCCTGGGCCGCGATCGGCGCCATCGCCGCGCTCGTCACGAACTGCTCGATCGTCGTGGAACGCGGCGAACCCGAGCAGGAAACGGACCGATACCCGGTATCCACCGACAGTGAGAACGGCCCGTAGGGCGGAGCATCGGTCTCGGCAACGCCGAAGCGGACGACTATCTTGAAAGGAGCGGCGTCTTCGTAAAGGCGCCTGATCCAAAAAACTGACGGAGGTTTCATGAAGAAGCACTTGTTCACGTTGTGCGTGCCCCTGGTCGTTGCGACCCTTATCACCGGCTGCGGCGGCGACACCACGGACCCGGAGCCGCCTCCCGCCGCGGGGCCGCCGGACGTCTCGGGCACCTATAGTCTCGTATCCCTGACCGGTGTGATCACCCAGGGGGCGACGATCGGACCGCCGATTGCCGTGGGAACGGCGATGCTGTCGCAAAACCCCGCGTCGGGTGACTCCGCGACCGGCACGATGTCCATGCTCCTCACGGTGACGAACCCGCTGAACGGCGAGGTCATTGAGATCACGGACCAGGGGAGCTTCACGCTGCGGACGGATGGGAGCTGGGAGTTTGCGGGGCAGGCGCAACAGAACATCGGCACGTACACGCTGGCGGGGAACGTTCTCACCGTCATGGTGACGGAGCCCCCGGCGGCGGTCGCGACGACGGTTTGGCAGCGGCAGTAGCGGCCGGCGTTCGCCGTTGTCTCGCGGCGTGGGCGGCGCTCGCCCTGTTCGTGGCGAGCGACCGCCTGGCCGCCCAGGCCCAGGACGCGGTACGGGGCCGCGTGCTGGATGCGGAGACGGGTGTGCCGGTCGCGGGGGCCGCCGTCTTCATCCGAAGCACCACCTTGACGGCGACGACGAGGGCCGACGGGGGCTTCGGGATCGCCTCGCCCGCCGATGGGACCTTTACTCTCGTCGTCGTCGCGGACGGCTTTCGCGCCGCTGAACGCGAACTTCAGGCCGGTCAGTCGGGCGAACTTCGCATCGCTCTCGAACGCCGGCTGTTCGACGTTCCCGAACTGACCGTGACGGCGAACCGCTCCGCCGCCCGTCCCGGCGAAGCCCCGGTCAGCGTCGCCGTGATGAGCGCCGACGAACTCGGCAACCGCGACGCCGTGACCCTCGACGAGGCGCTCCCCTTCGCACAGGGCGTGATCTTCAACTCCGGCCAGATGGATATCCGCGGCGCCACCGGCATCGCGCGGGGCGTCGGAAGCCGGGTCCTCATGCTCCTCGACGGCCACCGCGTGCTCTCCGGCGTGGGCGCGTCGATCGATTTCAGCGGCCTCCCCGTGCTGGACGTGGACCAGATCGAGATCGTGAAGGGTCCACATTCTACGCTGTGGGGGACGAACGCGCTGGGCGGCGTCGTGAACGTGATCACGAAACGCCCGCCGGAGGAGCCCGAGACCATCGTCCGCGGCTACGTGGGGCTCTTCGACACTCCGGCGCGACACTCGTTCACGGACGAGAGCCTGAGCAGGGAAGGGATCGCGCTCCAGCATTCCCGCCGCCTCGGCGACGTCGGCACCACCCTGTACCTCGCGCGAGAGGAATCGGACGGGTTCCGCCAGAACGGGGCACTGGAACGCTGGCGGGTGCGGCTGAAGACCGTCTTCCCCGCGGAGTCCTCCAATCCCTGGGAGGTTTTCGTCAACTGGACCCGGAGGGACGAGGAGGAGTTCTTCACCTGGTTGTCGGCGGATCGTCCGCTGGAAGTCGATCCGGCCGAACTCGGCGACTGGGTCCGGGCGGACGACGTCGTGTTCGGGGTGACGGCCACGCCGTATGTGACCCCGAAGCAGCGCGTGCAACTGCGGCCGCACATCTACCACGCGCGGAACCAGAACCATTTCCACGACAACCAGGACTTCCACCGCTCGACGCGGGTCGGCACCGACGTACAGTGGTCCCTCTTCCCCAACACCTCGCACGCGCTGACGATCGGTGGGGAAGGCGCGTGGACGGGCGTAAGCTCCAACTTCCTCGATCCGACGCCCGAGGTGACGGACCTCGCGGTGTTCGCGCAGGACGAAATCACCTTCTCGGACCGGGTTCGCGGCTCCGTGGGGCTGAGGCTCGACTACCACGAGGCGTCGTCGGCGATGACGGATGTCGTGCTCAACCCGAAGCTCGGGATCGTCTTCGAGGCGAGCGAGCGGCTGAGCCTGCGCGGATCGCTGAGCCGGGGATACCGCGCGCCGAGCGTGTCCGAACAGTTCACGTCGACGACCCAGTTCGGTTTCCGCGTCGTCCCGAACCTCGAGATGCGAGGGGAGTCCGCGTGGGCGCGCGAGGTCGGAGCGACGGTGTCGTTCAGCGATCGCGTATGGCTCGATGCGGGGCTGTTCTGGAGCGACTACACGGACCTCATCGAACCCACGCCGGCGCCGGACGAGTTCTTCACCTTCCAGTTCCGCAACGTCGCCGAGGCCATGGTGCGGGGAGTCGACGCGGGTCTGCGGATCGGCGTGATCCCGAATCGTCTGGACGTCAACACGAACTACACTTTCCTCGACACGAGGGACGACCGGACCGGACGCGCCCTCCCCTACCGGTCGCGGCACAATTTCACGGCGACGGCTTCAGGCTGGAGGGGCGCCGTCGCCGTCGACTTCCGCCACCGGAGCCGCGTGGAACAGGTGCTCGCCTTCCCGCTCGACGAGCGCAACGCGATCACGCTCGTGGACCTTCGCGCGCGCACCGAGATTCTGGGGACCCGCGTACAGGCGAAGATCGAGAACCTGTTCCAGACGACCTACGTGGACGTGCAGGAACGGAGTCCGGGACCCACCCGAAGCTTCCGCCTCACCGTGACTCCCCGTTTCTAGAGCGCCGGTGGCCCTCGGCAATCCGGTGGCCCGCGGCAATCCGGGGGTCCGCCCGCTCGCCGGCGCACTCCTTGCGGCCTGTGCGCTGTCGGCCTGCGAACCGTCACCGCCGCGGCACGCGGCCGGCGCCGTCACCCGGGACCGCCTGCTGGCGACCGACACGGTCCCGGCGGAGTGGCTGACCTCCGGCCGGGATTTCGGGGAAACCCGCTACTCCCCGCTCGGGCGCATTCACGTCATGAACGCGGTCGCCGTGGGTCTCGCCTGGGAGTACGAGTGGCGGTCCCACGTCGGCTCCGTGCACTGGGGGCTCGAGGCCACTCCCGTCGTCGTCGACGGCGTGATGTACTCGCCGGGCCCCTGGGGAAGCGTCGCGGCGCTCGACGCGGCGACGGGAGAACCGCTGTGGCGCCATGATCCGCATGTCGACGCGAGCACCACGCGAAAGGGCTGCTGCGGCCCCGTCAACCGCGGACTCGAGGTTTGGGAGGGCCGCGTCTACATCGGCACCTTCGACGGCTGGCTGGTCGCGCTCGACGCCGCGACGGGCGAGGAGATCTGGCGCGTCGACACCTTCATCGACCGGTCCCTCTCCTACACGAGCACGGGCTCGCCGCAGATCGCCGGCGACGTCGTCGTCCTCGGCAACGCCGGCGGCGACTTCGGCGTGCGCGGGTACATTACGGCATACGACCTCGAGACCGGCGACGAGGCGTGGCGCTTCTTCACGGTCCCCGGCGATCCGGCCCGTGGCTTCGAACACCCGGAGATGGAGGCGGCCGCGGCCACGTGGGACCCGGACTCGGTCTGGGAGGGAGGACTCGGGGGCACCGTCTGGGGCGAGATGGCCTACGACCCCGAACTCGACCTTCTCTACGTGGGGACGGGGAACGCCTACCCGTACCCGATCTGGCACCGGAGCCCGTCGGGGGGCGACAACCTCTACCTCGTCTCCATCCTCGCGATCGACCCGAAGACGGGCCGCCTCGCCTGGCACTACCAGACGGTGCCGGGCGAGATCTGGGACTACACGGCGACGCAAAACATCATCCTGAGCACCGTCACGATCGACGGCCGGCCGCGCGACGTCCTGCTCCAGGCCCCCAAGAACGGCTTCTTCTACGTGCTCGACCGCGCCACGGGCGAGCTGCTGCAGGCGGAGAACTTCGTGACCGTCACCTGGGCGCACGGGATCGACCTCGAGACCGGCCGGCCGATCCCGAACCCCGCCGCGGACTATCGCGACGAGCCGCGCGTCGTCTTTCCCTCGTCCGCGGGCGGACACAACTGGCAGCCGATGTCCTTCAATCCCGAGACGGGCATCGCCTACATCCCCGCCCGCGAACAGGCCATGCTGTGGCGTTCGCTGGATGAATTCGACCATCGCCCCGAGGTCGCGTACGAAGGCTTCTCGGCCTCCTGGCCTCCGTTCCCCGAGGAGTTCGCGCACCTCGCCGAGGGTCTCCCCGATATCGGCCCCAACGAGTTTCTCCTCGCGTGGGACCCCATCGCGGGGCGGGAGTTGTGGCGGGTGCCGCGCGGCAGCATGTGGAACGGGGGCACCCTCGTGACGGGCGGAAACCTCGTCATCCAGGGGACGGCCGCGGGCACGCTCGACTTCCACCAGGCCGACACCGGCGAACGCGTCCACAGCATCCACCTCGGCACCGGCGTCATGGCGGGGCCCATGACGTACGAGGTCGACGGCGTGCAGTACATCGCGGTCATGGCGGGCTACGGCGGGCCGAGGGGCTCCGCATATCCGCTCGGCTCGGCGGCGTACGACTACGACAGCGCGGGACGGCTGCTCGTCTTCCGGCTCGATGGCGGCGAGGTGCCGCTACCTCCCGCGCAGATCGTGCCGACGACGCCGGAACCGCCGGATCTCGCGCTCGACGCGGCCAGGGTCCGGCGCGGGGCGGAACTGTTCGGCGTCCACTGCGGCATCTGTCACCGGGCCTCGGACGAACATCTCTCCGCCTATCCCGACCTGCGCCGCATGGATGGCGGCGCGTGGGAGAGTTTCGATGCGGTGGTGCTCGGCGGCGCGCTCGCCGTGAACGGCATGGCCGGCTTCGGCGACCTCCTCTCGATGGAGGACGTCACCGCGATCCGGCACTACCTCACGAGCGAGCAGCGGCGCCTGTGGGAGGTTGAGTCGGCCGCCGATCCCGTCCAGGACGGCCGCTGACCCTCCCGCTTCAGTCCCGGGGCGGTTCAGCCCCGGGGCGGCTCGGCGGATCCCTCGGCCCGTGCGACGTCGAGTTCGACCGTCCGCTTCAGGTCCCGGTTGATGAAGATCGGAAACGTGTACCCGCCGAACTTCTGAAACGTCAGATTGTTGATGCCCACGACGTGATTGAAGGTGGCCGCCTTCCCCGGCGGGCCCTGGACGGAGAACCCGCCCGTCACCTTGAACAGTTCCTCTCCATCCTCGGCCATGCACCGGATTTCGAGTTCGTGCTGCCGGTCGGTCTCGGACGGCTCGGCCCGGATCCTCAGGACGAGTTGCATGGAGGGGTGGGTCACCGGCATGGCTCCGGCGTAGAGCGTGTCGAAGAGGCCCATGAGATTGAGCTTGCCGTCGCTCGATGTATTGGCGGCATCGGCCAGTGTGGCCAGCACGATTTCCATTCGTCGGTTCTCCATCGGAAAAAAGAAGCTGCCCTGGGTCGGAGCGGACCCGGAGTGTAGCGGGTCGAGCGCCGCGGCGAATCCGGGCGGGGGTCAGCCGAAGATGCCGCCCACGATCTCGAGGATCGCCTCGAACACGCTGGCGGCCGCATCGCCGACGGCGTCGAGCGCCGCCGGCGCCGCCTCCGCCGCGGCCGCCACGGCGTGACCCGCGACGTGCGCTCCCACGAAGACGAGATCCGGCGCCCAGAATAGCGTCTCGAACAGGACATCGGCGCCGGCCTCCGCCGTGCGCCCGACGGCGCCGTCGCGGCCGCGTCGCGCGACCAGCCGGTCCCTCTCCAGTTCCCAGATCGCCTCGAGTTCGTGGTGGTCGAACCACACGCCCTTGCACCGCTTGCACACATCGAGCGTGAGCGAGGACTGGCGCACCTGCAGCATCCGCATGTCGCAGGCGGGACAGTTCAGGCGGGTCTTCGCCCCGCACGCGGCGCATGCCGGCGCGTCACGGTCCACGAAGGCACGGCAGGTATGGCACTGGGCCCGGTGCCGCTCGTCCCGCGCCGGGATCCGCGCCCACAGCGACTCGGGCCGCTCTGAACGGAGGCGCTGCACCTCCCCCAACTCGAACCACATGCCGCCGCAGCGGGCGCAATGGTCGAGCGTCAGCGGTCCCGAGGCGTCTCCGGCCCCGGTCCCCAGAGACGTCTTCTCCATCTTGACGCCGAGACACACGGGGCACGGCCAGCGCGTCTCGCTCACGAAGACGACCCTCCCCTCACGGTTCGAGGAGCCCGCGCGCGGCTTCCTTCTCCGACAGGTGCCGCACGTCGTGGAAGCTGTAGACGAGCAGGCCCGAATCCGTGACCTCGATCTCGGCCATCTCCCGCGCCATCAGTTCGTTGAGGAGTTCCTCGGCCGTCGTCGTCGGCACCGCAAGTTCCCCGGCCACCTCGACCGCCGTCAGCCGCCCGCCGTGGCGCCCCGCCATCTTCAGGATCTCGGCTTCGAGCGTGTCGCGGCGGAGGTCCTCCCGCCGGTGGGCGATGCGGCGTCCGGCGCCGAAGCGGTGCGCGAGGAGCAGGCCGCCGCCCGCGGCGGGGAGTCCGGCAGCGATGAAGAGCGCGAAGAGCGTTCTCAGGGCGAACGGATCCGCGCCCGAGAGAAGGAACCCCACGACCATGAAGAGCGCGAGCGCCAGGAGGGCGATGCCCCCGATGAGCCTGCCCACGGCGTCAGCCCCCGTCCGCGCTCACGCGGGGTCGCCTTCGTACACGAAGCGTTCGACGGCGCCGTGGATCCGCGACACGGTCACGTCGCTCGGCGGAAGGGTGAACCGGCTCACGGTCCAGGTCACGATGAAGTTCACCAGCAGTCCCCACACCCCGCCGTGCATGCCGAGCGGATGCGGTGCGGTCGCGAAGGTGCCGAAGGGCGTGGAGATACTCACGTCGATGAGCGTGAAGCAGAGCGTCGCGAGACCCGCTCCGATGCCCGCGATCACCCCCGCCTTCGTCGTCAGGCGCCGGCCCGGGAAGCAGACTCCGAGGACCGCCGGCATCAGCTGCAGCGCCCCCGAACCCGACAGGGCCACGAGCTGCACGAGGAAGTCGAACGTGCTCACGGAGAGGACGTACCCGACGGCGAGGAGGGCCACGACGATCAGCCGGCCGATGAGGATGTAGTGGTTCTGGCTCGCACCGGTGCGCATGTAGCGCTGGTACACATCGCGCGTCAGCACCGTCATGTTCGCGTGCAGCATCGAGTCGAGCGTGGACATCGCCGCCGCCGTCGCGCCGGCCAGGATCGCGCCCGTGAGCCAGGCCGGGGCGTACGCGAAGAGCATCTCCGGGAAGATCCGGTCCGGGATCGCGATGTCGGGCATCACGAGCGCGCCCCCCAGACCCACGAGCGCCGCCGGGATGTAGAGCGTCATGAGATAGATCGGCGTCGTCGCGCCCAGCAGCTTGATCGTGCGGCCCGAGACCGCCGTGTAGTACCGGATCAGGAGGTGCGGCTGGAAGATGATGCCGAAGGAGAGCACGACGATCATCCCGAACCACATCCCCGGCGTGAAGAAACCCTCCGGCCCCGGGAGCGACAGCAGATCGGGCCGCTGCGCCGCGACTTGCCGCCACAGCTCGAACGGCCCGCCGAACAGCTCGAAGGCGAGCACGAGCGCGCCGGCCCACACGGCGACGTACATCCACACGCCCTGGATCACGTCCGTCCAGTAGACGGCGCGCAGACCTCCGGCGATGAGATAGCCCGCGGCGACCACGAGCAGGATCAGCGTACCCAGTTCGAACGAGATCCGGTCGCCGGACGCGACGGAGAGGATGTAGCCGAGGCCCACCGCCTGGACCTGGATGTAGAGGATCGTGAACAGGACCGACACGAGGGCGGTCACGATGCGCACCGCATCCGACTCGTAGAAGTCCGCCAGCAGGTCGGCCGGCGTGATGTAGCCGAAGGTTTTCCCCAGCGCCCAGATCCGGCTCCCGAGCACGTAGGTGATCCCCCCGACGAGCACCGTCCACGCGCCCGCCGCCCAGAACCCGATTCCGTGCGTGTAGAAGAAACCGCCCGAACCGAGGAAGGCGAACGCCGAATGGTAGGTGGCGACGACGGTGAGATAGAGGACGATGAACCCGGCCTTGCGTCCGTAGAGGAGGAAGTCCTCCAGGTCCACCGACATGCGCCGGTTCGCGACCGCCCCCAGCACGATGGTGGCGATGAGATAGACGAAGATGAGGCCGGTCGCGACGACCCAGGCCTCCATCAGAGACCCCGCCTCTGTACCCGGATCAGGACTCCGATGAGGAGGCAGTAGAGGACGAGCAGGTACACGTAGAGGAAGGGCATGCCGCCGATCCACGGCTCGACGCGGTTGCCGATCACGTAAACGAACGGCCACTGCGTGAACGCGAACAGCACGAGGAAGAGGACGGTGAGCCGGCGGCCCGTCGGCGTTCGTGGCAGGAAATGCGACCGGAAGCGTGTCATGCGGCCAAGCTAGCCGCACCTCGGCGCCAGCGGCCAGCCACCCCGCCCCGCACCGGGCTCAGCAGTGGGCGTCGGCAGTCCGCATCAACCGTCGGCGTCCTCGCCCACGATCATCACGTCGAAGCGGTCGAGGACGAGGTCGATCGGGTTCGCGATCGTGAGCCGGCCGTCGCCGGCGAAGAGCAGCGCGACCGGCTTGCGGTCGTCCGGGCCCGCGTTCCCGTCCCGGTCGAGGTCGCGCGCCACGATCAGGGAACCGGAATCGCCGCCCTTGCTGAAGTTGCAGCACACCATGATCTGACCGGTGAAGCGGGCCACCTGCGATCCGGCCGACCCGTAGGTCACGTTGATTGACGCGTTGACCGCCTCCACCTCCCCGACCGTGAGGCGCGTCGTCCGCCCGTACTTCTGGACCTGCAGCCCCGGCTTCGCCGCCATCGTCGCGCTGCGCGGCGACCCATAGCCCCCCACCGGCGTCTCCGGCAGCACGTCATCCGTGCGCGCGATCGCCGCGTCGATCCGGTTCGACGCGAACGGCGACAGGACCACGGGTTCGAACGCCGCGAGCGTGGCGATCGCGTCCCCCGGGTCCGAGCCGCCGTCGACGGGTCCCGGCTGCAGGAGAACGTCGCCCGGCTGTCCCTCGCCGCCCGGTACGAACACGTGCCAGTTGCTGAGCGCGTACCGGCGCTCGCCATCGGTCACGACGGCGCCGATCGTGCCCGCCGTGGAGCGGGTGTGGCCCGTGGACACGCCCATGGGCACCGGCCGGTCGAAGCGGCCGGTGGGTACCGGGCCTTCGTTCGCCGAGGCCGGAGCGACGGGTTCGGGCGGCAGGACGCGGAACGGGCCCGCCGGCTCGACGGTGACGGGGAAGAGACCGAGTGCTTCCGGGATGCCCTGGAGACCACGCGGTACGGGAGACGCGGAAGGATCGACGAAGACCTTGATCGTCGGCGTTCCGGCGTCCGTGAACCCGACCCCCACGCCGACCACGCCCGGAACGGCGAAGAGGGTCGCCTCGCTGTCACTCTGAACCTGCATGGCGGCGGCGAGCATCTCCTGGGCGGAGGCGCCAGGGGGCAACGGCGGACGCGTGGGAAGCCGCGGCGGGGGCAGCGTCGGGGGCCGGGTCGGCCAGGACGTCAGCGTCCAGTGGATGCCGACCCCGACGCATGTGATGACCGCGATCGTGATCGCAAGAACGAGGTTCCGGCGTGGCGTCATCGCCTTTCCTCTCCGCCCGTCACGCGCTGCCGGCCGAGGAGTCCGCCGGCCCGTTCCCCTGTGCCCGGAACGGGCCTCCGCCCACCACCCGCACCGGGTGTCCGTCGTAGCGGTCGGGGATCGATTTCCGGGAAGAGGATCCGGAGAGGTAGACCTTCAGGCACGGGTCCCCGTTGTCGGCCCCGATGCCCACGGCGGACACATCCCTGCGCGAAAGCAGCTTCTCGGCGAGTCGCTGCTGCGCATCTTCGATCGAGCGTTTCATGCGCCTCCTTACGAGAGTCCCGCTCTCCAGGTGTCGGTGCGGCGGGGGACCATCGTGCCGCCGGCGAAGGATCGCCGCCTCACGGAGTCCCCGCGAGCGGCCGGTGTCGGTAGACGACTCCGCCCCGCATCACGAGCACGACATGCTCGAGGGCGCCGATATCGGCCGTCGGGTCGCCCGCCACCGCGATCACATCGGCCTCGAACCCCGGCGCGAGGGTGCCCACCGTCTCCTCGAGTTCGAGCGAAGCCGCGGCCAGGCTCGTGGCCGAGACGATGGCCTCCATCGGGTCCTGTCCGCCTTCACGCACCCTGTACACCAGTTCCGTCCAGTTGAGCCCGTGCGCGCCGGCCACGGCGTCGGTCCCGAACACGATATCGAGCCCTTCGACGTCGAGCGCCTCGCGGAAGGCGCCGAGCGCGACCGGCACGGCCTCGCGCATCTGGCGGAATCCCTCTTCCGTGTAGTTTCCGATGCCGAGATAGCGGTCCCGGTTCGCGAAGTAGTTCTCGAAGATCAGGTGCGTGTGCGGATCGTAGTAGAGCCGGCGTTCGGCCAGGAGTTCGAGCGTCTCGCGGTCGAGGAGGGCGCCGTGCTCGATCTGACGGCAGCCGGCGAGGGCCGAGCGCCGCGCGCTCTCGGGACCGTGAGCGTGGACCACGGCGCGCAGGCCGCGCTCGCGCGCCTGGCCGCAGGCGGCGTCGAGTTGCTCCTGGCTCAGCGTGGGCGCGCCGCCGACCCTGATGCTGGCGGACCCGAAGATCTTGATCACGTCCGCGCCCGCCTCGGCGAGCGCATCCACGCGGGCCCGGATCTCCTCAGGTCCACCGCTCCCGGACGTAATGGGCTGGATCGACGTCAGGACCCGCGGTCCCGGGAGCGATCCGCGCGCAATCGCGTCCCGGATGGGCACATCCTCCGGCCCGCCGAGGCTTTGCACCGTCGTGACGCCGCTCGCGAGCATGTTCCACGCGTTCTCGGCCGCGTAAAGCGCGCGGTCTTCCGCCGTGTCCGTCGACTCCGCGCTGTGCAGTCGCCCCGTCTCCGCGTCGAAGTGCCAGCCGAGATGGACGTGCGTGTCGATGAGCCCCGGCAGCGCGGTCGCCCCCCGAAGTTCGTATACCACGGCGCCTTCCGTGGCCCCCTCCTCGGCGATGGCTTCGATCCGCCCGTCGCGGACCACGAGTTCCCGGCCGGTGAGCACGGCGCCGCGCCCATCGAGGATGCGGTCCGCCCGGATCACGACCGCGGCGTCCCGATCGGCGGCGTGCAGAGCCGAGGCGTCCTGCCCGGCGTCCGTCGCGCACCCGCTCACGATCGGGACCGTGAGGACGGAGGCGGCGACCGCTCGGGCGATCAGAGTCCGGTGGCTTCGCGTCGAATCAGTGGCCTGTGGGAGCATGGCATCAACACTAGCCCGGATTTCTCACACGCGTCCCGGGAGCGGTGTGCGGAAGCGGGTTCGGGCATAGTTGGCCGGATAATGTCCCCATTTGGAGTGCGAGGGTAGCTCGGGGAGGGGTCGAGACGGGCTGTTTCGGGCCGGCGGGAG
>JAJEEM010000003.1 GCA_022820995.1 Gemmatimonadota bacterium | reverse complement strand
GGCGCTCGTCGGGTACCTGGTCCCGTGGGGCACGAACGGGGCCGCGGCGGTCGCCGAGGCGCTGCGCGAGGGCCTCCGAGTCCGGGCCGCCGGCGCGGAGTTCACGCTGAACGGCCGCCGCTTCGGCGTCGGCACGGCCATCGTCCGGGCGGCCGAAAACGGCCCGGAGCTGCGGCAGCGCCTGGCCGGCATCGCCGCCCGGCACCGCGCCGAGGTCGTGCCGATCGACGACGCGTACGTGCGCGAGGGCATGTCGCTCGGCAGCCGCCGCGTCCGCGGGCTGCGCGAGCCGCGCGTGCTCCTCGTCTACGATTCCCCGGGCGGGAGCTACTCCGTGGGCTGGGCGCGCTACGTCCTCGAGCGGCGCTACGGCCAGCGCACGACGGCCGTGCGGGCCTCCAGTCTCGGCCGCGCGCGGCTGGCGGACTACGACGTCATCGTGTTCCCGAGCGGCAACTACGGCGGCGCCGTGGGCGACGGCCTGGTGGACGGACTCCGCGCCTGGATGCGCGACGGCGGCACGCTCATCACGATGGCGGAGTCATCCCGCTGGGCCTCGCGGGCGGGGCTCCTCGCCACCGAGACCGAGCGCCGGGGCGGCCGGGCCGAGAGCGACGATCCACCGGAGCCGGGCACCCCGGAACAGCCCATCGAATACTTCGACGCGATCTCGCCGGAGGACGAATCGCCGGAGGGCGTGCCGGGCGCGATCCTGCGCACCCTGCTCGACACGGAACACTGGCTCACCGCCGGCACGGATGGCGAGATCGGCGTCCTCGTCCAGGGCTCCCGCGTCTTCCGTCCCATCACCCTCGACGAGGGCACGAACGTCGGCCGCTACGCCGACCTCGAGAGCCTCGTGCTGAGCGGGATCGTGTGGGAGGAATCACAGCCGCAACTCGCGAACAAGGCCTTCCTCATCCACCAGCCGGTGGGACGCGGCCAGGTGGTCGCGTTCGCCGAGGACCCCAACTACCGCGCCTATACCGAGGCGACGCAACTCCTGTTCATGAACGCCGTCCTCCTCGGCCCCGGCCGATAGCACCATCGCCGAACATTGCAAAAGCACGACCGTGTGCGTTGCAAGACTATGACTAAAAATATTGCAATATGTCGATTGTCCACGTTGCAAATCGCCTAACAGGTCGCCATGTTCCGATCATGGTACCCGATCTTCGACCCGTTTCGGACTACGTCCCCCGCGTCGCGGACCGCGAGTTGGCCCGGCGGCTCGCTTCCTCGGGGGCTGTCGTCATCGAGGGCCCCCGCGTCTGCGGAAAGACGACGACCGCCCGGCAGGCGGCATCGAGCGAGCTACTCATGGATGCCGATCCGTCCGTGGACGAGGCGATGGCGGTGGACCCGCGGCTCCTCCTGGAAGGCCCCGAACCCCGGCTGATCGACGAGTGGCAGGTGGAACCGGCCATCTGGAACTACATCCGCCGGGCGGTGGATGACCGCCCCGGCAGAGGGCACTTCATTCTCACGGGATCGGCGGTCCCTCCCGACGACATCACGCGGCACACGGGCGCCGGACGGATGAGTCGGCTTCGGCTCCGTCCCATGTCGCTGTTCGAGCTGGCGGGCACGAAGGACCACCTCCCGCGGAAGCCTGCCGGCGGCTGCGTCTCGTTGAAGCGCCTGCTCCGCAGAGAGGCCGCGCCGAGCCTGAAACACGAACTGTCGCTCGACGAAATCGCGGAGCTGCTGTGCGTGGGCGGATGGCCCGGGCACCTCCGCGCACCATCGGTGGAAGACGCGATGGTGGCCAACCGGGACTACCTCGACGAGATCTGTCGCACCGACATCCGCCGGGTCGATGGGATCGCGAGAGATCCCGAAAGGGTGAGACGGTTTCTGAGTTCGATCGCACGCAATACGGCGACGTGTGCCACCGTCGCGACGATGGCGGCAGACGCGGGCGGATCGGACACCTCCCTCTCGCGCGAGACCGCCCACTCGTACCTGGGCGCGCTCGAACGGCTCATGGTCGTCGAGCATCAGCCGCCGTGGGCCCCGCACCTTCGCTCGCGTTCGCGGCTCCGGAACACGCCGAAGCGGCACTTCGCGGACCCGTCTCTCGCCGTGGCCGCCCTGGGCGCCGGACCGGAACACCTGTTGCGCGACCTTCAATGGTTCGGGTTCCTCTTCGAATCCATGGCCGTGCGGGACCTGCGCGTGTATGCACAGGACAACCGCGCGAGCGTCTACCACTACCGCGACAACACCGAGCTCGAGGTGGACGCGGTCGTGGACGGCGGGCCGAACAGGTGGGCGGCCTTCGAGATCAAGCTCGGCGCAGGACGGATCGAGGAGGCGGCGCAGGCTCTCCTCAAGTTCGCGGACCGGGTCGATACGGACCACACCGGCGAACCGGCGGCGCTGGGCGTGATCACGGGCAGTCCGTACGGCTACCGCCGGCCCGATGGCGTGAGCGTCATCCCCATCGGCGCGCTCGGGCCATAACCGGATCCCTCACGCCGTAACGCCCCGTCCGAACCGGTGTCGAACGGGGCGTCTGTCGGTGTATCAGACCGGGCGGCTACGCCCCGCGCGCCGCGCTCAGCCGGTGATGGGGGGCACGACCCCGCACGCCACGCGCGCGCCTCCACCTCCGAGCGCCGCAGGATCGTCGGAGTAGTTGTCGCCGCCGCCGTGCACGATGAGCGCGCGCCCCGCGAGGTCGCTCACGCTTACTCGCGGCGCGACCACCGCGGCCGCTGCGCCGCCGGACGCATCGACGGCCAGCCTCGGCAGGTCTCCGAGGTGGCCGTTGCCGTTGGGCCCCTCGTGCCGGCCCGTGTTCTGCGGGTCGTAGTGTCCGCCCGCGTTCTTCCCGCCGTCGCCGCAATCGGCGTTCGCATGGATGTGAAACCCGTGTTCGCCGGGATCGAGGCCCGTCAGGTTCGGCGTGAACCGCGCGCCGCCGTCCGTGTCCTCGACCAGCACCGTGCCAATCGTGCCGCCCGACGCCGTCTCGTTCATGGAGATCGTCACCGAGGGAGCTTCCGGCTCCGTCGAGGAAGAACACGCCGCGGCGATTCCGCCGATGGCGATGAGCACCCAGCGTCGCATATCAGTTTCCGCCGGCGTCGGAGACGGCGCGGGTGTCGCCGTCGTCGTGCGTTCCGAACTTCTCGAACCAGAAGCGCAGGAAGAGTTGCGTGCGCAGGAAGTTCGACGGCGTGCTGCTCGTCCCGTGCCACTCGTTCCGGAAGCGGATCATCGCCGTGGGCACCCGCTCCATCTTGAGCGCCTGGTAGTACTCCTCCGTCTGGGGCATCGGCGTCCGCAGGTCCATCTCCCCCGTCATCAGCATCGTCGGCGTCGTCACGTTGCCCACGTACATGAGCGGCGAGCGGCGCAGGTGCTCGGAGGGATCGTCCCACGGGAAGTGCTCGAAGTTGCGGTACCAGCCGGGGCCGTCCGTCGTCCCCACGAAGGAGAGCCAGTTCGTGACCGGGCAGTTCGCCGAGGCGGCGCGGAAGCGGTCCGTGTGGCCCACGACCCATGAGGTGAGCACGCCGCCGCCGGAGCAGCCGTACACGAACATGTTGTCCTCGTCGATATAGCCTCGGGCCACGACCTCATCGACGCCCGCCATCAGGTCGTCGAAGTCCTGCGACGGATAGGCGTTCTTGATCGCGTTCCCGAAGTCCGTGCCGTACCCGGAGCTGCCGCGCGGGTTCGTGTAGACGACGACGTAGCCGTTCGCGGCGTGCTCCTGCCAGCCGAAGTTGAACCCGGTGTTGTACATCCCGTGCGGTCCGCCGTGGATCGACAGGATGAGCGGATACTTCTTCGACGGGTCGAAGTCGGGCGGCTTCACGATCCAGCCCTGGATGTCCCAGTCGCCCACCGACTTGTACCAGATCTCCTCGACCTCGCCGAGCGTGACGCCCGCCAGCACGTCGTCGTTCACGTTCGTGAGCTGCATGACGTTGCCGCCATCGCCGAGATCGAAGGAGACGACATCGCCGGGACCGTGCGGCTCGGTCAGCGTGCCCATCGCCTTCCCGTCGTCCGTGAAGGAGCTGAGGCTGAGGAGGTGGTTGCCGTTCGTGACCTGCGTCACGCCCCCGTCCACGGAGGCGAAGTGCAGGTTGCGCGTGCCCTCGCGGTTCACGTTGAAGTAGACGCCGCTCCCGTCCGGCGCCCACATGAGCTGCGGGCTCCCCCGCATGCCGCGGTCGAAGTCGCCGGAGATCTGGCGCACGCCGGAGCCGTCCGGGTTCATCACGTAGAGGTGGGAGTTCCGGTACGTGTCGTCGTTCCAGTCCTGCCCGGAATAGGCGACGAGGCTGCCGTCGGGCGAGGGATAGGCGCCCCCGTCCGGGCCGTGGCGCGTGGTGAGTTGCCGGATCGCGCCCGAGGCGACGTTCACCGCGTAGATCTCGGACTCGCGCCAGTTGTACTCGGAGTCCTCCTCCCGCAGCGACGAGAAGTAGATCTCGCTTCCGTCCGCGCTCCACTGGGGGTTGCCGTGGTTCCACATGCCGTCGGTGAGCTGCCGCGGCGTGCCGCCGTCGGCCGGGACGACGAAGACGTGGGAGTGGCCCTGGTCGACGTATCCGCGGCGGTCCTGACGGTAGTCCATGCGGGTGACGATCTTCGGGCCTTCCGTCCACTTCGCGCCGTCCGGGCGGCTCGGCAGGTCGATCGGCCAGCTCTCCTCGTCCTCGACCAGCATCGTGAACGCGATGTGCGTGCCGTCGGGCGACCAGCGCAGGCTGCCGGGCGAGTGCTCCAGCCGGGTGATCTGGGTCGTCGCGCCCTCCGCGTCCATCCAGCGCACGAAGATCTGCGAGCCCTCCGGCTCACCCGACGCCGTGAAGGCGATGCGCGTGCCGTCCGGAGACCAGATCGCGCCGGACCCGTCGATCAGCTCCCGCTTGCGGGTGCCGTCGGCGTTCATGATGTAGAGCGTGGACTCCCAGCGGTCGTTGATCTGGTCGATCCAGCCGCGCGTGTAGACGACGTGGCGGCCGTCCGGGGAGATCTGGGGGTTGGAGACGCGTTCCCAGTCCATGTACATGTCGAGGGAGAGCGTCTTCATCCCGTCGCCGTTCTGGGCCGCGAGCGGCGCCGAGCCGGCCAGGCCGACGAACGAGAGAAGAACGAGGCTCGCAAAAGCGATGCGGGCGGCGCGATACATGATGACCTCCTGCCGAAAGCGGGATATGTGCAGATCTGTAACATAATCCCGGGAATATGCGGAAGGAAACCATCGGGGCCGGCGTGCGGGGCGCTCGCGCGCGGCTGTCAAACCGCAATAGAAATGTCCGGGGTTAGGGCGCAATAGAAATGTCCTCCCTCGGGGTGGTGGTGTTGCCCCGCACCCGGGCCGGTTCGGGTGTGCGGGGCGGTTCTTTTCCGTTGGATGTCGCTTCTCGCTCCCGGCGGAGGTCTCGGCGCGCGATAGCCCGTCGGACGGAGGCCTGGAAGTGCTTGCGCCAGGGGTGGTCCGGACCGGGCTTCGGAGGCGCCGGCCTCGGCTTGGCGGGCCGAGCGCGGGGGGTGTCGTCGACCGGTCGCCGACCCGCGGGTTCGACGTCGAGGTAGCGTTCGCCGAAGCGGAAGCGGGTGTCGCCTTCGAGGCGGCGCTCGACGACGACTTCGTCGCCGGGGGCGATGTCGGCGGCCTCGGTCTCCGGGATCTGCCAGCGTCGGTTCTTGAAGCGGACCGTGAAGTCGCGGGCCACGACGCGGGTCTCGGTCTCGGCGAAGAGCGCCTCGAGGTCCGCGCCGGACGGAAGCGGGCGGTGCGCGTCGCGGGGATCGGCGGGCTCGACGGCGAAGCGCTCGTTCCAGAACGGAACCCAGTAGTCTCCCAGGAAGCGGTTGGCCCCCTCCAGCGTGGCGACCCCCTCCACGCGCATCTCCTTGACCAGCCGGTCCTGCGCGGTGCCGAAGCTGCGCTCGACGCGTCCCTTGGCCTGCGGGGAGCCCGCCAGGATCACCTCGACGCCCAGCGCGCCCAGTCCCCGGGAGATGATCGTGCCGGTGCGCTCCTCCTTCTTCGACAGCCACTGACCGAAGTGCCCGGCGTGGTCGGTGTAGACCGCCACGGGACGGCCGTGGCGGCGGAGGTAGGCGATGATCGCCCGACGGTTCTCCGCCCCGTTGTCGCGCGGCACGAAGCGGGCCATGAGCAGGCGGCTCGTCGCGTCGTCGTGAATCGAGATCAGCGTCTGGCTCCCCGCCGCCCTCTCCTCGAGCCACGGGTGCACCGAGCTGTCCCACTGCCCCAGCTCGCCCAGCGCCGCCCGCCTGGGACGCCGGCTCTGGTGCTTCGCCCGCCTGCGGCGCCGCTCCCACAGCCCGGCCCCGAGCATCCACCGTCTCAGCGTGTCCGGGCTCACGACGAGGCCGAAACGCCTATCGAGGTGCTCGGCCAGGAGCGTCGGGCCGAAGTCCGCGTACAACGGGTCGGATGCCGCCGACAGCGCGAGCTCCCGGGCCTCCGCGGACAGTGCGCGGTTCGACCGCCGGCCCCTGAGGCCGTGCACCGCCGCCGCGTCCCCCTCCGCCTCGAACCGCCGAAGCAGACGCCGGAGGTGACGCGTCGTCACCCCCAACCGCGCCGCCGGGGCCGGCCTCGCCAGCACGCCCTCGCTCGCCTGCCTAAGCACCGACAAACGGTCCCTCTCCCTCAGGCTCAACTCCAGCGACTCCTCTCCCGGACCATGTTCCACCCACCCGAACCGAACATGAACCGTAAGAGGACATTTCTACTGCGCTAAGGGGGGACATTGCGACTGCACTACGACAGGGCGCTCGCGCGCGGCACTTGCCTGTCGCGGGAGCGTCGCATATCCATGTGCGGAACCCGGGAACGGTCCTCAGACCCGGGAGGGATTCATGCTCCGGTTCAAGCGTTTCGTTCCCCTCGCAATTCTCCTCGTCGCTGCGGTGGTGGCTGTGCTCGCGCCGCAAGCCCCGGTCCACGCCGAGATGCACTTCTCCGACGCGCCCGAAGCCACCCTTCCTACCGTGGAGACGGGTGTCTGTGAAGCCGGTTTGGGCGCGACGGAAACGATCCGCACCACGAAGACATCGGCGTCGTTGCTCTCATGCAGCGCAGAAACGATCTGGGAGGTCTGGGATGCGATCGACGAAGACTGTGGCGGTACCGGATACGCCATTTTTCGATGCAACGAGGATGGCAGCCTCAGGTGGCTCCTCCTCATGTGCCTGCCGAGTTGAGCGGGGGCTGCCGTTGAAACCGAGGATTATTGCGGGCGCGCTGCCTTTTTGGCAGCAGGCATACGGATGAACGTATCGTCCAGTTGCATCCCATGATGTCCATAAGATACATTGGTACAGAGAGTTATGATTTCTTACGTCAGCTGTCGCTAGTCCTTCGCCGTCCGCTGGCGTCTCACTACATCCACGTTTTTAGGATGGGATAATGGTAGGTATGACACTCCCGAAACGACCTCCGAAGCGCAAGCCGCGCGGGCGGCATCCGCACAACGCGCTCACGCCCGCCTTCGTCCGCAACGTGAGCCGGGCCGGACGCTACTGCGACGGCAACGGCCTCTATCTCGATGTCCGGCCCACGGGCAGCCGGGGCTGGATCCAGCGCCTCACGATCCGGGGACGCCGAACCGAACTCGGGCTCGGCGGCTACCCTCTGGTCTCGCTGAAGGAGGCCCGCGAGAAGGCGTTCGCGAACCGGAAGCTGGCCCGCGAGGGCGGAGACCCGCTGTCCGAGAGGCGGCGGGCCGAGTCGATGCCCACCTTCGCGGACGCGGCGCGGAAGCTCGTGGACCAGTTGAGTCCGGGGTGGCGCTCCCCCCGCCATGCCCAACTGTGGCTCAAGGGCATGGAGCGCCATGTGTTTCCCCGAATCGGCAAGACGCCGGTTTCGGAGGTGACGAGCGCCGACGTGATCGGGGTTCTGGCTCCGATCTGGCACGAGAAGGCGACCACCGCCCGGAAGCTGCGCCAGCGCATCCGGGCGGTCATGGGATGGGCCGTGGCGATGGAACTCCGGCCGGACAACCCCTGCGACCGGATCGGCCCGGCGCTCGGCGCGCAGAACTATACCGTCAAGCGCATGAAGGCGCTGCCGCACCGGGAGGTCGCATCCGCGATCGAGAAGGTGAAGGCGTCCAGTGCGTGGCCGGTTGTGAAGCTGGCGTTCGAGTTCCTCGTGCTGACGGGGACTCGCTCGGGCGAGGCGCGGGGGGCCGCATGGAGCGAGATCGACGAGGACGCGGGAGTGTGGACCATCCCGGCCGGGCGCATGAAGACGAACCGCGAGCACCGCGTCCCGCTCAGCGGGCGTGCGCTTGAGATCCTCGAAGAGGCGCGGGCGCTCCGTCGAGCGGGCGGTCCGCATGTATTCCCGAGCGTGCGCAACAATCCGGTTGACGGCACCGCGTTCTCCAGAACGCTCAGGCGGCTCGGGATCGAGGCGGTGCCGCACGGGTTCCGGTCTTCGTTCCGGGACTGGGCCGCGGAGGAGACCGACCATCCCCGCGAGGTGGCGGAGGCGGCGCTGGCACATGTGGTCCGGAATCAGGTCGAGGCCGCCTACCGGCGAACGGACCTGTTCGAGCGTCGGCGGCGGCTCATGGCCGACTGGGCCGACTATCTGGCGGGCGAGAACTGAGCGCGCGCGCCCGTTCGCCGCGTTCGGAGCCGGCCCGGCCGGTGCTCCCGTTCATGTCCGGGAAGGACCGAACCAAAGATCGAGTGATTCAGGATTGACCATGGAGAGAGGGGAGAACGATGACGAGTTCAATCAGAACCAGGACGCAAGCGCCGGGGCGGTTTCTGCGGCTGACCGAGGTGATGGCCCGCACCGGCCTGTCGCGGAGCACGATCTACGTGCGGATGGACCAAGGGCGCTTTCCTCAGCCGGTCTCGCTAGGCGGTCGCGCGGTGGGCTGGATCGAGTCGGAGATCGACGACTGGATGCGCAACCGGGTCGCGGAGAGCCGGGG
Source organism: Gemmatimonadota bacterium (assembly GCA_022820995.1). Lineage (GTDB taxonomy): Bacteria > Gemmatimonadota > Gemmatimonadetes > Palauibacterales > Palauibacteraceae > Palauibacter. The sequence continues at coordinate 24,193 of JAJEEM010000003.1, read as the reverse complement.
CGACGCGTAGTAGGGCGGAGGGGGTCTCCGCCCAACGCGCTCCGCGAGGGATGATCGTCAGCGGCTCGGGCCAGCATCGCGTTCCCGCGCGCGCTGGCGCATCATCTCCAGCGCCCGTCTGACGGGGCTGAGCGAGACCCGGTTCCTTAGTCGTCGGCCAAGCGCTTCACTTGCCCGCCCAACCTCTCGACCAGCCGCAGCAAGGTCCTGCTCCGCTCGGCCTGCCGCTCGGCTTGCTGCTGCAAGGCTTCGATCCGCCCGGCCTGCCGCTCGCCTTGCCGCCTCAAGGCTTCGACCTGCTCCGAGTGCGAACGCTGTTCCCTCGCGTACTGCTCGGACAACTTCTCCAAGGCCTCCGTCAACTGCCGCTCCAAGCCTGTCATACAGTTCCCTCACTCTCTCGACAGCTTCACGTAGGGCCGCTCGCCCAAGGTGAAGTCCGTGCGGACCCTCGTTCCGGCGGGCAGCGTCACGTACCGCTCCCCGTTCACCTCCCGCAGCGTCACGCCCCAGGTCGTCTCCTCGATCTCGGCCAGCATCTCTCTCGCGCCCACCAGCCGCAGGTTTACGTCCGCCAGTTCCTCGAACCGGGACTCGATGCTCCTCGACAGCCAGTGCGTCGTCACCCAAGCGCCGCCGTAGAAACCGAGGAAGAGGCTCACCCCGACGATCAGGGGCCTGAGCCACGCCTTGAGCAGGAGCTCGCGCATCCGCCCGGTCGCCTCCGCCGTATCGGCTTCGATGGAACGCAGCGCGTCGCTCGCGACGGCGCTCAAGTTCTCGCCAAGCCGCGCGAGCTCTCGCGCGGCCGTCTCCTCGATCTGCCGCCGGTCGTCCTCCATCCGGCGGCGTAGCCGCGAGTTCAAGTCGTTCGGGGTGGAAGTCGTGCTCATACAGCGCTCCTCTCAGCCGCCACCGCTTGCCGGTGTCCGGATCGCGGGCGGTCAGGTAGTCCATGCCTTGGCGCGGCACCTCGAGGCCGACCTCCTCAAGTGCGGCGACCACGTCGTGGCGGCTCCGCACAGCGCCCTGCTCGACGCGCTGCGCGAGATAGTCGCGGATCAGGTCGCGCGGGTTCGGCTCGTGTTCGAGCCCGGCTCGCAGCTTCGACGCCTCGATGTAGGCCCGGTGTCCCGGCTGCTGCGTTCTCGCCCGTGCGGGATCGTCCGGACGGCTCCAGCCGTGCTCGTGGTTGAAGGCATCGCGAAGCGGATCGAAGGTCCGTTGCCAGCCGGGCGGCGCGATGTTCAAGCTGCGCCCCGTTTCGAGGTCGCACTGCGCCGCGAGGATGTGCGCGTGGACGCCGCCGCCGCGCTCGCGGTGCAGGACCGCCGTCCACGAGTAGCGGTCCGGCTCCAGCCCGGCCCACGCCGTCTTCTCGAACTCGTCCAAGACCGCCTTGATCCGCTCGTCGGTGGGGTGGTCCTCCGGTGCCCACGCGATGACGGCCGATGTGTACTTGCGCTCGAAGTCGAGCGAATCGGCCACGGCAGCCACCATGTCCGGGTCCCCGCGGACGACTTCGACGCCCTCGCGCCTCTGGCCCTCGGCGTCCCGCTCGCCGACGAGATAATCGACCGCCGCCCGTGCGGAGCCCTTTCCGTGGGGGAGGAACTTAAGGTGCATCGCCGTCGTCCCCGCCGGTGCGGGCCACCTCGCGCAACGCCCGCTCGAACGAAACGAGGTGGGCGATCACCGAGACGGCCTCGGCCGCCGTTCGGTGGGTGTTTGCCCACCGCGCAAGCTGGTTCAGGTTGTTGCCGATCCGCGCGATCTGGCGGACGCGCTCGCTCTCGACGGCCATGGCGGGCGCGGTCCATGTCCGCGTCCGGGCCATCGCCTCGCGCAGCAGGGCGGAGGGAGAGACGCCCGCAGCGGCCGCCTTGTCCCGCCAGGCGGCGTGCTCCGCGGGCGTGACGCGGGCAGCGACCATCAAGGTGCGGCGCTCAGCCACGGGCGCACCGGCGACGAGCTTCGGGGGGCGGCCTCCCGCGCCCATCCGCCGCCTCATCGGCGGCGCGGTTGGCCGGGGGTTCAAGGGGGGCGCAGCGTCCCCCTTGCCAGACCGCAGTGTTCAACACTGCGTGGGCTGGCTTACGGACCTTAAGGCCGTCAGCCAGCCCCCCGGCGCGTGCGCCGAACGACCTCCGGCGGCGGTGTTCCCGGGTCTGCGAAGTCTCCATGACCGTATACGGAGAGGCCCGGTTCCAACCGTGTCAACCGCCCGAATCGAGGCGGTTTCCCAAGACTTCCAGTGCAGTCCGCGAACCCAATTGGCCTCCGCCAGCGGCACCCCCGTCGCCTCCCGACGCGTGCGCACCGACGCCTCGCTCACGGGCTCGGATGAACCACCCGACGAGGGGCGCTCGAACCCGGTTGGGGCTAGCTTGGATGCTCGGGCCGGATCGCTGCGAGAGGAGGATTCGACAATGCGGAGGATTGCGCTGCTCGACCAAACTGACTCGCGGCCATTCGCGCCTGCGGGTCACGGATGGCGATGATCCCGCCCTTCCAAGGGAGCCTGTTCGCCGAGGGTTCATCCGGGAAGCGATTACGGAGCTTCCAGATTGGGACGGCGTGTCGGCGTCGGCCGTGGACGAACTCGAAGCCGCGTTACGCGCCCGGTTCGACCGTTTCCCCACGGATCTGTCGCCCAACGAGAGCCAGACCGAGGAGGACCTGATCTGGCCGGTGTTGGAGCGGCTCGGCTGGACGGCCCATCTCCGGCAGCAGAACCTCTCGCCGACAGGACGCCAAGACGTTCCGGACGGCCTGCTGTTCGCGGACGATGCCGCCAAGGACCGGGCCAACCGTTTCGCCGAGGAGTGGAAGCGCTACGGGCACGGTCTGGCCGTCGTCGAGTCCAAGCGGTGGCTGCGGCCCCTCGATCGGCGTTCGGGGCGGCGTGGCGAGGAGTCCGCGCCCGCGACGCAGATGCTGCGCTACCTACGGCGCATCGACGACGTGACCACCGGCAACGTGCGGTGGGGCATCCTGACCAACGGCGCCAGTTGGCGGCTCTACTGGGCCGGGGCGCGTTCGGTCTCCGAGCAGTTCTTCGAGATCAATCTCGCGGCGATTCTCGGGTATCGGGACGAAGGACAGGAGGTGCTCGGAATCGAAGACGGGGAGCACTGGCTGAAGGTGTTCGCGCTGGTGTTCGGGCGGGACGCCTTCCTTCCCGACGCTGCGGACGAGCGGACGTTTCACGAGCGGGCCATCGCCGAGGCCCGCTACCATCGGGAACGGGTGGCGAGCAGCTTGTCGGCGGTGGTCTTCGAGCAGGTCTTCCCGGACCTCGTCCGGGCGCTTGCGGAAGCCGATTCCAATGCCCCGCTGGACGAGGTGCGGGACGCGGCGCTTGTCGTGCTGTACAGGCTCCTCTTCGTGCTCTACGCGGAGGACCGCGATCTCCTGCCGGTCCGGGACAGCCGATACGACGACTACGCGCTCCGGAACCGGGTGCGCGGCGACATCGGACGCCGGAAGGACGAGGGGGACGTGTTCTCGGTCGCGGCGGCGCGCTACTGGTCCGCGTTCGACGATCTCTGCCGGGCCATCGACCAGGGCGATGCCTCGATAGGTCTTCCCCCCTACAACGGAGGGCTGTTCGACCGGGAAGCCGCACCGCTGCTTTCCCGCGTCCGGTTGGGAGACGCGGCGATGGCCGACGTGATCGACGCGCTGTCGTTCGAGCGGACACCGCTCGGACGCCGGTACATCAACTACCGGGATCTCGGGGTGCAGCAACTCGGCTCGATCTACGAGCGGCTGCTCGAACGGGAGGTCGTCCGCGAGGGCGGGAGCATCGTCGTCCGTCCGAACGTGTTCGCCCGCAAGGACTCGGGCAGCTACTACACGCCCGACGATCTGGTCGACCTGATCGTTCGGGAGGCCGTCGGACCCCTCGTGGACGACCGCATGGAGGCCTTCGCCGCCGAGGCGTCGGATCTCGTTTCGCGCGAAGTCCGGGAGGACTGGCTGATGGGCCGCCTGAAGCGGCTTGATCCGGCCGAGCGAACGCTCGAACTGAAGGTCTGCGATCCCGCGATGGGGTCTGGACACTTCCTCGTCAATCTCGTGGACTACCTCGCCGACCGCGTGATCGAGGCCATGGCAGAGGCCGAGGCTCTCGCGGACGGATACCTGTCGCCGCTGGCGGAGCGGATCGAGGGGATCCGCCTCACGATCATGGACAACGCCGAGGACCGGCGCTGGACATTCGATCCGGCCCAGCTCGACGACCGGCACATCGTCCGCCGCATGGTGCTCAAGCGGTGCGTCTACGGCGTGGACAAGAACCCGATGGCGGTGGAACTGGCCAAGGTCTCGCTGTGGCTGCACACCTTCACCGTCGGCGCGCCGCTCAGCTTTCTGGACCATCACCTCCGATGCGGCGACAGCCTGTTCGGCACTTGGGTCGAGTCGGCCACCCGAAGGGCGGAGGAGAAGAGCAGCCTGTTCCTCAGCGGACCGCTCGCTCGGGCCACGCGCGCGGCCGCGCCGATGCAGATCATCGAGGGGCTCACGGACGCCGAGATCGCCGAGGCGCACCGCTCGGCCGACATCTTCGCCGAAGTCTCGGAGATGACCGCTCCCCTGCACGCCTTCATGTCACTCCTTCACGCGTTCGACTGGCTGGGGGTCCGGAAGAAACCGGTCGAGACCGCGCTTGTTCAATGGCTGGATGGTGTGTTCGGTGACCAGATCGCCATTGCCCAAGGGGAGCCGTTCGACTCGAAGGATGCCCACCTCCCCCACTTGATGGATGCCCTGCAACTGGCCGCCAGCGAGCGGTTCCTGAACTGGCAGGTCGCCTTCCCCGGCGTGTGGTCCGACTGGGAGTCCAAGGAATTGAAGGGCGGCTTCGATGCCGTGATCGGCAATCCCCCGTGGGACCGGATGAAGCTGCAACAGGTCGAATGGTTCGCTTCCCGCCGCCGTGAGATCGCCATGGCTCCCCGCGCCGCCGACCGGAAGCGCATGATCGCGGCGCTCGAAAAAGCTGGCGATCCGTTGGCCGAAGACTTCCAGATGGCGAGCGAACGAGCGGCGGCGGGCGCGCGGGTGGCCCGGACTTCGGGAGACTATCCGCTGCTGGCAAGAGGCGACCTCAACCTCTACTCGCTGTTCGTGGAACGGGCCATGACGCTCGTCAAGCCCGACGGCATGGTCGGGTTGCTCGTGCCGTCCGGCATCGCGTCGGACAAGATGGCCGCCCCGTTCTTCAAGAGCGTGGCCACGGAGGGGCGGCTCAAGGCCCTCTACGACTTCGAGAACCGCCGGACACGCTTCGACGCGTCGCCGTTCTTCCCCGACGTGGACAGCCGCTTCAAATTCTGCGCCTTCGTCGCCAGCCCGACCCAGAGGCCCCAACCCGCCCGATGCGCGTTCTTCCTTCAGGACGTGTCGGAGACCAAGCTCTCGGATCGGTGCTTCCCCCTTTCCGCCGCCGATTTCGCGCGGGTGAACCCGAACACGGGCACCGCGCCGATCTTCCGGTCACGGCGGGACGCGGAGCTAACCGCCGCCATCTATGAACGCCTGCCGGTGCTGGTGGACCGCTCCTCGGGCGAGGAGGTGAAGGCGTGGCCGGTGAAGTACTCGACGATGTTCCACATGACCAACCACTCCGGCCTGTTCCGCACCCGCTCCGAACTGGAGGAGAAGGAAGGGGCGTGGCCCGTCGGCGGCAACCGGTTCCAAAGCCCGTCCGGGGAATGGGTGCCGCTCTACGAGGGCAAGATGGTGCAGGCGTTCGACCACCGTGCGGCAAGCATCGTCATCAATCCGAAGAACCTGCACCGCCCGGCCCAGCCGAGACCGGCCACCCCGGAGCAGCATTCCGACCCCAACTGGCTGCCGGACCCGCAGTACTGGGTGCTCCGTGGCAAGACATCGTTTCCCACAGCCCCATACCTGCTGGGATTCAAGGATGTCACGGCACCGACGAACGTTCGCTCAATGATCGCCGCCCTGATACCGGGCTCCGGCGTAGGGAACACGCTGCCCATAGTTTCGGCAGACTGGTACGGCGGGGCGGACGCAGCGTGCCTCTTGGCGAACTTCAACGCCGTGCTGTTCGACTACGTGGCGCGTCAGAAGATCCAGGGCCAGCATCTGAACTGGTTCATCGTCGAGCAACTTCCTGTCGTCCCACCGGAGCGGTACGGGGCCGTGAGCTTCGGACCCAAGACGGCGGAGGAAATCGTCCGCGACGCCGTGCTGGAACTCACCTACACGGCGCACGACATGGCACCGTTCGCCCGCGACATCGGCCATGTTGATGAGGGCGGGGAGGTGAAGCTGCCCTTCCGCTGGGACGCTGACCGCCGCCTCAACCTGCGCGCCAAGCTGGACGCGCTGTACTTCCACCTCTACGGCATCACGGACCGGGACGACATCCGCTACGTCTACTCCACCCTTCCCATCATTGAACGCGACGAAAGAGCTGCATTCGGAGCTTATCGCTCCCGCGACCTGTGCCTCGCTTGGACCAGCGCCCTCGCCGCTGGCCACCCCGACGCGGAGATCAATCCCTGAGCGTACTCCGCTACTTTTGTAGGCGATGCGTATCGGGATACGCCATCCGAACCCGAGGAGTTGATGATGCCGGTACCTGATTTCCAGAGCCTGATGTTGCCGGTGCTGCGGGCGCTGGCCAACGGCAAGGCCACCCCGGTCCGTCAAGTGCGTGAACGCGTGGCAAAAGCCGAAGGGCTCAAGGACGAGGACCTACGGGAGATGCTCCCCAGCGGACGACACCGCGCATTCGCGAATCGTGTGGCTTGGGCGCTCAACTACCTCCTCCGGGCCGCCTTGGTGGAACGGGTGCGCCGGGGCGTTTACCGGATTACCGACGAGGGAAAGCGCCTTCTGGCCAAACCACCGAAGCGCGTGGACATCCCGTACCTTCGGAGGTTCCCTGCATTTGCCGAGGGAGAGAAGAAACGTGAGCGGCAAGGTGATGATGAGCCTTCAAGGACGCCGGAGGAAGCGCTGGAGGCTGCCGACCGGGAGTTGACCGAAGCTCTTGAGGCCGAGGTGTTGGACCGCCTCCGAAAGGCATCGCCGTCCTTCTTGGAGCGGGTGGTGGTGAGCCTATTGGTCGCCATGGGATATGGCGGTGGCGACGCCTCGATGGGGCGCGTGACCGGAGGCGCGGGCGACGGGGGAATCGACGGCACCATCAAGGAAGACAAGCTCGGACTCGACGAGGTCTACCTCCAAGCCAAGAAATACGCCGGCGGCAGCACGGTTGGTGTTGGTGAGCTTCGGAACTTCGTCGGCGCGCTGGTTGGAGCGCACGCGCAAAAGGGTGTGCTCGTCACGACCGCGGACTTCACCGCCTCCGCCGAGGCGTTCGCCGCCCAAAGCCCGAAGCGCGTCGTGCTCATTAACGGTCGAAGACTCTCCCGGCTGATGGTGCGGCACGATGTCGGTGTGCGCGTCCGGGACCCGCACCGGCCTCCGATCCTGATCAAGGGCATTGACGAGGACTTCTTCGACCAGGCGTGAACGGCTGAAGCGGTGGGGGTGGGGATTAGGAAGCCATTCCCCGCTTCTCCCCACGGCCTGACCGACAGTTACGTCCATTCGGGGTCAGAGAGTGCCCGCGACATCCACTCCGTTTCGGCGGAAGGAATGGTAGGCCATGGAACCCTGATAGGCATCTAACTTACTGTAATATAGCAAGTTAGATTGCCCGCGCGGTTGGTCGTTTTGGCTGACGGTCGCAGCCGCCTTGTGTCTGGCCGATTCGGTCGCGGGTCAGATGACAGTAGGAAAGCAGCGGTTTGAACCATGGGAGGCGTGGTACGGTTTCGAAGTCATCCCATACCCTGACGGAGTGCCTATCGTTCAGGGCAGGCGGGTAGTACCGCCGCTCGAAGAGCGACCGTGGCCAGCCATCTCCGGGGTTGAAGCCTGTTCCCCCGCGGAGACGGCGGGTCTTCGGGACGGGGATCTCCTAATCCGCATCAACGGTGAGGACTCCAGACAGCGCCCCATGCCTTGGGGAGAGACATCGAAGCCGGGGACCGTGAGGGAACTGGGGATTCGGCGGGATGGGGAGTTGATGGAAATAGCGGTTGTGGCGATCGCGTACGGCGACCGAGCCGAGACGTGCGAGCGCAATCCGCCGACTCGGTAGTCATCGGGCGGCACCCTGCCGCGATCATTTTGGTGGCCGTCGCCACCGGGTGTTCCTCCACCGCCCGGTCGGTTGACGGCACCCGCGTGGATACACTCGAGACCGGGCGCGTCATTGTCGCCAACTCGGTCCCCCCGGATGTCGCGAACCTGAGCTTCGCGGAGGAGTTGCGACTCGGCGTGGCGCTGGGAGAGGAATCCAACGTATTCGGCAATGTGGGATCTCTGGCAACGCGCGGCGACGGTACGGTTTTTGTGGCGGATTTCATCACGAGGGAGATCAGCGAGTTCTCGCCCGACGGAGTGTTTCGGCGCATGGTCCTCAGGCATGGCCAGGGGCCGGACGAACTGAGGTTCCGGTTGGGCGCGGTGGACCTGCTGTGGCAGCCCCCCGATCGGCTCTGGATTGGAGATTCTCCCGCCTTGATGGTCTTGGATTCGTCCGGCATCCTTGAGAGAACGTCGCTAGATCTCAGTTTTTCTAGGTGGCCCGCTCGCTTGGACACCCTCGGATTCATGTATCGGGAGGCGTTGGACCTCACTGGCGAGGCCGAACACAGGTGGATCGAGGCCTATCGCGTGTCAGCGGACGTTTCACTGACCCGGGTAGGGGAACGGCTCCCCCTCGAGTCCGCAGAGGTCCGCGCGCGGGTATTTCGGCGCGGACGCGCCGAGCTTCGCGAGATGCACGACGTTCCCATGAGAAGCGCGGTGATCTGGGACGTGGATCCGGGGGGTGACCTGTGGGTCGTGCGTAGCGGAGCTTATCGCATACACCGTGTGACGCTGGCGGGCGACACCGTGCGGACGGTCGAACTCCCGCTGCGGCCCGAGCCCATCCGGAGTGCGGAGCGCGAGCGCGCCGCCGAGGATTCACCCTGGTCACCGGCGGAACTTCCCACGCACAAACCGTTGATTGCAGACCTAAGGGTGGACCGGGAGGGCTGGCTCTGGGTGCGGAGAACCGCATCCGGTTCGGATCTCCCACTCGTTGATGTGTTCAACGAGTGCGGCCGCCACCTGGGGTCGGCACCCGTGAGCCTGGCCGATCACGAACCTTGGCTGGCGCTCGGTACCGCGCGCCTCCTCGGCGTGGTGCGGGACGAACTGGACGTGGAATACGTCGTCCGCCTGCGGTTGGTTCGGGACGACGGGGGTCCGGTCGCCTCCGCTCCCTGCACCTTCTAGCCCCACTCCATCCGCCGAACTCTTCGGCAACCGACTTGAGCATACCGGCGTCGGGCATGCCATCCCAGCAGGAACGACATGCCGGGGCCGGCATGGTCGAGGATTGGGAAGAGAACTCGCGTCAAGCGGGAAACCGCATGTAAGATGGACGGTGGATGCCGATGGACGCTCCTGACCCTCCACCCGTGTACGCGATGAGCCGACGCTATTCGAACGACGAACTCGAGGCCGTGCTGGCGAACATCGAGTCGGACCTCGCGGAGCGCAAGGAATCGCTGAAGGGCGACGCCCGCGGCAAGATCCGGCAGGCCGTGTGCGCGTTCGCCAACGATCTCCCGGGCCACCAGCGGCCGGGTGTCCTGAACGAGAGGCGACGGCACGGCGATGCTCCCTTCGACGCACAGCCTCTGGTCACGGCCGAGGTGGGCCATCTGGACGTCCGGCGCTTCGAGGAGGAATATCTCCCCCGGGCGGTGGACCGCGCCGTCCTCGAGAGCAACGACCGCAGCCTTACGGAACGTTTGGCGGCGACCAAAATGGTCGCTACGGCCGAGGAGCCGATACCGACCGTGACCGGCATGCTCGTGCTCGGGGCGCGCCCGCAGGATTTCGTTCCGGGCGCGTACGTGCAGTTCCTGCGCATCGCCGGAACGACTCTGGCCGACGAAATCTCCGATGAAGCCCGATGCGACGGACCCATCGTGAACGTGCTGCGCCGCCTGGATGAGAAGCTGTCGGCGCACAATCGCACGGCGGTGGACGTGACTTCCGGCCCCACGGAGCGGCGCCGGTCCACATATCCCCTGCCGGCCCTGCAACAGCTCTCGCGCAACGCCGTGATGCACCGGACGTACGAGGGGACGAACGCGCCCGTGCATGTCTACTGGTTCGACGACCGAATCGAGATCAACAGTCCCGGCGGCCCGCACGGCGGGGTCACGGCGGAGAACTTCGGGCAGCCGGGCGTCGTCTCGTACCGCAACCCGAATCTGGCGGAGGCGATGCGGGCGCTGGGCCTCGTTCAACGCTACGGCGTCGGGATTCCGATCGCGCGCGGCGCGCTCCTCGACAACGGACAGCCGGAACCGGCGTTCCGCGTGAACGGGAACTGGGTGAACTGCACCGTGGCGGCTCGGCCATGACGGCGCCGGTGCTGGCCTTCTTCAACAACAAGGGAGGGGTCGGGAAGACCTCCCTCGTCTACCATCTGGCCTGGATGCTGTCCGAGTTGGACCGTTCCGTACTCGCCGTCGACCTGGACCCGCAGGCGAACCTCACTGCGGCTTTCCTGCCGGAAAAAGCCGTGGAGGAACTCTGGGAACAACCGGATGAGAACGCGGCTACGATCGCCCAATGTATTTCTCCGCTCGCCGAAGTAGGCGACATCGGGAATCCCAGGCTGCGGCGGGTCGCCGACGGGCTGCATCTGATACCGGGCGATCTCGCGCTATCGGGTTTCGAGGATCTCCTCGCCACCGAGTGGCCTCGCTGTCTCGGCAGCGAGAACCTGTATCGCGCCTTCCGAGTCGTGACGGCCTTCTGGCTGGTGCTCGGGGAGGGCGCCCGGCGGTGTGCGGCGGACATCGTCCTCATCGATGTCGGACCGAGCCTGGGGGCGATCAACCGGTCGGCCCTGATCGCCACGGACTTCGTCGTCGTTCCCCTGGGAGCGGATCTGTTCTCGCGGCAGGGGCTGAGAAACCTCGGACCGACGCTGCGTCGCTGGAGGGGTGACTGGCGGACGCGGCGGCGGAACTGGGACCCACCGAGATTCGACTTGCCCCGGGGCGACATGGATCCGGTGGGATACGTGATCCAGCAGCACGGCGTACGGCTCAAGCGACCCGTGAAGGCCTATGACCGCTGGGCCCGACGCATGCCCGCCGAATACGCTCGCAGCGTGCTGGATCTGGAACCGGTGAGGGCGCCGCAGGAGACCGCGCCGGACCCGAACTGCATTGCCACCGTCAAGCACTACAGGAGCCTCGTTCCACTCGCGCAGGAAGCGCGCAAACCGATCTTCGCCCTGGCGCCCGCCGACGGCGCCATCGGGAGCCATGCGGTGGCGGCGAACGAGGCCTACGACGACTTCAAGCAACTCGCCGGGGAGATCCTGCGGCGCGTGGAGTCCTGATCGAACGGAACCTCAGCGGAGGTACATCATGAATCGGCGAATCCTTCTCTTTGCGGCGGGCGTTGTGCTGGCGTTTCCCGCGGCCGCCGCCGCGCAGCAGTTCGGCGGTGCGCTGGCGGTGAACGGCGACCAGGTGCTGGTCGGCGAGACGGGCAACGGCACGATGTCCGGCATCGTGTGGATCTACGGCCGCACGGCCTCGGGCTGGGCCGAGACGGGGCGGGTCACGGTCTCCGACGAGGTGCGCGTCCCGGATGGGTTCGGCCGCGCGATCGCCACGCGGGGGAACTGGCTGTGGGCGGGCGCGCCGCTCGAAGCGGACGGGGCCGGCGCGGTGTACGTGTTTCTCGCGGACGGAGCGGGCGGCTGGGAGCAGGTCGACCGGCTCGACGCACCGGAGGGCGCGGCGGGGTTCGGGAGCGCGATCGCCCTGACCGACGGCGCCGCGATCGTGTCCTCCCCCGGAGCGGACGACGGACGGGGGGCGGTGTTCTCGTATACGCTGAGCCCCGATGGGGCCGCATCCGCGGGCATGGCGTTGCGGCGGAGCGAGGACGTGGCGACCGAGGGGTTCGGCGCGGCGCTGGCCTTCGACGGGGAGACGCTGCTGGTCGGCACGCGGGACGCGGGCGACGCGCCGCCGGCCGTGTTCGCGTTCGCGCGGGACGGTGCGGGGGCGTGGATGGCCGAGGGTACGCTCGAAGCCCCGTCGCTGCCGGAGCGCAGCGGCTACGGCGCCTCGCTCGCCGTTCGGGACGGCTTCGCCCTCGTGAGCGCTCCGAGGCTCAGGGAGAGCGGCGGGGCGGTGTTCGCCTTCTCTCGCGGGGCCGATGGCTGGGCGATGGAAGCGCGCCTCGGCCCGCTCCTGCCCGAGCCCAACGCGCAGTTCGGGTCCTCCCTCGGCTTCGACGGCAACGACATCCTCATCGGGGCTTCGGGCAGCGGCATGGGCGCCGGCACCCTGTATGCCTACCGGCGCGATGCGGCCGGGGAGTGGAGCGAAGCGTCCATCCTCCTTCGTTCTCCCCTGGGCGAGCGCTCCGGCTTCTCCGGCGCGGCCCACCTCTCCGGCGACCACCTCGTCGTCGGCGCGACCGGCATGGATTCCGGGGCGGGCGGCGCCGTCGTCTACGAGCGCTCCGGCGCCGGCACCTGGGAGGAGGGCGGCACCCTCGTCAACGACTACCGCGGCTTCCCGGCCATCGCCGGCGAGGAGATCGAGTGCGCCGAGGGGCACGCGGACGTGTTCGAGTGCCGGGACGTGAACATCACCGCCTTCATGCCGATCAAGGATCTCGGCGGCACCCGCGCCACGCGCGTCAACGACATCTGGGGCTGGACCGATCCGGAGACGGGGCGCGAAATCGCGATCGTCGGCCGTACGGACGGCACGTCGTTCGTCGACGTCAGCGACCCCTTCCACCCGCGCTTCCTCGGCGACCTGCCCGCCACGGAGGGGTCGCGGCACATGATCTGGCGCGACATCAAGGTCTACCGCGACCACGCCTACATCGTCGCGGACGCGGCGCTCGAGCACGGCGTGCAGGTGTTCGACCTGCGGCAGCTGCGCGACGTGGGGGCGGAACCCGTGACCTTCGAGGAGACGTTCCTCTACGACGGGATTCACTCGGCCCACAACATCGTCATCAACGAGGAGACCGGCTTCGCCTATGCCGTCGGGAACAGCGGCGGGGGCGAGACGTGCGGCGGGGGCCTCCACATGATCGATCTCGCGGAGCCGGCCCGGCCCGTCTTCGCCGGCTGCTTCGCGCAGGAGGGGACGGGACGCCGGGGCACGGGCTACGTGCACGACGCGCAGTGCGTCATCTACCGCGGCCCCGACACCGAGCACGCGGGCAAGGAGATCTGCCTGGGTTCGAACGAGACGGCGTTCAACATCGCGGACGTGAGCGACAAGGACGCGCCGGTCGGCCTCGCCACGATCGACTATCCGAACGTCGCCTACGCGCACCAGGGCTGGCTGACCGACGACCACCGCTACTTCTACATGAACGACGAGGGGGATGAGCCGCAGGGCCTCGTGGAGGGGACGCGCACGCTGGTGTGGGATGTGACGGACCTCGACGATCCGATCCTCGTGACCGAGTACATCGCGGAGACGACGGCCACCGACCACAACCTCTACATCGTCGGCGACCTCATGTACCAGTCGAACTACTCCGCGGGCTTCCGCGTCCTCGACATCTCGGACCCGGAGAACCCGGTCGAGATCGGCTTCTTCGACACCTCGCCCTACCAGGGGGGCGCGTCGTGGAGCAACTACCCCTACTTCGAGAGCGGAACGATCGCGGTGACGGGGACGGGTGACGGGCTCTTCCTGCTCAAGAACATGGCGAGACCCCGCCTCGTGCCGTGAACGACGCGGCTGGAACCGGCGACCGGAGCCCCCGGACCGACGACCCGGGTCCGGAGGGTCCGATCGTCCTCTTCGACGGCGTCTGCAACCTGTGTGCGGGCGCCGTCCGCTTCATCATCCGCCGGGACGGGCGGGGCCGGTTCCGCTTCGCCTCTCTGCAGTCCGACGTGGGGCGCCGGTTCCTCGCGGCGGCGCGGGTCGACGCTCCCGAATCCGGGGAGCCGCCGCAGTCGCTGGTTCTGTTCGCGGGGGGAAAGGTCTACCGCAGCAGCACCGCCGCGCTGCTCATACTGGCGGGGCTCGGCCGCGCCTGGCCGTTCGTCGCGGCACTTCTCGTGATCCCCGCCCCGCTTCGCAACCTCGTTTACCGTTTCATAGCCCGGAACCGCTACCGCTGGTTCGGCAAGGAAACCGCCTGCGACGTGCCCCGAATCGACGAAGCCTGGCGGTTCATCGACGTGGAGGAACTCCACGGCATGCCCTGAGCTTCTTGGGTTTAGAGTTAGAGGGAGCCCCTCGGGGCAACCCACTCCGTGGGCTGCCCAGTGGTCGCCGCGATGGTGTCGAAATCCGAATCGTAGTGCAGAACTGTCATGTTGGCGGTTTCGGCCGCTGCTGCGATGATCAAATCCGGAATCGGCACGCGGTGCTGCGCGCGGCGGGAGAGAAGTCCCTGGACGGCGATCGCACGCTGGAAGATCGCTTCCGTGAGCGGCACGTGGCGATAGGCCAGCGCGCGACGGGCGCGGGCTCGAGCGTGCTCCTGCTGGTTTCGGGTCGAGTAGAGCACCTCGAGGTCAATGATGCTGCAGGTCGCAGCCCGGCCTGATTTCATGATCGGTACGATTATTCCCCGTACGACCGGATGGCTCATTCGGGCGAGAGCGCTCTTGTCGATCAGATAGGATACGTCCGCCACGTCGCTGGCTTCAGGCGCGCCAGGCGGAGGCCATGACGTTCTCGTCCGAAAGTTCGAGTCCATCCATGTTCACGAGTGCCTCGATCTCCTGGCGTCGTGCCTCCCGACGCAAGATTTCGCGCAAGGCCGAGTCGATGGTCTCCTTGATCGAGGAGGTCCCCAGCAGAACTCGCACCTGTTCGATCAGTTTGTCGTCGATCTCCACGCTGGTTTTTCTCACGCAACACCTCCAAGGTCGGCCACGAAGATATCTGATTTGAATATTATTGGATATCTTCCCAGAGGCCACAAGGGTATCGCCACGATTTGGTAGCCGGATGCGCCCGTACCCGGCCCGTGCTACGGGGTGGCGCGCTCGTGGACGACGCGGCCGCCGACGATCGTGTACAGCGCCTCGGCCTCGAGCAGCCGCGCGGGATCGTTCCGGCCGGCCTCGATCAGGTCCACGTCGAATACGGCGATGTCCGCCAGCTTGCCCGGCGTCAGCGTGCCCTTGACGTCCTCTTCGAACGAAGCCCACGCCGGGTTCCGCGTGTAGGCCTCGATCGCCTCCTCGATCGTGAGCCGCTGCTCCGGGAACCAGCCCTCGGCCGGCTCGCCCGCGAGCGTCTGCCGGCTCACCGCCGCGTACAGCCCGTACCTCGGATGGAGGAAGTAGCGGGCCGCGTTCGTCCCGGGACTGTCGCTCCCGAACACGAGCACCGCCCCCGCGTCCTTCAGCGACCGGAACGCGTAGGCGCCGCGGGACCGCCCGCCGATCCTCTCCTCCATCCAGCGCATGTCGTCCGAGATGTGGTACGGGTTCACCTCCGCCACGAGGTTGAGTTCGCCGAAACGGTGGAAGTCCGCCTCCTCCACGACCTGCGCGTGGATCATCCGCCACCTGTGGTCCGCCTCGATCATGTCGTGCTCGCTCAACACGGTCTCAAACAGGTCGAGCAGGATCTTCACGGCCTTGTCCCCGATCGCGTGGATGTGGGGCGGGAGTCCCGTCGGCACCGCCTCCTCCATGAGGCGCTGGAGGTTCCCCTTCGGGAACTCGGCGTAGTTCTGGTCGCGGGTCAGGGAGAGGGCGAGGCCGTCGATGCCCTCGGGAAGCATGATCTGGCGCACGATCCCGAAGTTGCCGGGCGCGTGGTCGTACTGCTCGTAGAACATCGCGCTGGAACCGCCCATGATCCCGTCGACCCACGCCTTGTAGCCGATGAAGCGGAGCCAGTCGTCGCCGAAGCCGCGGGTGATCCCGAGCCCGCCGGTGTGGGTCACGTTGTCGAGCGATGGACGGATGTTGATGCGGGCGGTGAGTTCGCCGCGGGCGTGCAGTTCCTGGTAGGCGCGGAACTGCTCGGAGGAGGTGATGTCCTGGATCGTCGTGACGCCGCCCTCGCGGGCCTCCTGCAGCACGGCGCGGACCTCGGTCAGGCGCTGCTCGAACGATTTCGGCGTGATGGCCGCCCGGACGAGGTCGACGGCGGACCCCCGGAGGATGCCCGTGACCCGGCCGTCCTCGTCCTTCGCGATCCTCCCGCGCGGCGGATCCGGCGTGGCGTCGGTGATGCCCGCCATCTCGAGCGCGAGGCTGTTCGCGAGGTACATCGAACGGTCGAAGCGATCGACGAGGACGGGGTGATTCGGGGTCACGTCGTCGATGAGGTCGCGGTGCGGCGTAAACGGCCCGCCCGCACCCGCATCGCCGTCCTCCGCGGCGCCGTCCTCGCCCTCGCGGCCGGTCGACCCCACCTCCCACTCCTCGTACGCGCCCCAGTCGCCGCGCGTGATCCAGCTGCCGGGCGCCAGACGTTCGGCCGCGCGCGCGATCTCCTCGCGGAAGCCATCGGGCTCGTGGACCTCCAGCAGGTTGACGCCCACGATGAGCGCACCCGTGCTCTCGACGTGGACGTGGCCATCGTTGAAGCCGGGCGACACGAAGGCGCCGTCCAGGTCGATGACGCGGGTGTCCGGGCCCACCAGCGCCTGCGCCTGCGCGTTCGATCCGACGACGGCGATGTGCTCGCCGCGGACCGCGATCGCCTCGGCCGCGGGCCGCGCCTCGTCGAGCGTGTACACGTCCCCGTTGATGAGGACGAGATCCGCGGCGTCTTCGGGTCCTCCGGCAGCGCATGCGCCAGCCGACGCCGCCCCGGCCAGGATCAGCATAACGATCGACTTCCTCATGATTCGTCCTCGCACAGTTCCGGGAGAATCACCGCGACGGGATGCGCTCCCAGTGAAGCGTGTTCACGCCGCCGGCCACCATCTGCGGATCCGGAGCGGTGGTCAGGATCAGCCGGTCGCGCCCTTCGAGACGGAAGGCACGCGGCCGGTCCGAATCGAGCCATTCCAGGTGGAGCGCGCCCTCCACGTGATGCGTGACGACGCCCGCCTCGGAATCCACGGTGAAATCCCCGTAATAGGAGAAAAAGCTGCCGAGGATGAAAGCCCGCATTTCCCCGGCCGTCGCGGTCGCCGTGTCGGGGAGCACGCGGCCGGGACGCATGAGCTGGGCGGACATGCGACCGTTCGCCAGGTATGCGATCTGGCCGCCCGGCGTTTCGCCGTACGGCAGCGTGACCTCCCCGTCCGGCATCCGCCGTTCCCAGGACACGAGACGCCACACGCCGACGATGGGATGGTCGGACGCGGGAGAATCGCTTCCCGATGCGGGCGTACAGCCCGCGATCAGGGCGAGGGCGAGGGGAGCGTACTTGATCAAGGGACCTCTCCGGGATGGGTTGCCGACAGTTGCTGCGGACGGGAACCGACATCCTCGGCGGGCGTGGACGGCGGAGCAAGTTTTTCGACAGGCCATCGCCGACCCTCTCGGCAGGGGGCGATGTCCCTTGTACCTTCCGTGTCCGGCCTGAAAGGCACCGGCGTGACGCAGTGGTCCCTGAAAGGGAGGCCCGGCTTGTCCGATCGCGAAACGAAGGCCGACGACGGATTGAATCCGGAGGATTTCACCCTCCCGTCGCTCCGGCCGCGCGATCTGCTCGCTCACTTCGGCCCCGGGCTGATCCTCATGATGACGGGGATCGGAACGAGCCACGTCGTGACGGCGCCGACCGCCGGGGGCCGTTTCGCCTACGCCCTCCTCTGGTGCCTGCCCGTCGCCTACATCTTCAAGTACTACGGCTTCGAGATGGCCTTCCGGTTCACCAACGCCACCGGGAAGAGTCTTCTCGAGGCCTATGCCACGGCGCGCTGGAAGTGGCCGCTCTGGTACGTGATGGTGACGACGCTCATCCAGTGCGCGATCGGCCAGGCGGGGCGCCTGATCGCCGCGGCGGCCGTCCTCTACTACCTGTTCAGCGTATACCTGGGCCTTCCGGTCCCTCTCGGAGTGTACGCGGCGCTGCTCGGCGTGCTCTCCGTGGGCATCATCCTCCGGGGCAGTTACAAGGCCGTGGAGAACACGACGAAGGCCCTCGCGGGCGTCCTCGTCCTCTCATCGGTCGCGGTCTACATCGTCCAGCCGGCGCCGCTCGCCGAGATGGGGAACTTCTTCCTCTTCGAGATCCCCGACGGGTCGTGGCTCGTGATCGCGGGCTTCCTCGGCCTCCTGCCGACCGGCATCGACGTCTCGCTGCAGGCGTCGGAGTGGGGGAAGGCGAAGCGCGCGGGCATGAGCAAGGTCCGGCCCCATCTCGAGGCGACCGGCGTCGCGCCCCGCTTCGACCCCTTCACCTCGCCGGCCTCCGACCTCGCGGTCGATACCGCGCGGCTCTCCCCGCACGCGCGGGAATACTGCCGGCGCTGGTTCCGGATCGGGCTGTGGGACTTCCGGACCGGCCACGTCATCTCTTTCGTGCTCGCGGCGATCTTCGTCCTCCTCGCCGCGGTGTGGCTCTATCCGAGTCCGGTCGAGGGACGCCCCGTCATGGGAGAGATCGCGGGCATCTTCACGCTCAGCGTGGGACCGTGGATGATGATGATCTTCATCCTCGGCGCGCTCGCGGCCACGTATTCCACCGCCTTCAACTACTTCGACGGATGGCCGCGCATCGTCGGCGCCTGTTGCCGGAACCTCTTCCGCACGACGGCGCGCCTGCACGGGATATCGCCCGAGGATCGAGCCGATCCGGAGCGGCGGCGGACCTGGAACTCCGAGTACAACATCTACCGGCTGACGATGTTCTACTCGCTCATCGCCTCCGTCCTCTACATCGCGTTCGACCCGCGCCCCGTGTTCCTCGTGCTCGTCGCTTCGGCGCTCGCCTTCTTCGTGGCGCCCGTGATCTACTTCTTCAACCTCTATTTCTGCCTCAAGGTGATCCCGAAGGAGGACGAACTCTTCTACCCGTCGTGGTTCGCGCGCTGGTTCGGGGGGCTGAGCCTGTTCATATTCACGGGACTCAGCGCGATCCTGATCTTCGCGCGCGTGTTCCGGATCCCCCTCTTCGGCGCGTAGCCGGGTCGGCGACACTTCACGGGTTCAACTCTCACGCTCGACCTGCCCGGCCCGCCGGCGTCGATCATCCTCCTCCGCCGCTCGCGTCATGCCGGTCGCGACGAGTCCGGCGGGCACCGCCACGATCCCCATCCCGCACAGCAATATGATGAACGTGAAGATTCTGCCTCCCACCGTGACCGGGTACGCATCTCCGTAGCCCACGGTCGTCAGCGTGACAACCGCCCACCACAGGCTGTGGAACACGGATTCGAACTTCTCGGGCTGGGCCTCGTGTTCGAAGTGATGGATGCCGAGCGCCGCGATATAAAGCAGAACGAGCGTGGCGAAGAGGAACACCAGCGCCTCGTTGCGGGCGTACTTCACGGCGTTCATCAGCCTCGTGACGGCGGTGCTGTATCGCGCGATCTCGAAGAGCCGGAATACGCGGAGCAACCGCAGTCCGCGCACCGCCCGCAGGTCGATGCCGACGGACAGGAGGGAGAGGTAGAACGGAAGAATGGCGACGAGGTCGACGATGCCATAGAAGCTGCGGATGAAGGACCACTTGTGCTCCGCCGCGATGATCCGCAGGGCGTATTCGATCGTGAAGAGAACGACGATGATGATTTCGCAGACGGCGAGCGCCGCCTTCCAGGCGGGAGACAACTGGTGGAGGGTGGACATCGACATCGCCACGAGGGAGACGATGATGAGAAAGAAGACGCTCTTGTCGAACCAGCGGCCGGACCCCGCGCCCGAGCCCTCCACGACATCGCGTATGTTCATCGGCAACTCCGGATAGGGGCTCCGCCAGCCTACCTCTGGTATGCCGGGTCCGCTATCCGCGCAGGCGCTGCACGAACCACCAATAGTGACCTTCGAGGTCCCGGACTTCGTAGCTTCGGTCGGACCAGTAGTCCTCGCCGTAGTCCTGCGTGGCCGGCTCGGTCGTGATCGCGGCGCCGGCGGCGCGCGCCCGCTCGCAGTGCGCGTCCGCGTCGTCCACGTAGACCATGAGCGACTGCGTGTTCGCGCCATCCGCGCTCCGCGGGGACCGGGGGTAGGTTCGGCCCGGCGTGAGTCCCGCCTGCCCGACCATGATGAGGCCGCCGTCGAGGGCGAGCTGCGAATGCACGACCTGTCCCTGCTCGTTCTCGATTCTCTCCCGCACCTCGAACCCGAAGGCGTCCGCGAGCCAGTCGATCGCGGCCCCGGCGTCGTCGTAGAACACGGCGGGCGTGATCCTCGGCCAGCCGTCGGGTGGGTTCCTCATGTTGTTCTCCCTGGGACTCCGAATGGAATTCATGCGGAGGGGTAGGCGCCGGCGACGCGGGCGCGCTGGCGGACCAGGGCGAGGACGACGTCGATCGTGGGGGTGGGGACGTCGACCATGCGCCCCATCTCCTGGACCGCCGTGACGAGGGCGTCGATCTCCATCGGACGGCCCTTGTCGAGGTCCTGCAGCATCGACGTGCGGTGCTCGCCCACGGCCGCGATCCCCTCGATTCGCCGCTCGATGTCGATCGAGAAGCGGGCGCCCAGGGCTTCGGCCACGGCCTGTCCTTCGAGCATCATCGCCTTCGCGACCGCGCGCGTGTCGGGGTCGCCGGCTATGGTCCCCAGCGTCCCGAGCGTGAGCGCGCTGATCGGGTTGAAGGCGAGGTTCCCCCACAGCTTCACCCACATCTCGTTCCGGATCCCCCGGACCGGGGCCCGGAAGCCGGCTTCGATCATCGCCTTCGCGAGCCGCCGCACGCGGTCGGTTTTCTCGCCGCTGGGCTCGCCGAGCGTGAACCGGTTGTACTTCAGGTGCCGGATGACGCCGGGTTCCGACACCTCGGTGGCCGCGTACACCACGCAGCCGATCACGCGCTCCGGCCCGATCCCGTCCCACTGCACGCCGCCGGGGTCGAGGCTCTCGAGGCGGCGGTCCCGCCACGGTCCCTCGAGTTCGTAGAAGTACCACCACGGGAGACCGTTCGTCGCCATGACGACGGCGGTATCGGGCCCGAGCAGCGGCTGCATCGGTTCCACGATCCAGGGGACGGAATGCGCCTTGAGCGTGACGATCACGTAGTCCTGAGGCCCCGCCTCCGACGGATCGTCCGTGCAGACGGGGTGGGCGACACGCTCCTCGCCGTCGATCAGCAGCCGCACGCCGTGCTGCTGCATCGCCTTCAGGTGGGGGCCGCGCGCGATGAGGGTGACGTCCCGACCCGCGAGGGAAAGCTGCGCGCCGAGGTATCCCCCGATCGCGCCGGCCCCGTAGATGCAGATCCGCATCAGCCGCCGGCGGTCAGGCCAGGCCGAGCTTCTCGGCCATGCCGATGCGCTGGAGCTTGCCGGTGGGGCCCTTGGGGATGTCGTCCATGAGGAGGATCTTCCGCGGGACCTTGAAGTCGGCGAGGCGCTCCGCCGCGAACGCCTGGAGTTCGCCCGGCGTGACCTCCATCCCCTCGCGCAGCACGGCGGCGGCCGCGATCTCCTCGCCCAGCTTCGGGTGGGGCATCGCGAACGCCACGACCTGGCGCACGGCCGGGTGGTCGAGGATCGCCTCGTCGATCTCGCGCGGCGAGACCTTCTCTCCCCCGCGGTTGATGATCTCCTTCAGGCGCCCGGTGATCGTGACGTAGCCCTCGTCGTCCATCACGCCCTGGTCCCCCGTCCGGAACCACCCGTCGGTGAAGGCCTCGGCGTTCGCGGCGGGGTTCTTCTCGTACCCATCGCTCACGTTCGGGCCGCGGATCACGATCTCGCCCACTTCGCCCGCCGGCAGGTGCCGCGGGCCCGTCTCCTCCATCACCGACACCTCGGGGCCGGCCGCGACGCCCACCGTCCCCGGCTTGCGCACGGCGGGGGGGAGCGGGTTGCACGTCATCTGGTGGGCCGCCTCGGTCATCGCGTACGCCTCCACCACGGGGGCGCCGAACGTCTCCTCGAGTTCGGCCATCACCTGCGGGGGGAGGGCGGCGGAGGCGGACCGAATGAAGCGCAGCGGGTTCCGTTCGATCGCGTCGCGGTTCCTCGGGGCGCGCGCCAGGATCGCCTGGTGCATGGTGGGCACGGCCGTGTAGAAGGTGGGTCGCGCCTCGTCGAGCCACGCATAGAAACGAAGCGCGTTGAAGCCGGGCGTGGCGAAGATCGCGCCGCCGACGCCGAGCGGGGCGAGGACCGCGGCGATGAGCCCGTGAATGTGGAACAGCGGCATCACGTTCAGACAACGGTCGGCGGCCGTGAGCCGCAGGGTGTGCGCGACGTTGTCCGCCGAGGCGCACACGTTCCGGTGCGAGAGCGGCACGATCTTGGGCCGGGACGTCGTCCCGGAGGTGTGCAGGATGAGGGCGACGTCGTCCTCCTCCGCGAGCCCGAACCGTAGCACGTTCGCTGCCGAGTTCCCGTTCCCGGGGCTCTCGCCGCGCGACCCGTCTCGGCCGGTGCGCGACCGCGCGAGGTGGAACGTCCCGGCGGGCGTCTCCGGGTCGACACACAGCTCGAGAATCGCGATCCCTTGTTCCACGGCCGCGGCCCGCGCCGGCGAGTCGCTCCCGAATTCAAGGATGACCGCCTTCGCGTCGAGGTCCGAGAGATAGAACTCGTATTCCGGCCGCCGGTAGACGGGGTTCAGCGGCGCGGCCGTGGCCGCGCACGCCACGGAGACGAAGGCGGAGGCCATCTCGGGCCCGTTCGGGAGGACGATCCCCACGCGATCGTTCCGCCCGATGCCGAACCGGTTGAGGGCGTCCACGGTCGTTTCGACCTGGCGGCGCAGGCCCGCGAAATCGAGCGGATCGCGGCCGGGGGCGGCGATGGCGGGACTCTCCCCCGAACCGCCCGCGAGCAGTTCCCAGACAGTGACGGTATCCGGCATGGTCAGGTCAGGCCGGCCTGACGTCGCCGGGCTTGGTTGAAGGTTCTCGGCACGGAAAGCCGACCGCGTGTGGTCAGCAGGAGACGCAGCGGTGGTTGTTCTTCGCCCCGAGACTCTCGAGCAGGGCGATCGTCTCCGGGAACGGTTGCACGCGCTGCACGGGTCCGTTGGCCAGGTCGACGGTCGTCTGGCCGTTGCGGGCCACGAGCGTCACGTCGGCGCCCCGCTCGACGAGATAGAGGATCATCTCGTTGTCGCCGCGCGAGGCGGCGTGGTGGGCGGGCGTGTAGCCGTTGTGGTCGCGCGCGTTCACGTCGGCGCCGAGTTCCTCGACGAGGAACTTCATGGCGGGTAGCCAGCCGTCCGGCACGTGGCGGTGCGAGTTGCCGGCGAAGCCCTGCCCGTAGCCGACGCCGGCCGCCGCATGGATGGGGTGGACCGCCGGACCGCCGACGGGGATCGGGTCGAGGCCGGAGTGATCGATGTCATCTCCGCCGCGGCCGTAACGCCGCTGCGGCACCTTCGCCGTCGGCGTCGCCGGATCGGCCCCGTACTCCAGGAGCAGCTTCATGGCTTCGATGTCGAGCGCGTGCGCGGCGCGCCAGAAGGGCGTGGCGCCGGTGCGGTCGACGCCCAGGAGATCCCGGTTGTACGTCGTGAACCAGAGCGACTTCTTCAGCCGCGGGCTCGGGTCGACGCCCGCTTCGAGCAGCGTGCGCATCACGTCGAGGTACGACCACTCCTGCTGGTGCACGTCCGTGGGCTGCGGATGCCGGGCCTTCGGCGCCCAGTGCATGTTGAGCGCAGCGTAGAGCGGCGTGGCGCCGGCGTCGCTCGCGAGGTTGGGATCGGCGCCGCGCGCGAAGAGTTCCATCGCGAGATCGAAGTGTCCGTTGATCATCGCGATGAGCAGGGGGGTCGTTTCGTCCGCGGCGCTCCGCTGGTCGATGTCCGCGCCCTTGTCGAGCAGAACGAGCGCCGCGTCGCGGTGGCCTTCGCGGGCCGCGAGCAGGAGCGCCGTCAGCCCGCCGTGCGTGCCGACGAGGTCGGCGTAGTTGCCCAGGCAGCCGGAGCAGGTGGGCTCCTCGGGGTCCTCGAGCCGCACGGCCTGAAGGCCGGGGCCGGGGCCGGCGGTCGGCCTGGGGGCGGCCTCGCGCCGTGACGGG
>JAJEEM010000072.1 GCA_022820995.1 Gemmatimonadota bacterium | reverse complement strand
GCCTGGCCGACTCGCCGCTCGCCGCCCGCATGCGCCCGCGCACGCTGGCGGAGTTCGTCGGACAGCCGAAGCTCGTCGGCGAAAGCCGGCCCCTGCGCCAGCTCATTGAGAGCGGGCGCGTCCCCAGCCTCATCTTCTGGGGTCCGCCGGGCACGGGTAAGACCACCCTCGCCGGACTCCTCGCCAGCCGGATGGAGGCCGCGTTCATCCCCTTCTCCGCGGTGACCGACGGGATCCCCCGCGTCCGCCGCGTCCTCGAGGAGGCGAAGGCGCGCCGCGCCGCCACCGGCCGCGGCACCGTCCTCTTCGTCGACGAGATCCACCGTTTCAACAGGGCGCAGCAGGATGCCCTCCTCCCGCACGTCGAGCGCGGCGCCATCACCCTCATCGGGGCCACGACGGAGAACCCCGGTTTCGAGGTCGTCGGCCCGCTCCTCTCCCGCACGCGGGTCTTCGTTCTCGAACCGCTGGCGCCGGAAGCGGTCGCGGAGATCTGCGCGCGCGCGCTTCGCGACCGGGAGCGCGGACTCGGAGACACGGGCCTCTCCATCGACGAGGACGCCCTGGCCCGGCTCGGGACCGAATCGGACGGGGACGCCCGCCGCGCCCTGAACGCGCTCGAGACGGCCGCGGATCTGGCCGGCGTGGATGGCGTCCCCGCGATCTCCGAGGATCACGTGGCGGCGGCGCTGCAGAAGCGGTTCGCGCGCTACGACAAGTCCGGCGAAGAGCACTTCAACCTCATCTCCGCCCTGCACAAGGCCGTGCGCGGCTCGGACGCGGATGCCGCGCTCTACTGGCTCGCGCGGATGCTGGATGGCGGCGAGGACCCCATGTACCTGGCCCGCCGCATCGTGCGCATGGCCGCCGAAGATGTCGGACTCGCGGATCCCGGCGCGCTTTCGGTCACGATCGCGGCGCGGGACGCGTACCACTTTCTCGGCAGCCCCGAGGGAGACCTGGCGCTGGCCCAGGCGGTCACGTACCTGGCCATCGCTCCGAAATCGAACGCGGTCTACCGGGCGTTCGGCGGCGCCGCCCGCGCGGCGCGCGAAACACCGGCCGAGCCCGTTCCGTTCCACATCCGGAACGCGCCCACGCGGCTCATGAAGGAACTCGGATACGGATCGGGGTATCGCTACGATCACGACGAGGCAGACGGCGTGGCCGCCCAGTCCTACCTTCCCGAGTCGCTGCGCGGACGCCGCTGGTACGATCCGGTCGAGCGCGGCTGGGAGGTGAACGCGAGGCGCCGGCTCGAAGCGATTCGCGGCAGCCGGGCGCGGGCCACGGCGGAAGCGCGTCCCGGGGGAGAGGCGGGAACCGGGACGGACACCGAGACGACGGAGGAGCATCGATCGACAGAGTGAACTCGGACCGGGTGGCGGAGCGCGCGATTCTCGTGGGAGCGCCGCCCCCCGACATGCCCCAGGAGACGGTGGACGAACACCTCGAGGAACTCGCCCGCCTCGCGGGCACGGCGGGAGCCGATGTCCGGGGCGCCGTCGTCCAGCGCCTGCGCAAGCCGAACGCCTCGACCTTCATCGGCAAGGGGAAGGTCGAACGCCTCGGGCGGACGCTCCGGGAGCACGACGCGACGCTCGCCATCTTCGACGAGGAACTCACGCCCGCCCAGGGCTCGAATCTCGAAGCGGCGCTCGGCGTGCGCGCGCTCGACCGGACCGAACTCATCCTCGACATCTTCGCGCTCCGCGCCCGGACCTCGGAGGCGAAGCTTCAGGTCGAACTCGCCCAGCTCCAGTACCTGCGGACACGCTTGAAGCGGATGTGGACCCACCTCTCGCGGGAAGGCGGAGGCATCGGCGCGCGCGGGCCCGGCGAGCAGCAGATCGAGACGGACCGCCGGCTCATCGACCGGCGCCTCGCCCGGCTGCGGCGCAAGCTCGACCACATCGCGCGGGCGCGCGTCACGCAGCGCCGGGCGCGGAGCGAGCAGTTCACCGTGGCGCTCACGGGCTATACGAACGCGGGCAAGTCCTCCATCCTGCGCGCGCTCTCGGGCTCGGACGTCTTCGTGGAAGACCGGCTGTTCGCGACGGTGGACTCGGCGACCCGGGTTTGCGATCTCGAAGGTCCGGGTCCGATCCTCCTCACGGACACGGTGGGGTTCATCCGGAAGCTGCCGCATCATCTCGTGGCGTCGTTCCGGGCGACGATGGAGGAACTCGCCGAGGCCGACCTCCTGCTGCACGTGATCGACGCCTCGTCGCCGAGCCGGGATGAGCAGCGCGAGGCCGTGGAGGGAGTGCTGGCGGAGGCCGGCGTGGCGGACCGCCCGGTGATCGAGGTCTTCAACAAGGTCGACCGGCTCACGCACGAGGAGGAGCGGGCGCTGCGCGAGCGGGCCGCGGCGGGCGGACGGCCGCACGTCCTGACTTCGATCATGGAGGACGGCGGGGTGAAGCCGCTGCAGGAAGCGCTTCAGGCCGCGATGCGGGCCCGCCTCGAGACGGTGCGTGTAAGTTTGCCCGCCGGGGACGGAGCGCGGCTCGCCGAGGCGTACCGGGAGGGCGAGGTGCTGGAGCGCGTGTACGAAGCCGGGTGCGTGGTCATCGTGGCCCGCGTGCCCGCCGGAGTGGCCGGCCGCTGGCGCGAGAGCGGCCTGGTCGTGGAGCGGGCCGACGCCGCCTGACGCGGCGGACCGGTCAAGCCGAAAACGGGAGCACATCATGCCGAACAGCAGCTTTTCGCATCTGGTCGACTGCCGGCTCTGCGTGAACATCGATCACGTGGCGACGGTCCGGCAGGCGCGCGGCACGGACGAACCCGACCCGGTGCGGGCCGCCGTGCTCGCTGAACTCGGCGGCGCGAACGGGATCACCGTGCACCTCCGCGAGGACCGCCGGCACATCCAGGACCGCGACGTGGAACTGCTGCAGCAGACCGTCCGCACCTTCGTGAACCTCGAACTCGCGGCCGAGGAAGAGGTGCTCGCCCTCGCCGAACGCTGGCGCCCGGCCCAGGCCACGCTCGTCCCCGAAAAGAGGGAGGAACTCACGACCGAAGGCGGGCTGGACATGTCCGCCGACCCGGCCCGCATCGCCGCCGCCGTGGCGCGGCTGCAGGATGCCGGGATCCGCACGTCGCTCTTCATCGATCCCGACCCCGCGGCGGTCGACGGCTCGGCCGAGGCGGGCGCCGCCGCGATCGAACTCCACACCGGCGAGTACGCGAACGCCCCGGACCAGGCGAACGCCGACCGCGAACTCGCGCGGCTGGAGGATGCCGCGGCCCGGGCCGCGGCCGCCGGCCTCGGCGTGCACGCCGGACACGGGCTCACCTACGAGAACGTGCAGCCGGTGGCGGCGATCGCCGAGTGCGAGGAACTGAACATCGGCCACTCGATCGTGAGCCGCTCAGTGCTCGTGGGGATGGAGCGCGCGGTGCTCGAGATGTCGGAACTCGTGCGCGAGGCGCGCGGGTGAGAGGCCGTCTCACAGTCCTCATCGGCGTCCTCGTCTCCGTCGCGCTCCTCGTCTGGGCGCTGCGGGACGTCTCGGCCGCCGAACTCCTGAGGCACCTGGGCGAGGCGAACGTCTGGCTCCTGATCGCCGCGACGGTCGTCGCCACGCTCACCTTCAACCTCCGGGCGATCCGGTGGGATATCCTCCTCCGCGCCTCGAACGGACACCTGCCGTTCGGTTCGCGCTACGCGGCCGTGTGCATCGGCTTCATGGCGAACAACGTCCTGCCCGGCCGGCTCGGAGAGTTCGCCCGCGCCTACTCGCTGTCGCGGATCACTCCCGTACCCCTGAGCGCCGCGCTCGCCTCGCTCGTCGTGGAGCGCCTGCTCGACGCGATCGTGCTCATGGTGTTTCTCGTCCCCGCCTTCTTCATCGTCGGGGTCGACGAAGCCGCTTCCGGGACGCTGCGGGACCTGTTCACGGTGGGCGTCATCCTCGTCTCCGCGAGCCTGCTCGCGCTCGCGCTGCTCGTCCGCTCTCCGGACCGCTTCCTCCGGCTCGCGGCCACGTGGTCGCACCGGGTCGCGCCCGATCGCGTCGCCGACCGCGTGATGGACGTGCTCTCCGCGTTCGTGGACGGCCTCGGGGCGCTGCGCCACGCGCACGTCTTCGCCCGCGCGATGCTGTGGTCGTTCGCCGTGTGGGCCTGGAACGCCTTCTCGTTCTTCCTCGGCTTCCTCGCCTTCGGGATTCTCACGCCCGGGTTCCTCGGCGCGCTCGTCCTCCAGACGACGATCGGCTTCGCCGTCGCGATCCCGTCGACGCCAGGGTTCTTCGGACCGTTCGAGACCGCTGCCCGCGTCGCGCTCGAACTCCACCACATCGAGCCCGCGAGAATCATCAGCTTCGCCGCGGGCTACCACATCCTCACCTTCCTGCCCATCACCGTGCTGGGAATCTGGTACATGCGGCGCCTGGGGATCAGCCGGAAAGAATTCGGGCGGGGCAAGCCGCCGGCGCCGGAGACCTCGGGCCCGGAGACCTCGCCGCCGGAGGCCTCGGAGTGACGAGTGCCGGCGAGGCGGCGGGAGCCGGGGAGATCGGGACGGCCGAGGCGCGCGCGAAGGTCAACCTGCGCCTCCGCGTGTTCGCGAGGGACGCAACGGGCTTCCACGGCGTCGAGACCCTGCTCGCCCGCACGAGCCTCTCCGACACGGTGATTCTCTCGGAGTCCGACACCCGCGCAGCCCGCCCGAAGGGGGCCGCGTCGGAGGACGCCGCGTCGCGGGGGGCCGGACAGGGCGTCACGCTCTCCGTCGATGGACCGCTGGCGGACGGCGTGCCCGACGGCTCCGACAACCTGTGCTGGCAGGCCGCTGCGGCGTTTCTCGACCGCGCCTTCCGGAGACGGGCGCGGCCGGCCGTGCATATCCACCTCACGAAACGCATCCCGATGGGGAGCGGACTCGGGGGCGGAAGCGCGGACGCGGGCGCGACGCTCCGCCTGCTCGCGGACCGATGGCCCCGCCTGGAGGAGCGGGAACTCGTCGACCTCGCCGGCGAGATCGGCAGCGACGTGCCCTTCGCCCTCCTCGGCGTCCCGATGGCGCTGGGCTGGGAGCGCGGCCGCCGGCTGCTCCCGCTTCGCCCGCCGCGGCACCGTCCCGCGCTGCTCGTCTGCCCCGGCATCCACGTTTCCACCCCGGAGGCGTACGGCTGGCTCGGGAGGACGGAGGCGGACGCCGGAGGTGCCTCGGTCTTTCCGGGCGCGACGCGGCTGGCGGAGTGGGAATCGCTCGAACGCCTGGCCCGGAACGACCTCGAGGCGCCCGTCCTCTCCCGGCACCCGGAACTGTCCGCCCTCCTCGATCAACTTCGGTCGTGCGACCCGGCGGTGGCCGCGATGACGGGATCGGGCTCCGCGCTGTTCGCGATCTTCCGCGACGAGACGGAGCGCGCCCGCGCCCGCCGAACGCTGGCCGCCCGCGAAGGCGCCGACGGCCTCCGAATTCTGGACGTCTCGCTCCCCGTCTGAGCCCCATCCGGGGACTGTCCCGAGGCCCATCCGTGGCTTGTCCGAGGCCCATCCCGGGCGTCGGCGCTGTTTGACGCCGCTTGCCGGATCGCGCCATCTTCGGCGCCTCTGGCCCCTCGTCTAATGGCAAGACACCGGCCTTTGGAGCCGATGATCCAGGTTCGACCCCTGGGGGGCCAATCCCATGCATGATTTCCATTCCCGCCCAGCCGGCCGGGCGAACCGACTCGCGCGGGAGAAGAGCCCCTACCTTCTCCAGCACGCCTTCAATCCCGTGGACTGGGTTCCGTGGGGGGAGGAGGCGTTCGCGCGCGCCCGGGCCGAGGACCGTCCGATCTTCCTCTCCATCGGGTACGCGACCTGCCACTGGTGCCACGTCATGGAGCGCGAATCCTTCGAGGACGAGGACGTGGCCGCGCTCCTCAACCGGGACTTCGTGTCGATCAAGGTGGACCGCGAGGAACGTCCCGACATCGACGGCGTCTACATGACGGCGTGCCAGCTCATGACGGGGCAGGGGGGGTGGCCTCTCACGATCGTGATGACGCCGGACAAGCAGCCCTTCTTCGCCGGGACCTATTTCCCGCGCGAGAGCGTGGCCGGGCGGGTGGGGATGCTGGACCTGCTGCCCCGGCTCGCGGAGCTGTGGCGGGAGCGGCGGGCGGATGTCGAGGCGGCGGGGGCCTCGGCACTGGCGGCCATCCGGGAGGTCGAGGTCCGCGGACTGGGTTCCGCCGGGGGCGCGCTCGACGAGGAGACGCTTCGCCGCGGTTTCAGCGACCTGCGGGCCCGCTTCGACCCCCATCAGGGAGGGTTCTCCCGCGCTCCGAAGTTTCCGGCGCCGCACCAGCTCCTCTTCCTCCTGCGCTGGAGCGACCGCACCGGCGACCGGCGCGGCGTGGAGATGGTGGAGAAGACGCTCGCCTCCATGAGGCGGGGCGGCGTCTTCGACCACGTCGGATACGGCTTCCACCGCTACTCGACGGATGCCCGCTGGCTCGTCCCGCATTTCGAGAAGATGCTGTACGACCAGGCGCTGCTCGCCATGGCGTACACGGAACTGTGGCAGATGACGGGCGACGACGCGCACCGGACGGTGGCCCGCGAGATCTACGAGTACGTGGCGCGCGACCTCACGGACGCGGAGGGCGGCTTCCATTCCGCGGAGGACGCGGACAGCGAGGGGCGCGAAGGGGCGTTCTACGTGTGGACGCGGGAGGAGTTCGACGAGGTGCTGTCGGGGGCGCTGGGAGAGGACGCGGCCAGCCTCGCGCGGCGCGCCTTCCGGATCGAGGCGCGCGGCAACTTCGCGGACGAGGCCTCGGGGCTCCGGACCGGCGAGAACATCCTGCACGCCGGAGAAACGCCCGCCGAGATCGCGGCGGCGCTGGGCGAGGACGCCGCCGGCGTCGAGGAACGGCTGGAGGAGGCGCGACGCGTCCTGTTCGAGAAGCGGACGACGCGGGAGCGCCCGCTGCTCGACGACAAGATCCTGACGGACTGGAACGGGCTCATGATCGCGGCGCTGGCGCGGAGCGGCCTCGCCTTCGGCGACGAATCCCTCGTCGGGGCGGCGGCGCGGGCGGCGGACTTCATCCTCGAGCGGCTGCGCGACGACGGGGGACAGCTGCTCCACCGCTACCGGGACGGGGACGCGGCGATCCCCGCGGGCGCGGCGGACCACGCCTGCTTCATCTGGGGGCTGATCGAGCTGTACGCGGCGACGTTCGACCCGCGCTGGCTCCGGGTGGCGCGCGAGCTGCTCGACCCGCTCCTGGAGCGCTTCTGGGACCCGGACCGGCACGGCGTGTTCAACGTGGACGCGAGGCAGGCCGACGTGCCTGTCCGGCAGAAGGAGCTTTACGACGGGGCCACGCCGTCGGCCAACGCGACGACGTGGTACGTACTCCTCCGGCTCGGCCGGCTCACGGGCGATCTCGAACTCCTGGACCGGGCGGAGGCGCTGCGCGGGGCGCTCGCCGGTCCCGTCGGCGGCGCGCCCTCGGCGCACACGATGTCGCTCGTCGCGCTCGATCTCGCGCTGGGACCGGCGCAGGAAGTCGTCGTGGCCGGCGACCCCGACGACCCCGGCACGCGGCGCATGCTCGCCGCGCTCGCCAACCGCTACGCGCCCCGCACGGCCGTCCTCTTCAAGCCGGGCACCCCGGCCACGGCCGGCCTGTCCGGGGCGGAAGCGCCCGGCGGACCCGCGACGGATCCGCTCGCGGAGATCGCGCCCTTCACCGCGCCGCACGATCTCCTGGACCGGAAGGCGACGGCGTACGTTTGCACCGGCTTCGCGTGCCGGCGTCCAACGACCGACGTCGCGGAGATGCTGGAGCAACTCGCCGAATCGCCCCAGGACAACTGATCGCCCCAAGGCAACTGACCACCCCGGAACACACACTGGAGCTCGAGGCATGGGCCTGGACCAGACCATCTACGGAAACACGCTTTCGGCCTGGCTGATCGCCGCCGGCATCTACGCCGTCACGACCCTCGCGCTGTGGCTGCTCGAACGCTACGCGCTGCGGGCGTTCGCGCGCTTCGCGAGCCAGACCCGGACCTCGCTCGACGATCTCGTCGCACATGTGCTCGGCGACACGAAGTTCGGCCTCATCCTCTTCGTCGGACTCTTCGCCGCCTCGCTCGTCCTCGAACTCGATCCGACCGTCGCGCTCGTGATTCGCCGCGCCGCGGTCATCGCCATCGTCGTCCAGGGCGGAATCTGGGCGAACGCCGCGATCGCCTTCTGGGTGCGGCGCTTCGTGGACGCCACGGCGGGCGAGGACGCGGAGGCCGTGACCATGGTCGGCGCGCTCTCCTTCGTGGGACGGCTCGCCGTGTGGTCCGTCGTCCTCCTCCTCATCCTCGACAACCTCGGGGTCGAAGTCGCGGCCCTGCTCGCGGGCCTCGGAATCGGAGGCATCGCCATCGCCCTCGCGGCGCAGAACGTCCTCGGAGACCTGCTCGCATCCCTCTCCATCATCCTCGACAAACCCTTCATCATCGGCGACTTCCTCATCATCGGCGACTTCCAGGGATCGGTGGAGCACATCGGGCTCAAGACGACCCGGCTGCGGAGCCTCGGCGGCGAGCAACTCATCCTCGGAAACAGCGACGTGATCAACACCCGGATCCGGAACCTCGGGCGCATGGAGGACCGGCGCGGGGCGCTGAAGATCGGCGTGACCTACGACACGCCGCGCGACCTCCTGACGCAGATCCCCGGCTGGATCGAGGAGATCGTCGAGGCCCAGGAGGAGACCCGCTTCGACCGCTGTCACCTCTCGGCCTTCGCGGACTCCGCGATCGAGTTCGACACCATCTTCTTCATGACCGTCCCGGAGTACGCCCGATTCATGGACGCGAAGCAGGCGGTGCTGCTCGCGCTCCACGAACGGTTCGACCGGCACGGCGTCGAAATCGCGTACCCGACGCAGGTCGTCTACACGATCCCGGCGGCTCCCGAGGCTCGTTGACAGGAACCCGCGTGAACCGATAGTCTGGGCGGCTGTCGCCGTGGGGTTCGGCCCTGCGGCACACGGGTTCGGGACCCACACAGTTTCTCTCCATTCCGGTACGGTTTCCGCGCGCGGCACGCGTGCGGGAGCGACGGGCGCCGGAACCAGACCAGCGAGCCAGTCGACACGCATGGACACCACGGACTTCTCGTTCCACACGAGTCCGATCATGCTGCTTTCGGGTACGGCGAATCCCGCCCTCGCGCAGGGGATCGCCGACGTGCTCGGAGAGCGGCTGTGCGACGTCACGATCAAGCGGTTCGCCGATGGCGAGATCTTCGTGCGCATCGACGAGAACGTGCGCGGACGCGACGTCTTCCTCATCCAGCCCACGAACCCGCCCGCGGAGAACGTGCTCGAACTCCTCATCCTCATCGACGCGGCGAAGCGCGCTTCGGCGGCGAGGGTCACGGCGGTCGTCCCCTACTACGGGTACGGCCGCTCCGATCGGAAGGATCAGCCGCGCGTGTCGATCGCGGCGAAGCTGCTCGCGAACCTGATGACGGCCGCCGGCGCGGACCGCGTCCTCTCGATCGACTTCCACCAGCACCAGATCCAGGGCTTCTTCGACATCCCCGTGGATCACCTGTACGCGGCCCCGGTCTTCCGGCGCTACTACGAGATGAAGAAGCTGGACAACCTGGTCGTCGTCGCGACGGACGTGAGCGCGGCGAAGATGGCGCGCGGCTACGCCCGCCGTCTCGGGGGAGACCTCGCGATCATCGACAAGCGGCGTCCGGCGCCGAACGAGGCGGAGGTCTCGAATATCGTGGGCGAGGTCGAGGGGAAGCACTGCATCGTGCCCGACGACATGATCGACACGGCGGGGACGATGGTTTCGGCGATCGAAGTGCTCAAGGAACGCGGGGCCCTGGACGTCTACGTCCTCGCCACGCACCCGCTCTTCTCGGGGCCGGCGCTCGAGCGCCTCGGGTCGGCCGATGTGAAGGAGATCACGGTGACGGACACCGTGCCGCTCGCTCCGGGAGTGCAGGAAGCGCTCCCCAACCTGACCGTGCTTTCCGTGGCGAGCCTGCTCGCGCAGGCCATCGAGAGCACGCACACGAACAGTTCCGTAAGCATGTTGTTCAAGTAGGAGATAAAATGACGAACGAATCCGCCAGACTGACGGCGCGGACGCGGACGACGTCCGGAAAGGGCGCCGCGAGACAGCTTCGCCGCAGCGGCCAGTTGCCCGCGGTCGTGTACGGGCGCCGCGAAGAGACAGAGTCGCTGGCGCTCGACACGCATGAGCTGTCGCGCCTGCTGAGCCGGATCCACGCGGCCACGACGGTGATCGACCTCGAGGTCGACGGCGGCGAGCCGCGGCCGGTCCTGATCCGCGAGATCCAGCGTCACCCGTACCGACCCCAGCTCCTGCACGTGGACTTCTTCGAAATCCGCGCGGACGTGAAGATCCGCGTGCCGGTGCCGGTCCACCTCGTGGAGACGCCGGTCGGCGTGGAGATGGGCGGCATGTTGCAGTTCCTCCGGCACGAACTCGAAGTCGAGTGTCTGCCGAACGAGATCCCGTCCGAATTCGAAGTCGACGTCTCGGGCCTCGAAATCGGCGACTCGCTGCACGTCTCGGACGTGGATGCGGGCGCGGTCACGATCCTCGACGATGAGACGGTCACGATCTGCACCGTCGTGCCGCCGGCCCTCGAGGAAGAAGAGGAAGTCGACGAGGAAGTGGGCGAGGAAGTGGAAGGCGAAGGAGAGGAGGCCGAGGCCGCGGGCGACGAGCCGGAGGAGGGCTGAGCCGGACGGCGGGATCCGGTCCGCGCGGGCGCCGTGCGTCTGCTTCTCGCGCTGGGGAACCCGGGCGCGAAGTACCGGGATACGCGGCACAACATCGGTTGGTGGCTCGCGGATCGCCTCGCGCTCCGGTGGGGCGCCGAACCGTTTCGCACGGACGGCGCCACGGCCTGGACGGCGGGAGCGGGACCGCCGGGACGGCCCGGAGTCGAGGTCCACAAGCCGCTGACGTACATGAACCGGAGCGGCGAGGCGCTGGCGGGCCTGCTCGCCTCGCGCCGCTTCGACCCCGCGGCGGACATGCTCGTCCTCGTCGACGATGTCGCGCTGCCGGCGGGTCGCTTTCGCCTGCGGGCGAGGGGGTCGCCGGGCGGGCACAACGGCCTCGCCTCGATATCGGCGAGTCTCGGCTCCGACGACTACGGCCGCCTCAGGCTCGGCGTCGGACGGCCGCCGGACGAACGCATCGACCTCGCGGTCTGGGTGTTGTCACGGATGCCGCGGTCGGAGGAGGAAGAAGCGCTGGGGGCCTTCTCCCGGGCCGCGGAAGCGGTGGAGTACTGGCTGGAGCATGGAGTGGAAGCGGCGATGAACCGCTTCAACCGTCCGGGGTGAAGCCCCGCTGATCAGGGGATAGTCAAGGGACAGGCAAGGGAGCAGGGAACGTGGTCGGAAACATCGATTTTGCGATCTGGCTCGGCGTGATCGGACTCTTCTTCTCGTTCGCGCTCTTCATGTACGTGAAGGCGCAGCCCGTCGGGAACGAGAAGATGGCCGAACTGTCGGAGGCGATCCACTCGGGCGCGATGGCGTTTCTGCGGCGGGAGTACACGGTCCTGCTGCCGTTCATCGTCGTCGTCGCGGCCCTCCTCTTCTGGCTCGTGGGCCCGCACACGGCGGTGGCCTACGCGCTGGGCGCGGCGTGCTCGATCATGGCGGGCTTCTTCGGGATGAAGGCGGCGACGGCGGCCAACGTCCGCACCTCCGAGGCGGCGCGCGCGGATGGTCAGGCCAAGGCGCTGCGGGTCGCCTTCTCCGGCGGGGCCGTGATGGGCATCGCGGTGGCGGCGCTGGGCCTGCTCGGGATCGGCGCCGTGATCCTGATCTACGATCCGCAGGCGACCGGCTTCCGCCCCTTCGGCGAGATCATTTCGGGCTTCGCGATGGGCGCCTCGTCGATCGCGCTCTTCGCGCGCGTGGGCGGCGGCATCTACACGAAGGCGGCCGACGTCGGCGCGGACCTGGTGGGCAAGGTCGAGGCCGGCATCCCGGAGGACGACCCCCGCAACCCGGCGACGATCGCGGACAACGTGGGCGACAACGTGGGCGACGTGGCGGGGATGGGGGCGGACATCTTCGAGTCGTACGTCGGCTCCGTGATCGCCACGATCGTCATCGGCGTGACGAGCGCGATGATCCTCGATGGGGCACGGCTCCAGGCCGTGGCGCTGCCGGTCCTCTACATCATGGCCGGCTTCCTCGCGAGCGCCGTCGGCGTCCTCGCCATCCGCGTGCTCGAGCGCATGAGTCCCGCGGCGGCCCTCCGCTGGGCGCCGATCATCGGGGCCGTGATCTTCTGGGTCGTGGCGTACGCGATCACGGTGAACCTTCAGATCTTCGACGCCGCGGCGCAGGGCAAGTGGGTCTTCATCCACCCGAACGCCGGTCCCTTCTGGGCCATGCTCTTCGGTTCCCTCGTCGGCATCGCGATCGGCCTCGTGACGGAGTACTACACGGCGGAGAAGCCGATCCGGCGCATCGCCTCGGCGTCCGAAACCGGGTCCGCGACGAACATCATCACGGGACTCGCGGTCGGAATGGAGTCCACCGCGATCCCCATGCTCCTGATCTCCGCCGCCATCTTCCTCGCCTTCAACTTCGCGGGACTGTACGGGATCGGGATCGCCGCCGTGGGGATGCTGGCCACGGTCGGCGTGACGATGTCCGTGGACGCGTACGGTCCGGTGGCGGACAACGCGGGCGGCATCTCGGAGATGGCCGAACTGGGGCCCGAGGTTCGCTCGGTGACCGACTCGCTCGACTCGCTCGGCAACACGACGGCAGCGATCGGGAAGGGCTTCGCGGTCGGATCCGCGGCGCTCACGGCGCTCGCCCTGTTCTCCGCCTACGCGAACGCGGTGGGCCTGCGCGAGACCGGGATCAACCTCATCGATCCGCTCGTCGTGATGGGACTCTTCATCGGCGGCGTGACGCCCTTCTTCATCGCCGCGCTCACGATGACGGCGGTGGGCCGCGCAGCGGCGGGCATGGTGGCGGAAGTCCGTCGCCAGTTCCGCGAGATCCCGGGAATCATGGAGGGGACGGCGAAGCCGGATTCGGCGCGCTGCGTGGACATCTCCACGAGGGCGGCGCTCCGCGAGATGATCGTGCCCGGCCTGGTCGCCATCATCGTCCCCATCGTGGTCGGCCGCTTCCTCGGCGTCGCGGCGCTCGGCGGCGCGCTGGCGGGCGCGACCGTGAGCGGCGTGCTGCTCGCGCTCTTCATGGCGAACTCCGGGGGCGCGTGGGACAATGCCAAGAAGTACATCGAGACCGGGGCCCACGGGGGCAAGGGGTCCGACCCGCACAAGGCGGCCGTGGTCGGCGACACGGTGGGCGATCCCTTCAAGGACACCTCCGGGCCGTCGATGAACATCGTCGTGAAGCTGATGAGCGTCGTCTCGCTCGTGCTCGCGCCCTGGTTCGTGGACGTGCACGGGATGGCCGCTGCGGCGCCGGAGGCCGTGGAGACCGCCCTCGCAGCCGTCGGCGGCGTGCTGCGGACGCTCGGAATGTTCTAGTCATCGGACGCGGGCCGCCGGACGCGGGCCGGCAGCCGCGGCCCGGCGGCCGCCTTGACAGCGGCGCTAGATTAGCCTCCGCTGCCGTCTACATACGGGTTCGCCGCCCCGCGGCGGGCCGACAAACGCAGACTCCTGCTCCGACCGCGGGTCGGGGCCGACCAGACCGAGGGAGTTCTCCATGCGCGATTACGAAATCGTGTACATCTTCCGTTCGAGCCTGACCTCCGAGGAGATCGAGGCGAAGCTCGAGCGCTACCACGCCATCATCTCGGCCGACGGTCCGGGCGAAGTCACCGCCTCGGTCCACTGGGGCAAGCGTCAGCTCGCCTACCCCATCCAGAAGCAGCCGAACGGCTACTACGTCGTGGCGCAGTTCACTTCGGCGCCCGATCCGCTCCAGGAGCTGGAGCGCGTGCTGAAGCTCGAGGATGAGGTCCTGCGGTACCTGATCGTGATCGCGGAACACCCGTTGCCGCTTCCCGATCCGGCGCCGACGCCCCCCGAGCCGGACGAAGCCGCCGCCGCCGAGGAAGCCGCCGCCGACGAGGGCGACGCAGCGGAGGGCGACGCAGCGGAGGGGGCCGACGCGGAGGAGGGGTCCGAAGCCGAGGAGGCCGAGGAGGCCGACGACGCCGAAGAATCGGACGAGGGTGAGGAAGCGGCGGAGGAAGCACCCGCCGAGAGCGAAGCCGAAGCCGAGGGCGAAGCCGAAGCCGAAGCCGAAGCGGAGGCGCCGGCGGACGATGCGGATACGGAGCAGGACGATGCGGACGCGGACGCCGACGCCGACGCCGGGGACCCGGAAGAGTCCGCCGACGCGAAGGAGGAATAAATGGCCTTTCGAAAGGTTTGCCGGTTCTGCGAGGCCCGGGCGCCCGGCGTGGACTACAAGGATGAACGCACGCTGGATCGCTATATCTCGGATCGCGGCAAGATCCTGCCGCGGCGAGCCACGGGGACGTGCGCGCGGCACCAGCGGGGGGTCGCGGTGGCGATCAAGCGGGCGAGATACCTCGCGTTGTTGCCGTACATCCGCGGCTACTACGACTAGCTCGGCCCCGGCGTGGGGGGGCTGAGGGAACGCTGGAGCCGTCTCTGGCCGGCCGCGGGTCTCCTCCTGCTGGTCATGCTGCTGTCGCCGCTGAGTTCGTCGCCGCTGGGGCTCATGGCGATCGTCGGCGTGCCTGCGGCCGTGGCGATTCTGACCTTCGAACCGCCCCAGTCGGGGTCGGCCGCCCTGGCGCTGCTGCTCCTGGCCGGAGCGGGGCTCGGGTTTCGGGAGGCGGGGCCGCTGTGGTTCATCGAGCGCGGCTGGGCGCTCCTGCTGGCCGGCGGGTTCGCGCTCGGCACGGCGCTGGCGCCGAAGCGGCCGGTGTTCGACCGGTCTCTGGCGGCGGTCGCGATCGCGGGAGCCACGGTGGCGGCGCTCGCCGTGCTGCGGCCCGGGCTTCCCGCGGATCTCGACTGGCAGATCACGGCGCAGTTCGGCCGGGCGCTGGCCGTGGTTGATTTCAATGCATGGGGCGGTCGATCGGTGGAAGCGACGGTGCGCGGCATCGTGAGCGCGTGGGAAGCCGTCTACCCGGCGCTGCTCGCGCTCGCTTCGCTCGCGGCCCTCGGGGTCGCCGGCTACATACTCGGGCGCATCCGGGGGGAACCGAGACCGCTTCCGCCGCTGCGGGATTTCCGGTTCGGGGACCACCTGGTCTGGGTGCTCGTGCTGGGGCTCGCGCTGCTCGTCCTCCCCGCGGGGGCGTGGGCGGTGCGCGCGGGCGGCAACATGGTGACGGTGATGGGCGGCCTCTATCTGCTCCGAGGTCTTGCGGTGCTCGTGTGGCTGGGGGCTTCCGTGCTAAGCTCGGGCTGGGCGATCGGCGCCTGGGTGCTCGCGGCGCTGATCCTCTACCCGGTGACGGCGGGCGCGGCCCTCGTCATGGGAATCAGCGACACGTGGCTGGACCTGCGGGCGCGTGCGGGGGTGAAAACGGACGGCGGCTGAGACAGGAAGCGCGTGAGACGAAACTGGAGGGACCGATGGTTGAAGTGATTCTGAGAAAGGACGTCGCGGATCTCGGCCGCGCCGGCGAAATGGTGAACGTG
This sequence comes from Gemmatimonadota bacterium, assembly GCA_022820995.1. Lineage (GTDB taxonomy): Bacteria > Gemmatimonadota > Gemmatimonadetes > Palauibacterales > Palauibacteraceae > Palauibacter. The sequence goes on along the minus strand of JAJEEM010000072.1, from coordinate 33,592 downwards.
CGGCCGGGATATGCGCGAAATTACCTGGTTCCGCAGGGGATCGCGCTCGTGGCGACCGAGGGGAACCGCCGGCGGTTCGAGGAGGAGCGGCGCCAGATCGAACAGTCCGCCGAGCGGGAGCGCGAAGCGGCCCAGGAACTGGCGGGCGAACTCGAGGGCAGGGCGCTGAGCTTCGTCCGCAGGGCGAGCGAGAGCGGACGCCTGTTCGGCTCGGTCACCGCCGCGGACATCGCGGACGAACTCGAGAAGGATGGCGTCGCCGTGGACCGGCGCGCGATCCGGCTCGACGATCCGATCAAGGACCTCGGCGAACACGGCGTCCCGGTGAGAGTCCACGTGGACGTCGAGCCGACGCTCAAGGTGTCCGTGGTCGCCGAGGAATAGTGGGCCGCAACCGATGACGCACGGTCCGCTCCCGCTGGAGGAAGTGTGGCGCCGCCTCTCGGTGCGGGGAGACCCTTCCCCCGAACTCCGCAGCGTGGCGGAGGCCGCGCTCGAAAGAAACGCGCGCGTCCCGACGATCCTCGACCTGCGGGGCCTGTCGGACGTCACCGACTTCTTCGTCATCGCGACGGGCGACTCCGATACGCACGCCCGCGCGATCAGCGAGAACATCCTCGATCGAACGCGCGGGGACGGTTTCCGCCCCGTCGGCGTGGAGGGCCTGAACCAGGGCCGCTGGGTGCTGATGGACTACGTGGGCCTCATCGTGCACGTCTTCCTGGATGAGGTCAGGGAGTTCTATCGGCTAGAGCGGCTGTGGGGCGACGCCCCCCTCTTCGAACTGGAGTGAATCGGGTTCGTGGCCGTTCCGCGACCGGAGGCACGTCGCTAGCTTGGAGGCCCATGTATCGTTCTTCCTCTCGCTTCGTCGTGCGCGGGGCGAAGTTGCCGGCTGCGCTCCTTCTCCTTCTGGGCGTCGGGAGTGCTTCGGGCGCCTGCGGAAGTCCCCCGGAAGACCAGCCCGCCCCCCTCGAAGGCCCGTCCCTCGTCTCCGGCACCTCGTTCGAGCGGTACGGGCTTCTCGTCATTCCGCGCGACGGCGGGGTCGCGGAGTTCCGTTCGATCGAGAGTCCGTCCACCGTGCGCTGGACGGGACGCCTGTCGCTGGGAGGCGTCACGGCGGCTCATTCGCTCGGTCCGGCCGTCGTGCTGCGACGGGAGCGGCAGCTCAGCCTCTACACGACCTCGCCGGTGGAGGCCGAGACGCCGCTTCCCGACGCCCCCGCCGACGCGCGCTGGATCCCGTCGCCCGCCGGGGGCGCCTTCGTGTCCGGGGACCGGATCCTCGCCGTCACGCTCGCGAGCACCGCGGATGTCACGGCCGATGGCGCCGTGCACTGGGCGGCCCCCGCCGCCGGAGACCGGGTCGTCGCCCTCGTCGAAGGCGCGGACGGACCTGAACTCGCGGTGTGGGAAGCCGGGGAATCGCAGCCCGCGGCGACGCGGGCCGTCGGCACGAGGGGCCCTGTCGCGCTCGCGGGCTGGGGTCGGACGATCGTGACGGCGTCCGGGGATGGCCGGGGGCTCACCGAGTGGTCGGTACCGGACCTCGAGCCGGCCGAAGGGGCGGAGATCGGCGGCGCGCCGTCGGCTCTGGCCATCTCCCCCTCGCAGCACCGGGTGTTCGCGGCGTCGGTCGACCGGACGGGCTTCACGGTCATCGATCGCTACGACTGGCGGGAGGTCGGATCCTCGCGACTGGAGACCCCCCTCGAGTCGCTGCGGCCCGGCATGACGGGAGACCGGCTCGTGGCCTGGGATGGCTCGAACGCCTGGTCCGCGAGGGCGGGGGAAGCCTGGTTGGACGCGGTGCCCGGACAGTGGCGGGCGGACCTGCCGCTCGCGCTTCCGGGTGGAGCGGTGCTGGTGTCCGCGGAGAGCGGCCTCGGCCTCGTCCGCCCGGACGGCGGAGTCGCCGCCGTGGAGGGCCCCGCCGACGCCTGGTGGGTTCCGTTCCGCTGGGGACGCCGCCTGCCGGTCGCGTCCGCCGCCGTCGTGCCGGAGGACACCCTGGGAGATGCCGAGGAGGCGCTGGATGCGCTCGCCGACAGCGTTCCGCCCGGCCCCCGCATCGGACTGTTGACGGTGGGGAGGGTGGGGACGCTGTCGGACGGGGGCCCGGAACCTGTCGATGAGCTTCCCGGCGGCTTCTACGTCGTCGCGCACTCCTCGCGGCAGGCGGCCGAGCTCGGGCCGATGCGCGAACTCCTGGACGGCTCGGGCTATTCGACGCACCTGTTGCGCCGCGTGGACGAGGCCGGCGACCTCTGGCATCGGCTCCTCGTGGGCCCCTATGAGACGCGCCTCGCTGCGGAGGGTGCGGCGGTCGAGTTGCAGCGGGAGAGGGGAATCGACGCGTGGGTTCACGAGGAGGGAGACCAGACGATGAGACGAAGTCCGTGAGTGCCGGCGCCCCCGCCTTGTTCGCGTGGGAACTGCCCGCGGATGCGCGGGTCGTGGCGCTCGTGTTCGAGCGTTCGGAGGCCGAGAGGAGCGCGACGGCCGTGGACGCGATCGCGACCTCCTTCGCCCGCCGCCGGGGACGGACGCTCGTCCTGAACTCCGCAGCCGGGCCGTCGCCCCTCGATGAACTGGCCGGCGCTCTCGAACGGGCGGAGCCCCGCGGCATGGCGGAGTTCCTCGCGGGCCAGTCCCCGCTTGCCCGGGTGGCCGTGCGGCGCGCGGACTGCCCCTACGCCTACCTGCCGGCGGGACAGGTGCCGGAAGGCGTCGTCGGCCTGCTGGAGTCCCCCGCGCTCGCGCGCTTCGTTTCACGCGTGAAGGAGGAGGACGGGACGCTCTTCATCGTCATGTCCGAACGCGGGCAGCCTTCACCCGGCCTGCTCGATCTCATCGACGGGTACATCGCCGTGGGAGGGGTTCACCTCGACGATCACGACCTGCGGTGCTACGGCCACGTCCCCTTCGAGTCGGGCGAGCCGAGCGAACCGCGCGACTCGAGCGACCCGGGCGACCCGGGCGAGTCGAGCGTCGCGGCCGCGCCGGAGCCCGTGGAGGATCAGGCCGAGCCCCGGCCGGAACCCGCTCCCGCGCCGGCCCGCGAGCCCGAACCGGAGTCGGCGCCCGACGCGGCTCCGGCGGACTCGCCGCGGGCGCCAGGGAGGGCTCGCCGCGGTCGGCCGCGTGGGCCGCTCGTCGCGGCGCTGGCAATCGCGGCGCTGGCGGTCGGGAATTGGTGGGCGTACAGGAACGGCTGGTTCGACAACGCGATCTCCCGTGTCGGGTCGATGATCGCCGGCCGGGATGAGGCTCCGGCGGCGGCTCCGGTGACGACGCCCGTGGAGACTCCTGCGGAGGACGGTCCGGCCACCGAAGAGGCGGGAACGCCGACGGATCCACCGGAGGTCGCTGCGGCGACAGACCCGCCTGAGGGCGCCTCGCCGGATCCCGCGCCGCAGGCGCCGGACGAGTCCGCGGTCGCCGCCGCGTTCGAGTCGGCCGCCGAGCGCCCGTACTCCGTGCTCCTCGGGAGTTTCAGCGATCCGGCCGAGGCGGCGGAGCGCGTGGCGGAAATTCGCGCGCTTCACGGAGGCGTGCTGTACTTCATGGCTCCCACGACGATCCGGGAGGTCCGGTATCAGCGGGTCCTCGCCGGGGCCGTCGCGAGCGAGACGGAGGCTTCCGCCCTCATGGAAGAACTCGTCGCGGCCGGCGTGGCCGAGGAGGCGAACGGATGGCTCCTCCGTCCCGTGGGACTCGCGTACGATCTGGGCGTGTTCGCGGATCGCGCGGAGATGGAGGCGCGCATCGCCGGACTCGCATCGCTCGGCATCCCCGCATACGGCCTGGAGACCCCGCTCGACGGCATGCCCGTCTTCAGGGTGTACGGCGGCGCGTATGAGAACGAGGAGGCGGCCGCTCCCATGCGCGATGCACTGAACGCCGCCGGCGAAGTCGCGACGCTCATCGCGAGGCGCGGCGGCGCTACTCCTTCAACCCCCTGAGCGCGCTTGAAGATCAAGGCTCTGACGCTGCGCGGATTCAAGTCGTTCGCCGACCGGACGCGGATCGAACTGCACCACGGCATCACCGCCGTCGTCGGCCCGAACGGCTGCGGAAAATCGAACCTCTCCGACGCGCTGCGCTGGGTTCTGGGAGAACAGCGTCCCACCGCCATCCGGGGGGCCCGCATGGAGGAGGCGATCTTCGGGGGTACGGAGGCGCGGCAACCCATCCACCGGGCCGAAGTCCTTCTCGAACTCTCGAACGAGGACGGCGTGCTTCCGGTGCCCTACGCCGACGTCGCGATCGGCCGCACGGTCTACCGCGGAGGCGAGAGCGAATACACGCTCAACGGCGCGGCCTGCCGGCTCAAGGACATCCTGGATCTGTGCCGGGACACGGGGCTGGGCTCGAACGCCTACGCGATGATCGAGGGCCGCATGGTCGACGCGATCCTCTCGGACCGCGCCGAGGAGCGCCGGACGCTGTTCGAGGAAGCGGCGGGGATCGGCCGCTACAAGGACCGCCGCCGGATCGCGACCCGCCGGCTCGAGCAGGCGGACAGCGATCTGCAGCGGCTCGACGACGTGCTGATCGAGGTGGGGTCCAAGGTCCGCTCGCTCGCGCAGCAGCGGGGACGGGCGGAACGCCACGCGAAGCTGCGGGCCCGGCTCCTGCAACTCGAGATCGCCGTCGCGGACGCCCGGCTCGCGGAGACGACCCGGCGGCTGGCCGGGGCGCGCGCGGAACTCGAGCGCCTCGAGCCGGACACGGGGACGGACCATGTGGATCTGGGGACGGCGGAGACCCGGGCGGAAACGCTTCGCCTGGAGTACACGGACATGGAGCGGGAACGGGCCGGTCTCGCGCGGCGCCTCGAGGAGGCCCGGCGCGCCGTGGAGGAGCAGGAGCGCACCCGCCTCCTCGCCGGGGCGAGGGCTTCGAGCGCGCGCGACCGGCTGGGGACCCTGAAGGAGGACGTGCAGCGCAACGAACGCCGGCGCGGGGACCTCCGGGAGCGGGTGGAGGAAGCGCGGTCGGCCTTGAAGGAGGGGCAATCGCTCGCCGCCGAAGGCGCCGACGCGGTCGCTCGACTCGAGCTTCGGGCGGAGTCTCTGGCCGAGACGGCCCGCGCTGCCGCGAGAGAGCGCGCTGCCGCGAGAGATGCGCTCGAAGAAGCGCGCCGCGAGGTGGAACGCTGGAAGCTCGAACTCAGCGTGAAGAAGGTGCGGGCCCGCGACCGCAGCGAGGAACTCGAACGGCGGCGGCCCGCCCTCGAAGCGCTCGCCGTCCAGGAGGACGGACTTCGGGCGGAGGCGGAGAGCGCGTCGGAACGCGAGGCGCAGGCGGCCGGGACCCTGGAGGAGGCGCGCGACCGGCTGCGAACGGCGCGTGAGGCCGCGTCCTCCGCGGACGGGGCGCTACGCCGGGCTCGCGAGGAAGCGGCCGACCTCGAGGGACGCCTCGCCGCCGCGGGCGCGCGCGCCTCGAGTCTCGGGTCTCTCGTGGGGTCGAGCGCCCTGCTCCCCGAGGCCGTCGCCGAACTGCTGGAGGACCGGAGCGCGATCCCCGGGCTGCACGGCGCGCTGTCGGAGTTCATGGAAGTGTCCGCTCCGTGGGCAGCGGCGGTCGAGTCCCAGCTCGGCCCGTACCTGCATGGCGTCGTCGTGCGCGACGCGGACGCGGTCCGGGCGGTCGAGGCGTGGCTCGAACAGCGGGACGGACAGGAAGGCATTCTTGTGCTCCCGCTCGATCCGGGCCCCCTCCCGGGTCCGCGGGAGGCCGGCGCGCCGCTCATGCGACACGTCGAAGCGGAGGGGGCCGGCGCGGTCTGGGTGAACGCGCTGCTCGCCGGCATCGAAGTCGCGTCGGGCGGCGAGCCGACGCCGCGCCCGCACCCCTGGGTCGATCCCGAGGGGCGGCGCCAGGATCGGTGGGGCGGGATCTACGTGGGAGGCGCGAGCTCGGAGGGACTCTTGAGCCGGCGGGCCGAACTCCGGGCGCTCCGTGAGGAAGTCGAAACGCTGGAGGCGGACCGCGCGCGGTCGCGGGAGGCGGTGGAGGCGCTGGGCTCCGGAGCCGCCGAGGCGCTCGCGCAGGTGAACGCGCTGCAGCGCGCGGCGTCCGATGCGGAGTCGATGCGCCGCGAAGCCGAAGCCGACCGGACCTCCGCCGAGGCGCGGATCGTCCGGCTGGACGATGAGCGCCGCGAACTCGCCGGCCGCATCGAGCAGCTCGAAGCGTTCAACGACGATGAGGTGTCGCTCTCGGCGGACGACGAGGCCCGCGCCGGCGAACTCGACCGGAAGGTCGCGCGGTTGTCCTCCGCATGGGCGGACGCGCGAGAGAAGGCCGATGCCGTCCGCGCCGACGCTGACGCGGGGAAGGCCGAACTGCACGAGGCGGAGCTGGCGCAGGCGCGGCGGGAGGCCGAGGTCGAGAATCGACGCGGGGTGAAGGGTCGCCTCGCCGAGGCCGCCGACGATGCGGAGGACCGGTCGCGGACGCTGGCGCGGGAGGTGGAAGGGCTCCGCGCGCTGATCGCGGACAGCCGGGCGCAGTCGGAGGAGGTGGAGGCATCCATCGGCGCCGCGCTCGAAACCAGGACGCGGCATGAAGCGGACCTCGCCGCGCTGGAGCGACGGATCGCCGAACGCCGAGCACGACTGGACAGGCTCGAGTCGGAGCTGAGCGAGGCGCGGCGGCGCGAGCGCGAGCGCGTGGAGGCTCGGCATCGGCTCGAACTGGAGATCGCGCAGCTGGAGGCGAGGGAGTCCACGATCCGGGGCCGCGTGGAAGCGGAGTGGGACGCGCCGCTCGCCGAACTCCGGGAACGCGTCGACCCCGTCGACGACGCGGCGCCGGCCGAATGGGAACCGGAACTCGAGCGCGTGCGGCGCTCCATCGCCCGCATCGGCCCGGTCAACCTCCTCGCGCAGCAGGAGTACGAAGAAGAACAGAAGCGTCTCGAATTCCTGACGGAACAGCGCGACGACCTCACCCGCGCGCGCGACGATCTCCGCATCTCGATCCGCCGGATCAACCGGGAGGCCACCTCCGCGCTCCTCGAGACGTTCGAGCAGGTGAGGACCAACTTCCACCGCACCTTCGACTCCCTCTTCGAGGGCGGACAGTGCGACCTCCGGTTCGAGAGACCCGAAGACGCCCTGGACTCACCGATCGAGATCTCCGCCAGCCCCCGCGGCAAGAAGACGCAACGGATCCACCTGCTCTCCGGCGGTGAACGGGCCCTGACCGCGCTCGCCCTGCTGTTCGCGATCTATCTCGCGAAGCCGAGCCCGTTCTGCCTGCTGGACGAGGTCGACGCGCCGCTCGACGAAACGAACATCCTCCGGTTCGTCGGCATGTTGAAGGAATTCAAGGAGGAGACGCAGTTCATCGTCATCACCCACAATCCGCGGACCATCGAGAACGCCGACTGGATCTACGGCGTGACGATGCAGGAGGCGGGCGTCTCCTCGATCGTCGGCGTTGAGTTCAACTCGGCCACGCAGGTGGCGTGAGCGAGGCGGAACCCGCGCGACACGCGCCGGGCGGCGCAGGGGACGGGGCGGCCGGGGTCGGCCCTGCGGCGGATGAACTCATCGTCGTCGGGTGCGGTACCGTCGTCCCCGAGGCGGACCGGGCGGCCTCCTCCTACTGGGTGTCGTCCCCGGGCACGGAATCCGCGGCGGACACGCGCGTTCTCTTCGACTGCGGTCCCGGAGCGCTGCAGGCGCTGGTCCGGCTCGGCCTCCCGTGGGAAAAGATCACCGACCTCGCGATCACCCACTTCCACGCGGATCACGTCGGCGCCCTCCCCGGACTCTTCTTCGCGCTGAAACACGGTCTTGCCCGACCCCGCAGCCGGCCGCTCACCGTGTGGGGTCCGGCGGGCGCCCGCGGGTTCCTCGGGAAGCTGGCGGACGCCTGCGGGGACTTCATCCTGGATCCCGGTTTCCCGGTCCTCATCGAGGAACTTTCGCCGGGCGAGGCGCGCTCCCTGAGCGGAGGTCCGCGGCTCGAAGCCCATAAGACGCCGCACACCGGGGAGAGCGTCGCGTGGCGGCTCGACGGCGGGGCGTTCAGCTTCGGCTACACGGGCGACACGGGGCCGTCCACGGAACTGGGCGCGTTCATGCGCGGGGTGAACGCCCTCGTCTGCGAATGCTCGCTCCCCGACTCGCAGGCGACGGACAACCACCTGTCGCCCGCGCGCGTCGCCGAGTTGGCGGCGGTCGCGCGCCCGCGCCTTCTCGTGCTCACGCACATCTACCCGCACCTCCGAACGGGCCACGACGTTCCGCGCCTCGTGGCCGAGGCCGGATACGCCGGCGCCGCGTGCGTCGCGAGCGAGGGACTCGGGGTCTCGTTGACGAACGGGTGACGCCAGTGGAGTATCCTGCTCCTGCCGGCGCCGCGGGGAGCGGACCGGAGAGTCACGGCCCCGCCGCGCCGGAGACGGGCGCGACGGGCGAGAGTCACTCACAGGGGGAACGATGCTGGTGGTCATGAAGCACGGCGCCACGGACGGGCAGGTCGAGGACGTGGTCCGCGCGATAGAGGATATGGGGTACCGGGCCCGGCCCATGCCGGGCGCGCAGCGTACGACCGTGGGGCTGGTCGGCAACGATGGCCGCGTCGAGGAGAGCCGGCTCGTGGGAATCGAGGGCGTGCTCCGCGTCATCCACGTGTCGCCGCCGTACAAGCAGGTGAGCCGGGAATGGTGCCCCGAGGACACGGTCGTCGAGCTGCCCAACGGCGTCCGGATCGGCGAGAGGGATGTCGTCGTCATGGCCGGTCCGTGCTCGGTGGAGTCGCGCGAACAGATTCTGGAGACCGCGCACCGGGTCGCGGAAGCCGGGGCGACCGCGCTGCGCGGCGGAGCCTTCAAGCCGCGGACCTCGCCCTATTCCTTCCAGGGGCTGGGCGAGGAGGGTCTGCAGTTGCTCGCCGCCGCGCGCGAGGAGACGGGCCTCGCGATCGTCACCGAGGCGCTGGACACGGAGAGCATGGGCCTCGTCGCGGAATACGCCGACGTCATCCAGATCGGCGCGCGGAACATGCAGAACTACTCGCTGCTGCGGGCGGCGGGCCGCGCCGGCAAGCCGGTGCTCCTCAAGCGGGGAATGTCCGCGACGATCAAGGAGTTGCTGCTTGCCGCGGAGTACATCGTGGCCGAGGGCGAGTCGCGCGTGCTGCTGTGCGAGCGCGGCGTCCGCAACTTCGACTCGCACGCCCGGAACCTCTTCGACCTCACCGCGATCGTGACGATCCACGAGTTGTCGCACCTCCCGATCGTCGCGGACCCCAGCCACGGCACGGGGGCCCGGTCGAAGGTCGGACCGATGGCCCGCGCCGCGGTCGCGGCGGGCGCGGACGCGCTCATCCTCGAAGTGCATCCCGATCCCCCGACGGCGGCGTCGGACGGCCAGCAGTCTCTCACGCTCGACCAGTTCGACGCGCTGATGGTCGAGCTTCACGCGATCGCGGACGCCATCGGCCGGCGGATCGCGCGCGCGCCGGTCCCCGCCCACGGCTGACGGGGCCCGGGGCGTCCGGCCCTCGACGAAGCGCGGCCTCGGCAGCCTCGGCGAGCGAATCGCCGCGCGCCACCTGGCGGACGCGGGATACGAGATCCTCGACCGCAACTGGCGCGTGGGGCGGCTGGAGATCGATCTCGTCATCCGGGACGGAGACACGGTGGCCTTCGTCGAAGTGAAGACCCGCCGCCCCGGCGTGCAGGCGCCGGAGGAGGCGCTCTCCCGCGCCCAGCGGGGCAGGATCCGCCGCGCGGCGGGCGCGTGGCTCAGCCGCCATCCCGGCGCCGCCATGGAGGCCCGCTTCGACGTCGTCGCGGTGGAGGTCGATCGCCGCGGAACGAGCCGGGTCCGGCACATCCCGGAAGCCTTCTACGGCGACGATGCATGACGGTTTTTTCTGGCCGCTGCCCCCGCGGGCCGATAAGATAACGGTGCCCCAGGCCCGTGGGGCCGGAGCGCGCAAATCCCGTCAGGACCGTGAAGGTAGCAGCGGTAAGCGTGTGACGGTCGCCACGGCCCGCCTGGGGTCATTCGCCCGACGCCGGCGGCGTCCTCGCGTCGCGGGACGCGGGCGCCCTCAGACCCGAAGGAGTCGAACCCGGTCGGGGCCGTGACCCCGGGCCGATCCAGATGGCTCACGAGCCGCTGTACCGCACCGCGCTGGCCAGAACCTACCGGCCCCGAGGCTTCTCGGAGCTGATCGGACAGGATCACATCGGGCCCACGCTGAAGGCCGCGATCGAGTCCGGACGGGTCGGCCACGCGTATCTCTTCTGCGGCCCGCGCGGGGTCGGGAAGACGACGACGGCCCGCATTCTGGCGATGGCCCTGAACTGCCCCGGCCGCTCCGGCGGCGAACCGTGCGGCTCGTGTTCCTCGTGCGAGCGGATCTGGTCCGGAGGCGCCTCGCTCGATGTCGTGGAAATCGACGCGGCGAGCCACCGGGGCGTCGAGGACGCGCGGGATCTCCGCCGCCGGGCCGCGTACGCGCCCACGAGCGAGGAGCGCTACAAGATCTACATCCTCGACGAAGCGCACATGCTCACGCGCGACGCGTGGAACGCGCTCCTGAAAATCCTCGAGGAGCCGCCGCCGCGCGTGATCTTCGCCTTCGCCACCACCGAGCCGCAGAAGATCGAGCGCGGCGCGGCTCCCGTGATGTCCCGGTGCCAGCGGTTCGACTTCCGGCGGGTCTCCGTCCGGGACATCGAGGGCCGGCTGGAGACGGTGCTCGAGGCGGAGGGAATCCCGGCCGAACCGGGGGCGCTGCGTGCGATCGCGCGCCGGGCCGAAGGCGGCGTCCGCGACGCGCTCTCGTCCCTCGACCAGGTGCTCTCCTTCCGGGGCGACGCGGTGGAACTCGCGGATGTCGGCCGCATGCTCGGACTCGTCGACGAAGATCGATATCTGGCGTTCTTCGAGATCGCTGCGAACGGGGATCGGGCCGGGGTGTTCGCCTTCGTCCAGGACCTCCTCGACGATGGGCATGACCCCGCGGAGTTTCTGCGCGGACTCGGCGACGCGCTGCGCACCCTGCTGGTGCTGAGGCTCGATCCCGAGGCCGAGGCGGTCGAACTCCTGCCCGAATCGCGCGTGCGTTTCCTCGCCGCCGCCGAGGCCCTGGTGCCGGCGGACCTGCTGAGGATGCTCGCGGCGCTCAGCGAGTTCGAGGCCTCCGGCATGCTCCACCGGTCGTCCCAGCCGCGCATCCAGCTCGAGGTCCTGCTCCTGCGTCTCGTCCGCATGGAATCGACCGTCGAACTCGAGGAACTCCTGGCGGCTCTGGGGGCCCCCGACGGCGAGCCCGCGTCTCGGGCGCGCACGCCGAATCCGCCCCGGCGCCAGCGCGAAAACCGCCCTTCGCCACCCGCGGCCGCTCCCGCGTCCCGATCGCCGGTCCCACAGCCCGCGCCGCCCCGGCAGTCCGCGCCGCCCCGGCAGTCCGCCCCGCCCCCTCCACCGCCCCCGGCTACCGGAGAGCCGGCGCCGGCAGCCCGGGTCCGTGACGCGTGGGCTGCTACGGTCGCCGAGACGCAGGGGCTGGGCGGCATGTCCGGGCTGGCCCTGCGGGGCACCGAAGTCGACGGTCTCGTGGAGGACGAGGTGCGGCTCCGAGTCCAGGCAGGATGGCGCGAGGAGCTGGAGGAACTGCTGAAGGACGATTCGCGTTCCGGCGCCCTCCGCGCGAACCTCGCGGAACGCCTGGGGTTGCCGACCGTCACCTTCGCGATCGTCGATCACAAGGGCGGCCGCATGACCGCCGGGGAAGCGGCCCGGACCCGGGTCGAGCGGTTGCTGAACGAAAACCCGCAGCTCCGGGAAGCCGTGAAGGAACTCGACCTCACCCTGAAGGAGTAGGAGAACAGGAGAATCGGAGTGGACGGCGTAAACATCCAGCAGTTGATTCAGCTCAGTCAGCAGATGCAGTCGCGCATGAGCGAGATGCAGGAGAAGCTCGAGCGCGAGACGATGGTTGCGGCTTCGGGCGGCGGGATGGTCGAGGTAACGGTGGATGGCCAGGGGAACGTCAAGGCCGTCTCCATCGACCCCGCCGTCGTGGACCCGGAAGAGGTCGAGATGCTGGAGGACCTCATCGTCGCCGCGGCCTCCGCGGCGCAGCGGCGGGCGAAGGACCGAATGGAGAGCGAGATGCGTCAGGCGGCGGGAGGCCTGCCGTTGCCGGGCCTGGGCAACATCCTCGGCGGTCCGTGAACGCCATCGAAGCGCTCGTGGGCGAGCTGGGCCGGCTCCCCGGAATCGGCCGCAAGACCGCGCGACGGCTCACCTATCACCTGCTCAAGAGTTCGAAGGACGATGCCCGGCGGCTGGCGCGGGCGATAGAACGGGTCGCGGCGGAGGTCCGGGTGTGCGGCGCCTGCGGCAACCTCAGCGACATGGAGCCGTGCGAATACTGCCGCAGTCCGAGGCGCGATCCGGCGCAGGTGTGCGTCGTGGAGGAGGCCTCCGACATTCCGGCGATCGAGAACTCGGGGAACTTCGCGGGGTTGTATCATGTACTTGGCGGACGGTTGTCCCCTCTCGATGGGGTGGGGCCCGAAGACCTGAACATCCGGGCCCTGCTTCGGCGTCTCGACACGCCCGTCCGGGAGGTGATCATCGCGACGAACGCGAGCGTCGAGGGAGAGGCGACGGCGACGTACCTGCAGCGCCTGCTCGCCTCGGCCGCCGATGTCACGGTCACTCGCCTCGCGCGCGGGCTGCCCGTGGGAGGGGACCTCGAGTACGCCGACGGAGTGACGATCGCCGAAGCCTTCGCCGGCCGACGGGAGATGTAGCAGCGATGACGACTCGAATCGAATACGAGGATGCGGACCGCCGTTCCGCGACGGGCTGGAAGATCGCGGCCGCGGCCCTGCTGGGCGCCGCCGCGGCCGTCGGCCTCGGCATCTATCTCGCGCGGGACCAGATGCGCCGCCACCGGCGCGAACTGTTCAGTCCGCACCCGCTCCGGCGCCTGGCGGCGCTCGGATACCTGAAGTCGCACCCGTCCGTGGACGATTTGCCGCTGCTGAGGGATTATCTCGCGTGGGAAGAGCGGCCGCTCCTCCGCAAGCGCGCCACGGCGGTCCTGGAGAGTCTCGAAAGCGTGCTCGCGGGCGACGAGGTCCTGGAGAGCGGAGACCCACACTGAATCTCCCGAACGCGATTACCACGGGCCGGATCCTCGCGGCTCCCGTCGTGACGGCGCTGCTCCTGCAGCCCCGGCCGGCGCCCCGCATGATCGCGTTCGTCGTGTTCGTCCTCGCCGCGCTCTCGGATCTGTGGGACGGGCACCTGGCCCGGGCCCGCGGCCAGGTGACCTCCTTCGGCAAGATCGTCGACCCGCTGGCCGACAAGCTGCTGCTCGTCGCCGCCCTCATCCCCATCTACAGCATCAATCTCGGACAGGCGGGAACCCCCTCTCTCCCCGTGTTCCGCGTCATTCCGCTCTGGGCGATGGTCATCTTCCTGGGGCGCGAAGCGCTGATCACGCTGCTCCGGTCCTTCGCCGCGCGGCGTGGAGAAGTCGTCGCGGCGCAGATCCTGGGCAAGAGGAAGGCGCTCGCGCAGAACATCTTCATCGGCTCCGCGATTCTCTGGGTCGCGTTCCTGACCCCCGGTTTCGTGGCCCCCGGCGGCTCGGCGTGGCAGTGGTTCTCCGCCTTCCACGGGTGGTTCACCACGACCTTCCTCACCCTCGCCGTGCTGCTCACGCTGGCCTCCGCCGTCACCTATCTGGGCATGTTCTCGCGCGTCATGGCGGGTCGCCATTCATAAGGGCGGTCCGTCGCTGTTGGAGGCTGCCGCGACGCTCATCGAAGGCCTGCGGGAGAGGGGTCACACCCTCGTGCTCGCCGAGAGCTGCACGGGCGGCATGATCGGCGCCGCGCTCACCGCCGTACCCGGAGCTTCGGAGGTTTTGTGGGGTGGGCTGATAAGCTACGATGACGCCGCCAAGAGGACGCTGCTGAAGGTGTCGGAGGCGTCGCTCCGCCGGTACGGCGCCGTCTCGCGGGCGGTGGCGGAGGAGATGGCGGCCGGGGCGCGGCGCGTGGCGGAGAGCACCTGGTCCATCGCCGTCACGGGCATCGCCGGGCCCTCGGGCGGATCCGCCGACAAGCCCGTGGGCACGGTATGGATCGCCCACGACGGCCCCTCCCGCGACGCGCGGCGCCACCGCTTCGCGGGGACCCGGGACGAGATCCGGGAAGCGGCCGCGCTGGAAGCGATGCGCTGGCTGGATTCGCGGCTTTGACGAACAACTTCGAGGACATTTGATGGAAACGAAGGATACGGAACGGGAGATGGAGAGTGCGGCGCCGGAGGATGCCGCTCCGGAGGCCGTCGGCGACGGGGCCGATCCGGACGCGGGCGAGGAGGCTCCGGAAACGCCCGGGCACGTAGACGAAATCGGCCCGCCCGAGTCCGGCGAGGATCTCGGGCCGGCGGAGGAACTCGCGGCCCTGCGGGACCGCCACCTGCGGCTCGCGGCGGAGTTCGACAACTTCCGGCGCCGGACGAGAGGCGAGTTGGGCGATGCGGGGGAGCGGGCGCGCGCCGAACTCGCCGGCAAGCTGCTCGAAACGATGGATGACCTGCAGCGCGTCGCCGACACGCCGCTCGACGGCACGACGACGGAGGCCCTCCACGAGGGGATCGGACTCGTTGCCCGGAAGTTCGCGAAGGTCCTCTCCGACAACGGGGTGGAACCGGTGAATCCCGTGGGCGAGCGCTTCGATCCCAACCTCCACGACGCGCTGATGATGACCCCGACGGACGATCCGGAGCAGGACGAACTCGTGTCGCACGTCGTCCTCATCGGATACCGGCTCGGCGACCGCCTGCTCCGCCCCGCGCGCGTCACGGTCTACCGCCACGAAGCGGAAGACGGCTGATTCGATGGCGACGCAGGCGAAGGACTACTACAAGATTCTCGGGGTCGCGGAGAACGCGAGCGAGGATGAGATCCGGAAGGCCTACCGCAAGCTCGCGAAGGAGCACCACCCGGACGCGAACGCGGGCGACCCGAGGTCGACGGAGAAGTTCAAGGAGGTGTCGGAGGCGCACGGCGTCCTCTCCGACCCCGACAAGCGCAAGAAGTACGACCGGGTGCGGAAGTACGGCGGCCTCGGTGCGTTCGGGCCCGGCCAGCCGGGCGGAGCCCCCGGCGGCGCGGGCAGCTTCAAGTTCGAGGACCTGTCCGACCTGGGCGGCATCGGCGGCATCTTCTCCTCCATCTTCGACTTCGGGAAGAAGGCGAAGCCGGAGAGCGAGGGGCCGAAACGGGGCCGCAACGTCGAATACCTGGTCACGGTGCCGCTCCGCACGGCGGCGCGCGGCGGGCGGGTCTCGGTTGCGGTCGACATCAATGAGGAGTGCGCGACATGCGACGGGGACGGCGCCGCTCCCGGCACGCCGCTGAAGCGCTGCCCCGAGTGCGAGGGCCGGGGCGAGGTCACGTTCGGGCAGGGCGGGTTCTCCGTCTCGCGCCCGTGCCCCGTCTGCGTGCGCCGCGGGATGGTGCCGGAGACGCCGTGCTCGAGTTGCTCGGGGCGCGGTCAGGTGAACACGCGGCGCAAGCTCAGCGTCAAGGTGCCCGCCGGAGTCGAGAACGGTTCGCGCGTCCGCATCTCCGGCAAGGGCGAGCGCGGTCCGGGCGGCGGCCCCGCGGGCGACCTCGTCATCAAGTTCCAGGTCGACCCCGACCGCTTCTTCACCCGGGACGGGCTCGACCTCGCCTGCGAGGTGCCGATCAACGTGGCGCAGGCGATCCTCGGGTCGAAGGTGAAGGTGAGGACGATCGGCGGGAACAAGGTCGTGCTCAGAATCCCGCCGGGCACGCAGAGCGGCACGACGTTCCGTATCCGCGGCCAGGGTATCCGGCGCGGCGAGAACCGGGGCGACCAGCTCGTCAAGGTCGTCGTGGAGACGCCCGATCTCTCCGGCGAGGGCCTGAAGACGGTCCAGGACCTCGCGAAACAGGAGGGCCTCCCCTACTGACCCTCGGCGCGTCCGTCAGTTCGAGACGATGACGCCGCCGCCGAGGACCCGTCCGTCCCGGTAGAGCACCGCGCTCTGGCCGGGCGTGATGGCCGACTGCGGCACGGGCAGTTCCAGCGAGAAGCCGGTCGGCGTCGCCTCGATCACCTCCGCGTCGACGATCGCGGCCCCGTGCCGGATCCTCACCCCGATGCGCTCACCGCCGTCGGGAGGCTCCGCCAGCCAGTTCGCGCCCCCGGCGCCGATGCGCGAGCGGGCCAGAGAGGCCCGCGGCCCGATGATGACGTCGCGCGACTCCGGCCGGATCTCGAGCACGAACATCGGTTCGGGAAGGCCGCCCGGGAGCCCCTTCCGCTGTCCCACCGTGTAGTGTGCGTAGCCCGGATGCTCGCCCGCGTCGGAGCCGTCCTCGAAGCGGATGGCGCCGGGTGAGAGGGCAGGGTGGTCCTCCGGCAGGTACCGGCGCAGGACCCCGGCGTAGTCGTTGTCGGGAACGAAGCAGATCTCGAACGACTCCGGCTTGTCCGCCGTGTCGAGGCCGAGCCGCCGCGCCTCAGCGCGGACCTGTGGCTTCGTCAGCTCGCCGACCGGCAGGAGCAGGCGGTCGAGCGCCTCGCGGGGCATCCCCCACAGGAAGTACGTCTGGTCCTTGTGGTCATCCGCGCCAAGGTGGAGTTCCGGAGGGCCGGAGCGGGGTCGGACCACGCGCGCGTAGTGCCCCGTCGCCAGCCAGCGGCAGTCCAGCGCGTCCGCCCGCACGAGGAGGTCCCGGAACTTCGTGAAGCTGTTGCAGCGTACGCACGGAATCGGCGTGCGGCCGGCCGCGTACTCCGACACGAAGTCGTCGATCACGTCGCGCGTGAAGTCCCCCTCCACGTCGAACACGTGGTGCGGCATGTCGAGCTGGGCGGCGACGGACTTGGCGTCGGCGATCCCGTCGAGGCCGCAGCAGGTGCGCGTCGGGCCCTCGCTGCCGGTGTAGCAGAAGGTCTTCATCGTCACGCCGATAATCGGTCGGCCCGCGCGCGCCAGCAGCGCCGCGGTGAGCGACGAGTCCACGCCGCCGGACATGGCGACGAGCACGGAATCCGCGAGCCGGCTCGGGGCGATCATGGTGCCGGGCCTCAGGCCGTGAGGGCGACGACCCGCGCCGCCACCCGCGCAAGCGCGTCCGCCGCCGCATCGACGTCCGCCCGGGACGTGTCGTGGCCGAAGCTGAAGCGCACGGCCGCGTACGGGACGTCGCTGGTGATTCCGATCGCGTCCAGCACGTCGGAGCCGACGCTGGAATCGGAGCCGCAGGCCGATCCGCCCGAGGCCGCGATTCCCTCGAAGTCGAGGGAGACGAGCACGGCTCCGCTGTCACACCCCGGGATCCCGATGCTGACGAGGTTGGGCATCCGCAGCGGCGCGTCGCCGGCATGGATCCGGGCGTCCGGGATCTCCGACCGGATCCGCGCCTCGAGGTGATCGCGCAGCGCGGTCCAGCGCGCGACCTCCACCTTGCGGTCCTCGAGCGCGAGCGCGAGCGCGGCCGCGAAGCCCGTCGCGCCGATCGGATTCTGCGTGCCCGGCCACATGGACCGTTCCTGGCCGCCCCCGTAGCTGAGCGGCTCCAGCGTCACCCCCGGCCGCAGGTACAGAAGGCCGATCCCCACCGGCCCGCCGAGCTTATGCGCAGTCGCCGAGAGGAGATCGACCGGCGTCCGCTCCAGATCGCAGTCCACCTTCCCCAGGGCCTGCACGGCGTCCGTGTGCACGAGCGCCCCGTACTCGTGGCCCAGCTCCACGATCTCCCCCATCGCCTGGACCGTGCCGATCTCGTTGTTCGCCCACATCACCGAAATCAGCGTCGGCGCGTCCGGGTCCGCCGCGAGTTCCCGTTGCAGCCACCCGAGATCGATCGTCCCCGACCCGTCCACGGGAATCCGCGCCACGCGGGCTCCCTCCACCGCGCCGCGGTCCGCTGCCTCGAGGCATGCCTTGTGCTCGATCTCGGACACGAACACGCGCGGGCCCCGCCCCGGATTCGACCGGACGAAGCCGAGGATCGCGAGGTTGTCGGACTGCGTGCCGCCGCCCGTGAAGTAGATGGATGACCGCGCGCACCCGAGCAGATCCGCGATCCGCCCGCGCGCGACCTCGAGGCAGCGATGGGCCCGCCGTCCCGGGGCATGGGCGCTCGCGGGATTGAAGCCGTGCCGCAGTTCCGCCCCCATCGCCTCCCATACCTCCGGCCGCATGGGCCAGGTCGCCGCGTAGTCGAGGTAGAGTCTCTCTTCTTCCCGCTGTGTCATCGTCGTTTTCGGTCCGGATTCGCCCGTCGAGCAGAGAGCGTCTATTGTGTCGAAGCTTCAAATTACGCCGCAACTCGGGATGGAGTACATGGAGCCACCACGTTCCGCGCCGGGGCCGACCCCCCCGGCGCCAAGCCCCACAGGGCCCGCGTCCGACGAGCAGAGCATACCACCGCTCGGGGCCCCGGTGTTCCGCACCACCGTACACGGACTCGCTTTCGAAGACCGCGCCCGCCACCTCGACACGGTAAGCCCGCAGGAGGAACTCCTCCTCATCCCCGACCCGCCCGGAGGCGAACCCGACGACGTCTGGGTCCACATCCGCGACGGCGATCCGGTCGGCCACCTCCCGAGGGAAATCGGTGCCTGGCTCGCCCCGTGGATGCGGCGCGGCGGCGCGGCACGCGTGCAGGTGATCAAGGTGGGCGCCGAGTCGGTCCCGAGCTGGAAGCGTCTCCTCGTCGAGGTTCGCTGCGGCTGACGCCCAGGCTGACGGTTCCTCGCGCTGCCGGGCGCCTGTCTACAACGAGCGGACCCCGAGGCGCGTGACGTCGCTCACGCGCATCGTCTCATCGGTATGGAACGGTTCCCCGTGCGGAGCCCGGATGAGCGAGCCGTAGTGCCGCGACGCGGTCTCGACGCGTTCGACGAGCGGCTGTCCGGTGGGGAAGATCTCGCCCGCCGCCGTCGAGCCCTCGAACTGTGACGCGTAGCACCGCACCGCCTCGACCTTGCGCTGGAACTGCTCTTCGGTGAGCGGGACGACGAAGGTCGGTTTCACCGCGTCCTCCCGATACGCCATGGCGTAGAGGATCTTCTCCGGCCGCCTTCCCGGTCCGCCGTCGTACTCCCGCAGCCCCGCAAGGAAGCAGGCATCGCGCGCGAGCTCCGAGGCAACCCGGTGATCGGGGTGGCGGCCGCGCGGATACGGCAGGATCACGGTCGCCGGAGCGAGGCGCCGCAGGTGCCCCGCGACGATCCGCCGCGCCTTCAGCGAGTTCTCGAGCCGCGCGTCCGGGAGCCCGGCGTTGACCCGGACCCCGACCCCGAGCACCGCCGCCGCCCGGGCCGCCTCCTCCGCCCGCAACTCGGGAGTCCCGCGCGAGGCCATTTCACCCTGCGTCAGGTCGAGGATCCCCGTTCGGTGCCCCTGCTCGGCCGCCCGCGCCAGCGTCCCGCCGCAGGTGAGTTCGGCATCGTCCGGATGCGCCGCGATGGCAAGGAGGTCCAGCGGTTGTTCGGTCATCGGGGTCAGCCGCTCGCTTTTCGGTCGCCTACTCGTAGCGCAGCGCGTCGATCGGATCCAGCGCCGCGGCCCGCGAGGCCGGGTAGAGCCCGAAACCGATCCCGGTGAGCACCGATGCCGCAAGGGCCGCCACGATGGACCACAGCGGCACGACCGCGGGCAGCGGCGTCAATCCGTTCACGGCCCACACGATCGCGCCGCCGAGCAGCATCCCGGTCGCCCCGCCGAGCAGCGTGAGCGTGGCCGCTTCGACCAGAAACTGCCACATGATGTCCCGCCGCCGGCCGCCCATCGCCTTCCGCAACCCGATCTCCCGCGTGCGCTCGGTCACGGAGATCATCATGATGCCGACGACCCCCACGCCGCCCACCATGAGACCGATGCTCGACAGTCCGAGCATCGCCGCAAACAGCACGTTCGTCAGCTGGCCCCAGAGATTCAGCAGCTGTTCCTGGTCCAGCACCGCGAAATCATCCTCCTCACCCGGCTCCAGTCGACGGAGCTGTCGCATCCGGGCGTGCGTGGCGTCCAGCGCCGCCTGCAGATCGGCTTCGGGCTCCGGCCGGACGATGATGCTGACCGCCCGGTCCCAGATGGGCAGCAGCTTGTCCGCGCTCGCGAACGGCACCCACACATAGTGCGAGCCGAGGCCGGCGAACAGGTTGGCGGGCACCCGGTACACGCCGATCACCCGGAACATCGTGCCCCGGCTGCCTTCCCCGATCCGGATCTCGCGGCCGACGGGATCGAGTGATCCGAACAGGTCGGCCGCCACGGTGGAATCGATCACGGCGACGGGTGCTCGCCGTTCGGCCTCGGGGTGCGTGAACCAGCGGCCCGAGATGATGTCGCCGCTGTAGATCTCGAGGTAGTCGGCACCCACGCCGTAGAACAGGATCTCGACGCGATCCGGCCCGACGCTCGCCTCGAAGGCCGGCGTGCCGAAATCGCCGGTGATCTCGACGAACGGGGACGCGCTCCGGATGCCGGGGATGCGTCCGATGTCCCTGGCCCACTGCGGATCGAGCGGCTTGTTCCGCAGGAGGTCCGGCTCCTCCTCGCTCAGGGGGCCGCCGCCGAAGCCTGCCGATGTGAAGTCCCAGTGCGACACGTAAAACGTCGCGATGCCGTTCGGGGACATCAGATCTTCGAAGCTCTTGTTAACGCCCGTGATCGTGGCCGCCATCACCATGACGACGAGCACGCCGATGGTGACGCCCAGGATCGTGAGCCCGCTCCGAACCCTGTTGGCGCCGATCGAGTCGAAGGCGACCGCGATCCCTTCGGTGACCGTCGAAAGGAACCCCATGCCGCCGCGTGCACGAGCGGTCATACGCGCCTCCCCATCCCCCACGGCTTCCATCGCCTGCCGGAGTCAGGTCGCGCGTTGCCCGCCGCGGGAGAAGACTACTCGTAACGTAGCGCGTCGATCGGGTCCAGACCCGCGGCCAGGGAAGCGGGGTAGAGTCCGAAGCCGATCCCGGTCAACACCGAGGCCGCCAGCGCGGCGACGATCGACCACATCGGTACGACGGCGGTCAGCGGCGTGGCCCGGTTCACGATCCACACGAGCCCGCCTCCGAGCAACATGCCGGTCGCCCCGCCCAGCAGGGTGAGCGTCGCCGCCTCCACAAGGAACTGCCACATGATGTCCCGGCGCCGTCCCCCCATCGCCTTGCGCAGCCCGATCTCGCGGGTCCGCTCCGTGACGGAGATCATCATGATCCCGATGACGCCGACGCCGCCGACCATGAGCCCGATGCTCGACAAGCCCATCATCGCCGCGAACAGCGCACCCGTCAGCTGGCCCCAGAGCGCCAGCATCTGGTCGGCCGTGACGATGGCGAAGTTGTCTTCCTCTCCGGGCCTCAGCCTCCGCAGCTGCCGCATGCGGTCACGGGTCGCGTCGAGCGCGCTCTGCAGTGCCATCCCCGGATCCGGCTGAACCACGAACCGGAAGTCCCGGTCCCGCACCTGCAGCAACTTGTCGGCCGTTGCAAACGGCATCCACACATAGTGCGATGCGAGGCCGGCGAAGAGGTTGGCGGGAACCCGGTAGATGCCGATCACGCGAGCCCTCGCGTTCTCTCTGCCCCTGCTGATGCGGATGTCCCGTCCGAGCGGATCCCGGGTCCCGAACAGGCCGACCGCCGTGGCCGAATCGATCACCGCGACGGTGGCCCGCCGGGCCGCCTCCGACTGCGTGAACCAGCGTCCGCGGACGAGATCGCCGCCGGAGATCTCGAGGTAGTTGGAGCCCACGCCGGCGAGTGACGTCCGGACGCGGTCCGATCCGCTGTGGGCGTCGTAGCCCCCCAATTCCACGATCGGCGCCACGCTCCGGATCCCCGGCATCCGCTGCAGTTCCTCTGCCCACTCGCGTCGCAGCGGCGGGTTTCTCAGGAACGCCAACTCCTCTTCCGCCTCGTCGTCGGTCACATCCTGAAGGGTGGGAAGTTCCGCGTGCGCCACCCAGAACGTGGTAATCCCTTCGGGGGCGATCACCTCGGAGAAGCTTCGGTTGATCCCGGTGATCACGGCTGCCATCACCATGACGACGAGCACGCCGATGGTGACGCCCAGGATCGTGAGGCCGCTCCGGACCTTGTTGGCCCTGATCGAGTCGAGCGCGACCGCGATCCCTTCGGTGACCGTCGAAAGGAACCCCATGCCGCCACGTGCACGAGCGGTCATACGCGCCTCCCCATCCCCCACGGCTTCCATCGCCTGCCGGAGTCAGGTCGCGCGTTGCCCGCCGCGGGAGAAGACTACTCGTAGCGCAATGCGTCGATCGGGTCCAGACCCGCGGCCCGGGAAGCGGGGTAGAGGCCGAAGCCGATCCCGGTCAGGATCGAGGCCGCAAGCGCGGCCACGATCGACCACAGCGGCACGACGGCGGTCAGCGGCGTGGCCTGGTTCACGACCCACACGAGCCCGCCCCCCAGCACCATCCCCGTCGCCCCGCCCAGGAGCGTGAGCGTGGCGGCTTCCACGAGAAACTGCCACATGATGTCACGGCGGCGCCCCCCCATGGCCTTGCGCAGCCCGATCTCGCGGGTCCGTTCCGTGACGGAGATCATCATGATTCCGACGACGCCGACGCCGCCGACCATGAGCCCGATGCTCGAGAGGCCGAACATCGCCGCGAACAGTACGTTCGTAAGCTGACCCCACAGGTCCATCATCTGGGCGGGCGTCATCATGGCGAAGTCGTCTTCCTCGCCGACCTGCAGTCCACGCAACTGTCGCATGCGGGCGCGGGTCGCGTCGAGCGCGGCCTGCAGCTCCGTTTCCGGTTCCGGGCGCACGACGAAGCTGATCTGCCGGTCCCATACGCGCAGCAGCTTGTCCGCCGTCGCAAAGGGCATCCACACGTAGTGCGAGACCAGGCCGGCGAAGAGGTTGGCGGGCACCCGGTAGATGCCGACCACGCGAACCCTCGCGTTCTCGCTGCCCCGGCTGATGCGGATGTCCCGTCCGATCGGATTCCGGGTCCCGAACAACCCTACCGCCGTGGCCGAGTCGATCACGGTCACCGCGGCGCGCCGGTCGGCTTCCGACTGCGTGAACCAGCGGCCGGCGATGACGTCGCCGCCCGAAATCTCAATGTAGTCGGCGCCCACCCCATAAAGTCCGATCTCGACCCGGTCTCCGCCGGAGGAGGCCTCGTAGCCCGATCCCGCCAGGTCCACGACGGGCGCGGCGCTCTGGATCCCCTCGATTCGCCCCAGTTCCTTCGCCCATTCAGGCTCCAGCGGGGGGTTCTTGAAGAAGGCATCCTCCCCGTCGTCGAGCGGGCCGCTGAACTGCATGGAGGAGAAGTCGAAGTGCGCCACCCAGAACGTGGTGATCCCTTCCGGCGCCATCAGCTCCGAGAAACTCCGGTTGATCCCCGTGATCACCGCCGCCATCACCATGACGACGAGGACGCCGATCGTCACGCCGAGGATCGTGAGACCGCTCCGGACCTTGTTCGCGCCGAGCGAGTCGAAGGCGACGGCGATCCCCTCGGTGACCGTCGCGATGAACCCCATGCCTCCCATGCCCCGCCTGCGTGCGCTCACGGCGATTTCACTCGAACCTGAGGGCTTCGATCGGGTCGAGCCGGGCCGCCCGGTAGGCGGGATAGAGTCCGGAGGCGATCCCGACTCCGAGCCCGAGCATGAGAGAGATGATCATCGCGGGAACCGAAACCGCCGTCGGGAGCGACCAGACTCGCTCGATGATGAACGCGAGCCCGAATCCGGTCCCTATGCCGAGCGCCGCTCCCGCGATCGAGAGCGTGGAGGCCTCGGTCAGGAACTGGAGGAGGACATCGCGACGCCGGGCTCCGAGAGACTTGCGGAGTCCGATCTCGCGCGTCCGGTCCGTGACCGAGAGCAGCATGATGTTCATGATCACGATGCCGCCCACGACGAGCGAGATCCCGACCAGGCCGGGGAGCGCCGTCATCAGCACCCGGTTGATCGTTTCCCACGCATCGAGCAGCCCGCTCGAGGTGTCGATGCCGAAATTGTTCGGTTCTGAGGGTCGCAGGCGCCGGTTGGATCGCAGCGCACCCTCGACCTCCGCCATGGCCGGGTCCAGTTCGTCGATCGACCCCATCTTCACGGTGATCCCGTCGACCTCCAGCCGCCGGCGCGCCACGGTGCGCTGAAACGTCTCGAAGGGAACGAGTACGGCCGCATCGCGCAGATTCCCCGCGAGGCCGCCCTGGGCCTCCAGCACGCCGACGACCCTGAACCCGTGCCCGCCCGCCCGGACTCTCTTGTCGATGGGCGAGGTCGTGGGGAAGAGCCGTTCGGCGATCTGGGCGCCGATGACGGCGACGGGAAGCGCCTGCTGGTCATCGATCGGTGTCAGGCCCCGCCCATCCACCACCTTCCACCCCTGGACCGCCTCGTACTCCGGCGAACCCCCGATCACACGGATATTTCGTCGCTCGTACTGCCCGTAGCGAACGGAGCCCGCGAAGTCCTGCGCATAGTAGGCGAGGTAGCGCGCGTTCGGCGCCGCGGCCTGCACCACCTCGACGTCCTCCATGGTGAGCTGGGGATTGCGGCGCTGCCGGCGGCGCTCGGCTTCATCGATGCGGCCCGTTTCCATCTGCGGACGCCGGACCACCGTGAAGGTGTTCACCCCGAAGATCGAACTGGCAAAGTCGTCGCGCACGTAGCTGTTCAAGCCCTCGACGATCGTGATCACCGCCATGAGGAAGGTGATCCCGATGCTGATGCCGAGGAGCGCGAAGAACGACTTCAGCTTCTGCGCCCGAACCTGCTGCAGCGAAAGGCGAATGCCCTCCCAGAATCTCATCGGCGGGGAGTCGCGCGGCCGCTAGCGGCCGCCGTCGGCGGGCGGCGTGGGCGGGGGCGCCCAGGGGTTCGAAATGGGGCGCCGCGTTCCGGGGGCCGGAGGCGCGGCCTCTGGCGGCACCGGGTCCAGCGGAGCGGCCGTCGGCGGCGGTGCCGGAGCGGTCTCCGGTGGCGGCGCCGGAGCCGTGTCCAACGTCGGTGCGGGCGCGGGCTCGGGCTCCCGGGACGGCGTGGGCTCGGCCTCGCTGGACGGCTCGGCCGTGGCCTCGGGCTCCCGGGACGGCGCGGCCGGAGCCGCCGTGGGCTGCTGGAGGCCGCGCGCGAGGTAGAAGTCCACCGACATCTGCGCCTCGACCTTGCCGTCGACGAGCGTGATCACGCGCTGGGACCGGGCCGCGATGTCGTACTCGTGCGTGACCATGATGATGGTCTGGCCGTTCTCGTGGAGCGTGTCGAAGACGTCCATGATCTCCTCGGAGGTCGAGGAGTCGAGGTTGCCCGTCGGCTCGTCAGCGAGGAGGATCGAGGGGTCGTTGACGAGCGCCCTCGCGATGGCCACGCGCTGGCGCTGACCGCCGGACAGCTCGTTGGGTTTGTGGTCCATCCGGTCGGCCAGCTGAACGATCTCGAGCGCCTGCGCCGCCTTCTGCTGCCGGTCCCGGCTCGATACTCCCGCGTAGATGAGCGGCAGTTCCACGTTGTGCAGCGCCGTCGCCCTCGGCAGGAGGTTGAACGTCTGGAACACGAAACCGATCTCCCGGTTTCGAATCCGGGCCAGGTTGTCGTCGCTCAGATCCTGGACCGCCTGCCCGTTGAGGACGTACTCCCCGCTCGTCGGGGAGTCGAGGCAGCCGATCATGTTCATGAGCGTCGACTTGCCCGAGCCCGAGGGGCCCATGATCGACACGTACTCGTTCCGGAGAATCTCGATGTCCACGCCCGCCAGCGCGTGCACCGTCTCCGTGCCCATCACGTATTCCTTCCTCAGATCGCGCGTGACGATGATCGACTCCATGTGCCCGTTCCCGCTCATCGTCCGTTCTCCCCGTTGACGGCGGCGTCGCTCCCTTCGCTACCCTCCTCGCGGTTGGCGGCGGCCCCGGCGGCCGCCGGCCCATCGATCCGGATCCGGCTCCCGTCGCTGAGTTCACGGATCGCCTGGAACGAGCCGGAGACGACGGTGGTGCCGAGTTCGATCCCGGACACGACCTCGAAGTAGTTCTCCCCGGCGATGCCGATCTCCACGGGCCGGAAGCGGACGATGTCCCCCTCCACGACGAAGACGCCCTCGATATCCCGCACCGCGTCGGAACCCGGAGCGCTCGGCAGATTCTCGTTCGGGATCGCCTCGTACGCATCCGCATCCATCAGCGTCAGCGCCGTGATGGGGATGCTGGGCACCTGGTCGCGGGTGGCCGTGATCACGTCGGCCGTGGCCGAAAGATCGGGCCGGATCCCCTCGGGGGGCGCGCGCAACTCGATCTTCACCTCGAAGTCGATCGCCTGGGCCGAACCGCCGGACGTGGCGGGATTTAGGGGGACGATCGAGCTGTTGCCGATCTCGGTGACGGTCCCCACGAAGCGGCGGTTCGGAAAGGCGTCGATCTCGACGTAGGCGGAGTCGCCGATGGAGATGTCGGGCACGTCCGTTTCGTCCACCTCGATCACGGCCTCCATGACGGAGAGGTCGGCGACCGTCAGCAGCACCGTTCCCGGATTGTTCATCGTCCCGACGATCGCGGTCTCGCCGCGCTCGACGTTGAGCCGCGTGATCCGGCCCGACATGGGCGCCCGGATCGTCGTCTTCCCGAGCCGGTCTCGCTCCTGCGCGAGGTTCGCCTCGGCCTGTTCGACCTGGTACTGCGCGGCTTCGAGAAGGCGCGACTGGACATCGGCGTTCGTCACCGCCTGTTCGACCTCGGCATCGGTCACGAAATCCGTCCCGCGCGCCTGCAGCGCCGTCATGCGGTCCGCGTCCCGCTGAGCCTGCTGGTAGGCCGCATCCTGCTGGGCGCGGCTGGCCTGGGCCTGCGCCAGCGCTGCCTCGGCCCGCTGCACGGCGGCCCGAAAGAGCTCCGGGTCGATCTGGAGCAGGAGGGCCCCCTCCTCCACGTCCTGGCCCTCCTCCACGGGGAGTTCGATGATCCGCCCGGCGACATCCGTCGTAATCTGAACCTGCGTCTTCGGCTCTATGTGGCCCGTCGCGGAGACGTCGTCGACGAGATCGCGCAGCCCCACGGCCTCCACGCGGACTTCGACGGCGCCGCGCCCTTCCCGCTGCATGGCGAGGAACCCCATGGTCGCGAGAAGTCCAACGACGACGACCG
Organism: Gemmatimonadota bacterium; assembly: GCA_022820995.1. Taxonomy (GTDB): domain Bacteria; phylum Gemmatimonadota; class Gemmatimonadetes; order Palauibacterales; family Palauibacteraceae; genus Palauibacter. The sequence continues at coordinate 6,397 of JAJEEM010000072.1, read as the reverse complement.
CGATGATCGCTTTCTTCATCCTGTACAACGACCTTTATTTCGAGACTCGGCGGGCGGTCCGGGCGACTGCACGGCCCGCGCGCGGACGTACTTCATCGATACGTCACGGGTACGTCGAGGCGGCCTGCGCGGTTTCACCCTGCTAGCCGGCCAGACCGGCGAAGAGACCCGAGAACACCGCGATCGCCGCCACGAAGATCAGGTAGAGCACGAGCAGGTACGTCGTGCCCGCAGCCACGGACCGGCCCGGATAGAAGCGGCTCACCGCCACCCCCAGCACCCCGCACGTCCAAACAGAGAAGACGTTGATTCCGTTTAGGAACCTGCCGATGAACCCCTCCATCTCGGGCAGGAAGAGACCGGGCGAGAGCGTCACGATCTCGGCGCCGACCGCCATCAGGCCGATGGAAACGACGGCACCCGCCGTCCCAATGTAGGAGGCGTGCGCGGCGGCGCTCAGAAGCTGCTTGAAGCTGGCTTCGCCCCCCAGGATGACGTTGAACGCAATCAACAGCAGTCCGGCCAGTACACAGAGCCACAAAGGCGTGATCACGATCGCTGAGCCGGCACCCAGGGCTGGCCCCCAGGTGAGCAGGAACTCTACCTGCTGCTCGACAGCTGCCTGGTCCGCCCCCGCGGCACCCGGCCCCGCTACTTGCGTCTCGATCACCTGCCGCCACGCTTCTTCGGAGAGGATCACGGGGGTCAGCAGTTGAAGCGCGATGCCGAGGCCGATCAGGCCCAGGGTGGCGCCCATCCAGGCGGGCTGGCGACGGAGGGCATCGAACAGCGCCGCCGGCGAGACGAAGACCTGCACGATGCGCACGGGCAGGGAGGGGATCGCGTGCTCCTCCACCGATGCGTCGGACGATTCCGGATGGTGTTCCATCTTCTCCTCCAGTCTGTCTCGGCCCTCGTCTGGTCCGCCTCAGCCCTCGGCCGGGGCGCGCAGGGCCTCGCGGCCCGCGGCGTCCACGACGCGGAGCAGCCGGTCGTCCGCGTCGAGCCATACCCGGTGGCGGGCGCCTTCCACGTCCACCTCGTAACGGGTCGCGTCCACCGACTCGTCGCCGAGCGAAACGCGTTCCTCCGTCCGCCCGGTCAGGCGCACGGTCACGGTCCGGCCATCGAGAGGCAGAATCGCTTTCATGCGCCCGTCCGGCGCTTCTCTGAGAGCCCGCACGAGGACGAGATAGTGATGCGCGATCCCCGGCTCGAAGATCGCGGCCGCATCCTGGACCGGGTACTCCTTCCAGCGCTCGCCCTCCGGGGTCGCGAAGTGGAAGCGGACCCGGTCCGGGAAGCGCTCCCCGCTCACGACAGCCGATACACCTTCGCGAACCTCGTATTTCACCGGCAGCAGGTCGAGGTCCATCTGGAGCCGCACCTCCCAGGCGGGCCGCTGCACCCTCTCGACGCTGGCGACCGCGTTCACCGTGGATCCGGTCTGCCAGACCCGGAAGCGCTCCGTCCCCACGCGGCGCCCCGCTTCGCGCAGGTACAGGTGGCCGGCGTCGAGCTCCTGCGCGCCCAGCGGGAGGGGATCCGACAGGCCGGCGAGGAGCGGACTCAGCAGGAGCGCTCCGAGCACCCCCGCACGGCACGATGAGCTCATTCTCTTCGCCACGCCGCCGCCTTGTCCGTCGCCCGTTTGAGAACCGGTTGAGACCGGTGCCGATCCTCGACTCACGGTGAAGTTACAAGGCTGCGCGAACGGGAGCGACGAAGAATGCCGGAGTGGGTGGGGTCGGCCTCGGTGATGTCGGCGGCGGTGATGGGGCTCGACGTGCGGCCGGTGAGCGTCGAGGTGTCGCTGATCAAGGGGACGCCGATGATGCAGATCGTCGGTCTCGCGCAGAGCGCCGTGCGCGAGGGCCGCGAACGAATCCGGGCCGCCGCCGCGCAACTGGGCCTTCACGTTCCCGGGCTGCGCATCACGGTGAATCTGGCGCCGGCGGACCTTCCCAAGTCGGGGGCCGCCCTGGATCTGCCGATCATGCTCGGGATTCTGTGCGCCAAGGGGGATCTCCCCCGGCGTGCACTCGATGGGACGCTGGCGGTGGGCGAACTGGGGCTCGACGGTTCCCTGCGCTCCATCCGGGGCGCCCTTCCGATCGCGCTGTTCGCGGCCGCGGACCCCCGCGTCTCGCGCCTCCTTCTGCCGGCAGCGAATCTGCGGGAAGCGTCGGCCGCGGAAGGGGTCGCCGTGGGCGGCGCGGAATCGCTGTCTCACGTTCTCATGGGCCTGAAGAACGGGTCCCGGCTGCCTCCCCCGCTGGCGCTCCTGCGTCCCTCCGTTCGACGCACGGGCGAGTCCCGGCCCGGGAACGGCGGGTTCGACCTTTCCGCCGTGAAGGGGCAGCCGGCCGCGAAGCGGGCGCTCGAGATCGCGGCGGCCGGAGGGCACAACCTCCTCCTTTCGGGCTGCCCGGGATCGGGGAAGACGAGTCTCGCACGCTGCCTCCCCGGTCTCCTCCCGGCCCTCGACGTCAGGGAGGCGGTGGACGTGACGGCGATCCACAGCGTCGCCGGCCTCCTGGCCGACGGTTCCGGACTCAGGCGCGCCCGGCCCTTCCGGGCGCCGCACCATTCCATCAGCGAGGCGGGGCTCATCGGCGGCGGGAGCCGCCCGCGCCCGGGCGAGGCGTCGCTCGCGCATCACGGCGTGCTCTTCCTCGATGAACTCCCGGAGTTCGGGCGCCGCACCCTGGAGGCGCTGCGCCAGCCGATCGAGGAGGGACAGGTGCGGATCGTCCGCGCGGCGGGGTCCGCCTGCTTTCCCGCCGCGTTCACGCTCGTGGCCGCGATGAACCCCTGCCCGTGCGGCTTCCTGGGTACGCCGGGCCGCTGTCGCTGCCCCGAGGAGGCCGTGCGGCGCTACCGCCGCCGGGTCAGCGGGCCGCTCCTCGACCGGATCGACATGCTCGTCGATGTTCCGGCCGTGCGCTGGGAGCAACTCGCGGAGGCGGCGCCCGGCGAGACGAGCGAGGACGTGCGCGCCCGGGTGTCGAGAGCCCGCGCCTGCGCCGCCGGCCGCCACAAGACGACGAACGCGCGGATCCCGCCCGTCCGTCTCGAAGAGGCGTGCGGGATCGACCGCGGCGGCCGTTCGCTCCTGAGAAAGGCCGTCACGCATCTCGGCCTCACGGCCCGCGGCTACCACCGGGCACTTCGCGTCTCCCGAACCATCGCGGATCTCGAGGGACGGGCCGGCGTATCCGAGGACCACGTCGCGGAGGCGATTCGTTTCCGCGGACCGTGCTGAGGATCCCGCCGGTGTAGCCCGGCGTTGGCGTGGTGCGGCGTCAGTGGAGCGCGGCGGCCGGGAGTTCGGTGCAGAGGCCGGCTTCCACGGGCTCGGAGGCGGGAACGTCCCCCTTGCCGAGCGCGAGAAAGTTCCCGAGCAGGCGTCGTCCCCCCGCCGTGAGCACGGCCTCCGGATGGAACTGCACGCCCCACAGCGGCCACGACTCGTGTTCGAGGGCCATGACCTCGCCCTCCTCCGTACGGGCCGTGACCCGGAGGCCGGCCCCCGGTTCGTCCGGATCCACGATCAGCGAGTGGTAGCGGGTGACCTCGAGCGGCGAGGGCAGGCCCGCGAACAGCCCGCGCCCTTCGTGCCGGATCGCCGACAGGCGGCCGTGCATCGGCTGCGCGGCCCGGACCACGCGTCCGCCGGCCGCCGCGGCGATACACTGGTGTCCCAGACAGACGCCGAGAATCGGGATCTCCGGGCCCACCGCCCGGATCACTTCGACGGAGGCGCCGGCCTCGGCGGGCGTGCACGGACCGGGCGAGATGACGATGTGCGAGAAGCCTTCGTCCCCGAGGGTCCCCGGATCGACGTCGTCGTTGCGCCGCACCCGCACGGTCTCCCCAAGTTCCTCGAGATACCGCGCGAGGTTGAAGGCGAACGAATCGTAGTTGTCGATGAGGAGGATCATGGCAGCCGCAGGATATGTCGCCCCCGACGCCCGGTCGAGGCTCTTCGTGGCCGTCCTCCTCCCCTCCGCGATCCGCGCGGACCTCGCTCGCGCGGCCGCGGCGCTGCGGGCGCTCGAGGGGGTGCGGCCGGTGCGCCGGGAGCAACTCCACCTCACGCTGCGCTTCATCGGAGAGGTCGACCGCGGCCTCGAGGCGCCGCTCGCACGCGCGATCTCCGCCGCGACCGAGGGGCGGCCGTCCTTTCCGATCCGGCTGCGCGCCGCCGGCGTCTTCCCCTCTCACCGGCGCGCCCGCGTGCTGTGGGTCGGCGTGGAGGAGGCTCCGCCGCTCTCCGCGCTGCGGCGATCCATGGAGGAAGCCGTGGTCGGCGTCGGACTGGCCCCCGACCCGCGTCCCTTCCGCCCGCACGTGACGGTGGGGCGAATCCGCCGCTCCCCGCCCCCCGTAGGTTTGGCGGGGGCCATCGCGAGCGTCCGCTTCGAGGCCACGGTCGAGGTCCGGCGCGTGTCACTGATGCGGAGCGAACTTCTCTCGAGCGGAGCGCGGCACACTGAAGTCGCCGCCTGCCGGCTGGCGGACGGCGCCGATGACGCCCGGCGCGCACGACGCTAGCTTTTCCTCTTTACCCGATTCCGGTCGGAGGCGGTCGACATGGGGTTCTTCCGGAAGCTCTTCACAGGCCTGGGTTTTCTCATCTTCCTCCTGATTCTGCTGCTCGCCGGCTGGATCTTCCGGGAGGACATCGAGGCGTGGCTCTCGAACGTCGGCGCGGACGAAATCGTCGTCGTCGAGTCCGCGCCCGAATTCGGTCCCGAGGCGGCGGCGGAGGTGGACGCGGCGCTGGAGGAGCTGGCGGCCGGCGGCGGGGCGGTCGAGACGCGGTTCACCGAGACGGAAGTCCAGAGCTACGTGCGCTACGAGTTGACCCCCCGGCTGCCGGCGGGCGTCGGCGAACCCGCCGTTGAGCTGCGGGACTCGACCGTCGCCTTTTCCGTCGTTCTCGACTTCAAGCAACTCCCGATCGCCGCGGACATGGCGGAGAGCCTGGCCACGATGCTTGGAGATTCCGCCCGGGTCGCCGGAGAGCTCCTCCCGCGGGTGAGAGAGAGCGGCCAGGGAGGCCTCCACGTCGTGAGTCTCCAGGCGGGCGTCATCCCCGTGCCGCCGATGATGCTCGGCATGGCCGCGCAGCAGGCGGGGTTGCGTGCAGACGGACGAACCGTGCTCTTCGACATCCCCGAGACGGTCGTCGACGTCCGGGTGGAAGACGGGGAGATCATCCTCCTAATGAACCGCTAGCAGCGGAGTTCCTCCGGCCATGGCTGAGAAGTTCCCCAACTACATCGCGGGCGAGTGGGTCGCGCCCGCCACCGGCGAGTACATCGAGAACCGGAACCCGGCGCGCATGTCGGACCTTATCGGCCTCTTTCCGGACACCGGCGCGTCGGAACTGGACGCGGCGGTGGCTTCCGCGCAGCGCGGCTTCGAGCGGTGGTCCAGGACGCCGGCCCCGGAGCGGGGTCTCGTGTTGAAAACGGCGGGGGACCTGCTCACGCGTCACAAGGAGGACCTCGCGCGCACGGCCACGCGCGAGATGGGAAAGGTTCTCGACGAAACGCGGGGCGACGTCCAGGAAGCCATCGACACGGCCTACTACGCCGCGGTGGAAGGCCGGCGACTCTTCGGACGCACGGCGCCCTCCGAGCTGCGGAGCAAGTGGGCGATGTCGTTCCGCCGTCCGATCGGCGTGTTCGGGATCATCACCCCCTTCAACTTCCCGGTGGCGGTCCCGAGCTGGAAGATCTTCCCCGCGCTCCTCTGCGGGAACAGCATCATCTACAAGCCCTCCGAGGATGTGCCCCACAGCGCGCACCGGTTCGTGGAAATCCTGCTCGAGGCCGGCCTGCCGCCCGAATGCGTGCAGTTGATGCACGGCCGCGGCGAGGCGATCGGGCGCGCCATCGTCGAACACCCGGGCGTCCCCGGCCTTTCCTTCACCGGGTCCACGGAGACGGGCGGCCGGATCGGCGAGGTCGCGGGACGCATGCACAAGCGCCTCTCCCTCGAGATGGGCGGCAAGAACGCCCAGATCGTCATGTCGGACGCGGATCTCGACCTCGCGCTCGAGGGGGTGCTGTGGGGCGCCTTCGGCACGACGGGGCAGCGCTGCACCGCGACGAGCCGGCTCCTCGTGCAGAGCGAGGTCCACGACGAGTTCGTGGAGAGACTCTGCTACGAAGCGCGCTCCCTCCGCCTCGGCGACGGGCAGGAGGCCGGCGTCGACGTCGGTCCGCTCATCCACGAGGCAGCTCGGGAGAAGTGCGAACGCTACATCGCGATCGCCCGCGACGAGGGGGCGACGGTGGCGACGGGCGGCGGGCGGCCGGAGGAGAGCGGCCTCGCCGACGGCTGGTTCTTCGAGCCGACGGTCCTAGCGGGCGTCGAACGGGAA
>JAJEEM010000078.1 GCA_022820995.1 Gemmatimonadota bacterium | reverse complement strand
TCGGCCTCCTGGTGGACCTTCCAGAGCGGGTCGGGCGTCGGGTTGGCGCGCTCGGGCAGCCCGTCGGCCTGCTCGGCGTTGAACACGGTGTACTGGCGCACGAACGGCGCCTTGAGCTTCTCGTAGCGGTAGACGCGCTTTCCCTCGGCGTCCCTCCTGGGCCGCCCGCGCTCGTCCGTGACGGCGATCCGCTTCTTGTCCTGGAAGGAGAGGATGCGCGTGCCGCGCTCGCCCTTCCGGACCTGTCCGCCCCGGGCCTGGATCTGGCGGTAGGTGCCCCAGCGCACGTCGCCATAGCCGTTCTCCTGCTGGACGGCGGCGAGGTGCAGGCTGTTGCCGCCCCTGTAGGAGCGGTCGGTGTCCACGTTCATGGGGAGCACGCGCTCGCCCGGCGCCCACGGCTTCTGCCAGGGTGCGATGCCCCGGCGGATCTGTTCGATGATCGCGTCGGCGAACTTCCGGTGGTATTCGTCGTGTTTCATCCGTCCACCTCCGCGCCGTGGGGGTCATACCAGGCGGCCGCGATCTCCTCCTCGGTCCCGACCTCCTCGGGGAAGAGGCCGTACTCCTCGGCCAGCTCGGCCTCGACTTCGAGCGTCTCGCCGCCGTCGCGTGCGAGTTCGCGGTCGAAGTCCTCGATCGTCTCGATGGGGAGGATCGTCTCTTCGGTGCTTGTCATGCGTTCACCTCCTTCGGTGGGTGGGTTTGTGCTTCTTCGCGGGGTTTTGCGTCCCCGCCCCAAACGGGTGTGGTGGCCCAGCGGCCTGTGGCCGCGTCGTAACCCCTGACTTCGAGCGCCTCCTCGACGAACCGGCGGCCGGCCCTGCGGGTGACGTGGAGCACGAGTGCGATCCCGTCCACGACGCCCCGGCAGGTGACCTCCCAGGGGAGCGCGTCCCCGGCCTGCATGGCGCAGCTCGCGAGGCGCGAGAGCGCGGAGCGCGCATTGTTGGCGTGGACGGTGGTGAGCGATCCGCCGTGTCCGGTGTTGAGGGCTTGGAGCAGGTCGGCGGCCTCGGCCCCGCGCACCTCGCCGACGACGATGTGGTCGGGCCTGTGGCGGAGCGCGTGGCGCACCAGGTCGCGGATCGTGACCGGCATTTCCGATTGGGAGCCACCGGCCTCGAACCGGAGGCAGTTGGCGCGGTCGATCCTGAGTTCGAGCGTGTCCTCGATGGCGACGATCCGTTCGCTCTCGGGCAGCAGTTCGATGAGCGCGTTCAGGAGCGTCGTCTTGCCGGATCCCGTGCCGCCGGAGACGAGCACGTTGCGGCGGGCGAGAAGGGTCCGTCGCGCGGCCTTGAGCACCGCTTGGGGCAGCGAGCCCATGCGGACGAGATCCTCGGCCGAGAACGCGCGGCCGCCGAACCGGCGTATCGTGATGGCGACCTCGGGCGCGGCGGGCGGCGTGCATATGGCGACCCGCGATCCGTCGCCGAGTCGCGCGTCCAGGACCGGCCTCGCGGCGGGATCGAGCCCGAGCGGCCGGGCGATGTGGATCGCCGCCCGGTGGAGCCACGCGGCCGTGAGTTCGGGCGCCTCGTGGGGCTCGAGCCGCCCCGCCCGCTCGACCCAGACGTTCGCGGGACCATTGATCATGATCTCGGAGACCTCCCGGTCCTCAAGCAGGGTTCGGAGACCCGGAAGGAACGGGGCAAGGTGGCCGACGCCGCTGGCGCGCTTCATATCCGGCCCTCCTCGCGCTGCCGCCAGTAGCCTTGGGTGCGGGGCAAGTAGTGGGGCTTGAGATAGACGCGGCGGGCCGGCAGCGACTTGACGCCGTCGTAGGGCAGGCAGATGGCCTGGTAGTTGGCGAGCAGCGAGAACTCGCGCGGCGTGAACACCGATTCCCTCGACCGCCGGAACGACTTGCTCGCGCCGATGGTGCCGCGCCCGCCGCCCGCGCGTCCCGACAGAAGCGAGAACTCGGGCCGTCCGGTGGTCTCGGTGAAGGTGTAGGACGGCTGCGTCTTCATGACGGAGCCGCACATCTCCGACGCGATCTTGGCGGAGCTCTCGTCGGAGAGCGACAGGAAGATCCGCGTGCGGAGCGTCTGGACGAGCGTGCGCCACGCCTCGCCCGATGGGAGCACGGAGCGAAGCGAGGAGATCGACTGCGTGGCGACGATCGGGATGCAGCGGCACTGCCGCGTGAGCGCGAACGCCTTCTCGTCGCCGGACGGGTCGTCCTGCCCGACGGTCGCAAAAGCTTGATATTCGTCGCAGATGAACACGGCGGGCCGCATGTAGCGGTCGGGGCGACGCGCGGCCTCGGCGGGCCGACGGAGCAGCGCCTGCATCCAAGCGTTCTTGAGAAGCACGCCAATCGCGCGGGCCAGCGCCGGGTTCGCGCCCGCGGGCATGTTGAGCGCCAGCACCTTGCCCTCGTCGATCAGTTGGGCGAGGGGCGGCAGCCGCCGCCGGAGCCCCGGCAGAGGTTGAACGTCCGGGGCGTCTTCGTCCGGTTCATTATCGGCGGCTTCTCCGGGCGGCGGCGGACAGAACACGCTCGCGACCTCCGGCTGGTCGAAGAGCGACAGGAACACGCTGATCCCCTCGACGATCGAGGTGCGGAGCTTGGCGTCCAGCTGGGACCAGTCCTTGGCGTACCACCGCTCGACGGCCTCGACGCGCTCCCGGTACTCGAGGCCCGCCCCGCCCGCGGCCGGCTCGACGTCGCATGCGATTTCGAGCTTCGCGAGCGCCGCCCGGAGCTCCCCGTCCAGGCGGGCGCGCACCCGTTCGGTCCCGGGCACCGGCTCCCCGTCCCACTTCCCGAGCGCCCCCGCGTGCTCGATCATGGCGTCGGCGGGGATGAGGACGTTGACCGGAGAGATCCGGTCGGCCTCCTCCCGGGCTTCCTCGATCCTTTGGGCCAGAAGCTCCGCATCGACCGTGCAGCGGTAGACGTCACGGAGCGTGACCCAGCCTCCCGGCAAGAGCCGGAACAGTTCAATGATCCAGCGTGTGAGGTTCGTATAGGCTTGCTGCCAGAACGGGTCTCGACTCTTGCCGAAGAGCTGGTTGATGAGGGATGCCACGCCGTAGGCCATCGAGTAGGAGTCCAGGAGCGGATCGTCGAGCGGGTTCCACTGCCACGATCCGCCCACCCCGATCTCGATGTAGTCGTCGGCACGCCCGGCGTCTTCGAGGATGCTCCTCACCTGATGACAGAAGTCTCCCTTGACTTCGAGCACGAGCGCGCCCGCGCGGCGGTCGGGATCGCCGGCCCGCCAGGTGAGGAGTTGCCGGGCGAAGGGATACATGCAGCCGCTGGTCTTGCCGGTGCCGACGGCTCCCACGATGAGCGTGCCGGTGTAGAGTCCCTTCTGGGGGATGACGAGCCAGGACGGCTCTTCGCTCTCGCGCGGCACGGTCGGGTGGTGCAGTTCACCGATCACGAGCGAGGGCGTCTCGTCGGCCGGCGAGGCGGGCCAGGCGGGGAGCCTGCCGCGCCGCCGGAACCTGAACAGCGGGTGCAGCCAGACCCGCCAGACCGAGAGGCAGAGGCTCCCGGCGAGCACGACGGCGACGGCGGGCCATGCGTAGTGCCACAGGCGCAGCGCGGCCCAGAGGCGCGGATCGTGCGAAGCGATCAGATCGAGCGGGAGGTTGTCGCCGACCCCAGGGAACGGCGCCTTGAGCGCGTGGCCGCCGACCGCGCCGAGCGCGGCCCCGATGATGGCGAGCGTGCCGGACTTCATCGGTTCGACCCCCTTCCTGGAAGGATCGCTGGATGGGAGCGACCCCTTGGCGGAGGGGAGGATGGGGATGTACATCGCCATCCCGCCCGATGCCGATCGAGGCATGCCGAGATGGGGGGTCGCTCCCATCCACGGCCAGAGAGCGCGGATCGGCATCGGCGCTCGGCCGGTCGTGGCGCAACGGCAAACGCGCCAGCGACATATGGAACCGGAGGCGTGTCCATCGCGGTCGCGATTTCGTGTCCGGCCACACCCGAAGCGCCATGTACACTCGCGGATCGGCATCGGGACGGGCGTCCGGCGCTCAAAACAGCCCTCCCGACAGCCGGAAGGAACGCCACACCGTGAAGCCGTCGATCATCGCCTCCGCGGGCGCGGTCGGGAGCGCGGCCCGGAGTTCGACGAGCCGGGCCAGGCAGGCCCGGAGGCTGCCGTGGATCTGGATCACGCTCTGGTCCGCGCCGCGGATCGCCCGTTCGATCCGGTCGATCTCGCGGCGGATCTCCCGCCCGGTCCCGAATGCCGCCGAGCGGCCGGGGGACCGGAACGGCGCGGTCCAGTTGCCGAGAACCTTTTCCGCCCGCTCGAACTCCCCGTCGCCGAGCACGACGGCGACGGCCTCGACCCGGCGACCTCCATCCCTGAGCGCTGCCCAGAGCTCGCGGTGGGCGCGACCCCAGGAGTGGAGGCCCGTGGCGGTCTCGTGACCCGGATCGGCGTAGACGAAGACGGCGCCGTCAACGTCCAGCGCGACGGGCAGCTTGAGGGGGAAGTACCGCCGCGTCTCGCCGGCGGCGCCCCGGTACACCCGGACGGGCAGGATCTCGCGATCCAGCCCGAGCGCCTCGAACGCACCGACCTTCTCGGGCTCGGTCGGGAGCCACGGCTGGCCGGTGCGGCCGATCACGTAGTCGAGCGAGAGCAACCGGCGAAGAAGCACCTCGGTGGACGCGATCCGGCGGTGCCGGATGTCCTCGGCTCCCAGCGCACGGTAGATGGCGCGCGCGGAGATCCGGCACACCTTGCGGCCTTCAAGCGCGTCCTCGGCCCCCAGCCTCCGGTCCACGATGTCGCGGACGAAGCGGCGCGCGGTGTGGCGGTGGATCCCGAGCCAGTCGCAGATCTGGTCACGGGTGAACACCCCGCTGTGGAGGCACGCCAGCGCGATCCACTCGGCTTCCCGGCCCGTCCAGCCGAACGCCTCCAGCGCCTTCTCGCGGCCTTTCAGATGCGCGATCACGGCGATTCCCCGGTCACGAGCGCCAGGTCGGCCCGCATGTAGGTGACGAGGAGTCCCATGGGGTTGTGCACGACGAGTTCGTTCGGAATCGAGTCGAGGAACTCGAACCGGAGCGTGAGCGACCAGCGCTCGCGGCTCAGCTCCCGTTCGCCGTCCAGATGCACGAGATCGAAGTCGGCCGTCGCGCCGTGCGGCGGCTCGGGCGCGGGATGGATGCGGAGCACCACCTGCTCGACTTCGAATTCGGTCTCGGCTGTCCCTGCCGCAGTGGCCGCGACCTCGGCACCGTCCCTCTGGAACGCGGCGTTGGCGAGCTCCGTTGAGAGGAACCGAAGACTCCGGGTCCAGTGCTCCTCGACGGTCGCCCGCCGTCGCGAGTGGAAGTCGTGGACGAACCGGTTCAGGAAGTACTTCGTCGTGGGATCCAGTGGATCGGCCTGCGCGGTCGCGGCCTCGTAGGCCAGCGCCTCGGCGCGGCCCACCTCGTCCACCCGCACGACGATGGGCTTGGGCGGCTCCGCGCCCGCAATCCGGAGCAGCACGAAAACGCCGAGCACGATGCTGGCCGAAAGGAAGATCAGGATCGTTCGGAGCTTCCGGTTCGCCTGCACGGCTTCGCCCCAGATCTCGGCGTACTCGCGGCCCGCGTCACGGTCTCGCTTCATTGGTGTCATCTCCTTGGGTGTCAGACGGGGGGCTTGGCGGCGGATGCGGGCGCGACCGCGCCACCGGCTCCGCGCATGACGAGCGCCATGAACCCGGACCCGGAGGAGCCGGAGCCGGACACCAGCATCGAGGCGAGTTCGCCGACCTTGAGCCCGGCCATGAGGCCGCAGACGACGAGCGGCATGAGCACGACGGCCCAGAGCCAGAGTTCGAGCGGATCGGCCGTGCCGGTGCCCATGAGGGCGTCGGCGTAGGTCGTGATGTAGCCCATGCCGACGCCCATGAAGACCCGGAGGATGGCA
>JAJEEM010000062.1 GCA_022820995.1 Gemmatimonadota bacterium | reverse complement strand
GGCGCGGCGGTCGGCCTGCGACCACTCGGTCAGCGCCGTGATGTCGGTCACCCACGTGGCGAGAGCGGGATCCGCGCCGCCCTCGAGCAGCGCCCGCACGGCGGCTTCGCGGCCGCGGGTGGCGGCGTACATGAGCGGCGTCTGGCCCCAGCGCGCCTCGCGCACGTCGGCGTCTCCGCCATGCTCGAGGAGCAGGCGGACGGCATCCGCTTCGCCCGCGCCGGCGGCGAGGTGCAGCGGGGTCGCGCCGCCGACATCCGCGGTGGTGGCGGTCTGTTCCGCGCCCGCTTCGAGGAGGAGGCCCACGACCTCCGAGCCGCCGACTTCGCTTGCGAGGTGCAGCGGCGTGTAGGCGCCGATGCGGGTGGCGGCGCCGACCTCCGCGCCGGCTTCGAGGAGCAGGCGGGCCAGATCGGCGTTCGCCGCTCGCGCCGCCCAGTGGAGCGCGGTCATGCCGTCGCCCTGCGGTGCGTTCACGTCGGCGCCATCGGAGAGCAGCGCCCGAACGGAGGCGAGGTCGCCCGTCATCGCCGCGTCCGCCACCGGCGAATCGGTCAACAGCGCGCCGCTCAAAAACACCGCCAGCAGCGCGACCGCCGGCGCCTTCAGCGCCGAGGCCATCCGAAGGCGCCCGTCCCGCTTCACGAGCCGGCCGCGTTGGCGCTGGGAGCCGCGAGCGAAAGCGGGCCCGTGCTGTCGCCGAACTGTTCGATGTCCTCCAGCCCGAGCGCGTGCATGAGCGAGAGCATCGCGTTCGCCATCGGCGTCCCCGCCGGCGCCCGCAGGTGGAGGCCGCCTTCCAGCTTCCCGTTCGCGCCGCCGGCCACGAACAGGGGGCAGCGCTTGTGGTTGTGCACGTTGGGGTCGCCCATCGGCGAGCCGTAGATGACCATCGTCTTCTCGAGCAGGTCCGTCTCGCCGTCCATCGTGTTCCGCAGCCGCTCGAGCAGGTACGGGACCATCGACACGTGGAACCGGTTGATCTGCGCGAAGTCGTCGATGTTGCCCTCGTCGGCGCCGTGGTGCGAGGCCGGGTGGAAGGGCTTGTCGACGCCGCTCTCCGGGAAGACGCGGGCCGACGAGTCGCGCCCCAGCTTGAACGAGAACACGCGCGTCATGTCGGACTCGAACGCGAGCGCCTGGAGGTCGAACATCAGCTGCACGTGCTCGACGAAGGAGTCGGGCACGCCGGCCGGCGCCTCGGGCAGCGCCCGCTCCTCGCCGCTCCGGTTCTGCGTCTCGACGCGCTCGATGCGCCGCTCGATCTCGCGCACGTTGTCGAGGTAGCGGTCGAGCCGGCGGACGTCGACGGGTCCCAGCTCCCGGCGGAGTTCTCCGATGCGGCCCGCGATGAAGTCGAGCACGCTCCGGTTCGCCCGGCGGCGGGCGGCGCGTTCCTCCGCGCTCCCCCCCGCGCCGAACAGCTGGTCGAAGGCGACCCTCGGATCGCGGATCATGGGGAGCGGTTCCGTCGGCGAAGCCCAGCTGATCGTGTCCGTGTAAACGCACGCGTAGCCGTACGCGCACCCGCCGGACTGGTCCACGTTCTCGATGCAGAGCTGCATGGAGGGGATCGGCGTGTCCTGCCCGAAGCGCTGCGCATAGATTTGATCCATCGATGTCCCGGCGCGGATGTCCGAGCCCTCGGTCTGTCGCGGGTGGGCGTGGGTCAGGAAGGTCGCGCTGGACCGGAAGTGATCGCCGCCGATCTCCTTGGGGATCCTCGCCTCCGCCGCCGCGATATCGGTGTCGCTGATGATCGTTAGCCGGTCCCGGAATGGTTCGAGGGAGGCCAGCGCCCCGGTGCCGAGGTCGAAGTCACGGCCGGTCTGCAGCGGCGACCAGTAGCCGCGCGACGCTCCGTACGCGGTGGAGCCCGCGGCGCCGTGCACCATCTCGATCGCGATCAGCCGCGTCGGATCCGCGGGACGGATCGATCCCCAGAGCCGTCCGGCGGGAACCATGGCGTCCAGCATCGGAAGCGCCACCGTGGCCCCGACTCCCCGGAGGAAGGTGCGGCGCGGAATGTGCTTGCCCGTGATGATGTCCATCTACATCCCCCGGTTGGTCTGTTCCACGTCCCCCTGCTCGACGATGGCGCCGCCGCGGCTCATGAGGAAGGCCGGACTCTCCGCCACTCCGAGGATGAAGGCGGACATGCGGTAGTCCTCCGCCTCCGCGCGGCGCGTGATGCGGCGCACGGTCGGCATGTCGAAGTACTCCACGCGGCGTCCGAGCGCGTAGGCCATGAGACTCTCGGTGAACGCCCGCGCCAGCGACTCGCGCCGCGAGAGGAGGGCGGTCCGCAGATCGGCCGGCCCCGCCAGCGGCGTCCCGTCGTACAGGTCGCCGCTGGGATCGACCGTGCGCCCCTGGTCCTTGATCCGGTAGGCGCCCGTCACGTCGAAGTTCTCGAGCGCGAGCCCGAGCGGGTCGATGACGCGGTGGCAGGAACGGCACGCGGGACTCGCGCGGTGCATCTCCAGCCGCTCGCGCACCGTCAGGAAGCGGCCTTCTTCGGCTTCGTCGATCGCCTCCAGATCCGGCACGTCCGGAGGCGGCGGAGGCGGCGGCGTCCCGAACAGGACCTCCATGACCCACTTGCCCCGCAGCACGGGCGAGGTCCGGTTCGCGTGCGAGGTCGAGGTGAGGATGCTCCCGTGCGACAGCACGCCGCGGCGGACGTCGTCGGGATAATCGACCTTCCGGAAGTGGGTGCCGGCCACGCCGGGGATACCGTAGTGCCGCGCGAGCCGTTCGTTGACGAAGGTGTAGTCCGCCGTCAGAAGCTCGAAGAAGCTGCGGTCCTCCCGCACCAGGTGCTCGAAGAGAAGCTCCGTCTCGCGGCGCATGTCGCGGGCGAGTTGCTCGTAGAAGTCGGGGAAGCGGAGCGCGTCCGGGTGCACGTTGTCGAGGTCCTGCAGCCGCAGCCACTGCGCGGCGAATCGCGTCGCCAGCCCCTCGGCGTTCGCGTGTCCGAGCATGCGCCGGACCTGCGTCTCCACGCCGGCCGCGTCGTCGAGCCCGCCCGTCCGGGCCGCCTCGATGAGCGCCTCGTCCGGCGGCATCCCCCACAGGAAGAACGCGAGCCGGGAGGCGAGATCGAGCGGCGCGATGCGGTACGGTCCCTCGGTCCCGGCCCCGGCGGGCGGCTCCTCGAAGCGGAAGATGAAGTCCGGGCTCGCGAGGATGCCCTGGAGCGCCGTCCGAACGCCGACCTCGAAGCCGTCCTCCTCCGCCCCGGCGTCGTAAAGGCCGAGGAGCGGGTCGACGTCCGACGCGTCCACCGGCCGCCGGTAGGCCTGCGCCGCCAGCCGCTCCACGATCTCCCGCGCGCAGCGGCGCTCCGCCGCCTCATCCCCGGTTTCGGGCCGGCACGTCAGCACGCGCGCCCGCGTCGGCGTCTCCGACACGCCGGACACGCCGAACGGTCCCCGGATCGTGAGGTCGCGGAGGTGGGCGACGACCGTGATCCCGTGCGAATAGCCGATCTTCTTGTCGGCGAGACTCCATTCGTGCGGCGACACGAGGTCTTCGATCGGTCCGTCGAAGCGCTTGATGAAGGCGGCGGACACCCGGTGCGGCCCCGCCGTCACGTGGATCGGCTGCGTTTCGACCTGGACCCCGTTGGGATCCTGCCGGTGCATCCAGCGGTCGATGTCGATGAGCGCCCGCCGTTCCCCGTCCACGGAGAGTTCGACCTGCTCGTCGAAGGGCGTCGTCTGCCCGAAGAAGTTCCCGGTCGACTCGTGCTGGAAGGCGAGCCGGAAAATGTAGTCCCCGTCCGCGGTGAAGTTGTGCACGACGGAGATCCCGCCGCGCGTGCCGATCGGCGTGCCCGGCACGTGCTGCCGCTGCTCGGCGTAGCGGGACACCTCGTATTCCGTCTCGCTCGGCGTCACGGTCGGGTCCCCGAGCGCGAGCCGGCTGATCTCGCTCGCCGCGGTCAGATACCCCTCGAGGAGCGTCGCGGAGAGGTTCTGGACGTCGGCGATGTTGTCGAAGCCCGCGCTGATCGTCTCGTTCGGCAGGTAGGCGGAGGCGTCGATGTCGAGTCCGAGGAGCGCCCGGATCGAACGCTCGTACTCGGCCCGGTTCAGCCGCTGGAAGGAGCGGACGCCGGGGTCTGGCCGGTCCGCCGCCGCGGCATCGACCCGCGCCTCGAGCGTCTCGGCGAGCTGGAGCAGGTTTTCGGGCGGCGGGCGCCGGATCCCCGGGGGCGGCATCATCCCGGCCCGCAGCTTCCGGATCATCTTCTCCGCGGTCTCCGCCTCGAGGTGCGCCATCTCCACCTCGAAACGATCCAGCGAGAGGTTCCCCAGCACACGGGTGTCGTTGTGGCAGTTCCTGCAGACCTGGTTGACGATGGTCTGCGGGATCGTGTCCGGGACGAACTCGCGGGCCTGCGCCGGGGCGGGGCCGGAGCGCGAAGGACCGCCGGGAAGCGCGGAAATCGCCCCCCAGAGCGCGATGCAGGACAGCGCAACCGCGAGTCTCTTCATGGAATCGCTCGTCCCCCGCGAGGGAAGTGTGACGTTACCCTTCGACTTCAACCCTTCAATATAGGGACGCCGACCGGATTTCGCCCTACGCGGATCCTTCGTTCGCCCCGGCTCCGTGCCGCCGCAGCTTGTACAGCCCGACCGTCAGCAGCGGCAGGACGAAGATGAAGATGAAAGCCCAGCTCAGGGCTCCGTAGCCGGTCGCGATGAGGTCGATGATCCCGAACCTCGACAGGACGGAGGCGACGACGAGCAGGGCGATGGCGACCGCCGGCCGCATCATCGCGGGCATGCGGGCCTTCCGCGCCGCGAACACGCCGGCGACCCGCTCGTTGAAGGCGTGGATCACGCCGGCCCCGGATTCGATGAGCGTGCCGAAGAGGACGACCTGGAAGGCGATCTGGAACGCCCGCGATCCCAGCAGTTCGAGCAGATGGTTGGCCGGCACGGGGCGGTCCACGATGCCCGGGTAGTGGCCCGCCATCGCCACGAGGAAGAGGACGGCCGGGATCATCGCGATGGGCCCCGTGAGGGCGCCGGCCCACAGCGCCTCCCGCCGCCTGCCGATGTGCCGCGTCGCGAACAGCATCGCCGGCAGGAGCGACACCTGGAGAACGCCGTACCGGAACCCCGACAGCGCCCAGCCCTCCCGCGCCTCGCCCGACGCGAGGGCCGCCCCGATGCCGTCCCCGAAGCGGGCGATCGACCAGGCGAAGAAGACGAGATACACCCCGTACAGGAGGAACGACCAGCCGGAGAAGAACCGTTCGATCGTCGCCGTCCCCTTGAAGACGAGGAAACCGATGGCGACGAGGAGTCCGGCCACGCCGGCTGCGAACGGGAGGCCGAACGTCTCGAGGAGGAAGGTCCCCGAGGCCGCTCCGATCACCGCCAGGAAGAGGAGGACGGCGCACAGGTAGCCGACCTCGTAGATGACCCACCCACGTCCGAGGAGCCCCTGAAAGAACGTCCGGTAGTCGTACGTTCCGAACACGCGCACGAACTCGAAGGACGCCATCGAGGTGAGGCTCACGAGAATCGTCGCCGGAAGGAGCATCCCGAGCAGCCCCCCGACCGGCCCGAAGCGGAGGAAGAACTCGACGAGTTCCCGCCCGGTCCCGTACCCGCCCGCGATGATGATGGACTGGAAGACGAACCCGGGCAGCAGATACCGCCGAAACCACAAAGTCATGGACTCATCCTAACGCCGGCGAGGGGAGTCGCCAGAAAGCTCGGCACGATACTCGACCAGCGCAGACGGGCCGGCGATCGCGACGACGCGCACCCAGCGCTCGTGACCATCGGAGTTCTCCAGGTGCAGCTCCTCGTCCGGACGAAAGGCAACGGGCTGCGATGCGACGCCGTTTATCGCGACAGTCTCCGCTTGCATGCGTGTCGTGTCGAACGCCGCGCCAAATCCTGACGAGAAGGCGCCGCCGGTGACGGTGACCCGCCCCGTCAGGCCCGGAATGTCGCCCGAACCCTCCGGGAAGACGACTGCTCCGCCGCTCGGCAGGGGCTTGAGGTCGATCACGAGTGCCCGTTCGGCCGGGACCCACTCGCGCTCCAGTCGCGCCTCGAAGCCGGGGGCGGCTACGAAGACCGTCATCGGCACATGAAGGGAGTCCAGGTCGAGGATTGCCATCCCCTGTGCGTCGGTCTCTGCGGATTGCCAAGTCTTGTTTGGAAGAAGTGCAAGGACATGGGCCTGTGCGACCGGCCGACCGCCGGAACCGGTACGCACCGCAACCCCCGGATCGCTCATGGCGGCAGCTCTCACGTTTCTCCAAGGCAGGAATTCGCCATCCGAGCGCTGCTGGTAGTGATCGCCCCCATACGCAACGGCCAGTTCAACCTCGCCAAGATGTCGCCGCACCCGACGGCCGGCGCGGAACATGTGAGACGAAGGCGTGGCTGACGACTTGACTTCGAGCAGGAGGCGGCTCGTAGGGCGCTCGATGATGAGATCGACCTCGGCGCCGTTGTGGTCGCGATAGAACGTCAAGCCGCCGGATTCTCCCCGGTTAGCAACGTGTTTCGTGATTTCCGAAACAACCCAGGTCTCGAAGATCGAGCCGCGCAAGGGGTGGGACCGGAGATGGGCGGGTTCGCGAATTCCGAGGAGGCAGCAAACGAGACCCGTGTCGTAGAAGTACACCTTGGGGCGCTTCACGAGCCGTTTGCGAATGTTGCTGTGGAAAGCGGGAAGCTGGAAAGCGATGAAGCTCGCCTCGAGCACGCTGAACCACCGCCGGGCCGTCGGTTGCGAGATCCCGCAGTCGCCCGCTAGCGCGGAATAGTCGAGCAATTGGCCGGTA
The DNA here is from genome assembly GCA_022820995.1 of Gemmatimonadota bacterium. Taxonomy (GTDB): domain Bacteria; phylum Gemmatimonadota; class Gemmatimonadetes; order Palauibacterales; family Palauibacteraceae; genus Palauibacter. Next base: position 62,813 of record JAJEEM010000062.1, on the reverse strand, counting down.
CGGCCCGCGCACAGCTGTACGAATCGCTGGAACGTCACAAGGTCCCCGATGTTGAGGATCGTCCGGACGTCCCGCTCCAGATAGGTGCCTACGTACGAACGCAGCCACCGAGACGCTTCGATTCGACGATCGAAGATTCGAGGAAAGCCACCCTTGACGAGAGCCTCTCCCAGCGTCTCCGGATAGGCTGAGAACTCCCGTATCTCACCCCAGGTCAACGGTAGCAACTCGTGAAGAGCCGTACGTCCGGCCAGCGACTGGCTTACCGAATGAAGCAACGCGAGATTCTGCGAGCCCGTGAGAATCCACCGTCCCGGCAGAGGGTTGTCATCGACGATGCCCTGGAGATAGGAGAGGATGTCGGGGGCGCGCTGCACCTCGTCGATTATCGCTCCGTCCGGAAGTTCCGCCAGGAAGCCGCGCGGATCCTGCAGCGCGAAGTCTCGTACGTCAGGATCCTCCATCGTACGATAGGGGTGGTCCCCGAATAGCGTCCGGCACAGCGTGGTCTTACCGCTTTGCCGGGGACCGGTGACCGTGACAACAGGCATCTCGCCTGCCGACCTGATGAGGGCAGGCTCAAGATTTCGATGGATCACGCCCCGTCTCCGCCCTGAGAAATCAAGCTATATCAATTTTAGATGTTGAATTACCCTAGATTTACGGCGAGGGGGTAGCCAACGCAACTTCGGATCGCGCGGAGCGGCTAGCGCGACCTTGGGATGGCGTGTCCGTCGCGCCAGGTGGCGAGCGGGATCGGACCGGGCCGGCGCTCGCGGATCGAAGAGGAGAGCATCTCCAGCACGCGCATCGAGATGCCGCCCAGGCGTTCGCGCCAGCGCTGGCGGCGCTCCTCGTCCGGCTCCCGGCAGCGCGCGAGATCGGGCTCGAGTATGCGCTCTCCGATCTCGCGGACGAGCCCGGGTGCGCTCGTGATGAGCACGACTTCCGGCTGCATGCGAAAGCTCACGTAGTCGAAGTTTGCCGAACCGAGGACGACCGAGTCGTCGATCCGCATCACCTTCGCGTGCGTCATCGGACCGGGCAACATGAGGACCTCGAAGCCCTCGCGTCGCGAAGCGTCGAGCGTGCCCCATTTCATCACGGCCCGGTTGTGCGCCTCCGGCATCATCACGGTGACGTGAACGCCGCGGCGGTGCGCGCGTCCGAGTGCGCTCCAGAACGGCTCGCTCACATACGGGCACTGGATGACGATCCGGCGCGCGGCCCGGTCGAGCGCGCGGGAGACGGCGTCGCGCAGTCCGGCGTTGCCCCGGCCTTCGCCGACCACGATCTCATCGCCGTCGATCTCCGCGGCGGCCGCCCGGTCGTGTCCCCGCCACGTGTGCTCGAAGTCCTCGCGCAGAAACTCGGCGATTCCCGGGCTTTCGATGCGGATCATGAAGTCGTGCCAGGCGAAGTTGTGGTCGCTGAAGTTGATCCCGCCCAGGTAGGCGACCCGGTCGTCGATCGCGATGAGTTTCTTGTGGTTGCGGGCGATGAGCCGGTGAAAGCGCCGGCCCACGGGCCAGGCGAAACGCACGGGCACGCCGCCGCGTTCCAGCCGGTCGCACATTTCGCCGGTGGCCGCGACCTCGCGCTGGAGACCCGCGTCGCGCCGCGCCGATGGCAGGCCGATGAAGCGGTCGTTGATCAGGTACTTCGTCACCGCGTCCACGACGATGCGCCGCCGGGGCGCCTCGCAGGCGAGCAGGGCCTCGGCCAGGCCCAGCCCGGCGGCGTCGCCCTCGAACGAGAGCGTCTGTACGTACACGTAGTCCCGCGCGCTGCGGATGTCGCGCTCGAGGTGCTCCCAGAACTCCGCACCTCCGAGGCAGAGTCTTGCGTTTCCGTTGCCGCTCATGCGGTCGCCCCGGTCTCGTCGGCCCGAACCTCGCCGACGTGTCGCCGCGCCTCTCCGAGCAGCACGAACACGCCCAGGATCGTCCCGAAGAAGGTCGTGAGAAGGCGCCAGCCGACGACCCAAAGGACTGTGACTTCCGCGAGGAGAACCCGGTTCATCAACAGTCCGGTCGAGGCCTCCGCGACGCCCGAGGCGCCCGGCGTCGGCGCGAAGTAGAGGACGATGTGCTGAAGAAGCTGGAGTCCGATGAAGGAGCCGTCGACCGGCCCCTGCAGGGCTGCCGCGAGGACGTAGCCCATGAAATACTTGTTGAAGTAGAGGAGGGCGGTGCCGGCGCACACCCAGATGAGCGTCACCTTTCCGCGCGCCGCGACCGCCCGGATCCCCGCGGCGAGCCGCTCGATCTCGCGGCTCAGCAGACGCCGGCCCGCCGCCGCCCAGCGGCGCACCCGCGTCCCCCGCCTCGAACCCGCGTTGAGGGCGCGCCGGATCACCCGAACGGTGCGCCGCCGGGCGACAACGGCCAGGCCGAGCAGGCCCGCCAGGCCCGTAATGGCCACCACCGCGATGACGAGCGCGACCAGCACGCCTCGCGACAGGGCCTCGCCCGGCAGGAACGCCAGGGCGCCGAGGCCGCCGAGCGCGAAGAAGATCAGCGTGGCGACGAACGTCAGCAGCGAACAGAGAATGGCCTCGGACAGCCGCGCCCCGCGCCGGCACAGCACATAGAGCTGCGCGGCCCCGCCCCCCGTCTGCGCCGGCGTGATCGCGCCCAGGAGCATGTTCGCCCAGTTCGCGCGCATGCAGTGCCACAGCGAAACGCGCGAGAAGACGCGGCCGTCGAGGAGCAGTCGATACCGGAGGCCGCCCAGCGTGAAGTCCAGCGCGAGCAGGGCGAGGAGGGCGATGGCGAACCCCGGCGTGACGCGGGTGAGGATGTTGTCGAGTTCCGACGGAGGGCGCCACCGGATGAGCGCCACGAGTCCGAGCGCCGTGAGTCCCGCGAACGCGAGCGCGCCGATGACCAGCTTGCCTCGCGCGGGGATGGGGGAACTCGGTTGGGGACTCGCCACTCGTCCTTCTTTCGTGGAGCCGGCCGAAAGGAAGTGTTACGCCTCGCGGGGGGCGGTGAGATTCAACGGGCCCGCGCGGACCGAGAGCCGCGCGGGCCGGGAGATGGGAAAGCGCGGGCTACGTGCCGGCGTTGGCGATCGACTCGCGGATTTTCTCGACGGTGAGCGCGGTCCGGTAGGCCCTCAGCTTCAAGCCGGTCTCGATCGTCTTCTCCTTCGGGGCGATCGGGACGCCGTTGATCTTCGCGAGCCCCGCCTTCACGCGCTGGTCGTAGCGGACGACGGTGGGGTCGACGGTCATCATCAGACTCGTGATGCCGAAGCTGTCGTGGATGCCGTCGTTCTCCGTCTCCACGATCCCCAGCTCGGATTCGAGGAAATCCCCGCCTCCGTACCGGTAGTACTCGGGGATGTGATGCGCGTGGGCGTCGTCCCAGCGCTCGTTGAGGCGGGCCGCAACGTTCGCCATCCCCTGCACGTTCCCGCCGCTGTCGCCGATGAAGACGATGTGCTCGAAGCCGTGTGCCCGGAGGCTGGAAGCGACGTCATCGAGCACCGCCTCGAAGGTCTCCTGACGGAGCGAGATCGTCCCGGGGTAGCGCATGTGGCCGGAGGGTTCGTCGATGTTCCCCTCGGGGACGAGCTTCATGATCGGGGCACAGAGCGCCGTGCCCAGCTCCCGGGCGATGGCCTCGCACGTGCCCTGCAGGACGTAGTTGTGCTTTCCCGTGGCGACGTAGGGCCCGTTCTGCTCGATTCCGCCCGTGGAGATGATGGCGATGTTGTACCCATCGGCCATCATGTCGCGGACTTCCATCCACGTGAGTTCTTCGATCCAGATCGAGTCGAACATCTCGATCGGCCGCTCCGAGACGAGTTCGGCGTCGATCCGGGCCTCGTATTCCGCCATGAGGCGGGCGCGCTCCTCGGGCGTCATCTCCCGGTTCTGGCCGGCGGCTCCGGCCGGAACCGCGAGGGGGATCGCCAGCAGCGCAATCAGAGCGGTCAACGTCGAGCGGGCGTTTCGCATGGTCCTACTCCTCCGGTGTCTTTCGTGTCGCGCGTAACTGTTCGTCTCGGAACGAATGAGTGATATTCCAAGGTTGTGGCAGGGTCGCGGGCGGCCAGGCGGCGGTCGAGCGCGACGTCGCCGGAGGATCAATCTCCGGCAGGCCCAAACCGAACGGCAAGGGGACCCCGGGTGACAAGATACGGGAACGGGCGGTCGGGCCCGCGCCTCGAGATCGCGTCGGTCGCTTGAGCGGCGGAGGGACGGGCGGCCGTTCCGGGCTGCGCTACGAGCCTGGCGAGAAGCCTTCCGCGGCCCTGACCCTCGGTGTCGGGCTCCAGCTCGCGGGGCTCAACATCACAGCGATCATCCTGATCCCGATGGTTGTGATGCGGGGCGCGGGCATGAGCGAGGATTACCTCGGCTGGGCCGTGCTCGCTTCGGTCATCGTCTGCGGCCTGACGACGATGCTGCAGGCTTTGCGGGTGGGGCCCCTGGGCATGGGACATGTTCTCGTGATGGGAACGTCCGGCGCCTTCCTCCCGGTGAGCATCATGGCGCTCACCGAAGGAGGTCCGGCCCTCCTGGCCACCCTCACCGTGCTCGCCGCGCTTGTCCCGCTCCTCCTCTCCTGGCGGCTGTCGCTCTTCCAGCGGGTCCTGACGCCCTCCGTCTCGGGCACGGTGATCATGCTCATCCCGGTGACCGTGCTCCCCTTCCTGTCGGGGCTGCTCACGCCCGGATCCGATGGTTCCGCACTTCCGGGCGTTCCTCTCAGCTTTTTCGTTACGCTGCTCGTCATCGGGTGCATCGCGTTGCGGGGCAGGGGGGCGCTCCGGCAATGGGCCCCCGTGATCGGCGTCGTCGTCGGGACGATGATCGCGGCCGCCTACGGCCTCTACGATCCGGAGCGCGTCGCGGAGGCTTCCTGGATCGGCCCTCCTCGCCCGCGCGCGCCCGGCTTCGACCTAGCCTTCGGGCCGGCGTTCTGGTCGCTGCTGCCCTCGTTCCTGCTCGTTGCGGTGATCGCGGCCATCCGCACGATGAGCAGCGCCGTCGCCGTCCAGCGGGTGTCGTGGCGCAGCGCGAGCCGCGCGATCGACTTCCGGGCCGTGCAGGGCGCGGTCGCCGTCGACGCCGTAGGGAACCTCATGGCCGGGTGCGCCGGCACGGTGCCGGGCAGCGCGACCACGACGAGCGTGCCGCTCACGCAACTCACCGGAGTTGCCGCGCGGGGTGTGGGGCTGGTGGCCGGCGCCGCGTTCATCGGCTTCGCGTTCCTTCCCAAGGCTTTCGCCGTCCTGCTCGCGATCCCGGACCCGGTGTTCGCCGGCTATCTCGCCGTCCTGCTCGCGATGTTGTTCGCGATCGGCCTCAAGATCGTCCTGCAGGGCGGGCTCGAATATCGTGACGGCATCGTCGTCGGCCTTGCCTTCCTGGCCGGAGTCAGCTGCCAGTACGGGCTCATCCTGCCCGATCAGGTGTCGGCGTTCGCCGGCGGTCTGTTCGCCAACGGGATGAACGCGGGCGGGTTCACTGCGATCCTCCTGACCCTCTTGCTGCGCCTCACCGAGCCCCGTCCAGCCCGAATCGAAACGGAGTTCGACCTCTCGGAACTGCCGCGGATCCGGGAGTTTCTCGCGAACTTCGCCGCGCGAGCGGGCTTGGCCGCGGGCGCCGCGGACCGCGTGGAGGGAGCCACCGAGGAGGCGCTCCTCTCGCTCACCCGGCCGGAGGCGCCCGGAGACCGCTCTTCCCGGCGGCGACTCGCCCTCGCCGTGCATCGGGACAAGGGGGACGTTGTGGTGGAGTTCGTGATCGCCCCGGGCGGAGAGAACCTCCAGAATCGCCTTGCGCTACTGCGCGGAGAGGCCGGGGAGACCTCTGCCGAGGGCGAGTTCTCGCTCCGTCTCCTGCGTCACCTCGCCTCGTCGGTTCACCACCGGCAATACCGCGACACCGATATCCTCACGGTGCGGGTGGAGATCTCCGCCGCCCCGGATTAGGGCGCTGCGCCAGCCCGTGGTCCTCGAGGAACCGGCACGTCAACTGCGCGCACTCCTCAGGTTGTTCGATCTGCAGGAAGTGCGTGGATTCCGGGATGAAGTCGTAGTCGACCGTATTCATGTGACTCAGATTGAACGTCGGCAGGTACGCAAACGACGTGGTGGGGTCCGATCCGATGACCTTGGTCGGACACGGAAGGTCGCCGAGGTCAACGAGGAAGGCGTAGGTACGGGCGTACGCGAAGATCTGAGCCTCGTAGTCGCGGGGACACCGAAGCACGAGGCCCTGTCCGTCGGGGGATTCCCGGAGCACGGTGCGGGCCATCAACTCCGCGGCGCCCGGCACGGCCCTCGTGAGCAGCAGGTGGTGGAAGAGTTCCGCGAGTTCGCCCGCCTCGCGGAAGCGGTCCATTCGGCGTCGCGCGATCTCCGCCAGCCGGTCGGCGGCCTCGTCGGTTTCCTGCTCGGCCAGCCGCGGCCTAAACAGGGGTGGGTCGAAGAGAATCCAGGCCGAGAGGTCGCCGGTTCGACCCGTGCCGAGCGACCGCGACAGGAGAGCGGTCAGCGCCGAAAGGGAATGGAAGACGCCGACGGAGCGCGTCCGACCGTAGCGTTCGGCGATGGCCTCGACGACGTCTTCCTGGTCCTGAATCAGGTTGGGGATGTTGTGCGCGTTGCGCGGGCCGATGGGGTTCCACCCGTGGTTCCTCAGATCGTAGACGAACACATCGAAGTCGTCCGTGAACCGGGACCAGAACGGATAGTAGAGGTCGGCCGCGAGGCCGTTGCCATGCCCCACGATCAACCGACGCCCCTCGGGAATTCCGTGTCGCCGTACTCTGGTGACGCTCCCGTCGCCGTGCCGCACGTCGTACACGGATCGTGGCTCCGGGATCTTCCAGACAGCGCCGGAAGTCATGTCAAGCCGCGCGCCCCCGCGTAGCCGACCCGGGGGGCGCCGTCAAAGTCCAGCGACGCGTTCAGCCAGCCTTGGCGTCGATGAATTCGACCAGCTTCCGCAGAGTGCTGAAGCACTCCGGGGGGATCGTGACGCCGAACTCCTTCTCGACGACCTTCTTGAAGGCGACCGCATCGAGCGATGAAACGCCCGACTGCCCCGTCTCGGTATCCCAGCTGGGCTCGCGGCCCAGATCGAGGTGTTCGTCGATGAGTTCCCTGAGGCGAGCTTCACATGACATTTGCAGGGCCTTTCGCAGAGGGTTGGTACGGCTGTCCGATCAGGGACGGCGATCACTTCGTTTGCGTCCGAGCGGGATACTTCATCCCCCGGCCGGAATCGTCAAGGAGTCAAGCCGGCCGCCGGCCCTTACGGTAGCGCGTCCAACCAATAGCGTTTGCGTTGGAACGGGTACCCGGGGATCGAGATCCTTCGCCGCGATTCACCGGCGAACAGCCCGGCGAAGGAAACAGGAATACCCGCGGCATAGACGCGCGCCACCCACTCCTCGAGTGTGTCGGCGACCCGATCCGCGCCGTTCGGCCAAGCCTCGAGCGGCGTGGGACCCCGCCTCAATCCGGGACCGATTTCGAGGATGAGATCAACATCGAGGCCCGCCAGCCCCTCGGCCCGACGGCGCGGTGCGTCCAGCGAGTGTGCCGGGTCGGGCCAGTACGCCCCGTCCACGATCTCTTCGAGGCCGACGACTCGTCCTGTTTCCTGATTCAGGAGCGATAGCGCGGGTGGCGAGAGTGTGGTTCCGGAGGCGGCTGCCCGCATACCGTCCATCCCCTGTTGAGACGAGATGCGCAGCCCGTCTTCGAGGTCGACGACCCCCGCGGTCCATGCCGCGGCCAACTTCCCGACCCCGCGCCCCGACACCACGCCGGGCCGGACACCCACGCTGGACCAGAGCGCGGTGACGGCGCACTCGAGGGCGAAGGTCGCCGGTCGACTCCAGGCCGGGTCATGTGCGTCCGCATTCGCGCCGGCCGGTTCGAACATCACATCCAGCAGGGAAGCGCCCCCACGTTCGTCCCGCAGAATCTCATCGCACCGGTCAAGGATCGCGCGCACCACGGGCTCCGTCCGGTGCAGCACCTTCCCCATTTCCGTCCACTCGGTGTCTTCGCCGGCGTAGGAGAAGGCCAGCTTCGGTGGCGTCGCGGCAGCGCCAGCCGTCTGTGATGACATCGTCCCGTCCGCAGTTGCGACCGCGTGTAACCCCTCGCGGAGCGAGCCGATCTCCTGAAATGCGACACCCGCCCGGTACGGGAAGTGGTCGCGCCCCACTCCCGCCGTCCACGCCATATCCGATAACAGGGAGTCCGCAGCCCCGCTCGCAGCGTCGAGATCGTCGGCGTGGGTGTCGAGCCAGGCGAGGTACCGTTCCGCCAACTGGCGCAGCGCTTTGTCCGACTTGCCGGACAGGGGCAGGACGCGGGCCGTGCGGGGGTCGAAGTCGCCCGATGGAGGCGGCAGTGCCGTCAGCGAGTCCGGCATCGCGATGCCGATGGCCTGCGCGGCTCCGGCGGGCTGACCCGCAGCGCCGTTCGCGCGGGCGACGTCGTCGGGCGACCGGTAGCCCTCCACGACGACATGCGCGTTGGTCCCCGATATCCCGAAAGCACTCACGCCGGCAGATGGCGGCCGATCGGGATCCCGCGGCCAGCGCATCGACTCCGACGTCACCTGCACGGGGAGCGCATCCCAGTCCACGTGCTCGTTCGGCTTCGTGAAATGGAGGTGCTTCGGGATCACGCCCTGCTTCATCGACAGCATGACCTTGATCAGTCCGGCAATGCCCGCAGCCGACTCGAGATGGCCGAGGTTGGTCTTTACGGACCCGATCAGGAGCGGACGGCCTGCCTCGCGTCCCTCGCCGTACACGGCGGCCGCCGCCTGCACCTCTATGGGATCCCCCAACGTGGATGCCCCGCCATGGGCTTCCAAATAGTCAACCTGCCCGGGCGCGACGCCCGCCCGCCCGAGCGCCTCCCGGATCACTCGCTGCTGCGCTCGCCCGTTCGGCACCGTGGGTCCGGCGGTGGCCCCGTTCTGGTTGACTGCCGTGCCGCGCACCACGCCCCAGATCCGATCACCGTCGGCCTCCGCGTCGTGAAGCCGCTTGAGGACGACCATCCCGCAACCTTCGCTCCGCACGAAGCCGTCCGCCGAAGCGTCGAAAGTCTTGCAGCGGCCCTCCGGCGACAGCAGCCCCAACTCTACCATCTCCCGGGTCAGCCCGAGCGAAAAGAGGGCGTTTACGCCTCCGACCAGCGCCAGATCCACTTCACCCTGTTGCAGGGCGGTTACGGCGTGGTGCACGGCGACCAGGGACGCCGCGCAGTTGAGGACGACCGGCATGGTGGGCCCCATGAGCCCCAGCTTGAATGCAACCCCGCCGAGCGCCATGGAACTCGCGGTGCCCAGATAGTTCAGGCCTTCCCCGCCCGCCGTCATCATCAGATCGCGGTACTCGCTGGTGGAGATGCCCGCGTAAACCCCGGTGCCGCTCCCCCTCAGGCTCTCGAGATCGATTCCGGCATCTTCGAGCGCCTGCCAACTCGTCTCCAGGAGGAGCCGCTGCTGCGGGTCCATCATGCGGGTGCCGATCGGCGTCATGCCGAAGAACCGCGCGTCGAAACGGTCGATCTCCTCGACGAACCCGCCACGGCCCCACGCGTCGTCGCCCGCCGCAGGGTCGCCCGCGATCCCGGTCCACGATCCGTTGTCCTGCCGCCCGTTCGTCACGGCATCGCGACCTGCTTCGAGCTGGCTCCAGAACGCCTGCAGATCCGGGGCGCCCGGGAAACGGCACGCCATGCCGACGACCGCGATCCCATCGTTCTTCCGCGCCACCGGCTGCGGGGCCGGCTCGGGAGTCGACCCCGCAGCGGGGGCCGACTCGCCGGGCTCGGAGGCCGACTCCCCCAGCGCGTCCACCAGGTGGGAGGCGAGATCGGCGATCGTCGGGTAGTCGAATACCAGCGTATTCGGCGCGACATAGGTGTCGGAGAAGGCCCGGTTGAGGCGGTTGCGCAGTTCGACCGCCATGAGAGAATCCATCCCCAGGTCGAAGAAGCCGACGGTGGGCGCCGGCGCCGACGGCAGCCTCAGGACCGCCTGTACTTCCCCCTGCACGAAGGACACGAGCAGGTTTTCGCGCTCCGCCGCTGGCGTCGCGCCGAGCTGCCCAAGCAGGTCTTCGGAGGAGGACGCATCGTCATCGTCGGTGGCGACGGCGAGCAGGTCCTCCAGGAGGGGCGGACGGCCTCCGATGGATTCGCCGAACACGGGCCAGTTCACCACAGCCACCACGCCGCCCGTCGCATCCTCCCGCAGCAGGCGCTCGAACGCCAGGAAGCCCTGCTCCGGCGGGAACCAGCCGGTGCCCGATGCCTCGCGCCGTCCGGCGATCCGCTCGCGCTGCTCCTCCGCCTCGCCGAGTCCCGACCAGGCGCCCCAGGCTATGGATTGCCCAGGGAGCCCCAGCGCGCGGCGGTGCGCGGCAAGCTGATCCAGAAACGCGTTGGCCGCCGCATGATTGGCCTGACCCGGATTGCCCAGGACCCCGGCTACGCTCGAGTACAGGACGAACATGTCCAGATCGCGTTCCGCCGTCGCCCGGTGCAGGTGCCAGGCCCCCAGCATCTTCGGCCACAGCACGGTCTCGAAGCTCTCCCAGCTCTGATTCCCGAGGGCGGCGTCCGACAGCACGCCGACACTGTGGATCACGCCGGAGAGCGGCGGCAGGGTCCCGTCCATCCGCTCCAGCATGGCATCGAGCGCGGCCGTGTCGGTCACGTCCGCAAGCTCGACCTCGATCCTGAATCCCCGGGCGCGCAGCGTCTCGATCGCCCGTTCCGCCGCCGCGTCCGGCGCCCTTCGTCCGTTCAGCACGACCGTTCCGGCGCCGCGCTCCGCGAGCCATTCCGCGAGCGCCAGGCCGATGCCGCCCAGTCCGCCCGTCACGAGATAGGTCCCATCCCGCCGCAATCTCCCTGCGGCGAGCGGAGGCGTCGTCAACACGATTTTGCCGATGTGCCGGGCCGCGCGCATGTAGTCCATCGCGGCGCTCGTTTCGGCCAACGGCCAGGTGGTGTGCCTGAGCGGCGCCAACTCGCCGGTCGCCATGCGCGCGAGCACGTCTCTCAGGGCCCCGCCGGGCCCCGCCGGAGCCTGTTCCTTCAGCGTGTAGAGGTCGAGGATCGAATAGGCGACATCCGGCCGCAGCGCCGCCATCTCTTCGTGGCTCAGGATGTCCCGCCGGGCGAGTTCCACGAAGCGGCCGCCCTGCGCGAGGCAGGCCAGGCTCGCCTCGATGAAGCCCTCACCGGTGAGGCTGTTCAGCACGACGTCGATCCCGGCGCCGCCCGTCGTGTCGAGGATATCCTGGTCGAACGCGGTCGAGCGGCTGTCGAACACATGCTCCACGCCGAGCGAGCGGAGAAAATCCCGCTTGGGGGCGCTGGCCGTCGCGAACACGTCCGCGCCCGCAGCCTGGGCCAACTGGATTGCCGCGAGCCCCACGCCGCCCGCGCCGGCGTGAATCAGCACCCGGTCTCCGGCTTCGAGCCCGGCAAGCTCATAGGACAGCACGCATGTCACGAAGACCGAGGGGATCGTGGCGAGCGCCGTCGCCGACACGTCCGGCGGCGCTGGCGCAACCAGTTCCTCCCGCGTCACGACCTCCGGCCCGAAGGTGCCGAACGCGAAGCCGGCCACGCGATCGCCAACGGAGACGGAGGTGACATCGGCGCCGATCTCCGCGATCCGGCCGCAGAACTCCTCGCCGAGCATCCCCTCGTCCTCGACCAGGCCCATGGCCCGGAACACGTCCAGGAAGTTGAGCCCGCAGGCCTCGACCTCGGCGCGCACTTCTCTCGGCGCCAGGGCGCGCGGCGCCAGCGGTTGCACGCGCAGCGTTTCGATCGCCCCTCCCTCGTGCGGGGCCAACACCCAGTTCGTCTCCTCCGGCAGGGCGAGGCGTTCCACGCCGTCGCCGGTCCGGACGAGCCGGGGCACCTGGCGGCGCTCGCCGCGATACGCGATGTGGTTCTCCGCATCGGGGAACAGCAATTCGTCCGCCAGGACCGCTTGAGGTGCCGCCGCCTCGGGATCGAGATCGAGCATGCGCGGTTGCAGCTGAGGCGCCTCCCGCGCCACGACCCTGCCGAAACCCCACAGGGGGGAGCCGGCCAGTTGGCCGGTCCGTTCCCGTTCCAGCACCTGCGCACCCCGGGTGACGAACCACACGCCCTTCTCGGGCGCGGCATCGGCGTCCGCGATGCCCTGAACGAGCGCGAGCGCGCTCGCCGCCGCCCGTTTCGCGTCCCCCGCCATCTCCGCCGTTGTCGCCGCCGCCCCGCAGCCGTCCTGGGCGACGAGATGCACCGCGCCGGCGAACGGCACATCGGAGGGCAGGCCTTCAACGAGCGCCTGCCACGATTCGCGCCGGTCCATCTCGACCGCGGCCGCAACGATCCCGGCCTCGCTCTCCGCCGCCGGCCTCGCGCCCTCCGGATCGTCGCCCGCCAGCACCACGCGCTGGTTTTGCGCCGCCAGTTCCGCCGCCAGCGCCGCCGCCATCCCGCCCCGGTCGGCGGCCAGAATCCACACGCCCTCCGGCAAGGCGATCTCCGCCGGACTCTGAGCCACGATCACGCCGCGATCGGGCAAACCGGCCACCTCCTGCACGTCCAGGCCGAGAACCTCGGATTCCGCGAACCCCATGTCGGCGAGCGCCCGACGCCACACCTCCGGTCCGGCGAGGGCGTGGTTCGAGCGGTAGCGGTCGTTGAAGCGCCACCATCCGTCCAGCTGCCCGAAGATCAGGTCCATCCAGCCCCGGCCGCGCTGGTTTTCGAGCGCCACGAGCAGCCCCGAGGGCGCCAGGAGCGCCCCGCAGTGGGCGAGTGTCTCGTCCAGATGGCGGGTGGCGTGCAGGACGTTGGCCGCGATGACCAGATCGTAGCCGTGGGGATCGAAGTCCTGGTCCAGCGGGTCCTTCTCGATGTCCAGCACCCGGTAGTCGATCGAGGTGTCGCCGGTGCTGAAGCGCGTCTCCGCCTCCGCGAAGAAGCCCGCGGAGATGTCGGTGTACATGTAGTCGAACCGTCCCGCCGGAAGCTCGGGCAGGACGTACTCGGTGGCCGAGCCGATCCCGGCGCCCACCTCCAGCACGCGAAGCTGGCGGCCGTCCGGCAGTTCGTCCACGAGCGTGCGAACCACCTCGCCGATCATCCGGTTCGCGGCCCGCCAGACCGGCGCCAGCCGATACAGATCGCCGGCGGTCGGCGCCGCATCGCCGAACAGCAGCGACAGCGGGTCCTCATTGCCGCGGAGCACCTCGGGCAGGGCCCCGGCACAGCGCCGAAACAGCCCGATCTCGTTCGCCGCGTGCGGGAAGCGCTCCGTCACCTCGGTCAGAAACGCCCCGGAATCGCCCGGCATTCGATCCGGCAACGGATCTTCCGCTCCGACCGTCACGACAAAGCCATCGTCCTTCGCCCGCAACACGCCTGAGCGAGCCAGTATCTCGAGCATCCGTCGCAACAGATTCCCGTGCTCCGGCGCAACTTCGAGGCGCTCGCGCAGCTCCTCCGGGTCCACGGCGGCGCCTGCCTTGCGCTCCCACCCCAGCGTTTCCAGGGCCGACAGCGCGTAGCACCAGGCCGCCCGCTCCATCACTTCCTGCAGGTCGACCTCGTCTTCGACCCTGACGCCCTCGGCGGCCAGGTACCGGGAGAACGGCTGCGAGCGGGACGCCGCGGCGGACGGACTCGGGAGGAAGTCGGCCGCGGGCATGCCCGGCGGCAGGGCACGGTCACGCCAGACGATTTCGTAGAGGAGCTCTTCGACCCCTTCCACGGCGGGGAGCAGCGCACTCCGCGTCGCCCGCTTCACCGTGTATCCGTCCAGCGTGCCGATCGGGGATCCGTCGAGGTCGCAGAGGGCAATGTCCGCGCTCAGCACCTCCGGCAGTTCGGCGTCCGCGACATCCGGCGCCTCCCTCATGCGGACATGACAGAGCAGCCGCTCCGGCAGCCGTTCCGGCACCGAGAGCCGCTCCCACCCAAAGGGCAGATAGGTGACATCGCTATCGGAGTCGTCGGATCCGATGGCGCCGCGGGCCGCGCCCATCACCTGGAAGCAACCGTCCAGCACGAGCGGGTGGAACGCCAGTCCGCCACGGTCGGCGGAGTCCGGGAGGGAGATCTCGCCCAGCGCCTCGCCCGGCCCGGCCCAAAGCGCCCCCACCGTGCGGAACGAGGGGCCGAGGCCGATCCCGACCTCCGCCTTGGCGCGGTAGTAGGCCGCGAGATCCACCGGCGCCAGGTCCGACCTGAGCCGTGCCGGATCCGGCGACGCGCCGACCGGAGGCAGATCAGAAGCGGCGCCTGCGGAGACCCGGCCCTCGGCATGCAGCGTCCACTCCTCGTCGGCCGGTCCCCTGCTCAGCATCCGGACGCGGCGCGAACCGCCCTCCTCGGCGCCGTTCAGCAGCAGTTGCAGCCGACGACCCTCCTCCGCGCCTTCATCTCCATCGGCGCTCGCCGGGAAGACGAGCGCGCTGTGCATCTGGAAGTCCTCGACGACCGCCGGGCCGGGGTCCTCGATGGTGGAGGCCGATGCCGCCATGGCGCCGTAGAGCGCACCGGGCGCCACGACCCGGTCGAACACGCGGTGGTCACCGAGCCATGCCGGGTCGGACGGGAACAACTCGGTATCGTAACTGATCTCGCCGGTGGCGGCCTCGTGGCGGCTGCCGAGGAGCGGGTGATCGGCACTCGAGCGCCGCCGTCTCGGCGCGTCGATCCAATGGCGGTCGCGGCGGAACGGATACCCCGGCAGCGAGATCCTGCGCCGCGATTCACCGGCGAAGAGACCGTCGAAGCGTAGCGGCAGTCCGGCCTCGTACGCTCCCGCGACCGCCGCGAAGAACGCGTCTTCGGCCTCCGCCGCCGAAACGTTTCGTCCGGGCCGCATGAGGCTCGACAGTGCTGCGGGCGGCGAGGGGGTCCCCGCCGATTCGGGCCAGGCGAGCGTGGTCATCGGCCCGAGCACCGAGTGCGGACCGATCTCCACGACCGCGTCCACCCCGAGCCCCGCCAGGGTCTCGACGCAGGCGCGGAACGCCACCGGCGCGCGCATCTGCCGCCGCCAGTACGCCGCGTCCAACGCCTCGTCCGAACCGACTACCCGTCCGGTGAGATTGCTGACGAAGGGGAGCGACGGCGACGCGAAGGAAAGCTGCGAGAGGGCTACCTCCAGGTCGTCCAGCGCCGGCTCGATCATGGCGCTGTGGTAGGCGGGGCTCTTCCGCAAGCGCGCGACCCGAATCCCCGCCGCCTCCAGACGCTCGAGGATCGCGTCGACATCCGCCGCCGGACCGCTGATGACCTGATGCGCGCCATTGTCGGCGGCGATGCAGAGGCCGATGCCCTGCGAGGCCGCATTGTGCGCCTCGAGTGCCTCCGCCACCCGGGCGGCCGGCGCGAACACCGCCGCCATCGCGCCCTCGCCCGGCAGAGCGCCGATCAGCGAGCCTCTCACCGCCGCAAGGCGCAGGCCATCCTCCAGGCCGAACACGCCCGCGGCCCGGGCCGCCGCGATCTCGCCCAGGCTGTGTCCCAACACCACGCCGGGGCGGATGCCGAGGCTCGACCACAGCGCGCCGAGGGCGCATTCGAGCGCGTAGATCGCGGGCTGCTTCCACTGCGGATCGTCCAGGTCTCCCGAGGCACCGGGGCGACCGAACATCACGTCGAGCAGCGAGGCGTCACGCTCTTCCCGGAGCCAATCGTCGCACCGGTCGAGCACCGCCCGCACCACCGGCTCGCTCGCGTAGAGCGTCTCGCCCATGCCCGGCCACTGGCTCGCCTGTCCGGCGTAGGCGAACGCGACGGTCGAAGCCCCGCGCGGCGCCCCCTTCTCCTCCGTCCCGGCGATCTTCCGCAGTCCCTCGCGCAACGACGCGGCGTCCCGGAACAGCACGCCGGCCCGGTGGTCGAAGTGGCTTCGCCCCACGCCCGCGGTCCACGCCATGTCCGCGAGCAGCGAGTCGCCGACACCGTCGCCGGCGGGAGCCTCCTCGACGCCCTCGTCGACCCAGTCGAGATACCGTTCCGCCAGCTCGCGCAGCGCCTCGTCGGACCTCCCGGAAAGTGGCAGGACGCGTGTCACGCGGGCCGAGAGTTCCTCTTTTCGCAGCGCGGGGAGAGACGCCGGATCCGCGCCCGCCTCCGCCGGCGAAACGGCGACGGGCAGAGCGGAACCCACCGGCCCCCGCCGGCCGTTCGGGTCGCCGTCCCCCGGGGTGCGATCGGCCGTTTCGTACCCCTCGAGCAGGACGTGAGCGTTCGTGCCGGACCACCCGAAGCCGCTCACCCCCGCCCGCGGCGCCCGTCCCGAATGAAGCGGCCATTCCATGCGGTCTCCCGTCACCCGCAGGGGAATCCGGTCCCAGTCCACCTCCGGATTCGGGTTCTCGAAATGCAGGTGTTTCGGGATCGTGCGCCGTTCTATCGACAGGACGGCCTTGATCACACCGGCCACGCCCGCCGCGGCCTCCAGGTGGCCGATGTTCGTCTTCACCGAGCCGATCAGGATGGGGTCGTCCGGTTCGCGACCCTTCCCGTAGGCGGCCGCGGTTGCGCGCGCCTCGATGGGGTCCCCGACTTCCGTTCCCGTGCCGTGCGCCTCCACGTAGTCCACGTCCGAAGGCTCGAGCCCGGCCCGGAGGAGCGCGTCCTCGATACAACGTTCCTGCGCGTCCTGGCTCGGCACCGTCAGGCCCGGGGTCGCGCCGTCCTGGTTCACCGCGGTGCTGCGGATTACGGCCCAGATCCGGTCGCCGTCGGCCACGGCCTCGCTGAGCCGCTTCAGGACCAGGATGCCGCATCCTTCGCCTCGCACGTAGCCGTTGGCTCCGGCGTCGAAGGTGGCGCACCGCCCATCCGGCGACAGCATCCCGGCGTTCGCGCGCATTTCGAACAGCTGGGCCGACAGGATCACATGCACGCCGCCGGCCAGCGCCAGGTCCGCCTCTTCCCGCTGCAGCCCCGACACCGCTTGATGAATCGCCACGAGCGAGGAGGAACAGGCGGTGTCGAGGGCCATGGCGGGCCCGTTCAGCCCCAACGCGAAGGCAACCCGCCCGATGGCGGTGTTGAACGACGTTCCCGTGACCGAGTAGAGGCTGGCGGCCGGCTCCGTCGGCTCTCCCGCGTCCAGGACCAGCGCCCGATAGTCGTAGTTGCTGATCCCGGCGTAGACGCCGGTGCGACTGCCCTTCAAACGATCCGGGTCGATCCCGGCGTCCTCGAGCGCCTGCCAGCTCGTTTCGAGCATCATGCGCTGCTGCGGGTCCAGGCGCTGCGCCTCGACCGGCGAGATGCGGAAGAACGAGGCGTCGAACTCGTCGAGACGGTCGAGGAAGCCGGCGAACCGACAGGCGCTGTTGACCTTGCCGTCGGGGAAGAGCTGGCCTACGCGCCCGGCTCCGGAGCCCAGGACTCCCTCCGTAACGGCGTTGCGGCCGGAATGGAGCAGGCGCCAGAAGGCCTCGATGTCATCCGCGCCGGGGAACCGGCACGCCATGCCCACGATTGCAATGGGCTCCGAGTTTTTTCTGAACATCCCGTAAGGTAGCGTGTCTCGTTGCCGTTGAAAGAGAACAGGGCGGCTCAGGCCGGCGGCGGACGGAAACGCCAGGCGAGCGAGCTTTCTGCCGGCGCCAATCGGTAGGCGCGCGCCGCGGCGAAGCCCAACGGGCCGACTTCAGCCGAGGATGAGATCAAACGCGCCGAGTGGGACAACGAGGCGATCGTTCAGGGCCTCGGCGAGCGCCGATGGCGTGAAATCGCGCTCCGAGCGGGCCTCGGACGCGATGCGGGGAACTTCCAGCACGCGGATTCGCCGCCCGGACACGTGGAACACCTGGTTGTTCGCAGGGCAGTCGGCTTCGGCCAGCCACGCCGCCAGCACGGCGATGTGTTCGGGTCCGAAGGGGTCGTATCCCGTCTCGTCCGGCTCTCCCAACTGATCGGCGCCCGTCATACCGGCGACCATGCGCGTCCGCGCCGAGGGCGAGATCACGTTCGAGCGCACGCCGTACGGGGCACCCTCGATGGAGAGGACCTTCGAGAGGCCGACGATGCCCATCTTCGCGGCTCCGTAGTTCGCCTGTCCGAAGTTGCCGCAGAGTCCGGAGGAGGAAGTCGTATGGATGACGGAGGCGGAGCGGGGGCGGCCGGCCTTCGCCTCGGCGCGCCACCAGGCGAGCGCGTGGCGGCTCGGGGCCGCGTGGCCCTTGAGGTGGACGGCGACGACCGCGTCCCACTCGTCCTCGGACATGTTGAAGAAGGCCCGGTCGCGGAGGATGCCGGCGTTGTTCACGAGCACGTCGAGGCCGCCGAAGGATTCGACCGCGAGGGCGATGAGGTTGCGGGCGGCGGTCCAGTCGGAGACGTCGTGACGGCTGGCCACGGCCCGGCCGCCGCCGGCCCGGATCTCGTCGCAGACGGATTCGGCGGGGCCGGCATCCGCGCCGTCGCCGCCGACGCCCGTGCCGAGGTCGTTGACGACGACGCTCGCCCCGCCGGCCGCCAGGGCGAGCGCGTGGGCCCGGCCGATGCCGCGGCCGGCGCCCGTCACAATCGCAACGCGTCCGGCCAGGCGGCTCACGCCCGGAGGCCCTCCCCCGCGATCCGCCGGGTCAGCCGTCGATCCGCCGGCAGGCGGCGGCGAGGCGGCGGATGCCCTCCGCCATCTCGTCCTCCGCGATGAGGAGGGACGGCCCGATCCGGATCACGTGCCCGTTCAGCCCGCCGCGGCCGATGAGCAGGCGCTCCTCGCGGGCGGCTTCGAGCAGCGCGCCGGCCCGGTCGCCGTCCGGCGCTCTCCCGGCGCGGTCCTCGACCATCTCGATGCCCTGCATCAGCCCCATGCCGCGCACCTCGCCGATCCAGTCGTGCGCGCTCTTCAGCGCTTCCAGCCCGGCGCGAAGCTGCGCCCCCCGCTCGGCGGCGCGGGCCGGCACGTTCTCGCTCTTCATCACGCCCAGCGTGGCGCCCATCGCCGCCATCGAGATCGAGTTGCCCCCGTACGTCGAGATCGACGGCCCCTGCCAGGCCTCGGCGATCTCGGGCCGCGTGACGGTCGCCCCCACGGGGAAGCCGTTCGCGATCCCCTTGGCCATCACCATGATGTCCGGCTCGACGCCCCAGTGCTCGATCCCGAACCAGCGGTCCCCCGTCCGGCCGAATCCGGCCTGCACCTCGTCGATGATGAACAGGCCGCCGTAGCTTCGGATCACCTCCGCCGCCCTCCGGAAATAGTCGGGAGGCGGCACGATGACGCCGGCCACGCCCTGGATCGTCTCGGCGAAGAAGGCGGCCGGCTTCCCGCCCGTGGTCGTCTCGATGACCTCCACGAGGTCGTCGATGAAGAAATCCGTCGCTTCGGGACCCCCGCCGACCGGAGACCGGTAGAGGTACGGCGATCGCGCGTGGACGATCCCATCGACGCCCCCGCCCGGGAGACGCCAGGCGCCCTGCGCCGTCATGTGGCTCGTGAGCGTGCTCCTGCCGGAATAGGAGAGCCGCAGCGCGACGATCTCGTGCCGTCCCGTGTACAGGCGCGCGGTCGCGACCGCGGACTCCACCGCCTCCGTGCCGCTGTTCGTGAAACACGTCGTCCGGAGGGCGCCCGGCGTGATCTCCGCCAGCGACCGCGCGGCCTCGATCTGGCCCTCCGTTACGTAGAGCGCCGAGGTGTGCCCGAGCCGCTCCATCTGCGTGCGCGCCGCCTCCACGACCGCCGGGTTGCAGTG
Source organism: Gemmatimonadota bacterium (assembly GCA_022820995.1). GTDB lineage: Bacteria > Gemmatimonadota > Gemmatimonadetes > Palauibacterales > Palauibacteraceae > Palauibacter. The sequence continues at coordinate 43,065 of JAJEEM010000062.1, read as the reverse complement.
GCCGACCGAGGTCGTGAGGATGCCTGCGAACAGATCCAGGTACTCATCGCCCTCCACGTCACGGACCCAGACGCCTTCTCCTTCGGCGAGGGCCAGCGGGTCGCCGTAGTAGGGACGGACCCAGGGATAGAGGTAGTCGCCCTGAGCGTCGGTCAGCGTCCGCGTTCGGGATTCCGCCGCCGTCGTGGTGCCGGCGGCGTGGGTCGAGGGTGTCTGCGGGGCGGTCCGTACGTTGCTCACGAGTGTCTCCTGACGGTAGGCGTCAATCCCAGCGGTAGAAGCCGCGTCCGCTCTTCCGGCCCAGGCGGCCCGCCGCCACCATCCGCTCGAGCAGGGCGGGGGGTTCGAACACCGGCGACCCCAGCGCCTCGTGCAGGTAGCGGGCGATGTCGAGCCGGACGTCGAGTCCGACGAGATCTCCAAGCTTCAGCGGTCCCATGGGGTGGCGGTAGCCGAGCATCATCGCCGTGTCGATGTCCTCGGGGCTCGCCACGCCCTCCTCCACCATGCGGATCGCCTCCAGCCCGAGGGCGAGCCCGAGCCGCGAGGAGGCGAACCCGGGCGAGTCGGCGATGACGATCGGCGTCTTCCCGAGGCGTTCGGCGACCTCGCGGGCCTTCGCCACGGTTTCGTCGGACGTCTCCGCCCCGCGCACGATCTCGACGAGCGCCATGATGTGGACGGGGTTGAAGAAGTGCATCCCGATCACGCGGTCGGGCGACGGGAGTCCCTCCGCGAGGGTGGTGATGGAGAGGGAAGAGGTGTTCGTGGCGAGCAGCGCGCCGTCGGCGGCGGCCTCCCCGCACCGCGCGAGCACCTTCTGCTTTAGGTCGAGCTTCTCCGGCACGGCTTCGATCGCGATCCCGACCCCGTCGGCCGCCTCGCCGAGGTACCGGCTGTAGGACAACCCCTCGAGGGCACGGTCGCGCTCTTCGGGCGTGACCTTCCCGCGCTGGATCCCCTTGCGGAGGTTGGCCTCGATACGCTCGCGCGCCGTCTCCAGCACGTCCGGCATGACGTCAAAGAGGCGGGTGTCGTAGCCGGCCATCGCCGCGACCTGGGCGATCCCGTGTCCCATCGTGCCGGCCCCGAGCACGGCCAGCGCCGGACGAGCCGTCATTCGATCCAGTCCTCCGGGTTCATCTCCGGCTCGGGGCGGAGCGAGTACCGGCGCACGACCTCGATGGCCTCGAAGCCGAGGTCGTCGGCGAGCGCGTTCGCGATCAGGTTGTCCGCTCCGGTGAAGAGGCGCACCTCGTGGATGTCCCAGTCCGCCGCCCACTCGAAGGCGGCGCGCAGCAGACGCCCCAGGTTCCCCTTGCGCCGCTCCTCCCGTCGCACGAACGGGGTCTGGATGCGCACGTAGCGGGGCGGGTCGAACAGCGGTTCGTTCTCCTCCACGAAGCAGACGAGCATGCCGTCGAGGCCGCCGTCTTCCGCTTCCAGGACGAAGACGACGCTCGTCGCCTCTTCGATGTGGCGGCGGAACATGCCCGCGCGCGTCTCGATCGCGTCCGTGCGGAGCCGCCGGTAGGCGGGATTGAGGGCATGAATCCGCATGTACCGGGTCCACATGGCGACGAGTTCATCGATGTCGCCGACCCGGGCCTGTCGAACCGTGACGGTGTCAGACACGCGTGCCCGCCTCCTTCGCTGGGGGGTTATCAACCTCGCCGCTCCCGAACCGGGGCGGCCGCTTCTCGACGAACGCCCGGACGCCCTCGAGCGCGTCCGCGGACTCGAAGCAGGCCTTCTGCGCGGCCGTCTCGTAGTCGAGCATCTCCTCGAAGCTGGACGAGAGGGAGCGCTGCACCGCCTGCTTCGCGAGCCGGAGGGGCAGTGTCGGCTTGCGCGCCAGCCTGCGCGCCCAGTCGCGGGCCAGCGGCATGAGTTCCTCCGCGGGGACCACGCGGTTCACGAGGCCGATTCGCTCGCACTCGGCGGCCGGCACCATCTCCGCGAAGAAGAAAAGCTCCGCGGCGCGCGCCGGACCCACGAGGCGGGGCACGGCGTAGGTCCCGCCCCAGTCCGGGTGGAGGCCGATGCGGTTGAAGGTCTGGCCGATCGACGCCGTCTCGGAGGCGAGCCGGAGGTCGCAGGCGAGGGCGAGGTTCGCGCCGCCGCCCGCCGCGGGCCCGTTCACCGCGGCGATCACGGGCTTCGGCATTCCCCGTATCGCCGCCGCTACCCGGCGCCCCGCTTCGACGAGCGCGACGGCCTCGTCGACGGCCCGCGTTTCGATGAGGCGGGTGAGGTACCTGACGTCGGCGCCCGCGCAGAATGCCCGCCCGGTTCCGGTGATGATGACCGCGCGCACCCCGTCGTCCGCGCCGAGCGTCTCGATCCCGCGGGCAATCTCGCTCCGCATCTCCCCGATGAACGCGTTGAGCTTGTCCGGCCGGTTGAGCGTGAGCGTGCCCACGCCGTCCTCGATCTCGATCAGGACGCGTGCCGCGCTCATGCCGAACCCGCCCGCCTCATGCCGTCTCCGCGTCGCGGTGCACGAGAAGGGCGATTCCCTGGCCGACGCCGATACACATCGTAACGAGCCCGTGGGATGCGTCCCGCCGCCGCATCTCGTGGACGAGCGTCGTGAGGATCTTGGCGCCGGTGCAGCCGAGGGGATGGCCGAGCGCGATCGCGCCCCCGTTCACGTTCACGCGGTCCGGATCGAGGCCGAGTTCGGCGATGCAGGGCAGCGCCTGCGCCGCGAACGCTTCGTTGAGTTCAATCAGGTCGAGGTCATCGACAGTAAGTCCATCTCTCTGCAGAGCTTTACGGGTAGCGGGAACGGGTCCGATGCCCATCCGCTGCGGCTCCACGCCGGCCACGGCGGAGGCCCCCACCGTCGCCAGCGGCTCGAGGCCGAGTTCGTTCGCGGCGCCCCGGCTGGCGATGAGGACCGCGGCCGCCCCGTCGTTGATGCCGGAGGCGTTTCCCGCCGTCACCGTGCCCTCGGTCCGGAAGGCGGCGCGCAGACGGGCGAGCTGCTCCGGGGTCGTGCCGGGGCGGGGGTGTTCATCGCCCCTCACGCGCAGCGGGTCGCCCTTCCGCTGCGGAACCTCGACGGGCACGATCTCGTCGGCGAACCGATCCGCCTCGATCGCGGCGGCGGCGCGGCGCTGGCTCTCCACCGCGAAGGCGTCCTGCTCCCCGCGTCCGACGCCGTGATCCTCCGCCACGACCTCCGCGGTCTCGGCGAGCGGGATCGTCCACGGCTCCGGCATGGCGGGGTTCGCGAAGCGCCATCCGACGGTCGTATCCGCGATCTTCGGCGGGACGCGCGAGAAGGCCCGGTCCGTCTTGAGCATGACCCACGGCGCCCGCGACATGCTCTCCACCCCGCCCGCGATGAACACGTCGCCCTCGCCGGCCCGGATCGCGTGCGCCGCGGTGACGACCGCCTGCAGCCCCGACCCGCAGAGCCGGTTCACGGTCTGGCCCGCGACCTCGACGGGGAGTCCGGCCAGGAGCCCGGCCATCCGGGCCACGTTGCGGTTGTCCTCTCCGGCCTGGTTCGTACACCCGGCGATCACGTCCTCGACGCGGCCGGCCGGGACGCCGGTCCGCTCCACGAGGGCGCGGATCGCGTGCGCCAGGAGGTCGTCGGCCCGAATCGACGAGAGCGCGCCGCCCGCGCGCCCCACCGGCGTGCGGACGGCGTCGATGATGACCGGCGTGCGATCCGCGCCGCTCACCGCGTCCCCTCCGGCTTCCGCCGTTCCATCCGCTTCTCCGGCGCCCCGGGAGTCCTAGCGACCGGCAAACTCGGGGGCGCGCCGCTCGACGTAGGCCGCGAGGCCCTCGCGCGCGTCGTCCCCCTGGAAGAGGAGCTGCTGCAGTTCGCGCTCGATCGCGAGGCCCTCGGAGAAGGGCACCTCGACCCCGCTGCACACCGACCGCTTGATGCGGCCCACGGCGCGCGACGCCTTGTGGGGAGGCGTGAACTGCCGCGCGTACTCCATCACCTGCGCGTGGAACGCCTCGTCATCCCCCTCGAACACCTTGTTCACGAGCCCGAGTTCCAGCGCCTCCTCGAACCCGAACGTGCGGCCCTCCGCCATCAGCTCGATGGCCTTCGGCTTCCCGAGCAGCCGGCCGAGCCGCTGCGTCCCGCCCGTCCCCGGGAGGACGCCGAGGTTCACCTCCGGCAGCCCGATCTTCCCCGCGTCCCGGCGGGCGATCCGGATGTCGCAGGCGAGCGCGATCTCGAGTCCGCCGCCGACCGTATGCCCGTTCAGGGCGCCGATCACGAGCTTCGGCGTGTGCTCGAGCCGCGTCAGCGTCTCGTTCGCGTGGAGGCAGAAGAAGTACTTGAAGTAGGGGTCCGAGGTCTGGAGCATCTTGATGTTCGCCCCGGCGGAGAAGAACCTGTCTCCCGCGCCCCGGATGACGATGACGTGGACGTTCTCGTCGAAGCGCGCGCGCAGGATCGCGTCGTCCAGGTCGCGCATCATCTCGTACGTGTATGTGTTCGCGGGAGGGTCGTCGATCGTGAAGACCGCGACGCCGTCCTCGGCCGCGTATCGAATCAGCGTGTCGGGTCGTGTATCAACCATGGGAGTCCTTCCTCTGAGAAGCGCTCAAAGATGACGTGCGAGAGGGTGCCGCGCCGGGGCTTTCCCCGGCTTGCGGCGGACGGTCAAACTATCCCGGCTCCCGCGCGGCGTACAGTGAGTTTCTCCGGGAGTTCCTCTCCGTGGCGCGGACGCGATTCGGGGCACAACGCGGAGTCGGCCCGGGGTGTCGTGACCAGAGTGCTCCCGCGACGACGGATCTTGCCCGCATGCTGAGACGCGCCGGCCTCGGCGTCCTGTTCGGGGCGGTGATGGTGGACATGATGGGCTTCGGCATCGTCCTCCCGCTGCTCCCCTTCTACGCCGAGGAAATGGGCGCCTCGCCGCGCTGGGTCACCCTCATCATCGCTTCGTTCTCCATCACGCAACTCCTGTCGGCGCCGATCTGGGGACGGTTCTCCGACCGGGTGGGGCGCCGGCGCCTCCTCCTCATCGGACTGTTCGCCTCGGCGCTCTCCTACCTCCTGTTCGCGCTCGCGGACAACCTCTGGGTGCTTCTGCTCTCCCGTGCGACGGCGGGCGCCGCCGGCGGGACCGTCGGGATCGCCCAGGCCTACGTCGCGGACTCCACGGAGGGGGAGGAGAGGGCCAAGGGACTCGGGCTCATCGGAGCGGCTTCGGGCCTCGGCATCATGCTCGGCCCGGCGATCGGAGGGGCCTTCAGCAGCTTCGGGCTGGGGGTGCCGGGCTACGTCGCCGCCGGCCTGTGTCTGCTCAACCTGATGGCGGCGATGGTGCTGCTGCCGGAGTCGCGCCACTTCCGCTCCGGGCGGGCCGACGCCTCGAGAGGGGAGGCCGCAACGGTGTGGCTCTGGCTGCGGTCGCTCACCCGCTTCCCGCTGCGGGTGCTCCTCCTCGTGTATTTCCTGACGCTCGCCTGCTTCACGTCGATGACATCGGTTCTCGCCCTCTACGCGGAGCGCGTGTTCGCGATGACGGCGGCGGACATGGGCCTCGTCTTCACGCTCGCGGGGGGCTGCACCGTGATCGTTCGCGGCGGCCTCGTGGGGCGGATCGTGGAGCGGTTCGGCGAGCCTCGCACCATGCGCGCCGGTTGCGCGCTCCTCGCCCTCGGCGTGGGGGCCATTCCCTTCATCGAAGAGGGCTGGCAGCTATGGGTGCTCGTCCCGATCTGGGCGTCGGCGACGGGGCTCATCTTCCCGGCCCTGCACGCCCTGATCTCGCGGGCGACGGACGAGCACTCGCAGGGCTCGGTGTTTGGCGGCAGCCAGGTCGCCGGCGGAGCGGGCCGGGTCCTGGCGCCGCTGGCGGCGGGCCACCTGTTCGAGCTGTATTCGATCGAGAGCCCGTTCCTCGTCGGGGCCGCGGCATCCGCCATCGCGCTCTGGCTGGCGCTCCGGGTCCCTGCGGCGCGCGATCCCAAGGCGAAGGAAGCACTCGATCCCACGGACCGCTGGACGGGCCCGGTCGCCGCGCACGAGCCCCGCGACCAACCGGACGCGCGGTCGCCGTGACCTTGGAGGCGTCGTGAGCCCGCGGGCGTCATGAAGCCGCAGCCCCCTCGCGCCGCCGCCGAAGTCGGGGAGGCGGACCGCTTCGCCGAGCAGGCGCAGTTCGTGTCGCTGCGGTGGGGCGAGGTGTCGGCGCTGCTCGTCCATCCTCCCGGGGCGCGGGCGATGCTCGCCTTCGCGCACGGGGCGGGGGCGGGGATCGAGCACCCGTTCATGTCGGACATGGCGCAGCGGCTGGCGGGGCAGGGGATCGCGACCTTCCGCTACCACTTCCCCTACATGGAGGCGCGGGCGCTCTCCGGGCGCCGCCGCCCTCCCGACCGACCTCACGTCCTCGTGGAAACGGTACGCGCCGCCGTCGCGAAGGCCGCCGCCCTGGCCGGCGGGCTGCCGCTGTTCGCGGGCGGCAAGTCGATGGGCGGCCGCATGACGTCGACCGCCGCCGCCGAGGCGCCGCTCCCCGGCGTCGCCGGCCTCGTCTTCTTCGGGTTCCCGCTGCACGCCCCCGGACGCCCCGAGCGCGCCACCGAGCGCGCGGCCCGCCTGAGCGGAGTCACCGTCCCGATGCTCTTCCTGCAGGGGACCCGCGACGCCCTCGCCCGCCTCGACCTCATCGAGGACACCTGCGCCTCGCTCGGCCCGCTCGCCACGCTCCACAAACTGGAGGGCGCCGACCACTCCTTCCGCGTCCTCAAGCGCAGCGGCCGCACCAACGGGGAGGTCGCCGATGAGATGACCGCGCGCGTGGCTGCCTGGACCGACCGACTCGGCCGGGAGGAATAGGAGGAGGTCGCACCCTATTTTCCGAGGGCACGTATGACCGCCTCGGGATCGCGGTCGATGACGGTGAGCAAGCGAGTCTTCTGATCGTTACCTGTTGACCAGGAATATACGTGTACGCTATCAATAGAACGTATACGTTATACTGGGGGCGGAGGATGAAAACCAAGCTCACGATCACGGTGGATTCGGACCTGGTCCCTGCCGCGAAGCAGCATGCGCGCGGCCGGGGCGTCTCCCTCTCGTCGCTCATCGAGGCGTCACTGAAGGAGATGGTACGGGACCAGGGTCCCTCCTTCACGGAGCGGTGGAGAGGAGAGTTCCGGGCCGCCGCGAATCCCGGCGATTCCCGGTACGACGCGCTGGCCCGGAAATACCTCTGATGCTTCTGGATACGGACATTCTTATCGATGTCGCGCTCGATCGTCGTCCACATTCTGATGACGCGGCGGAACTGCTGGACCGACTTCAGAAGGGGCCGAAGAAGGCTTTCGTCGCTTGGCATACGCTGTCGAACTTCTATTACATCGTGGCTCCCCGTCGCAGCGGCATCCATGCACGTGATTTCGTCGAGCACCTGACCCGCTTCGTGGCCGTGACTCCTTCAGGCACCGACGCCATCAAGTACGCCGCGGAACTCCCGATGGCCGACTTCGAGGACGCGATGCAGGTGGCTGCAGCGCGCGCTTGCGGCGCGCGGTACATCATCACCAGGAATGTGTCGGACTTCCGGCGCTCCCCGATTCCCGCGCTGATGCCGAGAGACGCCCTCGACACCCTGTTCTGAGATCCGATCTTGATGTCCCGCGGAAACGCCTGCCGCGCCTGGCAATCGACCGGTGCCCGGCACCATGAGATCGATTCCACGGATGCGCGATCGTCGCGACTCTGACGCGAGAGGAGGATAGCTTGGGAGTACTCACCATTCGGAATGTGGACGACGAAGTGATTGCCGCGCTCACGAGGCGGGCGGAGGCTAACGGTCGATCGCTCGAGGCCGAGGTGCGTCATCTCCTGGTCACTCATACCGGAGCGTGGTTGGGGGCAATGAGAGACACAGGAAAAATCGTTGGCGACATCGTATCCCCCGCGATCGGAGGAGCGGCGCCAGGTGCAGAGTGATGCTGATCACCGGAGCTTCGGCTGGGATCCGGCGGGAGGTGGCCATCCTGCTGGCTCGCGAGGGCCACGCGGTGTACGCCGGCGTCCGCCGGCTGGACGGGGTCTACGAATTCGTGCTGCGCAGGGCGTTCCGATGACCGCGCGGGCTTGGCGACTCGTGGCGTTCGCGGCTGCACTGACGGGGTGCGGCGGACCCCCGCCGTCGGACGATGCGTTCCTCACCCGCGCCGAGAGGACGGCGTACCGCGAGACGAGTTCGTACGCCGATGTCCTGGATTTTATGCAGCGCGCGGCGGCGAGCGATGCGTCGGTTCACTACACGACGTACGGCTACACGAACGAGGGGCGGGCGCTTCCCCTGGTGGTGGTGGGTGATGTCGAGGGTCCGGATCCGGCGTCGGTCCGGGCTTCCGGGAAGACGGTCGTCTACCTGCAGGGCAACATCCACGCCGGCGAAGTATGCGGAAAGGAGGCGCTCCAGATGCTGCTGCGCGACCTCCTGGCCGGCCGCCACGGCGGGTGGCGGGAGTCGATGGTCCTCCTCATCGCCCCCATCTACAACGCGGACGGCAACGAACGGGTGAACCTCGTGAACCGCGGCCGGCAGCACGGCCCGGTCGGGGGGATGGGCCAGCGGCCGAACGCCCAGGGCTACGACCTGAACCGCGACCACATGAAGCTCGACTCGCCCGAGGCGCGATCGGTGGCGCGGCTGTTCAGCGAATACGATCCGCACGTCGCTGTCGACCTGCACACGACGAACGGGACGCGGCACGCCTACCACCTCACCTACTCGCCGCCGCTCCACCCCAACACGCCGGCGGAGATCGACGATTTCCTCCGGGAGGGGATCTTCCCACACGTCACGGGGGAGATCCGGGAGAAGTACGGCTGGGAGTACTACTACTACGGGAACGCGTTTGCGCGAGGCGGGGACGCGCCCGGCTGGTACACCTTCGACCACCGTCCGCGCTTCAACAACAACTACCTCGGCCTCCGCAACCGGATCGCGATCCTGAGCGAGGCCTACTCCTACGCGACATTCGAGGAGCGCGTGCTCGCGACTCTCTACTTCGTCGAGGAGATTCTCGACTACGTCCATGAGCACGCGGCGGAGGTCCGGCGCATCGTCGCCGATGCCGATGCCGCCGATGTGGCGGGCGATTCGCTCGCGCTGCGCGCCGTTCCCGAGCGGTCCGCCGCGCCCGTCGACATCCTCATGGGGGCCACCACCGAGGAAGCGCACCCCCTTACCGGGCGCCCGCTCCTCCTGCGCGCGGACACCCAGTACGTCGAGACGATGTACGAGTACGGGACGTTCGCGCCGACGCTGCGCGGACGCGTGCCCGAGGCCTACCTCATCCCGGCGGACCTGTCGGACGTTCTGGTCCGGCTCGCGGCGCACGGGATCGCGCTCGAACCCGCCGGGTCGACACCCGTCGACGTGGAGGCGTTCCGCATCGACTCGGTGCGCACCGCCGAACAGCCGTTTCAGGGCCGCAACGAGCAGGCGCTCTTCGGCCGCCACGAGCCGGACCGGGTCACGCCGGCCCCAGGGGACATGCTCGCGCGGACCGACCAGCCGCTCGGACGCCTCCTGTTCAGCCTGCTCGAGCCGAAGTCGGACGACGGCTTCGCGAACTGGGGGTTCCTCGCGGACCGGGTGCGCCCCGGCGAGGCGTATCCCATCCTGCGCGTCCCGGGACACTGAACCCGGGCGTCGATCGTGCAGCCCATCATCGAAAGGACATAGCGTGCAAACCGTTCAGGGATTCGGCGGGTTCTTCTTTCGGGCGAAGGATCCGGCAGGACTCACGAAATGGTATGAGGATCACCTCGGCATCAATCCCGCTCCGACGAACATGGAGATGGAGCCGTGGGTGACGGAGTCCGGGGTGACGGTGTTCGCGCCCTTCGCCGCCGACACGGACTATTTCGCGGCGGAGAAGACGTTCATGCTGAACTTCCGCGTCGCCGACCTGGACGCGATGATCGCGCAACTGAAGTCCGCGGATATCGAGGTCACCCACGAGAGCGAGATGGGGGGCGTCGGCCGCTTCGCCCGCATCCACGACCCCGAAGGAAACGCGATCGAGCTCTGGGAACCCGCGTCGTGAGACCGCGCGCCCGCGGCATCTTCGCTGGCGAGCGTCATCCTCGCTAAGGGTCGCGCGCGAGAGACCTGAGCAGCCCGGCGATCATGAACAGCAGCACGACGCTCACGGGCAGGGCGGCGGCGATGGCGGCGGTCTGGAGGGCCTGGAGGCCATCGGCGAGCAGCAGCACGGCGGCCACCGCGCCCACGCCGAGCCCCCAGACGATGCGGAAACGCCGAGGGGGGTGAGGATCGCCCATGCTCAGGAGCGTGGTGATCACCAGCGTGCCGGAGTCCGAAGACGTGATGAACCACGTCGCGAGCAGGAGCGTGGCCATGGCGGACATGGCCCAGGCGAGCCAGTCGGCGTCGCTCATCCGGTCGATCGTCGCGTAGAGCGCGCCCTCGTAGTTCCCGCCGCGCACCAGTTCGATGATTCCCGCCGTCCCGACGCCGCCCGGTGCGTTGAGTTCGAGGTGGATCGCGTTGCCGCCGAAGATGCCGAACCACACGAGCGCCAGGCCGGTCGGGACGACGAGCACGCCGAGAACGAACTCGCGCAGCGTGCGCCCGCGCGAGATGCGGGCGATGAACGTGCCGACGAAGGGCGCCCACGAGATCCACCATCCCCAGTAGAAGATCGTCCAGGCGTTCTGCCACGCGCTCGGCCCCGGACCATCGGCGATCCAGAATCCCATGGGCACCGCGCGCCACAGGTATTCGCCGGCGGATGTGGCGATGAACCGGATGAGCCACGCGAAGGGGCCCAGCAGCAGGAAGCACCCCAGCAGGAGCACGCTCACGCCGATGTTCCACTCGGACAGGATGCGGATCCCGCGCTTCACGCCGGACACCGCCGACAGCGTGGCCGCCAGCGAGATGCCGGCGATGAGCGCAACCTGCGTGACGAGACCCGGGTCCACCCCGAACAGCACGTCGAGTCCCGCGGCCATCTGGCTCGCCCCGAGGCCCAGGGAGGTCGCAATGCCGAAGACCCCGCCGAACACCGCCAGCAGGTCCACCAAGTCGCCGATCGGGCCGTAGATCCGGTCGCCGATGAGCGGGTACAGAGCGGAGCGCAGCGTCAGCGGCAGCTTCTTGCGGAACCCGAAGTAGGCGAGGCACAGCCCGACCAGCACGTACGCGGACCATCCGTGGACGCCCCAGTGGAGGTAGGTGACGCGCATGGCGTGCACGGCCCGCCGCTCGTCCAGCGTCGTGGCGCCCGCCAGGTCGGCGATCGGGTTGTTGGGATAGCCCGCGGCCTGGCTGTTGTCGAAATAGAAGATCGGTTCGGCGATGGAGAAGAACAGCAGTCCGATCCCGACCGCCGCCGAGAACAGCATGGCCAGCCAGGAGAACCGGCTGAACTCGGGTGCGGCGTCCTCATCGCCGAGCCGAATCCTCCCGAACCGGCTGCACGCCAGGAGCACGCAGGTGAACAGGGTCGCGCAGACCGTCAGGACGTAGAACCAGTCGAGCGTGCCCTCGATCCAGGCGCGGAGGCGACCGAAGGCGGCGCCGGCGGCGTCCACGTCCCAGACCGTGGCGAGGACGAAGACCAGCACGACGCCCTTGGCGGCGAGCGCCATCCCGGGATTCAGCCCCTTCCACAGCCCGCCCTGCGCCGTGGTTCGCCTGTGCAGTCGGCTCAACTTCCGGATGGCCTGTCGACCCAGGGGGGTCGGGTCATCGCTCGTGCTCCTCCGTGTCCGAGTCCTTCCGGAACCCCCTCCATGCTAACATCGTGTCCGTCCTCGAAGCCTCACGCGGACGTTCCCGCGGGAACGCCCCCACACCCCCGATGGAAGACCACGGGGGAAGGAAGAGCACCATGCGCAAGGTGATACTGGTCACCGGAGCCTCGGCCGGCATCGGCCGGGAGGCCGCGATTCTTCTGGCCCGGGAAGGCCACACGGTCTACGCCGGCGCACGCCGCCTGGATCGGCTGGAGGAGTTGACCGAACACGGCATTGCGCCCGTCGAAATGGACGTCACAAGCGAGGAGGACAACGAGCGGGCCTTGAGCCGGATCATCGAACGCGAGCGGCGCATCGACGTCCTCATCAACAACGCGGGCTTCGGCCTTTACGGACCCGTCGAGGAAATCCCGCTCGACGACGCGCGGTACCAGTTCGACGTGAACCTGTTCGGCCTCGCCCACCTCACCCGACTCGTCCTGCCGCACATGCGGGCGCAGCGCTCGGGCCGGATCATCAACGTCTCGTCCGTGGTGGGAAAGATCTTCGTGCCGCTCGGGGCCTGGTACGTCGCCACCAAGCACGCGCTGGAGGGGTGGTCGGACTGCCTCCGCCTCGAGACCGCGCCCTTCAACATCCAGGTCGTCCTCGTCGAACCGGGCGCGATCCGGACCGAGTTCTTCGACGTGACCCGCGGCCGATTGAAGGAGTACCGCGACGACACCGCGTACGAGGCGCAGTTCGAACCGTTCCTCAGGATGTTCGAAGATCCGAAGGCCAGGGCCCGGAGCACCGAAGCCCGCGTACTCGGCGCGGTGCTGGTCGAGGCCGCCACGACCCCCAGGCCCCGCCGCAGATACGTCAAGGGCCACCTGGCGCGGCCCGCGCTCTTCATCAGGAAGTGGCTCGGCGACGGGGCCTACGAGTTCCTGCTGCGCCGCTCCTTCCGCTGACCGGGTCCCGGCGGCGGTCAGCGGATCGTCGCGCCCCGGGGCGCCAGGGTGACTTCCCGCAGGTAGGCGCCGATCCCCCGCTGTCGGTTCCACTGCTGCGGATAACCCAGGGAGACCTCCTGGAAGGGCACGCCGTCGAGCCAGTGCGTGTCCGGGATGTGGAGGTGGCCGTACACCACCGCGCCCGCGTTGAACCGGCGGTGCCAACCTTCGGTTCGGCGGGTTCCGCACCACGGCGTGAATCGCGGAATCCTCGGCAGCACGGCGTGCCGTTCCTCGAGCGGAAAGTGATTCACGAGGACCTTGGGAAGATCGGGAGGAGCCGACGCGAGCCGGGCCACCGCGTCCTCGCAGCGCGCCGCGCACCACGAGTCCCGATCCGGAAACGGGTCGGGATGCAGCATCATTTCGTCCCCGCAGACGACGCGGGTTTCCCGGGCCCACTGAATCACCTGTTCGCGCCGGATCTGCCGGGGCCGAAAGCTGTAGTCGTAGAGCAGGAACAGTGGTGCGATCAGCACCGGCCCGTCCCGATGTTCGACCACGGGATAGGGGTCCTCCGGCGTGAGGACGCCGTGGGAGCGGGCGACTTCGACGAGATGTTCGTAGAGCGCTACGCCGCGGAGGCCGGGAGCCCGGTCCGGTATCGTCCAGAGTTCGTGGTTCCCGGGGACCCAGACGACCTGCCGGAACTTCGGAGTCAGTCGCGCAAGGCACGAATCGAGCCGCTGCGCCCCGTGGGTCACGTCCCCCGCCAGGATCAGCCAGTCGTCGGGATGGGCCGGAAAATCCTCCAGCGCCGCCCGGTTTCCCGGGTGGGAGAGGTGCAGGTCGGACAACGCCCATAAGCGTGGCATGCGATGACCTACCGGGTCGCGGAATCCCCGCGCAACAGTCGACACAGCGAGCTGGATATGATATCATCAGAAGATGCTGCGTGATACTACCAGTAGAGAATCCAGTCCCTCGGGCCGCTTCGTCCTGCGCATCGACCCCGGCCTGCACGGGACGTTGCGCACGGCTGCGCGGGCCGCATCCATGTCGCTCAATGAATACTGTGCGCGAAAGCTGGCGTCTCCCGGCGCGCCTCCGGACGCAGAGGCTGCCGCGCTGGTCGAGCGCGCGGCACGGCTGCTCGGCGAGTCGCTGGTGGGCGTCGCCGCCTTCGGCTCCTGGGTCCGCGGAGAGAGCGCAGCGGCCTCGGATTTCGATGTCCTGCTGATCGCCGAGGAGCGTGTCCCGATCACGAGAGAGTTGTATGGGCGGTGGGACCGCGAGCCGGCGCTTCATTGGCGCGGCCACGAGGTCGAGCCTCATTTCGTTCACCTGCCGCCCGAGGGGATCGTGCCTTCCGGTACGTGGGCGGAGGTGGCAATCGACGGACTCCTCCTCCACGAACGGGGCTGGGCGGTGTCGGAGCGGCTCGCGGATATCCGCCGCATGATCTCGGCGGGCCGGATCTCTCGCCGCCTCCTCCACGGGCAGCCGTATTGGGTTCGGGCCGGTTGATGCGCAACGTCGAGCTTGCCGAGGACTATCTCCGGCGCGCGAAACTCCGGCTCAAGGCCCTGGACGTGTTGTTCGAGGGCGGGGGCTGGCCGGATGTGGTTCGAGAGTCGCAGGAGATCCTGGAGCTGGCGCTCAAGGGCCTCTTACGCTGGTGCGGTGTCGACCCGCCCCGGATCCACGACGTTTCGGACGTGCTGCTCGCGGAGAAGGACCGCCTGCCTCCGGAGTTGGCCCGCGAAGCCGAGGCGCTGGCGGCCGCGTCCCGCCACCTCCGCCGTGACCGGGAGCTCGCGTTCTACGGAGCGGAGGACCTGACGCCGACCGGATTCTACTCGAGGGAGGACGCGGAGGGCGCCCGCGCCGCCGTGCGCCGAACGGTCGAGGCCGTGTATCCGCACGTGATGGGCGGCGAGGCGTAGCACCCGCGCGGGCTGGACGGAACCCGCCGCCTCCCGATTCCGCCTTCAGCTCGCGATTCGCTGCCGCCGTCGGTCCGGGGTCGCCGTTCGGCGTATGTACCGGGCCACCTCGCCCATGCCGTCCACGCCGATCCGGACACCCAGCGTCTGGTTGTAGTTCGTCGTGCCGTTGATGTCGTACGTGTAGCGGTGGCCCCACGCGTCCCGCACGTATTCGATGCCGGCGATCTCGATTCCCTCCCTGTTGCAGAGCCGGATGTACCGCTGCACCAGCGGGTCGTCCTCCGCGACCGGAGAGGGGCTGAAGAGCCCGGGACCCGTCGGGCACACCTGGAGCCCCCCTTCCTCGACCTCCTCCTCGTCCTTCCCGGAGGGCATCGGATTGCACGCATCCGAGGGGCAGAGTTCGAACCCCCCGGCAGTGGAACTCCGCATGGCGAACACGAAGCGGCCGCCCACGATCTCCACCCGCGTGATGAACGGCTCCGGGGCGTCGATGTACTGCTGCAGGATCATCCTCGCGCCGGGCCCCGCGTCGAAGCCGTCTCCGTCGAGGTGCCGCTCGAGTTCCCGCGCGTTGCGGAAGAGACGGATCCCCAGCCCCTTGCCGCCCTGGTCGTGCTTCGTGATGAACGGGCCGTCGAAGGTGGCGGCCGCTTCGAGCAAATGCTCCCTCCCCACGGCCAGCACCGTGCGGGGCGTGCGGATCCCGTGCCGGCGCAGGACGAGATCCTGCCGGAGCTTGCTCATCTCCAGCTCGAAGGCGCCGAGCCCGTTGATCACCCGGCGGCCGTGGGACTCCAGCCAATACAGGAGTTGCCGGGCAAGTTCCACCGTGTGGACGTGGCCCCGCGTGTGCGACGACGGGCTGATGCGGTTGATCCAGATGCCCTCGGGGGGAGGGACGGACGGGTCGACGAGCCCCTCGTTCACGTGCACGAGGCGGACCCGGAAACCCTCCCTCGCGAGCGCCTCCTGAAGGGGCGGAATCCAGGCCGGATTCTCGTACAGGACATGTATCTGCGGCAAAACGGGACGAATCATGATCTTCTCTCGGGTCGAAGCCGGTTGAACGGGGGCACAAAAAAAAGCCGCCCGGGTCGGCGGACCGGGGCGGCTCGAAAAGACGGTTTGAGCTTGGGCTCAGCGCATCAACACACCCGGATCCACGCGTCGTGGGGACACGAACACATACAGGCGCAGGTGCTGCCGGCAGGGGTGCTCCCGTCGCAGCTCGCCCCGAGGGCGCGGAGGGATCGGATGTCGGACGCGCGAATCATGGCGCGAGAAGATGTCGGCATGTGTGCCGTGGGGCAACTTCGAGGTTGCTCGGTTGTTCTTGCTTGGGTTATCAGATTATGATAACTCGTCGCGATGACGGAGCCGAACCGCGATCCCGGGTTGGAAGCACTGCTCGAGCTGCACGGCGAGACGATGTTCGTGGACGACACCGGGCACTGGGTGAAGTTCGTCGTGGTGCGGACCGAGGTGACGCCGGAGCGACCGCATGGTCTCAGCTACTCGTTGACGCTGCATGCGCCGGATGGCGCCAGGCTGGTTGGCTTCGATAACGCGCACCCGGGAGGGGAGAGACGAGGTCCGGGCGGGGGACAACGTGCGCCGCACGATCATCGGCATCGCCTGCGGACAATCCGGCCTTATGAGTACAGGGACGCTGCCGCGCTGCTGGAGGATTTCTGGAGGGAAGTGGACCAGGTACTAGGAGAGGGAGGTTCGGTTCCATGAAAACACTGGAGATCGGCATCGCCAGCTACGACCAGATGAAAGCGCGCACCCTCGCGATTGCCCGCGGCGAGCACACGCCTGCGAGGGGTGAGCCGAAGGTGTGGTTCACATCGATCGAGAGCTTCGCGAAGTTGCTGTCCGAGCACAATCGACATCTCCTGGAATTGATTGCTCGTGAGCGGCCGCGTTCGCTCACGGAACTCGCGGATCTGGCGGGGCGAAGCAAGTCGAACCTGTCGCGCACGCTGAAAGCGATGTCGCGATACGGGCTCGTGGAACTGCGGTCGGGGGAGCGCGGCAAGCTGGTGCCGCGCGTGCCCTACGATCAGGTGCGGCTCGACGTCTCGTTGACGGGGACGGGAAGCGGCCCGAGCGACGCCATCGGCACGCGTCAGGCGATGCGATAGGAACGCAGCGGCAGACCGTTGGCTTCCAGTGTGAAGAGATCCAGGCGAATTGAGGCGTGGTCGATATCGAATCCGACGACGTGACCGCGAGCATCCAAATCGACGCGGACTCCGTCGGCCACTTCACGCGTCTCGGCGCCCGGACTCTCCCGGAACTCGACGTAAAGGCTGTCGGTTTCGGGGTAGTAGTGCAGTTTCATCGTGTTCCCCTGACGGTCCTTCCCGTGGCTCCACACGCTCGCCAACAGAATTGTTGACAACGGATCTGTTGACAACTCGATGAGGTTGCCGCTGCACGATACCGGAGGGCACACCTGTACTCTTCAGCCACCGCGAACTCGCACTCGGCCAGCTCCCGTTTCGCTACTCGGCGACCCCCTTCTCGTTCAGGACCTCCCACACCTTGTCGGGCGTGATCGGGATGTCGAGGTGCGTCACGCCCAGGTGCGCGAGCGCGTCCACGACCGCGTTCGCGATCGCGGGCGGTGCGCCGACCGTGGCCGACTCGCCGACGCCCTTGGCGCCGAGCGGGTGGTGCGGTGACGGCGTGATCGTGTGGCCGGTTTCCCACGCGGGGGTCTCCATGGAGGTCGGGACGAGGTAGTCCATGAACGAGCCGGCGAGGTTGTTGCCGTCCTCGTCGTAGGGGATCTCCTCGAAGAGGGCGGGGCCGATGCCCTGCGTGAGGCCGCCGTGGATCTGCCCCTGCACGATCATCGGGTTGATGATGTTGCCTCAGTCGTCCACCGCCACGAAGCGGCGCACGGTGACCTCTCCCGTGCCGCGGTCGATGTCCACGACGCAGATGTACGTGCCGAAGGGGAAGGTGAGGTTGGGCGGGTCGTAGTAGTTCGTCGCCTCCATCCCCGGCTCCATCCCCTCGGGGAGGTTCGTGTAGGCGGCGAAGGCGCAGTCCTGGATCGTGACGGACCGGTCGGGCGCGCCCTTCACGGAGAACTTCCCGGGCTCCCACTCGAGGTCCTCTTCGCTCACCTCCATCAGGTGGGCGGCGATCTTGGCGGCCTTGTCGCGGATCTGGCGGGCGGCCATCGCGCCCGCGGCCCCGGCGGTGGGGGTCGAGCGGCTGGCGTAGGTGCCCAGCCCGTACGGGGCGGTGTCGGTGTCGCCCTCCTCCACCTGCACGTGCGCGGCGGGGAGTCCGAGTTCCTCGGCGATGATCTGCGCGTACGTCGTCTCGTGACCCTGGCCCTGCGACTTCGTGCCGAAGCGGGCGATCGCCTTCCCCGTGGGATGCACGCGCACCTCGGCGGAGTCGAACATCTTGATGCCGAGGATGTCGAAGTCCCTGGACGGACCCGCGCCCAGCACCTCGGTGAAGCTGCACACGCCGATCCCCATCAGTTCGCCGCGCTCGCGCTTTTCCGCCTGCTCCCGGCGGAGGTCGTCGTAGCCGATCATCTCCTTCGCCTTGTCCATCGCGGCCTGGTAGTCGCCGCTGTCGTACTCCCAGCCGAGCGGCGACTCGTAGGGGAAGGCCTCCTTCGGGATGAAGTTCTCCTCGCGCAACTGCGCCGGATCCTTCCCGATCTTGTGCGCCAGCGTGTCCACGACGCGTTCCATGCAGTGCACGGCCTCGGTCACGCGGAAGGAGCAGCGGTAGGCGACGCCCCCCGGCGGCTTGTTCGTGTAGACCGCGTCCACCTCGGCGTAGGCCTGCTCCATGTCGTAGGAGCCGGTGCAGATGGAGAAGAGACCGGCCGGGAACTTGGACGGCGCGGCCTGGGCGTCGGAGTAGCCGTGGTCGGCGAGCGTCTTGATGCGGAGGCCCCGGATCTTCCCGTCGGCGTCGGCCGCGATCTCGGCGTCCATGTGGTAGTCGCGCGCGAAGGAGTCCGCCTGGAGGTTCTCCATCCGGTCCTCGATCCACTTCACCGGCTTGCCGAGGACGACGGATGCCGCGATCGCGACGACGTAGCCAGGATAGACCGGCACCTTGCCGCCGAAGCCGCCCCCGATGTCCGGCGACACGACGCGGATCTTCTCCTCGGAGAGCCCGACGTGTCCCGCCACCAGCGCGAGCACGGTGCGGATCGCGTGCGGGGCCTGCGTCGTCATGTAGACGGTGAGATGGCCCTCGACGGGGTTGAAGTCGGCCACGCAGCCGCACGTCTCGATCGAGGCCACGTGGATGCGCTGCACGTGCATGCTCTCGCGCACGACGATGTCCGCCTCCTCGAACACCTTGTCGGTCGCCTCCTTGTCTCCCGCCTCCCAGTGCCAGATGCGGTTGTCGGTCTGGCCCTCCTTGTCCGTGCGGAGAACGGGCGCGTCCTCCTCGAGCGCCTTGAAGGGGTCGATGACGGGCTTCATCGGCTCGTAGTCGACCTCGACCGCGGCGACGCCGTCGGCGGCCGCGTAGCGCGAGGTGGCGATGACGGCGGCGACCTCCTGCGCCTGGTACATGACGGTGTCCGTGGGGAGCACCATCTGGGTGTCCGACATCAGCGTCGGCATCCAGTGCAGGTTGTACGCCTCGAGGTCCTTGCCGGTGAGGACGGCGAGGACGCCGGGGACCTCCAGCGCCTTGCTCGAGTCGATGCTCTTGATCTTCCCGTAGGCGATCGGGCTGCGGACGATGTCGAGCCACAGCATGCCGGGGAGGACGATGTCGTCGATGTAGTTGCCCTTGCCCTGCAGGAAGCGCGGATCCTCCTTGCGCTTCATGGAGTGCCCCATGCCGCAGATGTCGGCGGAAGTCTTCGGTGCCATCAGCTGTCCTCCCCGTCGGTCGCGGCGTTTGCGGTTTCGGCGGCGGCCGCGCCCAGCTTGTCGGCGGCGTACTGGACCGCCTTGACGATGTTCACGTAGCCGGTGCAGCGGCAGAGATTGCCGGAGATGGCCTCGCGGATCTCGGCCTCGCTCGGGTTCGGGTTCTCCTCGAGGAGGGCCGCGCCGGTCATCAGCATGCCGGGCGTGCAGAAGCCGCACTGGAGGCCGTGCTTCTCCCAGAAGCCCTCCTGGAGCGCGTGCATGCCGTCGGCGCCGGCGAGTCCCTCCACGGTCCCGATCTCGGCCCCGTCGGCTTGTACGGCGAGAACGGTGCACGATTTCGTCGGCTGTCCGTCGAGCAGCACGGTGCAGGCGCCGCAGTGGGTCGTGTCGCACCCGATGTGGGTGCCGGTGAGCCGCAGCTCGTCGCGGATCAGGTGGACGAGGAGCGTGCGCGACTCGACCTCGGCCGCGTGCGCCTCGCCGTTCACGGTGACGTTGATCTGATGTGTCGCCATCGCTCTACCCTCCGGCCCCGGCGCGCGCGAGCGCCTTGCGGATGGCCCTCGCCGTGAGCACGCGAGCCATGTTCCTCTTGTATTCGACGGAGCCGCGCCGGTCTTCCACCGGTTCCGTCATGTCGGCGGCGGCCTGGGCGGCGGCCGCGATGACCTCGTCCGCGTCGGGCGCGCTCGTGATCGCGTCGCGGATCTTCTCGATGGCGCCCCGCAGCCCGCCCGCCGGCACGAAGTCCGCCCCGAGGAGCGTCTCTTCGGCGGCGGTCGCCCGGATGGGGGCGAAGCCCAGGTTCGTGAGCCCGACGCCGGCCTTCGTCACCTTCCCGTCGTCGTCCAGCGTGAGCTGCACGGCGGCGCCCGCCACGGCGTAGTCGCCCACCTTGCGCTCCAGCTTGACGTAGGCGCCCCCGCTGCCCGCGGGCGGCACGGGGATGTGGAGTTCGGTGAGGATCTCGTCCTCTCCCAGGGCGGTCATGAAGAGGCCGTGGAAGAAGTCGTCGATGTCGATCGTGCGCTCGCCGCTCGGCCCGGTCGCGATCACGTGGGCGCGCAGCGCGAGCATCGTCGCCGGGTGGTCGTTCGCGGGGTCGCCGTGCGCGATGTTGCCGCACACGGTAGCGCGGTTCCGCACGAGCGGGTCGGCGATCACGCGGGCGGTGTCGAGCAGGATCGGATAGCGCTCCGCCACGGCCGCGGATTCCTCGAGCTGTGTCTCGGTCACGAGCGCGCCGATCCGGAGGCAGCCGTCCCGCTCCTCGATCGTGTCGAGCCCGGGGATGCGGCCGATGTCGATGATGTTCGCGGGCCCGGCGAGGCGAAGCTTGAGCATCGGAAGGAGGCTCTGGCCGCCCGACATCACCTTCGCGTCGTCGAGTTCGCCGAGCAGGCCGAGTGCTTCGTCCAGTCCGCCCGGCGCGTGGTAGTCGAACTGCGGGGGGATCATGGCTCTGCCTCCTATGCCTGATTTTCAAGCGCGCGGGTGAGTCTTCCGACGAACTCCTGCAGCATCCGTTTCGACACGACCTGAGTCATGCCGCGGCCGAGTTGGGCGAGGATCCCGGTGACCGTCACCTCCGAGTCCATCGTGACCTCGGAACCGCCATCGGCAAGCGCCGCCACCCGGCTCTTCATCGTCATTTCGGCGGTGCCCATTCCGGCCTTGCCCTGGCCCAGCGCCCGGATGACCGCGGACCGCTCCTCTTCGTTCAGCATGAAGGATACGGTCCCGGTATAGGCCGCCACGAGGGGTCCCACCTTGACGGTCATGCCGCCCTCCCACGTGGTGTCGTCGATCTGCTCCGAGATTTCCGCTCCGGGCAGGAGTTCCGAGAGCTGCCGCGGGTCGGAGAGAATCGCCCACACCTCCGCGGCGGGAGCGTCGATCGTGAACCCTTCCTCGATCTTCATTGGCCTTATGCCGTCGGCTGGGGTTGGTACCGTTCGACGTCGATGCGGTCTTCGCCTTTGCGCGCCTGCACGAGGTCGTAGCTGCTCTGCCGCCGCAGCCAGAACTCGGCATCGGACCAGCCCGCCTTCTCCAGCCGGATGGCCATCTCCGGCGAAATCGCGGCGTGGCCGTTCAGGACGCGAGAGAGCGTGTGACGGGCGACGCCGAGCACCCGGGCCGCCTCGGTGACGTTCAAGCCGAGAGGGTCCAGGCAGTTCTCCCGGATGCTGCGACCGGGATGCGGGGGATTCTTCATCGCCATGTCCACTGCCTCCGTTAGTGGTAGTCGACCAGGTCGACATGACTGACGTCGCCATCTTCGAAGCGAAAGACGATTCGCCAGTTGGCGGAAATCGAAATGCTCCAGAACCCCTTCAAATCGCCTCTCAGCGGATGAAGCCGGTAGCCGGGCAAGTCGAGATCCGAGGGCTTGCGGGCTGCATCGAGGTCCGCCAGGGCGATGGCGATTCGATCCGCTTGGTCTGCCCGCAACCGGCTCGGATCGCCACGCTCGTAGAACCGCCTGAGCCCACGATGGCGAAAGCTCCGAATCATGTGGAAGTGTACCGCGTAGCGGTACGATGATCAACCTGACGGTACGGCGGACCCGGGTTCTCACGAGTGATCCGCTACGGGGCGAGACAGATAGAGTTCGGGCGTTGCGTCGAAGCGGCTGCGGCAGCCCTCGCAGCAGAAGTAGACGGGTTCCCCTTCGAAGATGGACGAGGGGGATCCGGCCACCGGGACGGTCATCCCGCACACGGGATCCGTTGCCTGTTCGTCGGTCCCGGCGTCGGACCCAGTGTCGTCCGCGGGTGCGTCGCCGGACTCGGCCTCCTGCTCGTCCGGTTGCGCCTCGAGTTGGACGATCTCGGCGAGGATGCTCACCGCGATCTCCTCGGGGCTTTCGGCTCCGATATCGAGGCCGGCCGGGCCGTGCACGCGGGCGATCTGGTCGGCGTCGAGCCCCTGCGCGGCCAGGACGCGACGGACTTCTTCCATCCGGGTGGGGGAGGCGATCACGCCGAGATAGTCCGGGGCGGCGGCCGCCAACTCGGCCAGCGAGCGCTCGTCACGCCGCCCCATGGTGGCGACGACGCCGTAAAGCTTCCAGCCGCGGGGGCGTTCGGCGTAACGCGCCGCCGTCTGGGGCAGGTCGTCGACGACTTCATCGGCCACCTCGGCCAGCGTCCCATCCGGAGCTCCGTCCGCGGGGGCTTCGGCCACGGTCGTGTATCCCATCGCGCCGCCGAGACGCACGAGCGCGACGGCGACGGGCGAACTTCCCGCCACGACGAGGACGGGAGCCGGAAGAACCGGATTCACGTGCACTTCCACCTTCCCTCCGCTGCTGCAGGACATGGGGACGGGGACCAGGTCGTCGGGCCGTCCGGGACTCGACCCGAAGGCGAGGAGCCGGGGTTCGCCCTCATTCAGGGTCTCCAGCGCGTGGCGGATCACCTCCGACCGCGTGCAGCTGCCGCCGATCCAGCCGTGCATGGCGCCGTCGGCCGAGATCAGCGCCATGTTTCCCGGCTTGCCGCTCGTGGGGCGTTCGCTCCGCACGACCGTGGCGAGCGCGTACGGCTGTCGTTCGGCCGTCAACCGCGCCGCGAGATCGAGCAGGTCGCGTTTCACGCGGGATCACCAGAGCGGGGGCCGACCGCCGCGAGTTCCCGCCGCACGGCCTCGTATTCGTCGGGCCGGTCGACGTCGCGCAGCCGGTCGGCCGGCCACTCCACATGGACCGCCCGCTCGTGGTGTCGGCGGACGACCTCGCGCCCGCATCCCGCCCGCATGCGGGAGATCTCGGCGAAGAGGCCGCGGCCGTACAGGATGGGCGGCGCGTTCACCTCGCCGTAGCGCGACACGACGAGCGGTGCGCCCGTCTCCGCGTGGCGTTCCATCAGCGTCCGCACCATGCGCCCGGTCATGAAGGGCATGTCGGGCAGCATCACGACGGCTGCCCCGCAATCCGCCGGCACCGCCGCCACTCCGCGGGCCACGGACGTCTGGATGCCGGTCTCGTGATCGGGATTGAAGGTCGGCTTGCAGCCGAGATCCTCAACCTCCCGTTCGACGGCCTCCCGGAAACGTCCCGTGACGAGGATGACGGGGTCGAGGCCCGCCTCACCCGCGAGGCGGACGGCACGGCGCACGAGCGTCTCCCCGTCGACGTCCAGCAGGAGCTTGTTGCGCCCCATGCGGGTCGACGAACCGGCGGCCAGCACGATCCCCGCGACTCCGCGCTCGTCGGACATGCCCTCCAAGGTAGGCCGCCGCCGGAGCCCGTCGCGAGACCGGCGTCCGGCGCGAGAAGCCGGCTTACGGGGCGCGACGGCGCCGGCGTCCGGCGAGGCCA
The DNA here is from genome assembly GCA_022820995.1 of Gemmatimonadota bacterium. GTDB lineage: Bacteria > Gemmatimonadota > Gemmatimonadetes > Palauibacterales > Palauibacteraceae > Palauibacter. The sequence continues at coordinate 19,228 of JAJEEM010000062.1, read as the reverse complement.
CGCGCCACGGCGACGCCCGAGAGGATGACGGCGGCGCCCCCCAGTTGCTGCGGCGTGGGCGTCTCTCCCAGCCACATCCACGCCGTCGCCAGCGCGATCACCGGGACGAGGTTCTGGTACACCGCCGTGCGGCTCTGTCCGATCGTCTTCATGCCCCGCGACCAGAGCAGGTAGGCGATGGCGATCCCGAAGACCCCGGTGTAGGCCGTCGCGAACCAGATCCCCGGCGGGGCCGAACTCCAGTCGGCGCGCATCAGATCCGGGATCCCCATGACGACGATGACGGGAAGGGCGGCCCAGAGCGTCCACGCCGTCACTTCCAGCGCCCCGCGGCGCTTCGTGATGCGCCGTCCGAAGACCGTGAAGGACGCCCAGGAGAGCGCGCCCGCGAGGACGAGCAGATCGCCGAGACCGGCGCCTCCGACCTCCTGCGTCCCGCCGGTGATGAGGATCGCCATGCCGGCGAGCGTCGCGACGACGCCCAGGAGGATCGCGGGGCTGAACCGCTCCCGTCCGAGCGCGGACGCGATCAGCAGCACCCACACCGGACTCGTGGAAAGGAGCAGGGCGGCGTTCCCGGTCAGCGTCAGGTCGATCCCGTAGATGAAGGTGGCCTGGAAGATCACGTGCCCCACCACACCGAGTCCCGCGATCCGCACCCACTCGCTCCGCGGCGGGAGCACCGGGCGCCCCGTGGCCCGGAGGAGCAACCAGACCGCGACCGCCGCGAAGGGGAAGCGAAGGGCGTTTAACGCAAGCGGCTCGAACTCCCGCAGGACGACCTTCACGACGGAGAAGTTGATGCCCCAGATGATTGCGGTCGCCATGAGCCCGAGGTCGACCGTGAGGTCTCCCGGACGCCGCCGGGAGGGCTGGCTACTGGAAGAGTTCGTCAATCGCGCTCGCCGCGGGGCTTGAGAACGAGGGGGCCCCCTGCCGAAAGCCGGGGACGGGACCGGCTGAGTATATTCCGGGTGTGCTCCGGGAGTCGACCGCCGGGAGTCGACGGGCCGGGAGTCGACCGGCCGGAATCGAGCGCACACGCCCTGGCGAAACGAGCGTCGTGATGGGTGAGAAATTCATGGATCTTATGCAGCGGGCCATCGACCTGTCCGAGCGCAGCATGGACGCGGGCGGCGGCCCGTTCGGCGCCGTCGTCGTGAAGGACGGCGAGATCGTGGCGGAGGGGACGAACCGGGTCACGCTGGACAACGATCCCACGGCCCACGCCGAAATCCAGGCGATTCGAAAGGCCTGCGAGCTGCTGGGCACGTTCGACCTCGGCGGGTGCGAGATCCATGCGAGCTGCGAACCGTGTCCGATGTGCCTGGGAGCGATCTACTGGAGCCGGATCCGCCGCGTGTACTACGCGAACACCCGTGAGGACGCGGCTCGCATCCGGTTCAGCGACGAAGACATCTACGACGAATTCTCGCGACCCCCGAGCGCGCGCAGCATCGTGTCACTCGTGCGGGTCCCCTCCGACAGAGCGCGCGACGTCTTCGACCGCTGGATCCGAAAGCGGGACAGGACCCCGTATTAGTCGGTCCTGTCAGCGAGGAGGGGACGCACAAAGTCGGACACGAACCGTGCGAGAAGCTGTCCGCGCGACATGGCCGCCAGCGGACCGAGCCTGCGGCCCGGCCACTCCTTCGATTGGCGGTGGAGCGTCTGACGAGAGACTCGCAACTCTCCGGCCACCCGGTCCCAGCCGAGACCGGACGACCGCAGCTGGTGGCCCCGGAGTATGACAAGCGCGCGAAGGAACCGCGCCAAGGTCGTGCGGCCCCCCACACTCTCCCGAAACTGCTGAGACAGCGTAACGGGGGAGGAGCCAACCACCGACGCCAGCTTCCGTACGCGGCGAATCGGTCGGTCCGTAGCCACCCGGAGTCCGTGCGCCACGGCTAACCGAAGAGAGGGGGGCAGCGTCGATTCCTCTATCTCCCCGGCCAGGCGGAGAATATGATCCACTCCGCGCGCGGCGCGGATCGCGGGGCCGAGCTCGCTCTGGAGATCCTCGAACCAGACGACGGCGGACACCTTGATGCCGCTTAGCTGGAGCGCCACCTCGGGTTCGGAATCCGTCACGACGATGATGGGAACTCCGGCCCAATCCCGCTCGATCTTCCCCAACGGCCCGACCCACCGCGCCAGATTTCGCGCGCGGGAACCCAGGATCAGGCACTCGACATCGTCGTCGCCTGGCAGACGCTCGACATCATTGACTATGCGGACGGGCCAGTTATCGACTGCATCCTCGATCAGGGTGGCGTCGTGCGAGGATTCCACTATGATCTTGATCATTCCGAACTCCGAACGGGGGCTTCCTTTCGCGGACCGGCCGGCGACCGGCTTCGACGAAAGTCGAACCTGGCGCTACAGTGGGGTTTGTTTGGATGTCATATATTGAGTAGTGACTCTCAAAGACAGTACATCAATAACTTATTGTTCAAACCCAGAGTTGATCGTGTCGAAAAGAGTGTGCGATTGTTGCGTTTCAGCCCATCCCGGCTGGTTCTTGCTCATGGCGGCTCGATCCAGGGCGTCTCCCCGCTGGGGTCTGTTGGGGTCTATGAACGAACGACCGGGCTCACGGATATCGTAATGTACCATTCGGTTGAGAGTTCGTAAAGGGAGACGGGCCGGGCCTTGCGCCACGTGGAGACGATCCATCAGGCGCGGATGGCGTTGTCGAAGCGAAGCATGCCGTGACAGCAGCAACCCGTCGGCCTCGGGCGCCTTCCGGAATCCGCGCGGGGGAACGACGGATCGCCGGTCATCGCGGGGAACGGTCGGAGCGGCGGAACAACGCAAGCACCTCGCCTCGGGACTCAAGGGGCACTGCAATGGGCAAGACGTTGGTCCCCGTGCGCGGGTGCGAGAAGGAGCGAGAAGCGAGGCGCGGCGTGAGCATTCGCCACTCGCGGATCAGCCAACGATCACTGGCAACACGCTCGAAGCGAAGTTGCCCCCCGAAACGAGACTCCTGGATGCGGATGGTGCCAATGCTGGCGCGGCGGCCAGGCAAACGACGCTCGTGGTCATCCCGTAGCGGCTCAACCAGATGTCGCCGGAGGAACGGTCGCAGCGACGTGTAGTGGAACGCCAGTTCCCGGGGTTCGTTGGCGACAGTGTCGATCCACAGCACGCCGGTCACGTCGACGACCTCCCGGCCGGGCCTCGGCTCGAACGCCAGCCCGGTCGTGACGTCAGCCCCGGTCTCGGCCTCGGTTGTGCTCAGGCAGTGAGTCGCGAGGAACCCCGGCGACGCCAGCGCGGCACCGTCCGGCGCGTAGAAGGTCGTCATGGAATCGCCAACGATGTCCCCGTATCCGTACGCCTCCAGGTGTCCCGGCGACGCGTTGCTCAGCGCCTCCGTGACCATGACGGTCACGGTGTCCTGTGTATAGCGGAACCTGCCTCGTTTCCAGATCCGGACCGGCCGCTCCATCCGCACAAGCAGAGAGTCGCCAGTCGCCGCGGTGGACATCGAGGCCAGGATCGGGAGGACGGACTCGTAGAGTTCGAACGCGCGCCGCCGCTGCTCGGGCGTCGTCGGACAGTCGTTCTGTTCCGTGACCATCAACTCCGGGAGCGGGATCGGCCGCACCGGGATCTCGAGGCGCAGCGGGCCGGGCGCCTGCGCGGAGTCGATGCGGATCGGGCCGGAGGTCCACGAATCGTAGCCGATGCGCGATACCCGAACGCGGTACGTGCCCACCGGCGGCAGCGGCAGGCTGAACGCGCCGCTGGCGTTCGACAGCGTCTCCCACGCGACGACGCCTTCGCCGTCCACGAGCGCCACGACCGCCCCGTCCACCGGCGTGCCGTCGCCCTCGGACACGAGGACGCCCGTCATCCGAGCGCCCGGGTCCTGCGCGGCGACGACGGGCGCAATCAGGGCGAACGCGAGGGTTGCGGCCAGCATCGCGCGCGCGCCGACGCGGGTGTGTCGAGTCACGCCGTCATCCGCAGGCGCGTTGGATCCGCAGCACCTGAACCGCAGGCACTCCGAACGCGTCGCGCACCTCCGCCCATACCCGGTCTCCGCTCACGGCCAGCAGCCGGGCACCCGCCGCAGCCGCCACGCGCGACACCTCCCTCGCGCCTCCCTCGCCGGAGACGACGATCCACTCGTTCGACCGTCCGGACGCGTCGTAGAGCTGAAACCACATTACGCCCTCCGGGTCCATCAGCACGCCCTCGTCCACGATGCCCCGCCCCCGGTTCTCGACCGGCGGATGGTGGCCGGGCGCATCGAGTGCCCCCAGCACCGCTTCAACCCCCGCCGCCCGGCTGGGGAACACGCCGAGTTCGACCACTCGCTCCACGGGTCCGAGTTCCTCCGCCCACGCCCGGATCTCGCGGGCGTCGAGGGGGCGCGGCTCGTACGAGACCCGAACCGTGTCCACGATACCTTGCAACACGTCATGCCGTTCCGCCACGAAGAACGCGGGCGAGCCCTCCGGCCGTGGTCGCCGTATGACCGCGATGCGCCTTCCGCCGGGGCCCACTGCAATCATATCGCTGTGAGAAAACGGATTGCGCAACTGCAGGCTGCCATCGCCCGTCGGTACCGGGGCCGCGACGGACCGGTCCCGGAGGTCCAGCAGCGCAAGCGAAGCGCCTTCCGGAGCGGCCCCGCGCTCGACGCGAAATGCGAGCACTTCCGCCAGCAGATCCCTCTCGGCCCATCTGAAGGCCATGATGCTGTGGTCTGCCAGCGCCGCGAACGGTCGCACGATCTCGCCGCCCGCCGTCGCGGCATCCCACGTATCCGGGCCGAAGTCCGCCAGACTTTCCCCGGTCGACGCATCGTAGAGGTTGACGCGGCGCCGCGCATCCACGACCCACAGCGTGTCGCGCCCCAGCATCCCGAGACGCCACGGCGAGAGCAACTCGCCCGGACCTTCGCCCCGCCGACCGATTTGCCGCCGGAAGACCCCATCCGGGCCGAACGCCAACACGCTCTCCGTCCGGCTATCGAGCATGAACATCGACCCGTCCGTCGCCGGAACCAACTGCTCGACGTCGCTGAGAGGTACGCTGTCGGGGACCGCCAGGCGAGAGACCGCGACGAGCGTGTCGCGACGCTCCTGGGCCGGGAGGTCCGCAACCGCGGCAAGAACAACCACGGCGGCAAGTACCACGTTGAACATGATCCGATCTCCTGTCTTGTATTTTGCGGGCCGCCGATGATCGGGGGATGCACCGGGGGCTGAATTTCCCCCGATCATCGGCAACGCCCGCCCGATCTCAGATCACGATCGATTCGGTCCTGCGACGCATGTGCTCTGCCTCATCCGCGCTGTATGCTCTCGCAACGATCCGGCTGCTGCAGTCACGAATGTGGTTGGACATCGACTGCGGCATCTCGGTAGCGTCGGACGTTGCCGCTGCGAATGTCCGCTCCTGCACAATCGCACCGTCCGCGCCGATCGAAGCGGACCGGGTGCGCGGGAAGCGAGGATCACAGAAATCGCGGCCCCACGAAACGCACCAATCCACTCCCCCCCACTCGCCCCAGACGCATATGTCGTTTACGCCCGGCCCTCCCTCGTCGCACTCACCCGAGAACATGCCACAGCTTACGCAGAAATCTATTCCAGTATCCTGCGCCTGCGCGTTGTCGGGCGTCAGGGCCGCGACGCCGAAGATGATCGCGGCGGCGATCATCCAGTTGGAGATCTTCTTCGTCAGCATACCTTTGCTCCTGGTTTTGGGTTCACTTCCCGGCCCGGTGTGGTTGCCAAGTCCATTCGTAGGTGAGGATCTCGACGCGGTCCGTCCGGCGGAGGGCCAGCAGTTGCCGCCGGTCCGGCGCGGTGTCGAGGATCCCGAAAGGAACGTCGATGACCCGTCGGCGTTTGAACGCGCCCGACGAGTCGTAGAAGACGAGGTCGCGCCGGTCCGACGCGAGGTCGGCCAGCACCTGTACGAAGCCCGAGTCGAGCGCGAACACCCCCGTCCCGATCCACGGGTCGTTCCCGTAGTACGACTCGTTCCCGGCCGGCACGCGCCCCGCCGCCGACCGGCTGTCGCCGTCCGCCGCGGTCGCCCAGGCGAACGGAAAGCGGCGGGACGAGACGATGATGCCGCGCGGCCCGCTCGACACGGATATGACCGCGCTGTCGGACCATGCGATCGGCACCTCAAAGTCCGACACCCAGCCGCTCGCGTCGCGGGCAATGGGCAGGCTCGGGTCGGGGCCGCTCCAGGCGGTGTCGCGGCATTGCCCGTCCGCGAAGCGGATGAGCCGCGGCTCTTCCTCGCCCTCAATCCCTCCGTCGATGATCTCGATGGCGGGCGCCCGTCCGGCCGCCGGGGCGCCGACGAACGCGGCTCCGAGCGGCGCGCGGACCCTCTCCGGGCACACGGCGCGCACCTCCGCGTGGCGCGTCGATGCGATCCAGACGGTATCGCCACTCCAGAACAGGCTGGCGTCCCCTCGCGGAGACAGCGCGCCGCCGCGAACGACGACATGTGCGGGCAGTACGTGCCTACCGGACTCCGTCATCACCAGACGGCTCTCCTGCGCGGACACGGGCCCGTTTGCCGCGATCCACGCCGTGAAGAAGAGGGCGATCAGACCTGTATGTGACGCTGCCCGTGGTCGGTGCATGTCCCGTTAACCCGCTCCCCGTCATGGCATTGCGATCCACCTTGGACTGGATCGTTTCGCACGCAGGAACCAACCGACGGCCACATGAGGCTCGGAACAATGTCAAAACCGATGGCCGGATGTAACAAAAGTGATGGTCGGCCTGGGGTCGCGTTGCCCGGGGTCGCCCCCGCTTCGCGACGCCCGGTGCGCGGATCGACGTTGACCGGGAGCCATGCATTCTCCAAGGTGCCGCCGTCGCGCGGTTTGACATTCGACGGCCGCTTCCGTAGAACTGCCCGCACGACAACTCATCGAGACCGGCTGAGGGAAAGGCCCGTTGATGCCGGGGCAACCTGTGGGAAGTGGCATTCCCGCAAAGGTGCCAACTCCTGCGGTGGACTCGCGTCCGCCGTGAAGATGAACCGCCCGCCGCCCTTCGGGGCGGGAGCCGTACGGAACAGGGTGTCGAATCTCCGGAGTCCGATGAGGTAAACTCGAGACTCGGAGAGGTCCCCATGGCCAACCGCTCTGCCCCTCGCGTTGCCTCGTCCCCCGTCACACGCGCAGTGCGGGCGGGGCTCGGCGCCGATACTGCCCATCGGGCGGTCATGCCGCCGATCCATCTCTCCACGAACTTCTTCTTCGATGCGCCGGGCGTGTACGCGAAGTACGACTACACCCGCACGGCCAACCCGACCCGGGATCTCGCGGCCGAAACCATCGCCGAACTCGAGGGAGGATGCGGTGCGGTCGTCACCTCGTCCGGAATGTCGGCGATCGCCGTGTCGACGCGCCTGCTGTCCGCGGGCGATCTGCTCCTGGCGCCCCGCGACTGCTACGGCGGCAGCTACCGCCTCTTCTCCGTCGAGGCGAACCGCGGCGCGTATCGCGTCGAGTTCGTCGACCTGCGGGATCCCGGGTCGCTCGAACTCGCCCGCCGGCTCCGTCCCCGGATGATCTGGATCGAGACGCCGAGCAACCCACACCTGAGGATCACCGACATTGCGGCGTGGGCACGGGTGGCGCGCGACGTCGGGGCGGTCTGCGTGACGGACAACACCTTCCTCTCGCCCGTCAACCAGCGCCCGCTGGAGTTCGGCGCCGATCTCGTCGTGCACTCGACGACGAAGTTCCTGAACGGGCACGGCGACGTGGTGGGCGGGGCGGTGGTCGCGGCGGACGAGGGTCTGCTCGAAGAAGTCGCCTGGTGGACCAACGCCATGGGCGCGTCGGGGGCTCCGTTCGACTCGTATCTGACGCTCCGAGGGATGCGAACCCTTCACGCGCGCAGCCGCGTGCACGAGGAGAACGCGGTCTGCATCGTCGATCTGCTGAACCGCAGCGACGTCGTCGCCCGGGTTCATCATCCGAGCCTGCCCGAGAATCCCGGGCACGAGATCGCGCGGCGGCAGCAGATGGGGTGGGGCAGCCTCGTTTCGTTCGAACTGCGCGGCGGGCGGGCGGCGGTGGATGCCTTCGTGGACCGGATCGAGCACTTCGCGCTCGCCGAATCGCTGGGCGGTGTGGAGAGCCTCGTCGCGCACCCCTGGACGATGACGCACGCGTCCATGGATGAACCCGCACGCCTGGCGGCGGGGATCGGCGAGGGGCTGCTCCGGTTGTCGGTCGGGATCGAGGCCTGCGAGGACCTGGAAGCCGATCTGAAGCGTGCACTCTCCCGCGCGGAAGCGGTCGCTGGGGTAGCCGGCGAAACCGTTGTCCGGCGATGGCGATCCGTTGCGCGACGCGGCTGACCGCTAACTCCCGGCGTTCTCCAGCGCCTCGAGCACGACGCCCGCCAGGTTCGGCAGGTGGTCGCGCATCCGTGACTCGTCGGAGTTGATCTGAATCGAGACGGCCGTGCCGTGGTCCGGGTAATAGGCGAGGAGCGAGTTGTATCCGGGCCAGAAGCCCCCGTGGCCGTACGTCAGCCCGTGTTCGCTCTCCGCGACGGACACCGCGAGGCCGTAGCCCAGGTGCGGCTTCGCGCTGTCGGCCGGAAACCCGACCTCGAGCAACTGGGGAAGGTCGTCGCCCGCGATCGCGTCGCCCTCGTAGAGGAGCTTCGCCCAGCGCACCATCGCCTGCGGGTTGTTCACGAGGCCGCCCCCCGTCCACTCCTGGAGTGGGTGGAGGATGAACCGGCCGTCCACGACGACTTCGAGCGGCGTGCCGTAGAGCCGTGAACTCGCGTGCGCGTAGCCCTGGGCGAGGCCGGGCAGGTCGCGCCGGTCGGCCGCCAGCGTCAGGTCGAGGCCGAAGGGGTCGAGGAAGAACTCGTCCAGCAGGTCATAGTAGGCCCGGCCCGTCGCCTCCTCGATCGCCAGCCCCGCCAGGGTGTAGTGCACGTCGCTGTAGTGGTACCCCTGGCCGGCGGGGAAGAGCGGCTCGGCGTCCAGCACCGTCTCGGCGATGAACTCCTCCGGGGTCATGTAGGCGTCGGGATCGCGGAACACCTCGCCCAGCCGCACGGCGAAGCCGGGGTCCTCGAAGTACGGCTGGATCATGCCGGCCGAGTGGTTGAGGAGGTTGCGCACCGTGAGGTCCGGGTGATTGGGGACCCGAGGGAACCACGCCTCGTCGCCGAGCCAGGTCGAGATCGGCGCATCGAGGTCCAGATCCCCGTTCATCGCCAACTGCAGGGCGACGGCCGCGACGTACGTCTTCCCGATGCTGCCCGATCCCATGCGCATGTCCGGCGTCATCGGGATCTCGTCGTCCACATCCGAAAGGCCCGTCGCGAAACCGAACACCCGTCCGTCGGGGAGGATGAACGCCGCCGTCGCGCCCGGGAAGTTCTCGTCGGTCTCCTGCGCCTGCGCCCACGCCGCGTCGAGTTCCGCCTGGAAGGCCTCCACGAGCGCGGCCGTCGCCTGTGGAGACAGTGAAGGTTCGGCCTCGGCTCCGGCCGCCGCGTCCGAAGTCGAGTCCGGCCCCGGGCCGCACGCCAGAGCGAGGCAGACGCCCGGGACGGCCAGGTGCGGGTCGAAGAGTCGGGCAGCGTTCATCATGGAACACTGGCGGGGCGGAGACAGATTTTCAACGCTTCCGGAGACAGATTTTCGACGGTGGTCGGCCCGAACGTGCGGGTCGGCGACGGAGGGACGTGATCATGCGCTATTCGAAGACCATCGCGATCCTGGCGGTCGCGCTCCTCGGCACGCCGCTGAGCACCGCGGCCCAGAGCGCCTCTGCCCAGGGCGTCTCTGCCCCGAGCGCCGCCGCCGGCGCCATCCCCAGGGATTCGATCACCGGGCGCCTGGCCGAACTTCGCCGCATCCACACGCCCGAGGGGATCGAAGTCCTCGAGCCCATCGAGGTGAACGGTTCGACCCAGTGGGTCTCGATCCGGGGGCTCAACCGGGCCAACCCGATCCTTCTCGTGCTCCACGGGGGTCCCGGCAGCCCGGTGATGGGGGCGAGTTGGGCCTACCAGAAGCCGTGGGAGGACTTCTTTACGGTCGTGAACTGGGACCGGCGGGGCGTGGGCAAGAGCTTCTCCCCCGCGGACTCCGCCCGGCTGGGGCCGACGATGACGCTCCAGCAACTCGTGGACGACGCCGCGGTGGTCGTCGAGCACCTGCTCGCGAGGCTCGGTCAAGAGAAGCTCGTCGTCCTCGGATACTCCTACGGGACACGGATCGGGCCGCGGCTCGTCGAACAGCATCCCGAACGCTTCCAGGCCTACGTCGGGCTCGGGCAGGCCGGAGGCCCCGACGCCGAAACCCAACTGTACGCGACGCTCATGGAGCGCGTCCGCGCGGCGAACGACACGACGGCGATCCGCGAACTGGAAGCTCTCCAGCCCTATCCTCCGCCTGCGGGTCCGGGTGCGGTCGACAAGCTGCTCGCCGCCCGGAGGTGGGCCCGGGAATACGACGGCGGCTGGTACGGGAAGCCGACGTTCGACCTCTACTTCGCGCTGCCCGAGTGGGGGCCGGAGTATTCGGAGGCCGAGGTGGCGAACCTCCGGCCGGCGATGTCCTGGGCCGAGCGCCATCTGATCGACCGGGCGCCGGAACCCCGGCCGACGCGACTCGTGGAACGCTTCGAGGTGCCGGTCGTCATCCTCCACGGACGGTTCGATCTGCACACTCCGTACGAAAGCGCCCGCGACTATTTCGACCGCATCGAGGCGCCCCGCAAACGGTTCGTCACCTTCGAGCGCAGTTCGCACATGATCATGTTCGAGGAGCCGGGCCGGCTGCTCATGGCCCTGGTGGAGGAAGTCCTGCCGCTGGCCGGGGGCTCGGCCTCGTTCCGGGAACAGGCTTCGTCCCGGGAGCCGGGCTCGTTCCGGGAATAGGCGTCCGGCGTATTGCGCGGGCATCTCCGCGGTGCAGTTTGCGGGCGGAAGCCCGTCATCTCCCCGTTTCCGAGGCAGTACGATGAAAGCAGCCCGAGTTCTCGCGCTCTCCGCGACCGGTCTCCTCTTCGGCGCCACGACCGGCGCGACAGCCGCTGTCGCCCAGTCCGCGCTCGAGACGGCGATCTCCCACCTCGAGTACCGGGAGGTCGGCCCCGCCCTCATGGGAGGCCGCATCGCCGACCTCGACGTCGTCGAGGCAAAGCCCCAGATCTTCTATCTCGGCACCGCCACCGGCGGGCTGTGGAAGACGGAGAACCACGGCACGTCCTGGACGCCGCTCTTCGACGACCAGCCGACGAGCTCGATCGGGGACGTGACCCTCCACCAGGCGAATCCGAACCTCGTCTGGGTCGGCACCGGGGAGCCGCAGAACCGACAGTCCTCCCCGTGGGGGAACGGCGTCTACAAGTCGACGGACGGCGGGAACACGTGGATGCACATGGGGCTGGAGGCGACGAAGCACATCGCCCGCATCCTCATTCACCCGCGGAACCCCGACATCGTGCACGTGGCCGCGATGGGGGACCTCTGGGGTTCGAACCCCGAGCGCGGCGTCTTCCGGACCCGCGACGGCGGGGAGACGTGGGAGAACGTGCTGTACGTCGACGACCACACGGGCGCGATCGACCTCGCGATGGACCCCGCCGACCCCAACACGATCTTCGCGGCGATGTACCAGCGGCAGCGGACCGGCTGGGGATTCAACGGCGGCGGGCCGGGGAGCGGTCTCTACCGCACGGTGGACGGCGGCGACAACTGGACGGAACTCACCGAGGGCCTCCCCGACGGGGACAAGGGGCGCATCGGCATCGACATCTACCGCCAGGACGGGAACCTCGTCTACGCGCTCGTCGAGGCGGATCCGCGGCGGCCCGGCCAGGGCTTCGGGGGCGGAGGCGGCGGTCCGCGCCAGGGCGGGCTCTTCCGCTCCACCGACCGCGGCGAGACATGGGAGAAGGTGTCGGACACGAATCCGCGCCCAATGTACTACTCCCAGGTCCGCATAGATCCCGGCAACCCCGACCGCATCTACGTCCTCGGGACGCAGCTCGCGATCTCCGATGACGGGGGACGGACGTTCCGCAACGACGGCGCCGTCCAGATTCACGTGGACCACCACCAGCTGTGGATCAACCCGGAGGATCCGGACCACCTGATCCTGGGGAGCGACGGCGGGGTCGCGGCCTCGTGGGACGGGGCCGCGCACTGGCGCATGTTCGACAACATCCCGCTCGGCCAGTTCTACGCGATCGGCTTCGACATGCGGACGCCTTACGCGGTGTGCGGGGGACTGCAGGATAACGACGCGTGGTGCGGGCCGTCGGACACGCGCTCGTTCCACGGCATCCGGCACCAGGACTGGTACGAGACGGCCTACGGCGACGGCTTCTTCACGATCGTCGACCCCACCGACTCCACGATCGTGTACTCGGAGTCGCAGGGCGGGAACATGAACCGCTACGACCTTACGACGGGAGAGAAGATTCCCATGCGTCCGATCGTCGGGCCGCGCGCGGACGGCGACACGACGAAGGCCTATCGCTACAACTGGAACTCGCCGCTCCTCCTCTCGCCGCACGACCCGGCGACGGTCTACCTGGGCGCGAACTACCTGCTGCGCTCGCGGGACTACGGGATGTCGTGGGAGGAGGTCGGGGGGCTCGACCTCACGAAGCAGATCGACCGCGAGGAACTCGAGATCATGGGCGTCCCCGGCTCCGAGCCGCAGATGTCGCTCAACGACGGGATCGCGAACTACGGCAACCTCACCTCGGTGGAGGAATCGTCGCTCGTACCGGGACTCATCTACGCGGGGACGGACGACGGGAACCTGCAGGTGACGCGCGATGACGGAGAGACGTGGGAGAACGTCGTCGACCGCATCCCCGGCCTCCCGGAGCGGACGTACGTGAGCCGGGTGGAGCCGTCCCACCACGTCGAGGGACGGGTGTACGCGACCTTCGACGGGCACCGGAACGGCGACTACGCGGCCTACGCCTACGTGAGCGAGGACTACGGGCAGAGCTGGCGGGCGATCGCGAACGGGCTCCCGGACGGGTGGTCGGTGAACGTGATCGTCGAGCACCACCGGGCGCCGAACCTCCTCTTCATCGGGAACGAGGTCGGCGTCTTCGTCTCCGTGGACCGCGGGGAGAACTGGGTGCAGCTCAAGAACAACCTGCCCACGGTGCCGGTGGACGACATCCTCGTGCACCCGCGCGAGAACGACCTCATCGTCGGCACGCACGGGCGCAGCCTCTATATCCTCGCCGACGTGGCGCCGCTCGAGGCGCTCTCCGAGGGGATGCTCGCCGAGGCCGGCCGCGTGTTCGGCGACCATTCGATCATGTGGACGGAGCGCGGGGACTGGCCCTTCTACGGCGCCACCTACAGCGCGCCGAACCCGCCGCGCGGGGCCCGGATCCGCTACTACCTGCGCGACGCCCCGGAGGAGGCCGTGGCCGAGGACGACGACGGGGAGGAGCACGCCGACGGCGACAACGGAGACGGCGACGCTGATGAGGATGACGACGTCGACGGTTCGGACGATGATGGTGCGGGGGACGCCGCCGAGGACGCCGCGGATTCCTTCTCATTGGCGATTTCAGACGCCTCGGGGGTACATGTGCGTACGCTGGAGGCGCCCGCGGAGGTCGGCATCAACGAGGTCATCTGGGACTGGCGTCACGACGCGCCCTACGAGCGCGAGGGCGGCGCGGGCGGCGGCCCCGGCGGAGGCGGCGGCTTCTTCGGCGGCGCGCCGCAGGGCCCGATCGTCCTGCCCGGCGAGTACACGGTGAGCATGGAGGCGGGGGGCGAGACGTATTCGGCTACGGTCGAGGTCGTCGCGGAGCCCCGCCGGCCGATGAGCCGGGCGGACCGGATGGCGCGGCAGGAGGCGCTGATGAGCCTCCACGCCATGGCGGGTCCGATCTACGAGGCGGGGCAGGCCCTCGACGCGATCGAGGAGCAGCTGTCCGCGGCGGAGGAGCTGATCGAGGGCGCGGACGAGGCGCCCGACGGACTCGATGAGGAGATTGAGGCGATCGAGGAGGAGGTGGAGGAGATTCGCGACGAGCTGGGGGATGCGCGCAGGAACGCCGGCGTCGCGAACGCGATCCAGGGCTCGTCCACGGTCCCGACCGCGGACCACCTGTGGCAGGTCGACGAGGTCTGGAACGTGATGCCGGAGTTGCTGGACCGGCTCAACGCGCTCATCGAGACGCGCGTGCCGGCGCTGAATGCCCAACTGTACGCGGAAGGCGTGCGGCCCTCGGCGGGCGAGCCGATCGCGGTGCCGGACCGGCCGGGCGGCTGAATGGGCGGCCGATGCACCGCACCGTTAGATTGCGGCCCATGCGACCCATGACGAGACAGGGAACGAAGCCGGGCCTCACGGGGCTGCCGGCGCCGCTGCTCGCCCTCGGGCTGGCGGTGGTCGCGGCGTCCGCGTCGGGCGGACCCGTGCCGCCGGGGCTCGGCGCCGTCCTCTCGCCGTCCGCCCCCGTCGCGCAGTCCGCGGCCACGGTGGTGCGGGTGCCGATCTCCGGCACGATCGAACTCGGCGTGGCCCCCTTCGTGGCTCGCGCGCTCTCGGAGGCGGCGGAGTCCGGGGCGCCCGCCGTGATCATCGAACTCGACACGCCCGGCGGCCGGGTCGACGCGGCCTGGAAGATCATCGACGACCTGCGCGACGCGGAGGTCCCGACCTACGCCTACGTGAACCGCCGCGCGCTCTCGGCGGGCGCGATGATCGCGCTCGCGACCGACCGGATCTACATGCGGCCGGGCTCCACGCTGGGAGCCGCCACGCCGGTCACCGGCGAGGGCGAGAAGGCTCCGGAGAAGATGGTGAGCGCGATGCGCTCCGAGTTCCGGGCGCTGGCCGAGGAGCGGGGGCTGGATCCGCTCGTCGCCGAGGCGATGGTCGACGAGAGCATCGAGGTCCCGGGCGTGAGCGAAGCCGGCCGGCTGCTCACCCTCACGACGGACGAGGCCACGGAGCTCGGGGTCGCGGACGGCGAGGTCCGGGACCTCATCGAACTCCTCGAGGTCACGCGGCTCCCGGCGGCCCCGGTGCGGGAGGTCCAGCCCAACTGGGCGGAGGCGATCGTCCGCTTCCTGACGAACCCGGCGGTCGCGCCGCTGCTGCTGAGCCTCGGCTTCCTTGGACTCATCGTGGAGGTGCGAACGCCGAGCTTCGGGGTGGCGGGCGCGGTGGGACTCGCCTCGCTGGGCGCGTTCTTCGGCGCGCACCACCTCGTTCACCTCGCCGGGATCGAGGAGATCCTCCTGTTCGGCGCGGGGGCGGTGCTCATCGCGCTGGAAGTCCTCGTCATCCCCGGCTTCGGGATCGCGGGAATCCTCGGGACGGCGGCGATACTCGGGGCCGCCGTCATGGGCATGGTCGGCCAGGTCCCGACCTTCGACCAGGTGTTCAACGCGGCGGGTCTCGTCTCGCTCTCCATCATTCTCGTAGGGGTGGCGACGTGGGCGCTCGTGCGGCACCTCCCCCGCAGCAACCGATTCTCCGGGCTCTTCCTCCGCGACTCGACGAGCCGCGAGACGGGGTACCTCTCCGCGCCCCCGCGCGAGGATCTCGTCGGCCAACGCGGCGTCACGTCCACCGACCTGCGGCCCACGGGGGTCGCGATCGTCAATGATGAACGCATCCATGTCGTCACCGAGGGTCCCTGGCTCGAGGCCGGGACCCCCATACGGGTCCTCGAGGTCGCGAGCGGGCGGGTTCTCGTGCGCCGCGCCAAAGGGGCGCCGGAATCCGAAAACAGGAACGAGGTCTGAATATGCTGCAGGATCTTGCCGGAAGCGGGATCATCTTCCTCATCGCCGCCGCGCTCGGCCTTCTCATTCTGTCGTGGATCGTACCGATCCGACTCTGGGTTACGGCGATCGCGTCGGGAGTTCGCGTGGGCCTCGGCAGTCTGGTGGGAATGCGCCTGAGGAAAATCCCTCCGCCGCGGATCGTCTACCCGCTCATCAGTTCCTACAAGGCGGGCCTGCCGCTCCATACGAACGAACTGGAGTCGCACTTCCTGGCCGGGGGCGACGTGGAGCGGGTCGTGAACGCGCTCATTTCGGCGGACAAGGCACAGATCGAACTGCCGTTTCGGCAGGCCGCCGCGATCGACCTCGCGGGACGGGATGTGCTCGACGCGGTGCAGGTTTCGGTCAACCCGCGGGTCATCCAGACGCCGAAGGTCGCCGCGATGGCGAAGGACGGGATCCAGCTCATCGCGACGGCGCGCGTGACGGTGCGGGCGAACATCAACCGCCTCGTCGGCGGGGCGGGGGAGGAGACGATCCTGGCGCGCGTCGGCGAAGGGATCGTGTCGACGATCGGGTCGGCCGCATCCCACAAGGCGGTGCTCGAGAACCCGGACAACATCTCGAAGACCGTGCTCGCCAAGGGGCTCGACTCCGGGACCGCGTTCGAGATCCTCTCCATCGACATCGCCGACGTCGACGTGGGGAAGAACATCGGCGCCGAGCTTCAGACCGACCAGGCGGAAGCGGACAAGCGGATCGCGCAGGCCAAGGCCGAGGAGCGCCGGGCCATGGCGGTCGCGTCGGAGCAGGAGAACCGGGCGCTCGTCGAGCAGATGCAGGCCGAGGTCGTGAAGGCGGAAGCGGAGGTTCCCCTCGCAATGGCCGAGGCGTTCCGTGAGGGCAACCTCGGGATCATGGATTATATGAAGTACCGCAACATCCAGAGCGACACACAGATGCGCAGGTCGATCGCGAAGCCGCCGGAGAGCGATAAGGACGGCTGATGCCCGATCTCGAAGGGGCACTGCCCCTCATCCTGCTGATGATCTTCCTCTGGGTGCGCAGCATCGGCGCCGCGATGAAGAAGAACCGGCAGCGGCAGGAACAGGCGCTGGGGGAGGGGCCGGAAGCGGACCCGACGAGGAGCGGGGACGGACCCGTGGAGCTGCCCGGGATGCCGAACCTGCCGCCGGATGCGGGGGTCGCGACGACCGGACCGCCGAAGCGCCCGAGCCTGCGCGAACAGCTGCGCGACATGGGCCGTCAGCTCGAGCAGCAGATGCAGCAGGCCGCGGAGGAAGGCCGGCCGGGCAGCATGGTCGGGCACGTGGACCCGGAGGAGGCCCCGGAGCCTCCTCCGTTCATCCGGCCTGCACCTTCACCCCGACCCCAGGCCACCCCTGCACCGCTTCCGGCGCACTCCGTCCGCGCGGGCCCGCCGCGCGAGCCATCTCGGCACTCGGCGGCGCGTCCGCTCGGTGAACCGCGTCCGCCCGGCGTGGCGAGTCGGCGTGCCTCCGCACCGGGGGACGGCCCGCTGGAACGTCTCGAGCGCTACCCCTCGCTGGCTCGCGCCGTGATCCTCTCGGAGATTCTCGGGACCCCTCCGGGGCTGTCCGACCGCGAGGGACCGGCGTCGCGGAACTGACGCGCCCGGCCCCGCTGCCGGGCCCGCCGGGGCCCGGCTCGGCCCTTACCTGCTATGCAGGGCGAAGCCGGCTCCCTGCGGGTCGAGGCCCATGAGGATAAACTCGCCGCCGGGGACCTCCATCGGCCCCATCACGACCGACCCGCCCAGTTCCTTCACGACCTCCGCCGACGCGTGCACGTCGGGCACGAGGATGTAGAGCGACCAGCACGGCGGCGGCATGTCGTCGCCCCGCGTCATCATGCCGCCCAGTTCCTTGCCGTCTCGCCCGTACATCTGGTAGATGCCGGCTTCGCCCATGTCCATCTGCGTCGTCTTCTCCCAGCCGAACAGGTCGGAGTAGAACGACCACGCCGCCTCGAGGTCTCCCGCGATCAACTCGTGCCAGGAGAACTCGCCGAGGGCCGGCGGCCCGTCGTGCCCGGGCGTGTGTTCGGAAGGCTGGTACGCCGTGAACACCGCCCCGCCGGGGTCCCTGAGGACCGAGATATGGCCGACTTCGGGAATCTCCATGCGGTGGATCACGCCGCCTCCCAGTTCCTCGGCCCGCGCCGTCGTCGCGTCCACGTCGGGCGTCGACAGGTAGGGCATCCAGTGGGGCGGGGCCCCGTCGGCGAGAGCTTCGTCGGGCAGCTGCATCACGCCGCCGATGGGGGTGCCGTCGTTGTTCCAGGTGATGTAGGGCGGGCCTTCGCCCTGCCATGTTCCGGTCTCCCAGCCGGCGACCTGCCGGTAGAAGTCCTGCGCGCCTTCGAGGTCCGTGGTGAGAAGCTCGTACCAGCAGAAGCGGCCGAGCGGCGTTTCAGACATCGCCTGCCTCCTGAGAGATGTCGGGTGGGACTGCGGTCGGGTCATGCCCGGCGGGGGAAAGATGCGGGCCCGTACGGCGGAATCCCCATCCCGGTTTCGCAGGCGCCGGCATCGACGCCGCACGAGGGCGGGGGTCCGTCAACGATCAGTCATCGCCTGCAAGGTCGTCGAGGAAGGGCGACTTCTTCCTGCGCGGCTTCTGGACGTCCCCGAAGGGGGAGGCGCCCGGAGTCCCGCGACCCGTGTTCGCGTCCGGCGTCGCGTTGCCGAGTATGGACTGGAGTTCCTGTTCGCTGAGTTCGAACGGGTCGTCCCCGGCGTAGAGCGGGGGGCGGACGCGGCGCGGGGCGGCCGGGTTGCCCGGCAGCGGCTCGAACCGCCATTCGGACCGGGAGGCCACGCGTACCTCCCAGCGGCTTCCCCGGCGGTCGGAGAACTTTCGATGGCTCAACGTCGCTTCCTTTCGGAGGAGGATTTTCCGTCGGAGCGGAGCAGAATCGCCGTTCCGCCGAGCCCGATGACGGCGAACGCGAACCACTGGATCGCGTAGGAGAGGTGTGGGCCGGCGTCGGTCTCGAGTGCGCGGGCGGGACGCAGGGCGCCGCCCGGGGGAGGGTCGTCCGCCCGGAGAACATGGGGAGTAGGCTCGAGGTCCGTTTGTTGGCGGATCAGGGCCAGGTCGAGCCCCGCGATGGCGAGGTGGCGCGCCCCGGCGATCTCGGCCCGGAGCGGCTGTCCGCCGCGGCCGTCCCGCGAGGACACGAAGACGCCCTCCACCACCGTGCGAGTGCGGGCGTCCCCAGGCGAGTTCGGCCACCCGGACGCGAGGTCGGGGCGGAGGCCGTCGGGCGCGGGCAGCCAGCCGCGGAGGACCATCACGGTCTGTCCGGCGTCGCCGCCGACGAGGAAGGGGGTCAGCACCTCCGCGCCGGCCCGCCCGTCCAGGGTGCGGCTCCGCAGGATGACCTCGCCCGCCCGGTCCCATTGGCCGGCGAGCCGCGCGCGG
>JAJEEM010000036.1 GCA_022820995.1 Gemmatimonadota bacterium | reverse complement strand
CTCCCTCTCGGAACTGGGCCTGGAGACGCTCAACTACGGCGGCACGATGCTGTGCACGGTGCGCGACGAGGGATTCCAGGCGTGGCTGAGCGCGGTTGCGACGCGCGAAGGCGAGTTCCTCGCCTGCAACGAGGAGCGGTCGGACCTGATGAAGTTGTACGAGGCCATGGGCGGCGAGAGCTGGACGGAATCGGGCAACTGGGGGAGCGACGCGCCACTGGAGAACTGGTTCGGCATCGCGGTCGACGATTCGACGGGACGGGTCATCTCGATCGACCTGAACCGCAACAATCTGTCGGGAGAAGTCCCGACCGAGATCCAGTACTTCCCGCACCTGCGGGTCCTGCGGCTGGATTACAACCGTCTCGAGGGAGAGGTCCCGCCGGAGATCGGCCTTCTCACGGAGTTGCGGCGGATGGACATCGACGGGAACGAGTTCAAGGGCAGCATCCCGCCGGAGATCGGAAACCTCGTGAACCTCCGGGTACTCTGGATGGGCGGAAACCGGATGTCCGGTCCCATCCCCCCCGCGATGGGCAACATGGACAGTCTCCGGGCGATCCAGCTGAACGACAACATGCTCTCGGGCCCACTGCCGCCGGAACTCGGCGACGCCGCCGCGCTCGAGGCCCTGTGGCTCCAGAACAATCCCGATCTGTCCGGACCTCTGCCCGAGCAGTTCACGTCGCTCGAGGAGCTCGATCAACTGATTGCGGCGGGCACGGACCTCTGTTGGCCCCAGACGCCCGAGTTCCGCGATTGGCTGACCTTTACCGTCCACAAGTGGCGCATGCCTGGGTGCGGAGCGGAAGGACACGCCGAAGCCTACCTGACGCAGGCGGTACAGTCGCGTGAGCATCCCGTGCCGCTGGTCGCCGGTAAGAGCGCGCTTCTGCGCGTATTCGTCATGTCCGAGCAGGAGACGACGGCCACGATTCCGCCCGTGCGTGCCACATTCTTCGTCGATGGCGTGCAGGCGCACGTTGTGGACATCCCCGCCGGCTCGTCGGCGATCCCGACCGAAGTGCAGGTCGGCGAACTCGACCTGTCGGCGAATGCCGGGATTCCGGCCGACGTGATCCAGCCCGGGCTCGAGATGGTGGTCGAGGTCGATCCCGATGGGACGGTCGATGCGGCCCTCGGCGTAGCGAAGCGCATCCCCGCGGAAGGGCGGATGGCGGTTGATGTCAGCGCCGTTCCCCCGTTGCATCTGACGCTCGTGCCGTTCGTCTGGACTGGGGATAACGACCGCGAGGCTGCAGCGCTCGTCGCAAACGCCGACCCGGAGGACGCGATCTTCTGGCAGATGAACAATCTGCTACCGGTGGGCGAGCTCCGGATCACTCCGCACGAAGTGGTGACGGTGGACTCGAACGACATGTACGAACTCTTGGCTGATATGCAACGGATGCGGACGATGGAGGATGGGGTCGGGCACTGGCAGGGTCTGATCCCGGACCCCGCTGGCGCCTTCGGCCTCGCCTACCTTGGAGCACACTCCAATCCCGTCCGCGGAAAGATCAGCATGTCGCGGGTCGACGAGGGGGTGATGGCTCACGAACTCGGGCACAACCTGAACCTGAGCCACGCGGAGTGCAGGGGGGACGAAGGCGGCGCGGATCCGACGTACCCCTACGACAACGGATCGATCGGCGTCTGGGGGTATGATCCGCGTGACGGCGGGTCGCTCGTGCCGCCCTACGATTACGACCTGATGACCTATTGCCCCAACAAATGGGTGAGCGACTACTATTTCTCGAACGCGCTGCGCTTCCGGCTCCAGGACCCGCATGAGGTTCAGGCGTCCCGCGTGCCGGCAAGGGTCATCCTCGTCTCCGGCCACGTGGGCGCCGACGGGACGCCCCACCTGGATCCCGCCTTCATCGTGGAAGCGTCCCCCGTTCTTCCCACGTTGCCGGGGGCGTACCGGCTGGCTGGGAAGCGGGCGGATGGAAGCGAGCTTTTCGCGCTCAACTTCGATCCGCAGGAGGTTTGGGACGGAGACGGCCGTTCCGGCTTCACCTTCGCGATTCCCGTGGAATCCGAATGGGAGTCGGAACTGGCGAGCCTCGCGCTCACCGGGCCGGGCGGCCGGGTCGAACTGCGGGAGGGGAGCGAGCCCCCGATGGCGATCCTGCGCGACCCGGGGACGGGGCAGGTCCGAGCCATCTTCCGCGATCTGCCTGCCGGCCCACTCGCCCGGAGCACGGCGGATGCGCGCGCCCCGGAGCCTGGGCTCGAAGTGATGGTGAGCAGCGGGCTCCCCGGCGCGGCGGCCTGGCAGCGCTGATTCACGGCGGCAGTTCCGGCTTCACGTTTGCGCTCCCGGTCCAGGCGGAGTGGGAGTCGGAGCTGGCGAGCCTCTCGTTCTCCGGCCCGGGGGGCAGCGTCGAGATGCGGGAGGGGAGCGAGCCGCCGCTGGCCATCCTGCGCGATCCGGAGACGGGGGAGGTGCGCGCCATCTTCCGGAACCTGCCGGCCGGACCGCTGGCCCGCAGCATGGCGAACGCGCGCGCGCCCGAGCCGGGCCCGGAGGTGCTGATCAGCCACGGTATCCCCGACATGGCGGCCTGGCGTCGCTGACTCCAGCTTCTCAAGGGTAGGGATTCTCTCAGGAGTGGATTTCCCGTTGAGGAGGTAGCACTCATGCGATGGCATCCGGCTTCTCCGTCCTCGGCCCCGCGCCGGCGCACTCCGGCGCTCCTTTCCCTCGGAGTGGCAGCGCTGGGTCTCGCGCTTTCGCCCTTCAGCGGGGCTGGACAGTGGACGAACCGTTATCCGAAGGTCGCGGGGTACGGCCACCACGTGTACCTGGAGGGCTATGAACTCCCGCTGCTCACGGCGGGGCCCATCGATCCGGCGCCGTCGCCGGACGGAGGGCGGGTTGCCTTCGCCTCGCGCGGGTGGATCTGGGTCATGGATCTGTCGAACGGCGTGGCGCGGCGGCTGACCCGCGGTGGCGGTATCGACGCGCGGCCGGCGTGGTCTCCGGACGGGGAACTCATCGCCTTCGTGCGCGACGATACGGAGGACACCGAGATCGTATGGGTCGCGGCGTCCGGCGGTGCTGAACTGGGCCGCGTGGACAGCCCCGGACTCGAGCTCGACCCCGCGTTTTCCTCGGATGGCACGAAGATCTTCTACTCGTCCGCCGAGTCGGAGGCCGGGACTCTCGATCTGTGGGCGGTGGACGTCGCGAGCGGCGTCCGCCGGCCCGTGACGGACGCGCCGGGGATTGAACTGAAGCCCCAGCCGGGCGAGCGCGCCCTCGTCTACCTCCGGAAGGGCGGCGGACGCGATCGCGTCGTCGTGCGCTCGGGTGACTCGACGGAGCCGCGGACGCTCATCGAGGGGAGCATCGCATCCATGGCGCGTCCCGCGCTGAGTCCGGACGGGTCCACCGTCGCGGTCAACTGGCCTACGCAGGAGGGTTGGGAACTCCGTCTCCTGAACGTGGACGATCCCGGCCCCTCGATCCTCCTCGCCGCGGGACTCCCCCTCACGCCGGCCTGGGGAGCGGGCGGCGAGTGGGTCTGGTTCTCGGAGGCGGACGATCGGGAACGGCTCCGGCTCAAGCGGGTCCGCGCCGACGGGGGGCCGGTCGAGGAGGTTGCTGTTGCCGGGTGGGACTGGGGCGAGCCCATGACGACGCTTCGGATCCGGACCACGCTGGCGGAGGGTGGGGCTCCGGCACCGGCTCGGCTCGAAGTGGTGGATGGTGCGGGCCACCCTGCAGTGCCCGACGCGTCCGCCGCCCGCTTCGACGGACAGAGCGGGCGCGTGTTCTTCTATTCGCCGGGCGTGATCGAGATCACGGTCCCGGCCGGGGAGGTCGCGGTCTCAGCCGTTCAGGGACTCGCGACGCCCGAAGCCTCGGCGACAGTGCAGGTGGACGGCGCGTCCGGCATCGCGGAGGTGGAGGTCGTGCTCTCTCCGGTGTGGGACGCCCGGGCTGCCGGCTGGAGTTCGGGCGAGCATCATTTCCACCTCAACTACGGCGGTCCGTACGACCTCTCGCCCGAGGACCTGCCGCCGATGATGGTCGGAGAGGCGCTGGACTTCGCCACCCCGCTGCTCGCGAACCTGCACAACCGGTTCGAGGACCAGGACCTGTGGACGTGGAGGACGGCCGCCGGACCGCCCTTCGTGCGCTTTGGTCAGGAAGTCCGATCTCACTTCCTTGGACACCTCGGACTGATCGACATCGATGACCTGTTCTGGCCGTGGGTCTGGGGCCCCGGCTACCAGGTCTACGGGTCGGACGACCGCGCGAACGCCGAGCCGCTGCGTCATGCGCGCGCGCAGGGAGGTTTCCAGTACTACGTGCATCCCGTGAGTACGCGGGGCATGCCACGCGAGACGCCATGGGCGGAAGCTGCACTGGCCGATCTCTACGGGAGCGCGCCGATCGAACTCGTTGTCGACGCCGTGCTGGGCGATCTCGACGCGCTTGAGATCGTCTGCCTGTGGAGCGACGAGGTCCTCACCTCCCAGATCTGGCACGTGCTGCTGAACGCCGGAATCCCGATCGCCCCATCGGCCGGGACCGACGTGATGAACAACTTCTACCGTACGATGGCCATCGGCACCTCACGCGTGTACGCACAGACGGGGAGCGCGCAGAACTGGTCGACCTATATGGACGCGCTCCGGAACGGTCGCAGCTTCGTGACAAACGGACCGTTCCTCGACTTCAGCGTCGGCGGGACGGGTCCGGGTCACGTCGTGACCGCCGGCGAGGTCTCGTGGTCGCTCGACGTCGCGACGGCAACGGAAGTGGAGCGCGTCGAAGTGCTCGTGAACGGCGAAGTGAAGTGGCATGGGGAGGGGCTCGACGGGCCCGGCTCGCGCACCTTCGAGGGCAGCCTGACGCTGCCGGAGGGAGGCTGGATCGCCGCGCGCGCCGTCGGCGGGGAGGCGCGCTGGCCGATGATGGCGAACTACCCGTTCGCCCATACCGGGCCAGTGTGGATCGAGAGCGTCGGCAGCTCCGATCCGTCGGCCCGGAGGGCGGCGGCCGCGGAACTCCTCGGCATCCTCCGCACGGCGCGCACGCGGCTCGTCGTGGGCTACGCGGGCGTGGACATCCCCAACCTGCTCGGTCGCTTCGACGCCGCGCGCGAGCGGCTGGAGGCGCTGGCCGCGCGATGATCGCGGACGACGCCACAGCCCCCCGGCGCGCTCCGACGCGCCGTGCCATCGCGCTGATCATCGAGCAGCCCGGGCGGCCCGGGGGGCCGAACTCCGCGGACGGGCACGCGCGCTGGCTGCTCGTGCGCCGTCCGGATGACGATCCCGAACTCCCCGGCGTGTGGGGCCTCCCCGCGGGCTCGGACGCCGAAGGCGAGATGGACGACGCACTCGTCCGGCGCATCGGCCGCGAGAAGCTCGGTGTGGAGACCGAGGATCTAGGCCGTCTGAGCGAGGGCCACATCGACCGCACGGGCTATCGGCTCGATATGCGCCTGCACGCGGCCCGGATCGTGGCGGGCGAGCCCCGCGTGCCCCAGTCCGTCCCCGGCGTCACCCAGTATTCCGAGTGGGGCTGGAAGCCGCCGGTCGACCTCCGGGACGGGGCACGCCGGGGTTCGCTGTGCTGCCGTCTCGCCCTCGACTTGGCGACGGACGGCCGGGGTCGCGTCAGAGCTTGATGTCGAGGCGGCGCGCCGCAGCCAGAGGCGGAGCCGCGAGGCCGCAAGCCACGTAGGCGGCGAGCGAGAGCGCCATCGCCGGGAACACCTCGTGCACGGCGCCTGAGAACGGCACGACGTCCCAGAACAGCAGCACCACGAACCCGGTGATGAGCGAGGCGATGGCTCCCGCGCCCGTACCTCGCCGCCAGAGCAGGCCGAGCACGACGGCCGGGAAGAAGCAGGCCGCATAGAGGCCGCCGGAGAACGCGGTCAGCGTGACGATGCTCCCTGGCGGATTCAGCGCGAGCCAGGCCGTGATGATCGCGAACAGCGCGACCCAGAACCGCGTATGCGCCACGGCGCGCCCCTCATCCGCCCGCGGCCGGAAGAGCGAGATCACGTCCCGCTCCCAGGTCGACGCCATCACGAGCAGAACACTGTCCAGCGACGACATCGCCGCCGCGAGCATGGCGACGAGGATGAACGCCGCCGGGAGCGCCGGCAGGATCCCCGCATCCCCGAGCAGCGTCGGCACGACGAGATCCGATTCCGCGAGCCCGCCGCCGATCACCGCGTGGGCATAGAGTCCGATCGGGAGGAGGAGCGTGTACACGCCCAGGAACGCGATCGTCGACACGATGAGTCCCCGGCGCACCGCCGTCGGATCCGCGAGGGCGTAGAAGCGCGAGAGCTGTCTCGGATCGACGATGAACTTGAGCGTCCCGGCCACGATGATCCCGACGAGGACGGGGAAGGGCATGGCCGCGTCCCAGCGGAAGAGGCCCGAGGTGGCCGGCGCCGCGCGGATCGCGTCGATGGCGCCCAGCCCCCCGGCGCTGTTCAGCGTCCCCCAGAAGAGGAGGATGGCGGCGATCGACATCACGATCCCCTGCACCGCATCGGTCTTCACGACCGAGATGAACCCCCCGACGGCCGTGTAGAGGACGACGACGATGAACACGAACCCGATCGCCCCCCTGTAGGGGATGTCGAGGAAGATCTCGAGCAGATTCCCGATCCCCTTGAAGACCGCGATCATGTACAGGAAGCTGGCGAAGATTACGATGACCGCCGCCAGGACGCGCGCCGCCCGGCTCTCGAAGCGGAACCCCACGTAGTCGGCGAGCGTGACCGAGTCGACCGCCCCCGTGAAGGCGCGGAGCCTCGGCGCGACCCAGATCCAGGCCGAGAGCGAGAAGACGACGACGGCGGGCGCGAGCAGAAGCCACGGCGCCCCGTAGGTGTACGCCTGTCCCGAGAAGCCGACGAAGCTGTTCGTGCTCGAGTAGGTCGCGAAGAAGGAGAGGCCGAGTACGATCCCCCCCATCGACCGCCCGCCGACGTAGTAGTCCGTCCGTCCCTTCGTCCCGCGGCGGCCCTCGATCGCGTGCCGCACGAGCAGGGCGCCGTACACGGCGAGGAGAGCCACCGCGATCCAGTGTGTCTGCAGCCAGGCCATTCGCCTCTCGGGTCTCGAGTTCGGGGCGGTCCGGGTCCGGTCCCGGCGGTCCGGGGACCCGGTATCTGATCGGACCCCGCCTCCCCGGACAAGCCCCGGCTCCCGCTCGCGGGTCGATCCGGGCTCTGCGCGTTGCCCTGCCAATCCCCTCTCGCAAGGTTGGATTTCCACGACCGGCAGCGACCGACGATGCGGGCCGATACCCGGTCACACTACCGTGCGACGGAGGGGATCGAAGTGGCACAGGCAACGAGTACCACGAGTCCCGGGGTCCGGACCCGAGAGCGGATCCCCGAGCGGGGAATCGACTGGGAGACGCTCGAGAGCGAGCTCCTCGGCCGGAAGGCGATCGACTACGACTGGCGGAACGGTCGCGTCCCGTACCTCGTCTACTACGTCAGCGAGGCGCTCAAGCGGGTGCAGGATGCGTCGCACGCGATCTACTCCGTTGAGAACGCCCTCTCGGGTCAGGGCTCCTTCCCGAGCGTCGGGACGATGGAGGAAGAGGTCATTCAGATGGGCCTCGACCTCTTCAACGCGCCCGAGGGCGCGGCGGGCCAGTTCACCTCCGGAGGCACGGAGAGCATCTTCCAGGCGGTGAAGGTCGCGCGCGACATGAAGCGGGAGGCGCGTCCCGACCTCGGCCGGCTCAACATCGTCGCCGCCTACAGCCGCCACCCGTCGGTGGACAAGGCGGCCCAGATCCTCGACCTCGACATGAAGTACGTGGATTGCCGGCCGGACTACCGCGCGGACGTGGACGCCATCCGCGACGCCATCGACGAATCCTCCATCTTCATCTACGCCGGGGCCCCCACGATCTACTACGGGCTCATCGACCCCATGCGGGAGCTCGGTGAACTCGCCCTCGAGACGGGCGTCCGCCTGCACTCGGATGCCTGCTACGGCGGCTTCATCTCACCCTTTGCGCGGGAACTCGGTTATCCGGTCCCCGACTTCGACCTCTCCGTGCCGGGCGTGTCCAGCCTGTCCGCCGACCTGCACAAGTTCGGTTTCGCGCAGAAGAGCGCCTCGCTCGTGCTCTTCGCCGATGGCAACGATGTCGATTACGCCCGGTACGTCGTTCGCGACCTCGCCGGCGGCTCCTACGCCTCGGCGACCGCCCAGGGCTCCCGGCCGGGCGGCGCGGTCGCCTGCGCCTGGACGATGCTCCGTCACATCGGCCGGGAGGGATACCGGGAGATCGTCCGCGGGATCATGGAGACGACCCACGCGGCGATCGAGGGCGTCAGGGCGATCGACGGCCTGTACGTGTTCGAGCCCGAAGGGGACACGAACCTCTTCCGTTACGATGTCCAACCCGGAGAACCGTTCAATATCTTCGCCGTCGCGAGGCTCATGAACGAGCGGGGCTGGATGATGGGACAGCACCGCAAGCCGCCCGCCATCCACCAGCCGATTACGTCCGTCCACACGCCCGTGCTCGGCGAATACCTCTCGGACCTCGAGGCGTGCGTGGCCATCGCGCGGCGCGACCGTCTCCGCGACACGTTCCTCGACGGCACCTACTAGGACGGGGCCTGCCAGCCAGGGAGGCAGAATGCCGGTCGGAGCGCTCACGGCGGCGGTGATTGCGATCCTCACGCTGATCGGGATCGGCACGCGCTACTACGTCCACGGGGATCTCAACGCCATTCATGGTCTGTTCAGTCTGTTCTTCTCCACGAATCTGCTGATCTGCTACTGGGAGGCGTGCCTTTTTTTCAGGCGCGACTACATCGAGGAGCGCGCCGAGTACTGGCGCGACCGGCGGCGCGACACCGGCCGCATGCCGGCCGGGGAGTTTCTTTCCGCGCGCGTACCGCTCGGGCGGGTGCTGTCCCCGACAGTCTGGGCGGATGTCTGGGCCGCGTACTCCACGGTCGATCCGGCCTACACGGATCGCCGGACCTTCGGCTTCAATGCCGACATCGCCAACGGCTTCGCCACGCCGCTGCCGACCCTCGCGCTCTATGCGGCATACAGCGCGGGCGTCCTGCCGGCCGTCATCGCCGGCATCGTGGGGGTCGGGCTGTTCTGGCAGTGGGTCTACGTGTCCTCGCTCTACTGGGTCAGCTTCTTCGTGGCGGAGGAACACCGCCGGATCGGCCGGGGGGAGCTCTGTTTCTACGTGGGCGCGCTGAACGGCGTGTGGGTGTTCATTCCCATGTTCGGGCTGTACGTCTCCGTGCGCCTGATCCTGGACGGCAACTACGGCATCCTGGGTTTCTGATCGATGCTGCACGGGGCGAGACACGGATGGATCGAGGTCGTCGCCGGCGTCATGTTCAGCGGGAAGTCCGAGGAGTTGATCCGGCGCGTGCGGCGCGCTCTCATCGCCGGGCGGCGGGTTCAACTCTTCAAGTCCCACCTCGACGACCGCTACGGCGGCGAGTTCCGGATCTCGTCCCACGACGGCCGGCAGATCGACGCCGAGCCCGTGTCCAGTTCCGTGCAGGTGGCCGGGAAGGTCCGCCCGTCGACGCAGGTCGTCGCGATCGACGAGGCCCAGTTCCTGGACGACGGCATCTGCGAGGTGGCCGATGCATTGGCGGATGCCGGGATGCGCGTCATCGTGGCCGGCACCGACATGGATTTCCGCGGCGAGCCCTTCGGTCCCATGGGACCGCTCCTGGCGCGCGCGGAGCGCATCGACAAGCTGCACGCGATCTGCGTGGCGTGCGGCGATCCGGCGACGAGGAACCAGCGTCTCATCGACGGGAGGCCGGCGCCCGCCGAGGGGCCGACGATCCAGGTGGGAGGCGCCGAGTCGTACGAGGCGCGCTGCCGCCGCTGCCACGACGTGCCGGAGCGGGACCGGGCCCAGAGGGAACTGCTGCCGAGACGTGACACGGAGGAATGGAGGGGGATCTAGATGAGAGCACCCACTTGGAGCATGGTTACGGTTTTCGCGGCGTTTCTCCTCCTGCTGCCCCCGGACGCCAGCGCTCGCCAGGTGGGCGGGGACCGGAATCCCGACCGGCCGGCGCACCGGCCCGCCGTGCCGGGCCCGAACGGGCTGGTGACGGCGGGCCATCCCCTGGCGTCCATGGCGGGTCTCCGCATGCTCATGGCCGGAGGGAACGCCGCCGATGGCCGTCGCGACCCTGGCCACGCTGAACGTCGTGCGGCCGCAGATGTCCGGGATGGCGGGGAACGGGTTCGTGACCCTCTACGACCGCGTCTCCGACCGCGTGTACTCGCTGGGGGCCACCGGCGCCGCTCCCCTGGCCGTCGATCCGGCGAGCCTCACGGCCGACGAGCTGAACAAGGGGATTCACGCGGGCGTCGTCCCCGGCCTGTTCGGGGGATGGATCGCCCTTCTGGACCGCTTCGGCACCATGAGCCTGGCCCAGGTGCTCGCCCCGGCCATCGGCTATGCGGAAGACGGTCATCCGATAGAAGCGTCCGTCGTCGCGGCGATCGAGTCGCACCGGGACCTCTTCGAGAGCTTCCCGTCGAGCCGGCGGATGTTCCTCCCGCGCGGCAGGGTGCCCGAGCCCGGCGAAACGTTCCGGATGCCCGACCTCGCGAACACGCTCCGCAAAGTGGTCGAGGCCGAGCAGGAGGCGCTGGAGGCCGGCGGGACGCGGTCGGAGGCGCTCCGGGCCGCCTTCAACCGCTTCTACAGGGGCGACATCGCCGAGGAGATGGCCCGCTTCTACAGGGAGCACGGCGGCGACTTCACCATGGAGGATTTCGCCCGCTACGAGCCCATCTGGGCGGAGCCGGTCCACACCACCTACCGGGGCTACGACGTGTACACCAGCCCGCCGACGTCGCGCGGGGGGCTGGAGGTCGCGATGCAGCTGAACCTCGTCGAAGGGTTCGACCTGCGGTCCCTCGGTGCGGGCAGCGCGGAGACGACCCATCTGCTGTCGGAGGCGATCAAGGTCGCGAAGGCCGATGTCTACGCCTACGCGGCCGATCCCGCCCTTGTCGACGTGCCTGTCGACGAACTGCTCTCGAAGGACTACGCGGCGGCCCGGCGATCCCTCATCGACCCGTCCCGCGTGATGGCGTACCCGGGGTCCGGGAATCCCGTGCGCGTCGACGAACAGCCATCGGACGCGCGGGCAGCCTCGCACTCGGCGCCCGAGCCGCTGCGGGGCCATCTTGCGGAGCGGTCGTACGAAGGCAGCACGACCAGCTTTTCCATCGCCGACCGGTTCGGGAACGTCGTCGCGGCCACGCCCACCCACGGCGGGGCCTTCGGCACCGGAGTGGTGGTGGGGAACACCGGCCTGACGTTCAACAACGGGAGCCGCGTCGGCTCGACGTCGCCGTACCCCGACCATGTCAACTACGCCCGGGGCGGCCAGATCCCGATCCTCAACAACTCCCCCATCATCGTGCTCAGGGACGGCCGGTTCCACGCGGCGCTGGGGACGCCGGGAGGCGAGACGATCGGCCAGACCCAGTTTCAGGTGCTCGTGAACCTCCTCGACTTCGGGATGCCCATCCAGGAGGCCATCGCGGCGCCCCGCTTCGCCCTGAGCGCGGAGCCGAACTTCTACCTGCCCGGCGCCGAGGTCCGGTTCGGCCTCGAGGATCGACTGCCCGACGCAATGGTCGGAGCGCTGGAGGGGTTGGGATACACCGTGGAACTCGCGCCCGGATACGCCTTCGGCAGCATCCAGGGCATCACCCTCGACGCCGTGACGGGCACGCTCATGGCCGGCGCCGATCCCCGCCGCGTAGCCTACGCCGTAGGCTGGTGAAGCCGATCAGGCAGCTTCGTGATCTAGAGTAGACAATATCCTTCGCCAGTCGCCGGACAGGGGCCTCAGCTCGTTGGCCTGAACCCATACCTGTCCTCCCGCCCTGTGTACCTGGCCATAGGCCCACCGAGCGATCCGACGGGTCGCCGGCCAGTCGTGCAGGACCCTCCGTTCATCGAAACCCTGTTCCAGTTCGTCCCGGGCGGTCCGATTCCGCTCGGTCCATCGTTCGAGATGCTGTTCCGCCGCAAGCAGGTCGGACTTGCTCGAGTTACACGCCCGGTGGGCCAGTACGAAATTGTGCCCCAGATCGAGCGAGTACCGTCGCCAGGGGATGAAGTGGTCGACATCACCGCCGGACTTGATGTCGCTTTCGCAGTAGAAGCAACGGCCCCGCTGTACCGCCCTGAGAAGAGGACGATAAGTGGCAAGCGAGGTGCGCTGAGAGCCGAAGAGAAACGACCGCAGATCTACGACCTGGCCCAGGAGCTGAGGGTTGAGCCGCTGGACGAAATGGGACCAGGCTCCCTCGATCACGTCCGTAACCATCGGATAGAAGACCCGAAAGCAGTACGCGACGCCGGGCTGTAACCGAACAGAGGCACCGGTATCGACGTTCTCGTACAGGAACTCCAGGCGTTCGGACCCGACGGTCTGCAACTTCCACAGCGGCATCTTCCTCACCGTCTGCTCCACCTTGCGCCGGAGCTCGCCCCAATCCGAGCGACTTCTCTCAAGCTCGACCAGCGAACCCTCGTAGCGGTTGTGGCGCTCCGCCAGTTCGCGCACAACCAGTGCCTGTCGACCCGTGTTCTGGCTCAGGATCCGTTCGTTGTCGCCGGCGGGGTAGGGTACCGCCTGAGGCCAGTAGAGCCGCACGAACTGTTCCGCAATCTCGGCTGTGGACAGCACAAGCTCCGCTCCGCTGTCATCCCCCCTTATGAGGCACAGGTCGGCGATCGCATGAAGCAACGCGAACTTGTAACTGGAGGTGAAGTTTCCTTCATCCAGGAGGCGTTGGAGCGACCGAAGAAAAGCGAGTTGGCCCTCGGCCGTCGGCGGTCGAGATTCGTTCATTGGTCCCAATAGGGGGCGTGGTCGGGAAGGACCCAGCGAACTCCGCCTCTGGGATCGGCCACATCCCCTTCGAACCGGGGGATCACGTGTACGTGCGCGTGCTCCACGGTTTGCCCGGCGGCCTCACCATCGTTGAGCCCGACATTGAAACCGTCGGGATTGCACGCCGACCGAAGTTCGTCCCTCACCGTGGCCACGAGACGCCATACGTCGGCCTGGATTTGGGCGTTCAAGGCGAAGAGACTCTTCCCGTGAACCTTGGGGATCACGAGAGTGTGGCCGCGGTTCACCGGATACCGGTCCCGAAACGCCAGGGCATGTCTCGATTCGGCCACGATGGATTCCTCGGACACGTCGCAGAAGGCGCACCCGGGCACCACGACGCGAGCTGGCGGCGGCCTCCCGGATCGTTGAGGCCACCAGATCGTTCCTTCGATGAGTTCGGCGGGGTCCGCAGTTGCCGTCAGGGCGGAGATCTCGTCGAGGTGACGGCTCATGATTACGGCAGATACGGCTGCGTCGAAAGCGTCCTCGGAGGACATGGCCTTGCACGCCAGTACGTCATCAATCTCCGGAAAATCCTCAGCCAGGTAAGTCCGTCGTGCATCGAAATCGGTTTTGTTCACGAGACCCGTGAGCAACCGCGGATAGATTTCAATCACCAAAGGCGGTTGGGCTTCGTGAAAGGGCCAGATGGAGAAGCCTTCCGTGCGGAGTCTCGCCAGGTGGGGCATGCCGCGGATCGAGCCGGCGCCAACCGCACCGGCACCGCCGATCTGAAAGACGCTCTTCGGGTTCGAACTCTTCGCCTTGGATGCGCGACGCTCCGTATGTCTGAAGTGTTCGGGCAGATCAGGCTTGCCCCTTCCACGCCTTCCCCAGAACGGATCCCGGCAACTTCGCAACCAATCCTCGCCGCGCTCCGCGACAAGATTCCAAAGTTCTTCGATCGATGTCGCACCCCGTTCCTCCGCGAACCACCGCGGGAAGGAAAAAGCGAAGTCCAAGCCGACGACGACATCGGGATCCGCCTTGGCATCCGCGATCAGATGCTTGATCAGCCCGGCACGATCACGCCCCGACTCCAGGCGCGAGAGGCGTCCGTCGCGTACCTCCGCGAGCCAGATCCTGGACCGTGCTCCGGTCTTTGCTCCCGACCAATCGACGGCGACGACGCGGCTCATCGGTTCACGGCGTGTCGTTGAGACTTGGTTGATCGCGGAGCGCATCTCCATGCATGGGCATAAGGCGTTAGGTTCCAGGACGAAACGGAGGTGCGCGGGATGACGGCTGAGATGTGGACGATCATCGGGGTGGGCATTGCGCTCGCGGTTGCCCTGTTGCCGGGGCAGCGGGCGATGCGCCGCGACCTGACCGTGGTCGCCCGGGACGTGAGCGATCTGCGCGGCGAGGTTGCAACCCTGCGTGAGCAGATGGCACGGGAGATGGGTGAACTCCGCGAACATGTGGCGCGGGAGATAGGCGAGCTTCGCGAGCGGATGGCGCGGGAAATGGGCGAACTCGCCGGGCGCATTACACGCCAGGAGGGGTTGTTCGAAGGGTTCACGCGCCGCCGCAAGGCTCCGAAGACAAACTGAGTCACGTCGTCAGCGGTCCGGTTGCCGCAGGATGTTGATGGGGGCGAGTCTCGGGCGGCGGCAGGCAGCCAGCCGAAGGATGAAGGTGTCGACGAGAGCGTGCTGTCCCGACACGCTCGCGTGGCTCACCATGTCGGTGAGGGCCATCCAGGCGGAGAAGGGCGGGAAACGGATCTCCCGCCACGCCTCGTCCCGCTCCTGGAAGGACGGCGTGTCCTTCATGTAGTTGTGGAAGCGTCGCATGAGACGGTCGTACGGACTGGAGTCTGCGAGCACCGCCTCTCCCGGCCCCGCCTTCGCGATCCCCCGCAGCAGGCGCCCGCGGAGACGGTCCAGGGGGCCCCGCTCGAGCGAGCCGGCGTCCGTCACACCCGCCTCGGTCCCGTAGCGGGCGAACACCTCGGGGAACGTCCCCTTCGTGCACCACACGCGGTCCTCCTCCGGGTTCACGTTGACGAAGAAACGGAGGATGCGGTCTCCGTCCGTCGCCCCGTAGGCGCCGGCGTCGAAGTGGATCAGCTCGTTGCTCGCGTGCGCGGAGAGTCCGCGGCCCCGCTCCTCGATCGGTCGGAAGCTCGTCGTCCCCACCGTCCATCCCTCGGTGAGGGCGGGCAGGCACTCCCGCAGGAAGGCGCGAACCCGGGTGCCGTGTGCGGTGAGGGTGTGGAGGACGGCGTCCCGCAGCCCTTCTTGCCCCTTTACACCGCGAAGGCGACCGCTCTCCGGGTGGTAGCTGACGTTCTTCGCCTTCAACTGGCGGGGGAGTTCCCGACGCAGCCGGTCCAGGTCGCGATGCGGCGGGAGTTCCACCGGACAAACCGGGAAGAAGACGATCTCCCCCCGCTCCAGCGCGTCGGCGAGATCGGGCCGGGGCCCTTGAACGGACCCCGCCTCGGTGACCAGATCCCGCCCCCCGCTCAGCTGCCCCGACTCAGTTGCGGGAGCCGATCGCCATCACCTCGAACCGCGCTCCGAAGAGGAGCGGTCCCGAGCCGAGGAAGGCGCGGGCGGGGAAGTTCTCCGTGAAGTAGGTCCGGTAGACCTCGTTGAAGACGTCGTAGAGGTCGACGTTCGAGCAGAACACCTGTACGGAGACGAGGTCATCCATCGTGATCCCCGCTTCCTCCACCGTGCTCTTGATGGCCTCCATGACGAGCCGCGCCTCTTCCGCCGCGTCGTTCGGCGGACGCCCATCGACGAGGCCGAGCGACCCCGACACGAAGAGCAGGTCGCCCACCCAGACAGCGCCGCTGAAGGGCAAAACGCCTTCTTCGCTCGCGTGCCGCGGATTGATGTACTCACGCTGGGCCGAAAGATCGGGAGCCATGGCCGCGAAACCTCCGGTGGCAAGAAGTGAGACCAGAATGAAGCGCTTCATCGATTGGTTCCTCTCGTTGGCTGTAGTTCGACTGTGACGCTCAGTTCGGGCCGCCCGCCGCCTCTTCCTCGTCGTCGGCGAGCGTCTCCCGAGCCTGCGAAACGATGTATGCCTGGATCAGCCGCAACTGCCCGGCGTCGAGCAAGCCCTCGTAGGACGGCATCCCCTGCGGCTCCCGGCTCCCGCCGAGGACGATGTCCTCGAAGTTCCGGTGCACGATGTCCGTCGCGCGCTGGAGGTTCGGCATCGCGCCCTCCGATCCGCCGCCCGTCCCGTGACAGTGCCGGCAGTATTGCCGGTAGAGTTCCTCCCCGCTCGCGAGCGAGGCCTCGTCCGCGGGCAGATCGGCGGCGACGGACGGCACGCTGACCGGCCGCTTCCGGCGGGGTTCCGGCATCTCCCCGGTGCCGCCGAGCACGAAGGTGAAGACCCGGCCCCGCTGCTCGTAGTTGGCGGCCTCGCCGTAAGGGGCGCCGCTCCGTCCCCGCGAGCCGCCCCACCCGGCCGCCACCGTCACGTGCTGCCGCCCGTCGACGAGATACGTGACGGGGCCGCCCAGGATGCCGAGGCCGGTCGAGATCTCCCAGAGCTGGTCGCCGTTCTCCGCGTCGTAGGCGACGAAGCGGCCGTCCCCGCCGCCCTGGAACACGAGTCCGGTCGTCGTCGTCATCGTGCCGCCGTTCCAGTAGCCGAGGAGGGGGACGGTCCACCGGGCCTCCTGCGCCTGCGGGTCCCAGGCGACGAGGAAGCCGGCGTCGTCCCGCGCTCCGTACCGGCTCTCGTGGCCGACGTTGTTCACGCGGGGCCCGAAGCTGTGATCCTCGATCTCGAGGTCCGTGTACACCCAGTCCGGCGGCTCGCTGCGCTCGACCCACCCCTCCTGGATCGGCAGGTACATCAGCCCCGTCTGCGGGTTGAACGACTGCGGTTGCCAGTTGTGGCCCCCGAGGGCGGCCGGCGTGATGAGGGTCCACACTTCGGCGTGTACGGCCTCCGGGCGGTCCGTCGGGCGACCCGTCTCGAGGTCGAGTCCCTCCGCCCAGTTCTGCACGATGTATTCCTGGCCGGAGAGAAACTCGCCCGTCTCCGCGTCGAGGACGTAGAAGAAGCCGTTCTTCGGCGCCTGCATGATAACCCGTCGCATGCGCCCGTCGAACTCGAGGTCCGCCAGCGTCATCGGCTGCACGGCCGTGTAGTCCCAGTGGTCGCCGGGCGTCGTCTGGAAGTGCCACACGTATTCGCCGGTTTGGGGACGCAATGCGAGGATCGAGGCGAGGAAGAGGTTGTCGCCGCCCCCGGGGCTCCGCAGGTGCCGGGACCAGGGGGAACCGTTGCCGGTCCCCACGTAGACGAGATCGAGGTCGGGATCGTAGATGATCGAATCCCAGGCCGTGCCGCCGCCTCCCGCGACCCACCACTCGCCGTTCCACGTCTCCGCCGCCATCTCCATCGCTTCGGATTCGAAGCCGTCGGCCGGGTTGCCGGGCACCGTGTAGGTGCGCCACACGAGTTCGCCGTCGTCCGCGTCGTAGGCCGACACGTAACCCCGGACGCCGTACTCGGCTCCCCCGTTTCCGATGATCGCGAGCCCCTGCACGATGCGGACGGCGCCCGTGATCGTGTAGGCCTCGTTCGGATCGATGGTGAGCGCCTCCCAGACGACGTCGCCGCTCTCGGCGTCGAGGGCGATGAGTCGGCCATCGATCGTGCCCACGATCACCTTGCCCTCGTAGAGCGCGACGCCGCGGTTCACGACACCGCAACAGGCCAGCCGCCCGCGGATGCGGGGGACCCCCGGGTCGTGGCGCCAGAGGCGCTCGCCCGTCCGCGTGTCGATGGCGTGCACGACGCTCCACGGGGAGCTGATGTACATGACGCCGCCCACGACGAGCGGCGTGGCCTCGACGCCGCCCCGCAGCTCGATGTCGTACGTCCACGCGAGGCCGAGTTGATCGACGTTGTCCCGGGTGATCTCCTCGAGCGTGCTGAAGCGGTCTTCCGCGTAGTTGCCGCCGTACGTGAGCCAGTTGCCGTCGGGGCGCGCGGCTTCGAGCACCGCATCGGTCACCTCGTCGGCGCTCCGGATGCTCGCCGGTTCGGGCGGCGGCGCGTCCGCGGTGCAGGCGGCGGCCGGAAGGAGGAGCAGCAGGGCGTGGAGTCGCGTGCGCATGGTCTCTCCCGGTCACGGGGATCGAGTACGGCCTCAACCGAACAGTGTACGATCTAACACTGTCCGATGTCGTCAGTCACGGCCAGTCAAAGAACTCTGAATCCCTCGCGCTGTGCCGCGGCGGAGAGCCGATCATCGCTGCTGACGAGATCAAACCGCTCCGGGTCTTCGGCCGCGGCGGTGAGCGCCGCCGCCAGTTGCAGGGCATCTGCCGCCCGCAGCGGGTGAAGCCGAAGCAATCTGATCGCGCGGTTGCGTACGTGCTCCAGCGGCTCGATCTCGAGCCAGCTCGCCGCCAGATGCCGAAGCTGCTCGAGAGACCGGTCGAGTTCACCGACGTCGAAACGGCGATCCCGTTGGAGGCGGTTCAGCGCGGATGCGCACTCCACTCGACTCCCCCACCACGTCACAATGGCTGGATCGCGCCGGATCGTCGCGCGACGCTCGGTGCTGCGGGGCTCTTCCACGATAAGCGACACCAGTGCAGAGGAATCCCAGTATTTCACCGGTCGTCTCGGCGCTCTGCCACGATCAGGTCGCTGGCGGTGGCTCCGGCGGTGAGCCGTACAAGGGGAGCGTTCAGGAAACGTTCGACATCGAGAGGAGTGCGAGGAGGAGCCGCGACTCCGCGGCGCACGAGTTCCGCGGCCCCCTGGTCGGCGCCCAGTTCGTCCCCGCGGCAGGGTTCGATCCGGGCAACGGGCTTCCCGCGATGTGTGATCAACACGGCTTCCCCGCGACGCACGTCACCCAGCAGTCCGCTGAGGGCGTTCTTCGCTTCGCTGACGCTGGCTCGTCTCATGTGTCTATTCTAGTCATATGGATATTGCCTATCAAGCGTCAACCGTCGAACCTTAGCCTTGGGTGGAGCTGCCGCCGTGGGGAGATCGGTTCTTCGTCGGTACACCGACGGCACGAGCTAATTCGCGGGGTTCCGCCCGCGGAGGATGACCTCGCCGGGGAGCGCATCGGTGAACTCGCCGCCGTCGATCGTGAACACGCCGTTCACCATTACGTAGTCGACCCCCTCGCTGAAGAGGTCCGGCTCGAGCACGGTGGCCCGGTCGCGGAGACGCTCGAGGTCGAACACGACGAGGTCCGCCTGGTAGCCTTCCCGCAGGAAGCCGCGGTCCTCCAGCCCGATGATCCGTGCCGGCAGCCCCGTCATCGAGCGGACCGCGAAGGGCAGCGTGATCGCCCTCAGGTCTTTCACGTAGCGGGAGATCTTGCGCGTGAAGGCGCCGAAATGGCGGGGGTGCGCGCCGGGACGCGACGCGAAAGCGGGAACGCCCTCGACCCCGCTCACGGCCGCGTCGGAGGCCGTCGCCGTGTAGTCCTGCCGGTAGTAGTTGATGATGTCCGCATCGTGAATCCCGTAGCCGCGCGTCCAGGCCCCGCCGAGGACATCCGGATAGCCGTTGAGCGCCATGTGCACGACGACTTCCTGATAGGTGACGTCCATCCGTCGGCCCAGTTCCTCCAGCGTCCGGCCCACGTACGTCGAATCGGGATAGCCCACCACCACGACGCGATCCGGACCCCCGTTGTGGTCGACGATCCACTCGATGTCGCGGGCGATGAGACCCTGGAGTTCCGGGTCCGCCCAGCGGCGTTCCAGGTGCGCCCGGGCGTCGTCGAACATCCCTTCGCGCCCGTAGACGGGGCTGTCCCTTCCGCCGCTCGTGTCGACGGTGTCGTGCACGAGGCTCCAGCGCGGGATCATGGGTCGCGCCCCCCCGCCGAACGTCTCGTACGGGTAGACATCGAGGTAGACTTCGAGGCCCTCCTCCCGGGCCCGGTCCACGACGAGGATATCCTGCCCCGACCGCCCGAAGCTGGAGCGGCCCCGCGCCTTGTGATGGCTCGCGACGACCCGGATCCCGGCGGCGCGGGCGATATTCACGGTTTCGGCCAGTCCCTGGTTTCCGTCCACCGGCCAATCGTTCACCGTGCTCGGCAGTTCCCACAGCGGCATCGCCGCCTCGCTCCGCTGGTGCGCGACGTAGAAGCCGTCGTAGGGCGCCACGGCCCCCGCCAGCGCGATGATCTCCTCGGGCGTGCTGAAGCGGGCGGGGCGGTACTCGACGCCGGCTCCCAGCCCCCACGCCCCCGACTCCATTCCCTCGCGCACGAGCGCCTGCATGCGGGCGATCTCTTCCTCCGTCGCCGGGCGCTCGTAGTCGTCGCCCATCACCTCGGCGCGCACCGTGCTGTGGCCGACCATGGGGACGAAGTTCATCGCGTGCCCCATCTCCCGGAGCGCCGCGATCTCGGCGCTGATGGGCCATGCCTGATTGCGGCCGTCGGGCCCGCCGATGACCGTCGTGAGACCCTGGCTGTTCAGGCTCTTCGCCCGTCGCGCCTCCAGGTGCTCGGAGGTCATGGCCCGGTCGGCGTGCGAGTGCAGGTCGATGAAGCCGGGCGAGACGTACATCCCCGTCGCGTCCACGACCCGCCGCGCCGTCGCATCGCCGAGCCTCCCGATCCGGACGATCCGGTCGCCGTCGATGGCGATGTCCGCCGCGAACCACGGGTTCCCCGTGCCGTCGATCACACGCCCGTTCCGGATGAGGATGTCGTAGTCCTGTGCGGAAAGCCGGAGGGGGAGGGCTCCCGCCGCGAGGACGGCGCTCGCGGCCACAAGAACGGTGCAGCGTGCGGTAAACCGAATCATGTCAATCACCCCGGGAGAATGGCACAGCGTTGGCGGCGGATCCTGACAAGGCGAACGATAACGCGACGGTTGCCCGCAGGTCGAATCGGGGAGATATGTTTCCAGTCCCATCCTCCGTCCGATCCCGGGAGTCGACGATGCGTACGATGAGATTTTTCCTTGCCCTGCTCGC
This sequence comes from Gemmatimonadota bacterium, assembly GCA_022820995.1. GTDB lineage: Bacteria > Gemmatimonadota > Gemmatimonadetes > Palauibacterales > Palauibacteraceae > Palauibacter. Next base: position 21,116 of record JAJEEM010000036.1, on the reverse strand, counting down.
CGTCGCGGGTCCGCTGAGCGCCGATCGGTTGGCCGCGCAGGGCCCCTTCGAGCCGATGGACGTGTTCGAACTCGAATACGCCGCGGATCCCCGGATCTCGCCCGACGGCAGTCAGGTCGTCTACGTCCGCACGTCGATGGACATCATGCGCGACGCGAAGAAATCCGAGTTGTGGCTCATGAACGCCGACGGCTCGGATCACCGGCGGGTGGGCGTGGGCGGATCTCCGCGGTGGTCGTCCGACGGCAGCCGCATCGCGTACACGGACGACGGCCAGATCCACGTGCGCTGGATGGACACGGGCGAGGAGGCGACGCTCACGCAGCTCCTCGAATCGCCGCGCGGGCTCCGCTGGTCGCCGGACGGGCGCTACATCGCGTTCAACAAGCTCGTTCCCTACCCGCCGCCGAGCCTCGCCCCGCCGCCGAAGCCGCCCGCCGGCGCGGAGTGGGCCGATCCTCCCATCATGGAGGACCGCTTCAAGAACCGGCAGGACGGCGTCGGCTATCTCGATTTCGGGTACGACCACGTCTTCATCGTGCCGGTCGAGGGCGGGACGCCCACGCAGGTCACATCGGGCGACTTCCAGCACCAGAGTCCCGCGGCCTGGACCCCGGACGGCGCGAGCCTCGTCTTCTCGTCGAACCGGAACGAGGACTGGGTCCACGACTACCGGAACTCCGAACTCTACATCGTCTCGGTCGCCACCGGGGAAGTGCGCCCCCTCACGGACCGGCCGGGACCCGACCGGAGTCCGGCCGTCTCTCCCGACGGACGGCAGATCGCGTTCGTCGGCTACGAGGACCGCACCCGCACCTACCAGGTGAGCCAGCTGCAGGTGATGAACCTCGACGGGAGCGGGCAGCGCGTCCTCACGGGCGATCTCGACCGCAGCGTTTCGAACCCGGTGTGGGCTTCCGACGGGAGCGGGATCTACTTCCAGTACGACGACGAGGGGAACTCGAAGGTCGGCTTCGCCACGCTCGCCGGCGATCTCGAGGTGCTGGCGGAGGACCTGGGAGGCACGTCCTACGGGCGTCCCTACGGCGGCGGCTCCTTCAGCGTGGCCAACGACGGAAGTTTCGCGCTCAACCAGACGCGTCCCGAATCCCCGGGCGAGGTCGCCGTGGGCTCGAGAGGCGGAGACGTGCGCCGCATCACGTCGCTCAACGAAGACCTGCTCGCGAACCGTCAACTGGGCGAGGTCGAGGAGATCTGGTGGGACTCGTCCTTCGACGGTCGTCCCGTCCAGGGGTGGATCGTGAAGCCGCCCGACTTCGACCCGGACCGGCGCTATCCCCTCATCCTGGAAATTCATGGCGGGCCCGTCTCGAACTACGGAGACCGCTTCTCGGCGGAGATGCAGCTTCTCGCCGCGGCCGGCTACGTCGTCCTCTACGCGAACCCGCGCGGGAGCCCGAGCTACGGCGAGGAGTTCGCGGACCTCCTCTATCACAACTACCCGGGTCAGGACTACGACGATCTCATTTCCGGGGTCGATGCCGTCATCGAGCGCGGGTACATCGACGAGGACAACCTCTTCGTCACCGGCGGGAGCGCCGGCGGCATCATGACGGCCTGGATCGTCGGCAAGACGGACCGCTTCCGCGCCGCGGTGTCCCAGAAACCCGTCGTCAACTGGATCAGCAAGACGCTCACGGCGGACAACTGGTACGGCTACTACCACAGCCGCTACGAGGGCCTCCCGTGGGAGAACCCGGAGGCCTACTGGGAGTTCTCTCCGATTTCCCTGGTGGGAAACGTGACGACGCCCACGATGATCATCACGGGGGAGGAGGATCTGCGGACGCCGCTCTCGGAGTCGTACCAGATGTTCCACGCGCTGAAGCTGCGCGGGATCGACACAGCCGTGATCCGGTTGCCGGGCGCCTCGCACGACATGAGCCGCCGGCCGAGCCAGCTCATGGCCAAGATCGCGAACATCGTGGCCTGGTTCGACAAGTACCGAACGATGCCGACGACGAGCTGACCCCTCTTGCCGCTCGGCGGACCACCCAGACCGACCCCTCGAACCCGGGAGATCCACCCATGACCGACTCCGGTCGGCCGCTCGCGGGCGTGCGCGTGATCGCGCTCGAACAATACATGTCCGCCCCCTACTGTTCGCTGCTGCTCGCGGACGCGGGGGCCGAGGTCATCAAGATCGAGCGCCCGGGCGCGGGGGATCCGCGCCGGTCCATCCCTCCCTTCGTCGAGCGGAACGGCGTCCGCATGGGCGTCGGGTTCATGGCGTACAACCGGAACAAGAAATCGCTCGCGCTCAACTTGAAGAGCGACGAGGGGCGCGACCTCTACCGGTCGCTGGTGGCGAAGTCCGACGTCGTGGTCGAGAACCTGCGGCCGGGGTCCGTCGACCGGATGGGCCTCGGCTACGAGGCGCTCTCGGAACTGAACCCGGGACTGATCTACGCGGCGGTGTCGGGCTTCGGGCGGCTGCCGGGACGGGAGGGGCCGTACGGGGACTGGCCGTCGTTCGACGTGGTGGCGGAGGCGATGGGGGGCGTCATGCACATGATCGGCTTCGCCGACAAGCCGCCGTCGCCCTCGATCTACGGGATGCCGGATCTCTACGCGGGGCTCGCCGCGGCGCACGGCGTGACGATGGCGCTCTACCGGCGCACGGTGACGGGAAAGGGCCAGTTCGTGGATTCCGCGATGTACGACGGCGTGCTGTCGCTGAACGAGCGCATGGTCTCGCTGGCGGCCAACACCGGGGCGCGGCCGAGGCGGGGGGATCCGCCCGGCTTCTATCCGCGTGGGCCGATGCCGGTGAGCGACGGGTACGTCGCCTTCACGATCCCCGATGACATCATGTGGCGCCGCTTCTGCCGCATGCTGGACCGCCCGGACCTGCTGGAGGACCCGCGCCTGGCCTCTCCGGACCTGCGCACCGAGCACCGCGCGCTCCTCGACGAGGTCGTCCGGCCCGTATTCGCCGAGCTGACCCGCGATGAGGCCGTACGGCGGCTCCAGGAGGTGGGCGTGCCCGCGGGGCCGGTGCAGACCTCCGACGATCTGCTCGAGTGTCCGCAACTCGAGGCGCGCGGGGTGCGGGTCACCGTCGACTACGACGGGCTCGGGGAACTCGAGTTCGTCCGCACCCCGCTCCTCACGTCCGACGCCCCCGATGTCCCCCTGAACCCGGCCCCGACCCTGGGCCGCGACACCCGACAGGTCCTGACCGACGTGCTCGACCTCTCCGATGCAGAGGTCTCAAGTCTCGCAGCCGAGTCCATAATCGGTACGGATTAAGTACACCAGGGGTACAGATCCCGGACGTTCCCGCGGGAACGTCCGGAGTCACGCGCCCGCGCGGCGCTAGCGGACCAGGTGCAGTTCGGTCTGGCGGCGGAGCATCCAGCGAATCTCGCCGTCCAGCGTGATCTCCGCTTCCTCCTCCTGCGCCATCCGCACCGTTTGCCCGTCCCATTCGGGGACCGGTGTCGTCACCTGGAGTTCGGTCGAGAACCACATGCCTGGGATCACGGGTGGATCGCCCCGGCCGGGCACGCCCGTCTGGTAGTCCCAGAGGCCGATCAATGGCCCCGCGCCGTGGCCGTGGTCGCCGATCGGGTGCGTGTACATCGTCCCGTTGAGTCCCTCCGCCCGCATTTTATCGAGGACCGTGGCGAGGATCTCGTTTCCGGTGCGGCCGACCTTCGTCTCCTCCAGGAGGATGTCCTGTAGGCGGTTCGAGTTCGCCAACGCCTGTCGCAGACCCGCGGGGGCGTCCGTCTCGCCTTCGTGGAGGACATAGGCCATGTGCTGCGTGTCCGTCGCGAGGCCGAGGGCGACGAGCCCGAAGTCGCAGTGGAGCACGTCCCCCCGCTCGATCACCGGCGCCGTCACGCCGCTCATGTCCACGCCGCGCCGCTGCACCGACACCGAGGGCTGGAACCAGGAGTCGAGCCCAAGGTCGTGCACGCGCTGGCGCATCCACCAGACGACATCGGCAGTCGTGGTCTGGCCGGGCACGATGACGACCTCGGAGAACGCCGTGCCGATGATCTCGTGCACGACCGCCTGGATCCGGCGGTACACCGGCGCCATCGAGGGCACGCGCATGGCGAGGTACTCGATCGCCAGCAGCGGCTCGCGGACGACGCGGCCCGCGAGGTCCGGGCCCAGGGCCGTCTCCATCTGCTCCCACTCTCCCGCCGAGAGTCCGTCGGCGAAGTTGTGGTCGTGCGAGATGTTCACGGCGATCCGCTGCGGGTCGCGCTCGCGCACCATGTCGGCGAAGAGGTCCCACTGGTCCGCGCCCCACAGTTCCGCCTGCCGCCCGTCCGGTGCGGTGGCGGTGGCGCGCACGGCTTCGTACACGCCTCCCTGCGAACTGCCTCCGAGTGCGAGACGCTCGACGCCCGCCTCCGGCCCTCGGTCGTGGAAGATGTAGATCGTCCGGCGGCGGGCCGCGAAGGTCGTGGGGGAGACGAGGGCGGGGAAGACGGGATCCTCGTTGTACTCCCGCATGGCGATGACCCACATGTCCACGCCGTGCTTCCGCATCAGCATGGGCAGGTTCGTCTCGAGCCGCTCCGCCAACCACGCCTGCTGCGTCCGCGCCTGCTCCCGAAGCGTCCCGAACGGCCGCTCCGGCCGGTAGTCCCGCGCCTGTCCCTCCAGCGGCGTCACCGAGAGCTGGGGCGTCCCGCCCAGCGTCAGCGCCAGGGCCGCGAGGCTCGCGATTGTCTTCATCTTCTGCCCTCCGGTTATCGATCTCGAAGCCATTCCGCGTTACTTCGTATGGGGTATCGCCTTCACACTTCGCACTGGTGAGACCTGTGATGACACGCACCAAGGTGACTGAATGAGAGTGTTCAGCATAGGGTCGGACGACAGCTTCAGAGAGTACGAAGCAAAGCCGTTCGATGCGGAGCACGAGGAGGCCGTCCTTGAAAGGTGGCTGGAGTCGAATCCCGACGGAATCCTGGAGGACAGCGGGGTCATGATCATAGGTCGCCAAGTCCAAACGGATCTTGGCGGCTTCATCGACCTCGTCGGCGTAGACCGCAGCGGGAACGCCGTTGTCGTTGAACTGAAGCGAGATCGCACCCCCCGGGAGACGATCGCGCAGTCACTCGAGTATGCGGCGTACATTTGCCGGCTCGATGCCGATGCGTTGGAACGCATTCTCCGGGTCTATGAAGGAGACGAATCGCTAAGTCTTGCGGATCAACATCGAGAATACTTCGAACTGAGCGACGCGGAGGCGGTGGCGTTCAACAAGGACCAACGCGTCGTCGTGATCGGTCAGAGCGTGACTCCGCAGATTCGGCAGACCGCGGCGTTTCTCGGATCGAAGGGCGTACACGTCACCTGCGTCGAGTTCACGTTCTTCGAGGCGGATGGAGGTCGCCGTCTGCTGTCCCAGGACATTGTGGTCGGTAGGGACCGCTCGAGAGCGGCCCAAGTCTCAGGAGCGTCGCGCAAGACGACCGAGACGGAGTTCCTCGCATCCTGTGATGAACATGGAAGGGCAGTGTTCTCGCCGATTCTGAAATGGGCCAGTCAAGAACCACTGTCAGTAAACTGGGGAGTACGAGGCTTCTCCGCCGGTGTCTATTTCGATGCCTCGCGCGTCAACATCTGCTACGCGTACCCGGCCTATTCCGGTTGGAAGCAGCAGTTGTATCTCGCCATCAGTGATCGTTTCGGCTTGTTGACAACCGCCACGCCCGAGACGGTCGTAGCATCACTTCGCGAGCAGGCCGACGGGATCGGACCCTTCGTTCGGGCAGGCCGCGGAGATCTGAAGTGTTACATAGACCGTATGTTCACCGAGGCTGAGACCGACGCCATCATGCGTTGGTTGGAGTCTGCAAGGCAGGCGATCATGAAGTACGGACCAAAGCCTTAGACGCGGTGCCGAGGAGCGAAAGATGATCCGAGAACGTCGAACCGCGACGACCATCCTCCTCGCGGCAGCGCTCCTGGTCTTCGAGACGGGCGTGACCCCCGCTGCCGGGCAGACGCTCGCGGTCACGGGGGCGACCGTCATCGATCCGCTGGCCGAGGCGCCGCTCGAAGACGGCGTCGTCTTGATGACGGATGGGCGGATCACCGCGGTGGGTCCGGCTGGCGCCATCGATGTTCCCGCGGGAACGCCGGTCATCGACGCGCGGGGCAAGTACGTCATCCCAGGGCTGATGGATGCGAACCTCCACCTCTACCTGAATCTCGATCTCGAGACTCTCATCAAGTACGAGGGCCGCTACCACGAGATCGTGCTGGAGGCCGCGCAACTCACGCTCAAGACGGGCCAGACGACGGTCTTCGACACCTGGGGGCCGCTGGACCCGCTGGCGAAGGCGCGCGACATGATCGACGCGGGCGAGGCCCCGGGGAGCCGGATCTATTTCGCCGGCAACATCATCGGCTTCGACGGGCCCCTGTCGGCGGACTTTCGGGCCGCGGCGGCAGCCCACGTGAGCAAGACGTTCGCGAACCGCACCAACGAGGCGTGGGAGCGGGGGACGGGCCGCGACCTCATGTGGATGACGCCGGATTCCGTGCGCGCCGCGATCCGCGAATACACGGGGACGGGCGTCGACTTCCTCAAGTACGGGTCGAGCAGCCACGTGGAGATGTACTTCATCTCCTTCTCCGAGCGCGTGCAGCGCGCGATCGTCGAGGAAGGGCACCGGGCGGGCATGACGGTCCAGACCCACACGACGTCCGTCGAAAGCCTCGACATGGCGATCGAGGCCGGGGTCGACATCATCACGCATGGGGACATCTCCGGCCCCGTCGTCCCGATCCCGATGGAGACGATGCGGAAGCTCGTCGAGCGCGACATCGCCGTCTCGGTGCTCCCGATCACGCAGCGACGCCTGGAGGCGCTCCAGGAACACAACCCGGACGGGACGCTCACGCCCTACATGACCGTCGGCCGCGAGAACCAGGCGCGGATGATCGAGGCGGGCGTTTCGATGCTTCTCTCGACGGACGCGGGCATCAAGCATCCGGTGCTGCTCGCGGAGTCCGCCACGATCGCGTCGGACACCGTGGATCAGCGGACGAAACTCGGCGAGGGCCATTTCAACGCGCTGGCGGCGCTGGAGGAACTCGGGATGGAGCCGATGGAGATCCTGAGATCCGCCACGAGCCACATCGCGCGCGCCTACGAACTGGACGACGAGATCGGCTCGCTACAGCCGGGGATGATCGCGGACCTCGTCATCCTCGACGCGAATCCGCTGGAGGCGGCCCGCAACTACCGGTCGATCCACGCCGTGATCAAGGACGGGCAGCGGGTGGACCTCGACGCCTTGCCGGTCGCCCCCATCATCAGCGCCCTGAAGCCCAACGACTGAGTCGAGGAGCCGGAGGGGGTACGTTACTGAGCAGAATTGCTCAAGAACGTATCCAGGAAGATTTCGGAGCCCGGCATCAGCGGCGGCCGTGCGCGAGATGGGCGGCGATCAAAGCGCCGTGCTCTCGGCCGTTCTCGATGAAGATCCTGTTTGCATTGAAACCGGCGGCGATCACGCCCGCGATGTAGACGCCCGGCGCCGTCGTCTCCATGGTCTCTGGATCGTGCGCGGGGATCCCCGTGTCCGGATCCGTCTCGACACCCAGACCCGTGAGCAGCGCCGCGTCCGGTCGCCAGCCCGTCATCGCGAGCACCCAGTCGTTCGCGACCTCGGTCTCCGCCCCCGTGGACTCCTCGACGATCGTCGCGCTCTCCGTACCCAGCCGGGCGACGCGGGACCCCCAGTGCATTGGAATCTCTCCGCTCTCGATCCGGTTCTCGATGTCGGGTCGCACCCACGGTTTGACGCCGCGGTCCAGGACATCCGCGAAATGCACCATGCGCACGCGCACGCCGTTACGGTACAACTCCAGCGCCGCCTCCACCGCCGAGTTTCCGCCTCCCACGACGAGCACGTCCTGGTCGAAGAAGGGGAAGGGCTCCCTGTAGTAGTGGATGACGCGGCGGTGCCGGTCCTCTCCCTCGAATCCGAGCCGGTTCGGCTCCCCGAAGCCGCCCGTGGCGACGACGACGGCCCGGGAGGCGAGGCAATCCTCCCGTCCGTCACGGGCGCGGGTGTGGACCGTGAAACCGTTCTTCTCCCGCTCGATGCCCGTCACCTCCTCGTACTGGCGGACCCCGATGCCGTGGTGGGCGACGACATGCCGGTAGTAGGCGAGGGCATCGCGCCGCGTGGGCTTCGGCTCCGGAATCGTGAATGGAACGCCCCCGATTTCCAGCCGCTCCGCCGTGGAGAAGAACGTCATGTAGGAGGGATAACGGGTCAGCGACTCGGTGATGCACCCCCGGTCGAGGATCGCGTGACTCAGCCCGCACTCCTTCACGGCCACCGCCACGGCGAGCCCGCACGGACCGGCCCCGACGATGATCACATCGAGCGGTTCCGTCTCGGCGATGGAATCCGGCGTCACCTGCACTGTCACCTGCGCTTCCGAGGAGATTTCGTGAGCGCGGGATGGTAATCGCTGGACGGGGAAGGGGGAACCGGGAGAGCCCTCCCCCGCTTGATCCGGCAAGTGGCGCTTGAGAGGTTGGTCGAAGTTCCCACATCCGTTCTTCAGGAGGCAGGTGATGAGCACGGTCGAGACCGCAGTTGCTCCCATTCCGTCCCCGGCGGGGGAAGGCATCGACGAAGCCGCGATCCGGCGGGCGCGCGTCGACTTCGCGGCGGTGCACCGGATCATCGTGCACGAGGATATGCACGAGGGGACGTGGAACCACCTGAGTTGCAAGGTGCCGGGGAGGCCGGGCCACCTGCTCATTTCGCCCGGGCAGACTCACTTCTCGCGCGTCACCGCCGGCAGTCTCGTGGAGGTGGGGCCGGACGGGCGTCCGGTGGGCGGGGAAGGACGGCTGAACGTGAGCGCGTGGGCGATTCACGAACCCGTCCAGCGCGCGCGGCCCGACATCATGTGTGCCCTCCACATCCACGCTCCGTACAGCACGGCGCTCGCTTCCATCGATGGGTGGCGGCTGGACGAGCGCGGGAGCCAGAACGCGGCGGTCTTCCATGGGAACTGCGCGTACTTCGGGTACGAGGGGATCGTCACCGAGGCGGACGAGGGCGAGCGCATGGTCGAGGCGCTGGGCGACAAGCGGGTCCTCTTCCTCGCGAACCACGGCGTGCTGCTGGTCGGCGATACCATCGAGAAGGCCATGTTGTGGCTCTACCAGCTCGAGCGCGCCTGCATGAACGAGATGCTCGCGCTCCAGACGGGCCGGAAGATCCGCCCGATCCCGGTCGAGGCGGCGCAGCACAACGCCGACATGTCCGTCGAGTCGACGGGCGAAGCGGGCTACCTCGATGGCATGAAGGAAGTGCTCGACGCGGAAGGCCAGGACTACGCGACCTGACCGCAGAGCCGATCCGCCCCCCCTCTCACCGGACCGATCCGCGGCCGTGAACGAGGGCTTCGTCGACCACCTTCTGGCCTGTCCGGAACGGGGTTGGTTCGTCCCGATCCCGTCCGATGCGACCGCTGATCTGCCCGATCCGGCAATCGGGGACGTTCAGTCGAGGCCGGTCAGACCTGGCGGAGGGCGCGCTCCGCGATGTGGTGTCCGATGGCCAGGCAGGCGGTCGCGGCGGGGGAAGGGGCGTTGAGCACGTTCACGACGCCAGACGCCTCCCGAATCACGAAGTCGTGGACGAGGGCGCCATCCGTGTCCACCGCCTGCGCGCGGATGCCGGAGCGCCAACTGTCGAGGTCGCGCACTTCGAGTTCGGGCAGCATGGCACGGGCCTTCCGCACCACGGATCGCCGGTCCAGCGAGCGCCACTGCTCCTCGACGGCCGTGCGCCAGTGAGCCTGCGCGAGGCGCCGGAAGCCGCGGTAGCTCAGCGCCTCCAGCGCGTCGGGAAGGCGTCCCGAGAGGCGGCCGTACGCCTCCCGGCCCCAGGCCCAGACCGCGTTCGGCCCGAGTTCCACGCGCCCGGCCACGTTCCGGGTGAAGTGGACGCCGAGGTGGGGGAGCCGGGGGTCCGGAACCGGGTAGATGTGACCCCGCACGAGCCCGGCGGCGGCTTCGGAGAGGCCCCGGTACTCGCCCCGGAACGGGAGGACCTTGAGGTCGGGCTCGTGCCCGAGGATCCGCATCACGCGGTCGACGTGCAGCCCGGCGCAGTTGACGACGACTCTGGCGGAGATGTCGCCCGGGGGGCCGGCGAGCACGGTGCGGTGCCCGGAGCGGCGGGCTTCCCGCACCTCGAAGCCGGTGCGGATGCGGTGGCCCGCGCGGGAAAGATCCGCCGCGAAGGCTCGCGCCACGTCGCCGAAGTCGACCGCCCCGGTGGCGGGTACGTGGAGCGCCTCGACGCCGCGCGCGTGCGGTTCGATTTCCGCGATTCCGCCGGGGCCGATCCGCTGCATCGCGACGCCGTTCGCCGTCCCGCGCCGTTCGAGTTCAGCGAGGGCCGTGCACTGATCGCGCGATGTGGCGACGACGATCTTGCCCGTGCGCGTGGTCGGAATGCCTCGCTCCGCGCAGTAGCGAAACAGCCGCTCGGCGCCCTCGGTGCACAGCCGAGCCTTGAGCGAACCCGGCGCGTAGTAAAGCCCCGCATGGATGACGCCGCTGTTGCGGCCCGTCTGGTGCGCCGCGACCTCCGGTTCCTTCTCGAGCACGGTGAGCGAAAGGTCCGGCCGGGTCCGGCGGAGGGCGTCGGCGGTGGCGAGCCCGACGATCCCGCCTCCGATGACGGCGATGTCGAGCGGTTTCGTCATCCGCTGCCGGCGTCAGCCTCCGCTCCGACGACGCACTCGGGAGTCTCGCCGCGGACCCAGGCGGCGAGCATCCGCCATTCGGGGTCGTCCGTCGAGTCCCAGCGGCGGGGGCCGCCGTGGAAGTAGTCGCCGCCCGCGGCGGGGGCGAGGGGGTGCGTGAGCAGTCGGCTCATCATCGGCTCGCCGGGCTCCACGTAGCGGCGGGTGATCGCGAAGTTGCCGCGCGATTCCTCCTGGTTCCAGAAGTCGCGCCCCTCGGGGATGTGGCGCGCGAAGCCGCGCACGCCCGTCTCATGACAGTGGATGCACTCCACGTCGCCCGGGCGCTTGTCGAGGTACATCCTCTGGACGCAGTCGCGGAAGAAGTCGAAGTCGAGCCGCGGCGGGGCAGGGCGCTCCACCGGATCGGCGGCCGCGACCCAGTCGGCCATGGCCTGCCATTCCGGGTCCGACTTCGACTCGAAGAACTTTCCACCGACATGGAGCGCCGCGCCGCCGGCCGGCACCGTGAGCGCCTTCCTCAGGAGCCGGCTCCGATCCGGGTCGCCCGGCGTGACCAGGCGGGATACGACCTCGAAGTTCCGGCGGGAATCTTCCTCCGACCAATACACGTCGCCGCCCGCCGTCTCGCGAAGCCGCTGAAGCCGCAGCGGGGTGCCCTGCTCCGCGTGGCAGGTGACGCAGGGCGCCCGCCCCGGCCCCCACCCGCCGCGGTCCGCGAGGAAGATGGGTTCGATGGTCTCCCGGTAGCGCTCGAAACTCAGGGGCTCCTGGCCCGCGACGCCGCTGGCCCCGGAAGCCGACGCCAGCAACGCGAGCGCGAGTACGATGGACGGCCGCAGGGCGCCCCCGGGACGGCGCGAAGGTCGCAGCGTGCAGTTCACGGGAACACCACGGTCTTGTTGCGCTTCGGCGTCTGGCCCACGGGAATGCGGGCGATCTCCTTCATCTCCTGCGTGTCCACCACCGATACGTCGTTCGAGCCCGCGTTCGCCACGTAGAGATAGCGGCTGTCCGGGGTCATCGTGAGCCAGTCGGGAATGTGCCCGACCTCGACCCCGCCGAGGTACTCCAGGTCCGGCAGGGACCACGCGTAGACGTGCCCGTTGGGCTTGCTCGTCGACCAGAGTTGCCGTCCGTCCGGCGACACCGCGAGACCGTGCCCCGGCGACCCCTGCAGCGCGTCGTTCGTCACCCGCGAGATCGGAAGGCTCGGCATGTCCAGCTTCTCCACGACCCTCCGCTTCTCGAAGTCGACCACGTACACGCCGTGGTAGTTCGAGATCTGGATGAAGAGACGCTTCGTGGAGCCGTCCGGGTGCGTCTCGAACGCCATCGGCCGCACGCCGCCGTCCGCGTAGCCGCCCGTCGTGCGCCCGCTGAAGTGGAGCGACCAGAGCGCCTCGTCGATCGCCGTGTCGATGATCGTCAGCGTGCGCGCCCCGATCATCCCCGCCGCGACGTGCCGGCCGTCCGGCGACATGAACACGTTGTGGACCGTCCCCCGGGTGGCGATCGACTTCACGACCTCGCCCTTCGCCAGGTCCACGATGTCCACGCAACTGCAGTCCTGGATGATCGCGACGTACACCTTCGTGCCGTCGTTGCTGATCGCGACGTTGTGCGGCCGTCCCGAGAGCGGGATCCGCTCCGTGACCTCCATGACGTCCGTCGGGACGGTCTCCAGCGTGCGGTCGATCTCGTTGCTGAAGTAGAGCGCGCTCCCGTCCGGTGCGGCGGCCACGCCGTGCGCCTTCGGGATCCCGTCGATCACCTGCACGACCTTGTTCGTGGCCGGATCGATGAGGTGGACGTTGTCCCCCGCCGAGTTCGTCTGAACGATCCGCAGCTTCCCCTCCTGCGCCCCCACGGCGGCGGGGAAGAGCGCGAGGGCGAGAAGGCCCGAAACGATGACGGCTGAAAAGTATGCGCGGCAGGGCCGGAACAGGCGTTTCATCGTGGAACCTCCGAAGTTCGCGCGAACCCTCCCAACGGTACGGCCCGGCGGTCCCGCCGGTCCATACCCATGTCCCCTCGAGGCTCCGTTCAGCCGCTCGGCGGCATGGCGATACCCGTCGCGCCCAGGAAGCCGGCGAGGTCCGCGACGGCGTCGTTCAGCCCGGCGTCGAACCCCGGCGTGCGGGCGAACCCCGGCTCGAAGTGCAGGGCCCGGATTTCGAGCACGCCGCGGTCGCGGTGGAGTTTCGGGTCGAGCCGGCCCACGAGACGGCCCTCGTGCAGGATGGGCAGCACGTAGTAGCCGTACTTCCGCTTGGCGGCGGGGACGTAGATCTCGACGGTGTAGTGGAAGTCCAGGAGTTCGGCGGCGCGTTTCCGCTGCCAGAGCAGGGAGTCGAAGGGGCAGATGAGCGTCGTCCCCGAGGGATCCGGAAGTTCGCCGATGTCGTCCAGGTGTTCGGGCAGTGCGTAGCACGGTCCGCGCAATCCCTCCACCTCGACCTCGACGATCCGCCTCTTCCGCAGGTTGCGGGCGATGGTCCGCCGCCGCTCCGCCGCGTTGAGTTCCGGTCCGGTGAAGTAGTTGACGAGGTGCCGCTCGGGGGCGATGCCGCAGCCCGAAAGCGCGATGAGGAGCCAGCTGTCGTGGTACTCGGCGAGCGTCGCGGCGGGCCCGTCGGGGTAGACCCGCTCCGCCAGGTCATAGACGCAGCGGAAATGGCGCCGCCCCGTCACCCCGACGCGTCCGTCGTGCCATAGAAGCTTGAGCGAGCGCTTGTCCTCCCTCAGGCGCCACCCGAGCGAATCCGTCTTCTCCCCGCGTTCGGCCGGCTGCGGCTGGAAGTCGACGCTCTCCAGAGGTCCTTCGGCGCGCAGCCGCCGCAGCACCCGCCGCTTCGACGCCGTCGAGGTCGCGTATCGGTCCCACCACGCGCGTCCCGACCAGCTCTCGGGCGGGAAGCGCCGCATCCGCCGCCGTCCGAGAGGGAGGTGGGAGATGGGAAGGATCGAGGCTTCGTGCCCCCAGTACTCGTACGCGAGGCGGTCGCCGTACACCCACCGGTCCACTTCCGCACGGTCGTACGCGCCGAACCGGCTCCAGAGGGTGAGGTAGTGGGCCCGGTCCACGACGTTCACGCTGTCGAGTTGGAGGGCGCCCGTCCGCTCCAGGTGGTCGACGAAGGCCGCGGCGTCGAGCGGGGTCGACCCGCGGGGCCGGTCGAACCCCTGCCGGTGCAGCCACAAGCGGGCGGCCGCCCCCCGGGTGAAGCTCGGAAGTCTCCGGCGAGCCGCCATCACCCGGGTCGCCGTGGCCCCTCGCGCTCCCCGCGCGCGCCCTCCGGCGCCGCGTCGACGAGCCGGAGTTTGCCGAGGGGCACGTAGTAGCGGGCGTAGCGGCGCCCGTCGGACCAGCGCGGGGCCCCCGCGTCCTCCACGAGCACGGTGGCGCGTTTGGTGATCCGGTTCACCCGTCCCGTCAGCGGTCGGCCGCGAAAGGCGAAGGCGACGCGGGAGCCCACGACGATCCCGTCCCGCGCGGCGCGCTCCGAGCGGGTGATGAGTTGATGGGTGTGCGCCCGATGGAGGAATAGCCGCTTCGCGATCCCCCGGAAGCGCGACCTTCCGCAGTGGCTCTCCCCCCAGCACAGCGACTCCGCGAGGTGCACGAGTTCGTGCTCGAAGATCCGCTGCAGCGCCTCGAGCCGGTTCCGGCAGGGGAGCCCGCCCACCGTGACGGTCCGGTCGTCCTCTCCGAATCCGTCGAAGAGGATCGACGTGGCGACCGCGATCTCGTACCGCGGGGCGTCCCCCCGGCGTTCGAAGCGCGTCGTCTTGCCCCCCGCGCGCGTCATCCGCGCGGAAAGCCGAAAGGCGAGGGAGTCCGGGCCCAGGATCCGGCCGCAGAGACCGTCCAGGAAGCGCGCGTCGTAGGCCGAGAACAGTGACGCGAGGTCGTCCCGGCCGATCTCCGTGAAGTTCGGCTCGCGGAGGTGCGAAGATCCGCGGAGCAGATCGCGCGCGATCGCCTCCGTCCACGCGCGAACCGTGGTCTCTCCCGGCTCCCTCGTGCGCAGGAGCCGGGAGAGCGCGTCCGTCGACGCGGAAGAAGTAGCGTCCCGGCGGCTCAGCGGCTCTCGTCCTCGGCCGTGACCACTTCCGAGCCCAGGTGCTTCCGGAACCAGGTCAGGATCCGCTCCGACACGTCCATGACGAACTTCGGCTCGCGCGGCCCGTGCGGCGTGCGCGGGTACACGACCATCTCCGTCGGCACGCCGCGGCGGTCGAGGGCGCGGTAGAACTCCTGCCCCTGCGTGAACGGCACCCTCAGGTCCTGCGCGCCGTGGATCACCTGCGTCGGCGTGACCACGTTCGCGATGTGGTACATGGCCGAGTGCCGCTCGTAGCGCTCGTAGTCCTCCCAGAACTCGACCCCCATGTGGCCCACGAGGTAGTCCTGGATGTCCGTCGTCGTCGTCATCGAGATCAGGTTCGGGAGGCCGGCCCCCATGCTCGCCGCCACGAAACGGTCCGTCTGGGTGACGGCCCACGACGTCATGTAGCCGCCGTAGCTCCAGCCCATCAGGAGGAGGCGATCCGGGTCCGCCACGCCCATCTCGATGGCGTGGTCGACGCCCGACATGAGATCGCGGAAGTCGCCGTAGCCCCAGTCGTGGAAGTTCGCGTAGCGGAAGTCCTTCCCGTAGCCGGTGGAGCCGCGCGGGTTCGGGCGCAGGATCGCGAAGCCCTCCTGGGCGAAGTACTGCAGCATGTAGGCGGACGCGCTGCCCGTGAAACCCTGGCTGAAGACGCCGGCCGGCCCGCCGTGCACGTTGAGGATGAGCGGCACGCGCTCGCCCTCCTCGTAGCCCACGGGGTAGGTGAGGAGGCCCTCGATCTCGAACCCCTCCGTCGAGGTCCAGGAGACGAGCTGCGTGCGCCCCATCTCCGGGCGCGGCACGCCGGCATGGAGGTCCGTAACCTGCGTCGGCGCGTACCCGTTCGTGGGCGAGACGAAGACGTCCCACGGCTCATCGGGGGTCTGCCAGGTGAAGGCCATGCGGCTCGCGTCGTCCGTCAGCGCGACGGAGCCGACCACGCCGTCCCCGTACGAAATGAAGCGCAGCTCGCCGCCATCGACCGGAACGGCGAGCACGTGTCGGCGCGTGCCGAGCGATTCGAGCAGAAGCAGTTCGGAGGAATCCGCGGTCCAGCCGAGCACGGACGCGCTGCGGTTCGGAGTATCGAATCGGCGGGCCTCGCCCCCCGCAGCCGGCATGACGTAGACGTCGCCGAGCCCGATCGGCTCCGGCCGGTCGCCGGTCGACACGTAGGCGATCCAGGCCCCGTCCGGCGACCAGTGCGGGCTCCGCTCGATCCCCGCCCCGCCCACGAGGAGCACGATGTCCCCCACCGCCGCGATGTCGGCGTCCGCGCCCTCGGCGGAGCCGTCCTCCCCTCCGTCCTCCGAAGCTCGCGCGGCCAGAATTTCGCCGATCTCCGCGGCGTCCGGGACCGTCGTCGTGGAGAGGTCTCCGCTCAGCCGGCCGGTGTTGATGCGGGGGTCCGCCTGGTGCGCGAACACGATCCGCGCCCCGTCCGGTGCCCAGCTGAAGCCGGTGATGTGGAAGTCGCCCGCCGTGAGCCGCACCGGCGCGGCCGGCTCGTCCGCCCCGGCGTCGATCGCGACGACGTACAGGTGGGAGAACTTGTAGTCGCGGTCGACGAGGATGACGTCCCGCTTCTCCTCCGTCGCTTTCTTCTCCTCCTCCGTCTGCGGATCCCGCATGAGGAAGGCGATCCGCGTCCCGTCGGGCGACCACCGGTATCCCCCCACGGACCCTTGCGCCTCCGTGAGCTGCCGCGCCTCGCCGCCCGCCATCGGCAGCGCCCAGACCTGGCTGCCCGCCTCGCCCTCTCCCTCGCGGCCGGACGTGAAGCTCAGCCAGGCGCCGTCGGGCGAGAACTGCGGGGACCCCGCCGACGCCTCTCCGCGGGTCCACTGCGCGGTCCCCATCCCGTCCGCATCCGTCATCCAGATGTGACTCAGATACTCCGACTGCGGTCCTTCCATCAGCGGCTCGCGCACGACGAAGGCGATGCGGGAGCCGTCGGGGGAGATCGCGGTCCCCGAGACCCCGCGATACTGCATGCTCAGCGCGGGCGTCCACCCGGCGTCGGCCGGCGCGGCATCCGCCTGAGCCTGGACGGCCAGGGGGGCCAGGGGAAGGAACAGGATGGCGGCGAGCGCGAGCCATCTCGATCCCGGCGCCGGCGTTCGAAGGGGAAGGGATGGGGAGACAAGGCTCTGGGACCCGGACATGTCGACACCTCTCGCTTATCTTGACGCTGCGACGTGTTCCCGCGTGGGACCGACGATCCAACATTACGAAAAGGTGCCCGATGTCCGAAACGCTGCCATCTTTCCGGGGCCGCGGGCCCGGTCTTCCGGCCGGCGGCGGCAGCCGATGCGGATCGCGTGAGCAGAACGACCATGAGATTGCGATGAACAGGGAGATTCGATGAGAGCGATTGGCCGGGGGGGACGCACGTTTTCCGCCGTGATGCTGCTCGCGGTGCTCACGCCGGTCCTGCCGCGGCTGTCCCACGCGTCGCCGTACGGCGGGCTGGCGGCGCAGGAAGATGAGCGGGAGCAACGAGAGGCGGCGGAGGCGGCCGAACTCGCGCGCCGCGATTCCCTGCGCAGGATCTTCGATCCGGCGGGTGCCTTCTCACCCCTCGATCTCCCCGAGCCCGACGAGTTTCGGGATGCCGCCGGCGCCCCGGGCGAAGCCTACTGGCAGCAGCGGGCCGACTACCACATCCGGGCCGCGCTCGACGACGACCGCATCGAAGGCACGGAGCGCATCACCTACACGAACAACAGTCCCGATTCGCTCACGAGCATCTGGGTCCAGCTCGACCAGAACCTCTTCCGTGAAACCAGCTATGGGGCGCAGAGAGCGGAGGAACTCGGCGGGGAAGTGCGCCACGGCGGCTTCTTCAGGGACGGCGGTTTCGTGATCTCGGGCGTGCGCACCGACTTCGAGGGCGAGATGACGGTCCCCGAGTACCGGACCGAGGACACGATGATGGAGATCCTCCTCGGCGAGCCCCTCCCTCCCGGCGGAAGCCGGGTGGAAATCGAGATCGACTTCGCGTTCGAGATCCCCGAGACGGGCGGCGACCGCATGGGGCAACTCGACATCCGGGGCGGGATCATCTATCAGCTCGCGCAGTGGTATCCCCGCGTCTTCACGTACGACGACGTGAACGGGTGGAACCAGTCCCCCTTCCTGGGGCAGGGAGAGTGGTACCTGGAGTACGGCGATTTCGACGTCGAACTCACCGTCCCGCGGGACTTCGTCGTCGTCGCCACGGGAGAACTCCTCAATCCCGAGCAGGTCCTCACGCCGATGCAGCGCGAGCGGCTCGCGGAGGCGCGCCTCTCCGAGGAGACGGTCCACATCATCGGGCCGGACGAAGCCGGAGAGGACCACACGCGCCCCCCCGGCGAGACCCCGCTCACATGGCGCTTCCGCGCGGAAAACGTGCGCGACTTCGCCTGGGCCGCATCCGACCGCTTCATCTGGGACGCCGCCGGCTGGGAGGACGTCCTCATCATGTCCGTCTACCCCGAGGAGAGCCTCGGCCGACCCGGATCCAGCGGCTGGGAGCGCTCCACGGAGTATCTCCGCCACAGCGTCCGGCACTATTCGGAGGAGTGGCTCCGCTATCCGTATCCCGTCGCCATCAATGTCGCCGGCCTCGCGCTCGGGATGGAATATCCCATGATCGTCTTCTGTTCCTGGCGGTCCCGCGGCGCCTTTCTCTTCTCCGTCACGGACCACGAGATCGGGCATACGTGGTTCCCGATGATCGTGGGGTCGGACGAGCGGCGGTACGCGTGGATGGATGAGGGGTTCAACACCTTCATCAATTACTATTCGGGCATCGAATTCGCGGGTGGGGAGCCGATCCTGGGCGAACTCATGTCCCCGGCCCAGATCGCGACGGACACGCGCCTGCCGACTCACGCCGTGTACACGCCGGCCGACAGCATTCCGGAAGCGGACATCGGGGTTCTCGCCTACAACAAGCCCGCCGCCGTGCTCGTCCTCCTGCGCGAGGAGGTGCTCGGGCCCGAGACGTTCGACGAAGGCTTCCGGGAGTACATCCGGCGCTGGGCCTACAAGCACCCGCAGCCCGCCGATTTCATCCGCACGATGGAGGATGTGTCGGGACGGGACCTCGACTGGTTCTTCAGGGGCTGGATCTACGAGGACGCGATCCTCGACCAGGCGATCGCCTCCGTGACGCGCCTGGGGGATACGACACGGGTCGTGCTCGAGAATCGCGGGGGCATCCCGATGCCGCTCGAGGTGCGGATCCTCTACCGGGACGGGGAGGAGCAGCGACACGAGGTTCCGGTCGAGGCGTGGGAGGCGGACGGCACCTACGTGCTGGACGTGTCCGGCGGGTTCGTGCGCAACGTTCAGATCGACCCGGACGGCGTGATGCCGGACGTGAACCGCGGGAACAACGTTTGGGGCCGGGGGATTCTCGGCCGCCGGCCTCCCCGCTGACGCGGCCGCTCCGCAACCGGGCGTCCCGCCCCCGCGAAACCACCGCGCCGCGCCTTCCGTTCTTATGCCGCATGAAGCGCATGCGCAGGGGTGAGACATGGAAGACATGATCATCGCCGTCGTCGCGATCTTCTTCACGATCGGCATCCCGGTCCTCGCGATGGCGACGCACTTCGCCCTGCGCCCGCTGGTGCGGGATCTGGCGGAAGCGCTGGGGCCGATGAAGCGGGACCGCGAGACGATCGCCCGGCTGACGAAGCGGATCGAGCAGCTTGAAGGGGAGAGCCG
The DNA here is from genome assembly GCA_022820995.1 of Gemmatimonadota bacterium. Taxonomy (GTDB): domain Bacteria; phylum Gemmatimonadota; class Gemmatimonadetes; order Palauibacterales; family Palauibacteraceae; genus Palauibacter. The sequence goes on along the minus strand of JAJEEM010000036.1, from coordinate 1,545 downwards.
GGAGCGGGGCGAACTCCTGGATCAGCTCGCGGAGGCGGAACTGTTCCGGAGGCAACTGGAAGAGCGCACCGGCGGTGAAACGCCACGGGACCTCACATGACGATCATCGAAACCGAAGGACTGTCCAAGCGATACGCGGCGTTGCGCGGAGCGGGGACGCTCGCCGTCGACGAGCTTTCCGTCCAGGTGGAGGCGGGGCAGGTGTACGGTTTCCTGGGACCGAACGGAAGCGGCAAGACGACGACGATTGGGATGCTCCTCGGGATCATCAACCCGACGGGTGGCTCTTTCCGACTGTTCGGCGGGGAGACGCCCGCCGAGTTGCACGCCGCGCGCCAGCGGATCGGCGCCACGCTCGAATATCCCAACTTCTACCCCTACCTGAGCTGCCGGGACAACCTGAGGGTCGTGGCCCGGGTGAAGGGGAGCGACGAGGCGGACATCGCCGAGGTGCTCGAAATCGTGGGTCTGGCCTCGCGCCGGAAGACGAAGTTCAAGGCGTGCTCGCTGGGCATGAAGCAGCGGCTCGCGCTGGCGGCGACGATGATCGGCGACCCGGAACTCATCATCCTCGACGAGCCGGCCAACGGGCTCGATCCGGCGGGGCAGCGGGAGATCCGCGACATCATCCGCGAACTCGCCAGCCGCGGGAAGACGATCTTCCTTTCGAGCCACATGCTGCACGAGGTCGAGCGCACCTGCACCCACGTCGCGATCATCGAGACCGGCCGTCTCGTCCGCGAAGGGAGCGTGGACGAACTCACCTCCGCCCGAACGGTGGCCGCGGTGGGCGCCGATGGGGACATCGAGACGCTCCGGCAGGCCGTGTCTGAGTTCGAGGGCGCGGGCCATGCGCGCGTCGAGGACGGCCGCGTCCTGGTGCAGATCGGAGGGGCGGGGCTCGCCGAATTGAACCGCTTTCTCGCCGGGCGGGGGATCTACGCCTCGCACCTGTCTCTGGAGCGGCAATCGCTGGAGGACGCCTTCATGGAGATCACGGGCACGCCCGAGGGATTCGGAGAGATCCAATGAAGGGCGCGCGGGCGTTCGGCGTGCTGCTGCGCAACGAGTGGTTCAAGGCGAGGAAGCGGGTCGCCTTCTGGATCGCCCTCGGCTTCTACGCGTTCTTCACGCTCATGAACCATGGCCAGCCCTTCCTCGAGCGCAGCGAGGGCTTCCGGCTCCCCGACATCTGGACCGCCGTGTTCGGGGACGAAACCACCATGCTGGTGATCTTCGCCGCCCTCACGCTCGTGTTGCTGTCCGCGACGGAGTTCGGCTGGCGGACCGCGCGGCAGAACGTGATCGACGGCCTCTCCAAGTCCCAGTGGTTCTGGGGCAAGTCGCTCCTGCTGCCCGTCGTGGGGCTCGCCTTCATGGGCGTCCACGTGTCGATCCCGACGCTGCTAGGGATGGTCTGAACAAGTCACCACCGCCAGATTGATGGACCGTGGGAGTCGAACAGCGGTTCGGACGAGGCGGAGACTGGGGTGGGGACGATGGACCAGGTGACGTTTTCGGATGTGGAGTACGAGGGGAAGAAGC
>JAJEEM010000010.1 GCA_022820995.1 Gemmatimonadota bacterium | reverse complement strand
GCCCACGGCTTCTGCCACGGCGCGGTGCCCTGCCGGATCTGCTCGATGATCGCGTCGGCGAACTTCCGGTGGTATTCGTCGTGGTTCATCCGTCCACCTCCTCACCGTGCGGGTCGTCCCAGGCGGCTGCGATCTCGTCCTCGGTTCCCACGTCCTCGGGGAAGAGGCCGTACTCCTCGGCCAGTTCGGCCTCGACTTCGAGCGTCTCGCCGCCATCGCGCGCGAGTTCCCGGTCGAAGTCCTCGAACGTCTCGACCCGGATGGTCGTGTCTTCGCACCTCATGCGTTCACCTCCTTGGTGTGTGGGTGGGTGCTTCCTTGCGGGGCTTCGCCGCCCCGCCCCAAATGGGCGCGGTGTTCCAGCGGCCGGTGGCCGCGTTGTAGCCGCGCACTTCGAGAGCCTCCTCGACGAACCGGCGTCCGTCGCGGCGGGTGACGTGGAGCACGAGCGCGATCCCGTCCACGACGCCCCGGCAGATGACCTCCCAGGGGAGCGCGTCCCCGGCCTGCATGGCGCAGCTGGCGAGCCGCGAGAGCGCGGAGCGGGCGTTGTTCGCGTGGACGGTGGTGAGCGAGCCGCCGTGTCCGGTGTTGAGGGCTTGGAGCAGATCGGCCGCCTCGGCACCGCGCACCTCGCCGACGACGATGTGGTCGGGCCGGTGGCGGAGCGCGTGGCGCACCAGATCCCGGATCGAGACGGGAGTGTCGTGGGTGGCTCCGGCCTCGAACCGGAGGCAGTTGGCGCGGTCGATCCTGAGTTCGAGCGTGTCCTCGATGGCGACGATCCGCTCGTCTTCGGGCAGCAGTTCGATCAGCGCGTTCAGGAGCGTCGTCTTGCCCGATCCCGTGCTGCCGGATACGAGGACGTTGCGGCGGGCGAGCAGGGTCGTCCGGGCGGCTTCGAGGATGTCTTCCGGCAGCGAGCCAAGGCGGACGAGATCCTCGGTCGAGAACGCCCGGCCCCCGAACCGGCGTATGGTGATGGCGACCTCGGGCGCGGCGGGCGGCGTGCAGATGGCAACCCGCGAACCGTCTCCCAGCCGGGCATCGAGGACGGGCCTCGCGGCGGGATCGAGCCCGAGCGGCCGCGCGATGTGGATCGCCGCGCGGTGGAGCCAGGCCCCGGTAAGTTCGGGCGCCTCGTGGGGCTCCAGCCTCCCGGCCCGCTCGATCCAGACGTTGCCGGGTCCGTTGATCATGATCTCGGAGACCCCGGGGTCTCCGAGCAGGGGTTCCAACCCCGGAAGGAACGGGGTGAGGTGGCCGACGCCGCTGGCGCGCTTCATATCCGGCCCTCCTCCCGGAGCCGCCAGTAGCCCGTCTCCCTCGGTAGGTAGTGCGGCTTCAGGTAGACACGCCGGGCCGGGAGCGACTCGACCCCGTCGTAGGGGAGACAGATGGCCTGGTAGTTGGCGAGCAGCCCGAACTCGCGCGGCGTGAACACCGGCTCGCTCTGCCGGCGGAACGACTTGCTCGCGCCGATGGTGCCGCGCCCGCCTCCAGCGCGCCCGGACAGGAGCGAGAACTCGGGCCTGCCCGTGGTCTCGGAGAACGTGTACGAGGCCCGCGTCTTCATGACGGACCCGCACATCTCCGACGCGGCCTTGGCCGACGCCTCGTCGGACAGCGACAGGAAGATCCGGGTGCGGAGCGTCTGGACGAGGGTGCGCCACGCCTCTCCGGAGGGAAGCACGGAGCGGAGCGAAGAGAGCGACTGCGTGGCGACGATCGGGACGCAGCGGCACTGGCGCGTGAGCGCGAACGCCTTCTCGTCGCCCGACGGGTCGTCTTGGCCCACGGTCGCAAAGGCCTGATACTCGTCGCAGATGAACACGGCGGGCCGCATGTAGCGGTCCGGGCGGCGCGCGGCTTCGGCGGGGCGGCGGAGCAGCGCCTGCATCCACGCGCTCTTGAGCAGGACCCCGATGGCGCGGGCCAAGGCCGGGTTCGCCCCGGCGGGCATGTTGAGCGCCAGCACCTTGCCGCCCTCGATCAACTCGGAGAGCGGAGGCAGCCGCCCGCGAAGGCCCGGCATGGGCGGAGCCTCCGCGCTGCCGTCCCCTTCGGCCTCGCCGTTGCCCGCGGGTTCCGGCTCGGGTGCCTTCGGGGGCGGCGGGCAGAACACGCCCGCGACCTCGGGTTGGTCGAAGAGCGAGAGGAAGACGCTGATCCCCTCGACGATCGAGGTGCGGAGCTTTGCGTCCAGTTGCGACCAGTCCTTGTCGTACCATCGTTCGATGGCCTCGACCCGCTCCCTGTACTCGCCGCACGCGCCTCCACCGACCGCTTCGACCGCGTAGGTGACTTCCAGCTTCGCGAGCTGCGCCCGAAGCTTCGAGTCCAACCGGCACCGCCCCTTCTCGTCGCCGACCGGCTCCCAGTCCCACTTCTTCAGCGCGTCGGCGTGGGCGATCATGACATCGTCGCCGATGATGGCGTCCACCGGGGACATCCGGTCCGCCAGGTCCCGGGCCTCGCGGATCTTCCGGGCCAGAAGCTCCGCGTCCACCGTGCAGCGGTAGATGTCCCGAAGCGTGACCCAGCCGCCCGGCAGGAGCCGGTGCAGTTCGACGATCCACCGGACCAGGTTCGTGTACGTCTGTTGCCAGAACGGTTCGCGCGACTTGCCGAAGAGCTGGTTGATGAGGGAGGCCACGCCGTAGGCAAGCGAGTAGGAGTCCAAGAGCGGATCGTCAAGCGGGTTCCACTGGAGCGAGCCGCCGAGCCCGACTTCGAGATAGTCGTCAGCACGACCCGCGTCTTCGAGGATGCCTCGGACCTGGTGGCAGAAACAGCGATCAGACTGCGTAAGTCGCTATGGGACAAGGACTTGGTGGGACCGCAGAATGGGCGTGTATCACACGGTGTGTCCGATGATCGTAAGTCGTTTCACCCGTTGGGATTCCACGATGGCC
>JAJEEM010000045.1 GCA_022820995.1 Gemmatimonadota bacterium | reverse complement strand
GCCGTGGTGATGATGATGGTCGTGATCATGGCCATGGTGGTGGTGGCCATGGCCGTGCCCATGATCGTGATCGTGGTCGTGGTCGTGCCCATGATCATGGTCATGCCCATGGCCGTGATCGTGATCATGGTCGTGATCGTGATGATGGTCGTGGTCGTGGTGACCATGCCCGTGGTCATGGTCCTGACGACCATCGTTCGGATTCATGGGAGCCATGTCGATCCGGTCTGGAGTGTCGGCCTGTCGCGGGCCCGGGACCCCCTCGCCTCCGCGTCCGGGGGTCCCCTACAGGAAAAAGCCGACATCGACAGATGTCGTCAAGGGGCCGCCCCGGATAGACGCAGGCGCGCGTCGAACCCCGCGGGAACTTCCGGACCGGAGAATCGGCCGACGTCTATCGCCTCTATCGCGTTGGCCCTCCGCAGGACGCCGCCCCCTGCCAGCACTTCGGCGACGCCGATCCCTCATGCGTCGATGTCCGAACCGCTGCTCTCGACGTCCTGCGGAACAGCCCGCTTCCGACCGTTACGTCTTGCGCCGGCCGGCGCTTACCGCACGTGCACCGCCAGCGGTTCGGTCTTGAAATCCGCGTGTCCCGTCCCGACCTCGCCGTGCACCAGGCTGAACGTAATGTCGGTGTCGCCCGCCGCCACGCCGCGCAGAACGCCTCCGAACGCGCCGGGCGAGTCCTGATCGAACCCGGCTACGGACGCGGCCCCGATCTCGACCCCCATATGGAAATCGTCGTCCAGCTCCACCTCGTGTCCCTCCTCGTCCACGAACTCCACGGCGATGCGCGGGGTTTGCTGGCCGGGCCCGACCTGCAGCATTCCCGTCCACTCTCCGTCGTGCCCATCGTACTGTGCGATGACCTGGCCGCTGACCGAGAGGATCACGCCCTCCACTTCTCCGGCGTGCTCGTCGTGGTCCTCGTCTTCGGGTTCCGTGGCGCTGTCGCCGCAGGCGGAAAGGACCAGCAGTCCCGCGGTCAACAGGGCGAGTGGCAGTTTCGGCTGAAAATATCTCATCGTTTTGACCTCGTTGTGTTGATGTTCCGGTCTCTCCCGTCCCGAAGCACCTCCGCGTGCGGCTCCGGATGGCTCGGCACTAGAAGACGACCCGATAGGCCACGCTGACGGATCTCCCCGCCTGGGGCATGATCTCCTTCACGCGCGACAAGTGATTTCTGTACACGGTGTTGCCAAGGTTCTCCGCCCGCAGAGTGATCACGTTCAGCCGCCCCATGAGCGTGATCCGCACTCCGGCGGAGAGATCGAAAACGGTATACCCGTCCGTGGGGCTCTCGAACGGACCTGTCCGGTCCTGGCGATCCGCAACCCGCGCTTCGGCTTCGACGAACCAGTTGCGAGGCGCGTAGCCGATGGCGAAGCGCGCCTGCAGCGGCGGGATCAACGGAAGCGGTTCGTCCGTCGCTTCGATCCTGCCCTGGACGTATGAAGCCACCGCCTCCACGGTCAGATCCCCGACCGGCGCCCACTCGAGGGCGCTCTCGAATCCCGTGAGCACCGCATCTTCTCCCTGGAACTGGAAGATCGGCAGCCGCACGCGGCTCAGTTCGCCCGTCTCGAGCGGGAAGACGTAGTCCGCGATGGCGTTGTGGAACCACGTCACCTCGCCGTTCAGCCGGTCTCCCGCGAAGCGCACGAACAGGTCGACCCCCGTCCCGCGCTCCGTCTCGAGCGACGGGTTCCCGACCTCGAAGGCGTAGGCCGCCAGGTGAGGACCTTCCGAGAACAGTTCGTTGACGCTGGGGGTGCGGAAGGCCCGGGCGACGGAAGCGCCCACCGTGAAGCTCTGCGTGAGCCGTGCCAAGGCCCCCAGGGATCCGGATGCCGCGCCGAACGACCTCTCGCGGATGTGGCCGATGTCGGATGTGGGGTCCTCCCGGTCGGGCCGCACGCGGACCCAGTCGTAGCGGAGGCCCGCTTCCACCCGTATCGGATTCAGATCGACCTCCTCCAGCGCGAACACCGCGAAGGTGGTCTGCGTGGAGTTCGGGGTGAAGAGCGCACCCCCGAATCCGAAATCTTCCCAGGAAGCCCGCGTCCCCATCGCTCCCGAGGAGAAGGGACCCCAGCCGCCGTGGCGGGCCAGGATCTCCCCGCTCACCGTCTGGCGCTCGTACAGCGTGCCCAGAATATCGGGAGGCTCGATCTCACGGTGCTCGTACCAGGTGTGGCCCGCGTCGATCTCGATGCTCTCGAAGGCCCCGGAGGGCCGGAGCACGCTTCGCAGCCTGGTGGCCGTGCGCTGCATCTCGACGCGGACCCCGGCCTCGTGACCTCCGACGAATCCTCCGGGGATCCCGTAGTCGTTGCCGTAGTAGCGGAAGGTCCCGCCGGCATGGCCCCAGTTGTCCACCCACGAGGCTCCGCCGGAAATCTCCCGAATATCCGTGTTGGTATTCTGCAGGATTCCGACCGGGGTCTTCAGGTCTCCGCTGCTGCGACGCGAGAGTTCCAGCCGCACGGGAATGCGATCCGTCAGGCGATGCGTGAGATTCAAGCCTCCGCCCACCGCGTTGCTGACGCTCTGCCCCTGAAGAGTCAGAGCGCCCGTCAGCGCGCCCGTCAGATGGTGCGGCACCGATGGGGGCACGTCGTCGCGGACGACGTTGATGACGCCCCCCAGCGCATTGCTTCCGTACAGGATCGCACCCGGTCCGCGGATGACTTCGACGCGGCGCGCCGACGACGCGTCGAGCGCCGTGGCGTGGTCGGGACCGCTCGCAAACTCGTCGCCGACCCGTTCCCCGTCCTCCAGCATCAGGATCCGGTCTCCGCTGAGCCCCCGAATCACCGGGTGCGCCGAGCCCGGCCCCATGCTGCTCACGGCCAGCCCCGGCTCGGAGGAGAGAGTCTCCGCAAGCGTCCCCGCCAGGCGACGCTGCAGATCTTCTCCCGCGAATACGCTGGCCGGGCGCAACACCTCGTTTGCCGCGCGCGCCACCACCGAACCGGTGACCACGAGATCCGGCAGGGAGATGGGATTGGCTTCCATCTCCACAAACACGATCTCCTGCCTCGACGCATCCACTTCCAGCGAGACCGCGCGGTAGCCCAGGCGTTCGACCCGCATCGTGTAGATGCGCAGGCCCGGCACGGGAAGGTGGAACGTGCCGTCACCATGCGAGACCGCACGGGCGCCCGACTCGGGGATCGAGACGAGGGCGCCGGCGAGAGGCTCCATGGAGTCGGCATCGCGAACGACCCCCTCGATCTCATCCGCATGCTCAACCTGCGCGGACGAGCCGATGGCTCCAACGGCCATTGCCGATACGGCCGTAATGAGACCGGCCAGATGCCTTGTCACCATGGACAGCCTTCTTCGAGACGCGCTGGCGACCGCTCCTGTTGGAGAAGCGCGGACGTCTCGGTGAAATGCTTCAGCGGATAACGTGTGTTTCGGGAGGCTTTCGATCCGCCTCCCGCGGGCGATGGTGGGGGCTTCCGGGACGACCTGCCCGGGAGCGGGTCAGACTCGAGGAGGGGCTCGGGGACCGCTCCCGCCGGGCGGAATCGGGCGGCGTTGCCAGGCGTTCGCGGCCGGGGTGTCGGGGCTGGCTTCGACGGCCAGCGACAGTTCGATCGGAATCAGAAAGGGGAACCCCAGCGACACCGTGCGGGACAACTGGCACAGCAAGTGGCTGTGCCCGGGGTCGCAGTGCTCGCTGTGCTCCGCTTCGATGTGCGCGACGGTGCTCGATGCTTCGGCTTCGAGCACCGCATCCACCGCCGGCAGGACGGCGAACGCCACGGCCTGTAAGAGGACGATGGCCATAACGCCGAACCGGCGAGAATCCCGCGGCTGTCGAGGAGAAGTCAGCTTCACAGCTATGCCGCCAGAGTATGCCGGGTGCCGCCACAGGGCACGCCGGACCAGTGCATTAAGTCTGCGTCCGGGGGCATAACGAGTCAAGTTGGCCGCCCTCCCATCCCGGGTTCCATCCCGGGCCGGTTGCCGCGGACCGCGGAACGGGTAGCATCCGGAAGGTGTACGCGGAATCTTGAAGCCGGCTTCGGGGGCGAGCGGCGGAGGCGCCGTCGTTCGGCCCCGGATCGACTCGGGAGTATACCGCGATCGGGGCGAAGTCGATGGACAAGTGGATTCGAAACCGGGCGGTCGTCGTGGCGACCGCCGTGCTGGTGACGGGGGGCGTCTTCGTCTGCGCCCATCTCGCCCTCGAGGCGTCTTCTCCGAAGGGGGACGCGACGGTGGCGACCAGCCCGGAGACGGTCACGCTGTGGTTCACGGATGCCCCGCAGATGGCCGGGACGTCCGTCCGGCTCCTGCCGAGGGGGGGCGAACCCCTCGACCTCGAGCCGGCGACCGCGAAGGAGGACGACCCGAGCGTCGTCGTGCTGGATGTGAGCGAGGAGCTCGCGGACGGCGACTACGAGGTGATGTGGCGAGCCATGGCGCAGGATGGCCACACGATCCGCGGCGACTTCGGCTTCACGGTGGAAACCGCCCGCTGAATCCCGGTCGCCGCTCGAACGCAGCGGGCCTTTTTCCGCGAGCTGCTACAGTTCGGCGAGCGCTTCGGCGTTGAAGCCGACCAGGAGCGTGGCTCCCGCCAGCACGATCGGCGCGCGGTATTTCCCCGTGGGCCCCTTGAGCGCGTCGAGTTCGGTCTCGGCCGGGTTCAGGTCGCGCCGGCTCCTTCCCTTCGCGATGACCACCCGCTCGGCGGCCGCCAGCAGCGCCCGCACGTCGTCATCCGCCAGCGGCGCCTTCGTGGCGGATCGTTCCTCCGCGATCGTCGCGCCGGTCTCGTCGAACACCGCACGGGTGCGTTTGCAGCTCGTTCAGCCGGGGCGCTGGTAGAAGAGCGTAACCTCGGTCATCTCGATCTCCTCAGTCTTCGGCGGAGGCGGCCAGGTACCGTTCCCTGAGCACGTCCCGGTGGTGAAGCTCGTGGCCGGCGATGATATGGATGAGCGCCCGCACCGTGCACTCGGCGCCGCTCGCGACTCCCCGGCGCGAGAGCGTGTCTTCGTCGAGCGAGGCGAAGAAGGCCGCGTTCGCGGTGCGCAGCGCACGGAATTCATGCAGCAGTTCCGGGATGGGACGATCGGCCGCGTTGGAGGCCGCGGCCCATTCAACCTGATCCATCCCCGGCAGCTCGGCCGAATCCGCGCGGGCGATGTGGAGCGCGAGGTACGAGAAGATCCGCTCCGTGTCGATCACATGGCCCAGCACTTCGCGGCACGTCCACTTCCCCGGCTCGTACGCGAAGTGCTCGCGTTCGCCGGGGAGGCCGGAGAGAAGCGCGTCGAGTTCGTCGGGCGCCTCGCCGAGGACATCGACCAGGGGCCGGTCGTCCGGCACGCGGTCGATGTAGGTGGAGTAGTACTCGCCGTGTTCGTCGGGTCCAGGTCGTTTCATGGCGGGCAAGCTATCGACCTCGCCGTCCCGGCGACATCTTGTCCGCATGAACCACCGCTCAATTCCCATCGCGACGGTCGTCTGTGCCCTGCTCGGAACGGCTTCGGCCGCCTTGGCGCAAGGCGCTCCGGGGGCGTGCGTCGCCCCGGGATCCTTGCTGCGCCTCGACCACGTCCCCATCGCCGTCGAAGACCTCGGGGCCCTGTCGCAGCGTCTCATCGATGAGTTCGGCTTCCGCGTCCAGGACGGGCGGCGCGACGCAAGCGGACTGGAGACGGCGGCGATCGGGTTCGGGGACGGGACGCGGCTCGAACTGAGAACGATGCAGCCTGTGCCGGGCCCCGATGCCCCCGGTCCCGATGCGCCGGGCGCCTTGGAGGTGCAGCGTTACGCGGACCTCATCGCCGATGGCGGAGGCGGGGCGTACCTCGCGTTGTCCGGTCCGGCGCCGGCGAGCGTTCTGGAGATCGCAGGCGAACTCGAGCCGGAGTTGGCCGCGATCTCCGGCGAAGCGGGCGGGCGGGTCGCCTTCCCCCGAGGCCACCCCCTGCACCCCGTGTTCTTCGTGTCTTCCGATCCCGAGACCGTGACGCCGGCGGACCCGGCGCCGCACCCGAACGGCGCCCGAGGACTCGAGGCGGTGTGGGTGATGGTGGAAGACCCGGAGCGCCTCACTCGGTTCCTGCTCGCCTTCGGGGCCCGCGACTGCGGCCCGTCGCGACACCCCGAACACCTGCACGGGCGCGCCGTCGGCATCCGGGACGGCACCGTGTACGTCGTCGACGCGCGCCTCTGGATGGCCGATCCGGAGTCCGCCCCGGTCGTGTCGCTGACCGTGCGCGGCGGGCCCGAGTCCGTCTCCGACAACATCGTACTCGGCAACGCCGGCGGTCTCTGGATCGAGCTGCGGCCCTCCGACGCCGGCTCCGATCCGCCCAACCCGGCCGGCACGGCCGGCCCCGAGGAGAACGGATGACGATCCACACGCTCGACGCGCGGACTTCCATCGTCGATCTGAAGTTCCAGGGTTTCGATCTCGCCATCGGGACCGGTGTGCTGGAAACCGGGGATGGAGTCGCGCTCGTCGACCCGGGGCCCACGACCTGCCTCCCGGCGCTGGAAGCCGGGCTCGGGGAAGCGGGATTCGGCCTCGCCGACGTGCGCGCGGTCCTGCTCACGCACATCCACCTCGACCACGCGACGGCCGCCGGGACGATCGTGAATCGGGTGCCCGAGGCGCGGGTCTACGTGCACCCCGTGGGGGCGATCCACATGATCCGGCCCGAGCGTCTCCTCGCTTCCGCCGGCCGCATCTACGGCGAGCGGATGGAGACGCTGTGGGGAGAGTTCCTTCCGGTGCCCGCGCAGTCCGTCACCGAGGTGGACGAAGGGGACGCCTTGCAACTCGGCGACCGTGCGCTGCGCGTCGCCTACACGCCCGGCCACGCGAAGCACCACGTCGCCTATTTCGAGGAGGACGGGGGGACGGCGTGGGTGGGCGATGTCGGCGGCATCCGCATCCCGCCGGGAGGGGTGATCCCGGTCACTCCGGTGCCCGACATCGACGTCGAAGCCTGGAACGCGAGCATGGAGCGGGTCATGGCGTGGGATCCCGACCGCATCATCCCGACCCACTTCGGAGCGGTCGAGGACCCGGCCGCGCACTTCGCCGAACTTCGCGACGAACTCGCGCGCTGGGCCCGCACCGTGCGCGAGTCGCTGGGTAACGAGGACCCGGCGGACCCGGATACGTCCGCCGACCCCGCCCGGGCCCGGACCTTCGCGGTGTGGGTCGAGGAAGACCTGCGCGGGCGCATGCCGGCGGAGCCCGTGGACACCTACGTCGACGCGTTCGGCGCCGGCGACTCGTGGTGGGGCCTCGCCCGCTACTGGCGCAAGCGAGCCACCGCCGCATGATGCTGAAGGCGCCCGCCGCGGGGTTCGCGAGCCTCCTCGTTCCCGGCCTCGGCCAACTCGCGCAGCGCCGGGTCCGCGCCGCCGGCATTTCGCTGGCCAACGCCGTCCTGCTGGTGTATGCGGTCACGCATTGGCTCGCGGATGGAGAGCCGCTCGACCTCATGTGCTTCATCGTCTGCGCGGCCGTCCACGTATTCCAGGCACTCGAAGCCGTGGAGTACGGCCGGCGGTAGCGAGCCTTTCCGGGTCGTGGTCAGCTGGCGGCGGGGCGCACCACGATGGTGATTTCCTCGTCGGCGAACAGGCCGCCGTCGTCGGCGCGGCCGCGGAGGATGTAGGTCCCCGGCCGAAGGAAGGTCGCCGTCACCGTCCAGCGGCCATCTTCCGGCAGGTCCGGGGGGCGCCAGAGCGGCGCCCACGGCGAGTTCGCGCCCGTGCGCGTGTCCTCCCACACCTTCACCTGCGGCGGGTCGAACGTCACTTCCCCCTCGCCGCGATAGACGAACCACGACATGAAGAGGCCGTTCACCTTCTGCACCGTCACGCGCGACGGGGGCCTGAGCTGGCGGCTGCTGAAGCTGGGGAAGGCGTTCGCGATCGAGTCGACGCGCGCGGAGTCCTCCGCCGTCTCGGGCGGATCCGGCGGGCCCTGGCGGAACGCCCGCAGCAGGCCGTCGTCCTCCACGATGACGCTCACCGTCACCGGCTGGCCGACGATCGCCTCACGCGTGCGCTCCCCCTCGAGCGTGATCCTGGGCGGCTCGTTGGACCGCATCTCGGCGTTGCTGGACCCCGCGCCGAGCGCGCCCGTCTCCGACATGATCACCGTGTTGTCCACGATGTAGTCGGGCCGCAGGGTGGCGTACGCCTTCTCGGTGACGCCGTGGCTCGTGAGCGTCCACACGAGTTCCCTGTCGCCCCAGTCGGCGGGCACGCGAACCTTGAACACGAAGCGGTTGCGGCGCGGGAGGAAACGGGTCGGCTGCCCGCGGTCGGCGGGGCCCGGCGAGAACGTATTGTCCTCGCCCACGGGGACGTCGATCTCCTCGACCCAGTTCCGGTTCATGTAGCCGAAGAGGAAGTTGAACGACCCGTCCTCGTTCTGCTCCCACCCCTCGTACGCCGGCGCCACGTTCTGCCCCCGGGCGTAGGTCTGGGCGGCGGAGTCGGCGGGAAGCGCGGACGCGGCGAGGATCAGCCCCAGAAGCGGCACGGCCAGCGCCCCGGGCCGCGCGACCCGGGGCATGGAAACCGGTTCGGCCACGATTACCGTTCCCGGCGGTCGCCGGGGTCGCGGCGGTCCCCGGACCCCGATTCGCCTTCGCCGGAGGACTCGGCCTCGGTAGCGGCATCGGACTGCCGCCACTCGGCGCCGGCGAAGTAGCTCATGTCGCCGTTGGCGGGGATGACCATGCAGAGCGGGCAGCCGACGACGTGGTCGTTGGGGCCGAGCGCGAGCCGGTGCCGGCGCATCGCCATCTCCTCCACGAACTGCTCATCCGACATCTCCACGCGCATGCCGAGATCGATGAACATGTTCGCGACCGAACGGTTCCCCGAGCCCTGCCAGTTGCGCGTGTCCGGGACGTTCCGGTTCGCCTCGGACGTGTCCATGTAGCCGATGATGTGGAGGACCGTCCCCTTCGGGAGGAGCGGCTGGTGGTCCTGCGCGTAGGTGTAGCCGCGGACCCAGTTGTGATCGTAGCCGACGCAGTTCAGCGTCTCGACGTTGAAGCCCCAGATCGCCTCCAGGCACATGCGCATGCCGGGCGCGTGCAGGTGCGGCTCGAAGGTCACGATCTTGGTGTGCTGGTCCAGCACCTTGTAGGCGTGAAGTTCCTGCCCCGCCACGCCGGGCCGGATGTCGATGTCGCTCCCGTTGCCGAGTCCGAGGATGGTCCGCCGGTACTTCGGCTCGTAATCCTCCGGATGGAAGCGGAATCCGATCTCCAGGTGGGCGCGCGTATCGCGGCCGTTGGAATGGAGGTGGACGGAGTTCGACACCACCGAGGAGCCCGCCCGCAGGAGCCGGCCCGCCTCCTCGTCGAAGATGTCCGGCTCGCGGCCGACCTCGTGCACCGGCCAGCCCGTGTCCGACGACGCGCGCCGCGAGCCGGGACCCGTCTCCTGGCCCTCGAGGACGCGCGTGCTCCAGATCATGTGGTGGACGACGAAGCGTCCGCCGACCGTGTGCCGCCCGCCGTGTTCTCCGTCGCGCCGCTGGGGCACGTCGTTCACCTCGCGGATCTCGACGGACTTCACCCACCGGTCCTCGGTGAGACCCGTGGGGACGCTCTCGATGTCCCCCCACCAGTCGGGTGCGTCGCCCTTCACCAGCACCTCGGGGAGTTTGACGATCAGGTCCGGCTCGCCGGCCGACCACAGGACGTCGTCGTCGAACTCGAGCGGCGGCGGCAGGTCGGCGGGATCGCCCTCCGGGGCGCCGGCCCGCCGCCAGGCGTCGAGCGCCTCGATCTCCCACTCGTCGAGCGACATGTCGTCCTTGAAGTGCTGGATGCCGATGTCCTTCTCCATGTACCACGGCGGCATGGCGCCGGCCCGGTCCCGGATCTGGGTCCGGCGGGCGATCATGCTCGCGTAGGGCTGGACGTCTTCGTACGTGACGAGCGGCATCGGCGCGACGCCGTTGTCCCGGGGCAGCGCACGCACGCCCGCTGCAGGATCGGCGCGACGTCGCGGCTGAAGGTGACCTCCGCGGGCGCGTCGCCCGTCGAGGCTGCCGCGACATGTCGGGCCGTGGCGGCGGGCTCACCGTTCTGCGCCGCGAGTCCCGTCGCGGAGAGCAGCAGAAGGGCGAACGGAACGGAAGATCTTCCGGCGAAAGACAGGATCCGCGTATCGGGCGGCATCACATGGCTCCTTGCGGGAGGACTCTCTCCGGAAAGGGTACGCGACAGGCGAAGGCCGGGTCAATCGCCACGCTAACGACCGCCGCCCTCGGCACCCCCGGTCGGCGAGCCCGACTCCAGGCGGACGGTCGCCGGGAGCCGCTTCAGGATGATCGTCGGCACATCGAATTCGTCCGTCTCGACGAAGGCGACGAGGCCGCCGGGCCCGAACGCAGCGGGCATGGGCGTGTCCTCCAGCGACAACGTGCCCATGTACTCGCCCTCCGGAGAGAGGACGTCGATCCAGCCGGCGGCGACCTCATCCCCCTCCGGGGCTCCGGCCGCGAGTGCGGCCTGCGCATCGATCTGCGCCATCGGATCGCTCCCCCAGCGCTGGACCCAGATCGTCCCCTCCCAGGTCGTCCGAAGGTCCCGCACGAGGGGCACTTCCGGCATGAAATCCGCATTTGCTACCGCGTCGCGCATGCCCGCCACCATCTCCTCCATCATGGCCGCCACCTGGGCGCGAACGGCCGGCGGAAGATCGTCCGTCGACTGGCCGTTCACCTGTCCCGTGACCGAAGACTCGAAGGCTTCCGTCATCCGGGCCCGGGTGCGCTCCCGCAGCGACTCCGTAACAGGCTCCGGGTGGAGGGGGCGGCCCACGACACGGACCGGATCACCGGAGGCCGGCTGGATCTTGACCGCGTAGGCCGAGGAATCCGAATACGCCACGCCGCCGCCGGGGAGGACGTCGAACAGGAGGGAGGGCACGAAGTACGTAAATGCATCGCCGAGCGCATCGAACATGTCCGACGGATCCGCCGATTCCATCGTGAACTGCCGCTCCGGGAGCGCCTCCCACCCTGCCGCGAACGGCACCGCGGCGGCCTCCCCCGCCTCGGCGAACGACATGCGGTAGATGGTGCGGTCACCGGTCTCCACGGACATTTCCCCACCGCTGATGCGGGCGTCCGGACTTCGGGTCAGGAAGAGTGTTTCCCCTTGCCGGGCGGAGCGCACGGCTTCCGCCGAAGCGGTTTCGGAGGCGCCCTTGATCGCGAAGGGGATCGCGCGCTCGAACGACCCACCGGGGCCGAACAGGAGGTAGGCGCGATGACCATTGTCGACGATGACGGCTCCTCCCCCGGGCCGGGCCACCATGTGCCCCACGTCGCGAAGCTCGCCCGGGCCATCGCCCATGCGCCCGAACTCCGCCACCAGGCCTCCCGCCCCGTCCACGATCACGATGCGGGTGGAGGACCCGGCTTCGTCGCGGATGTAGAGCCGGCCGTCCGCATCGAAGTCCATGTTCACGATCTCCGTGAACGCGTCCCACCCCTCCGCCGCGATCCCGCCGATCCGGAACACCTCCTCGAAGTCGGCCACGAGCGGCCGGTCCTCGCTCGCCGGCAGAGCGGATCCGCCCCCGGTGTCGCCCCCGCAAGCCGCCAGCAGAGTCACCAACACAGCGCAAAGAAGTCTCATCTCGTCTCTCGCTCGTCGGAGTGGGGAATGCCGACCACGCCGATTCGGAACGGCTTCCAGAAGTCGCGGTAGTTCCCGTAGTACGCCCGCAACTCGGTTTGGCCGTATTCGACAGCCTCGATCTCCACAGTCGCAGACTCGGCCCGCTCGCGGACGATCCGCGCCACGGCCGGGTCAGCGATGGTCCAGCGGAACCCGTCGAGCGTCATGACCGGACAGTGTGTGTATCTCTCCCGCGGCAGATCGAGCAGAACTACGCGTATCCAGGTCCGGTGGCCACGTATTAGGTCGACCGTGCCGTATCTGCTGGCAAAGCTCGGCCTGATGGTATACAGGTCCGAACAGGACACCTTGACGCGAGGTTCGGGCGGGGAGCCTCCGCACGCCGCAGCGGCGGCCAGCACGATCGCCGGCAGGCCCCGGGACCGGATCACGGCCTCGATCCGCTCAGGTCGACGAGCCGGAGGTTGCGCCAGCGGACCTTGATGCCGCCGCCGTCGTGGATCTGGAGCGCGATCGAGCCATCGGCGGCGCCGATCTGTTCGTCCTCGAAGTCCACCATCTTCGTGCCGTTGAGCCAGGTCGCGACGCGGTCGCCCTCGGCCCGGATCCGCATCGTGTTCCAGTCGCCCATGCGGAGCGCGGCGTCGAGTTCCGGGTCGGGCTGCACGAGCCAGCCGCGGCCGTACGATTCGTAGATCCCGCCGGTGAACAGGCCCGGGGGCGCGACCTCGGCCTGCCAGCCGCTGACGGTGGTCCCCTCCACGCTCGAGCGCAGGAAGACGCCGCTGTTCCCGTCCGCCTCCTGCATGAACTCGACGGTGAGGTCGAAGTCGCGGTACGTCGCCTCGGTCGCGAGATAGCCGTACTCCGCGTCGGGGCCGCTCTCGCACACGAGTTCCCCGCCCTGCTCTCCGTCCTCCACGTACCACAGTTCGGTCCCGTGCACGCGCCAGCCGTCGAGGTCCTCGCCGTTGAAGAGGGAGACGGATTCGAGGGGCAGGATCCTGATGTTGCGGAACCAGACGTTGCGTCCGTGGTCCTGGAGGCCGATCGGCCCGGAGGCGGCGCGCCCGTAGCGGGGATACGGGGCGAACTTGCTCGCCGCGACGAGCGCCTCCCATTCGGGCGATCCCAGTTCGTATTCGACCGTCTTCGTCCCGTTGAGCCAGTGCTCGACGAGGTTGTTCTGGACGCGGATCCGGCCCTCGTTCCACTCGCCGGGTCCTCGCAGCGTCTTCTCGCCCGAGGCGTGGAGATCGTAGTTGTCACCCGTCAGGTGCGTGTGCATGTCCATCGTGTCCATCTCGATGTACGCCGTGTCGTCGAGCACCTGGTATTCGGGCGCGTTGTACCAGATCGCGGCGTCCTCCTCCTCGATCACGCGGTAGAGGACGCCGCTGTTGGCCACCTCCGACAGCATGAATTCGAACCTGAGATCGAAGTCCGCGAAGGATTCGGTCGTGACGATGTCTCCGCCGATGGCCACGTCGGGATCCGTGGCCGTCGCCCCCACGACGAGCGCGCCGTCGATCACCGCCCACCCCGTGTCGGGGAACGTCTCCTGCCCGTAGCCGCGCCAGCCCGCCGTCGTCTCGCCGTCGAAGAGCAGCCGCCAGCCGGTCTCGCGTTCCGCGTCCGTGAGGGTGTTGGGCGCGACGGCGGATGACGTCTCCGCCGCGTCCGTCGCCCCCGTGTCCGGCGAGGCCTCGGGGGCCTGGGCGCAGCCGAGGGCCAGCCCCGCCGCCAGCGCGACCCCGAGGGGGGCATGGAGCGGGAGGGGGGTGCGAAGCGGGAGGGGGGCGCGGAGCCGGAGTCGTTTCGGGGCGCTCATCAGATGAGCCTCATGGCGTCGGGATCCCAGCGGACGATGCGGTCCTCGAAGTGGGAAAGGTTGCAGGCCAGCGCCGGGGCGGCCGCGCGCAGCCCGAAGGTCGCGTCCTCACGCACGGGAGGGCCGCCGCGTATCGCCTCGAACCAGTTGAAGAAGTGGTCGACGTGCGCCCCGCGATACCCGCGCTCGACTTCGTACCGGACCTCGGCCGGGGGAAGCATCCGGACCCTCGGCGGGAGCCCGTCCGCCGACGCGGCCGCCTCGGCCATCTTCTCCTGCGAGAAGGCGTCCATCGGGTCCACGGCCACGTTCTTGCGGAGGATGACCTCGGTCCATGTTACATCCATCGCTCCCTCGCTCCCCACGAGGCGCAGGAAGGTGCTGCCCGAGGTCCCGTCCACGAAGTTCACGCGCAGGGAGAGGTTGAACCCCGGGTGCGTTTCCGTCTCCGGGTAGTCGAACACGCCCAGGAGCACATCGGGCACCTCGCGTCCGTCCTTCCAGTAGCGCAGCCCGCCCGCAGCCTGGACCCGGGTGGGTCCGCGCGAACTCACGACGAAGTGGAGGCTGGAGAAGAGGTGGACGAAGAGGTCGCCCGCGACGCCCGTCCCGTAGTCGCGGTAGTTGCGCCAGCGGAAAATGCGCAGCGGGTCGTAGGGCCGGTCGGGCGCGGGTCCGAGAAAGCCCTTCCAGTCGACCGTCTCTTCGGAGGCGGCGGCCGGGATGGGGTACTGCCACGCGCCGATCGGGTCGTTGCGGGCCCAGAAGCCCTCGGCGTAGTTGAGTTCGCCGATCGCCCCCTCCTCGTACAGTTCCTTCGCCTTCTCGTTGCCGAGCGAACTCATCCCCTGGCTTCCGACCTGGAAGACAGACCCGGACTCCTGCTCGGCGCGGATGAGGTCGTGTCCCTCCTCGATCCGGTGCACCATCGGCTTCTCGCAGTAGACGGCCTTCCCGGCGCGAAGCGCGTCGACCGAGATCGGTTGATGCCAGTGGTCGGGGGTCCCCACGATGACGGCGTCCACATCGTCGCGGGCGAGGACTTCCCGGTAGTCGCGGGTCGTGACGATGTCCCCGTGCCGCTCTCGCGCGGCGTCGAGCCGGCCGTCGAACACATCGCAGGCGGCCACCATCCGCACGCCCGGGATGCGGAGGGCCGTCGAGACGTCCGCCATGCCCATCCCGCCGGCCCCGATGACGGCCAGCCCGATGTCGTCGGAAGGCGCCGCGCGGCGGGCTTCGGGCTCCCGCGTGAGTGTGCGGCGGACGGCGGGACCGCTCCGCGGGCCGGACTCGGCGCCGGCCAGAAGCGACGGCGCGCCGGCGGCCAGCACGGAGCCGGCGGCCACGGACTTGACGAAACTCCTGCGGTCGCGGCCGGTGGACGATCCGCGGTCGGTGGACGACCCGCGGTCGGGTTCTCTCTTTTCTTCGCTCATGTCGGGTGCACGCTCATGCAGTCGGTTCGAGGGCGAGGTCGCCCGGGGTCGGTTCGAAAACGTAAGGTTGTGCGGATCAGGTCAGCAAAGAGAGGAGACGAGCGTGAACACTCGCCGGGCGATCGCGGCGATCGTTGTCCCACTCGGCCTCGGGACGACCGGGTTCGTGGTCGCCGCACCGGAGGCCGGCGACCCCGTCCGGGTCGTCGTCGAGACCGGGATGGACTCCTTCGAACTCGAAGTGGACATCGACGCGGCTCCCATCACGGCGGCGAACTTCCTCCGCTACGTGGACGGCGGGTACTACGACGGCGGCACGTTCTTCCGGACGGTGCACGCGGACAACCAGCCCGACGACTCCGTCAGAATCGCGGTCGTGCAGGGCGGGCGTAATCCGGACCTGGAAGCTGCATCGTTCCCGCCCATCCCGCTTGAACGCACGTCCGAGACGGGCCTCCTGCACGGGGACGGGGCCGTCTCGATGGGCCGCAGCGGCCCCGACACCGCCACGCACAGCTTCTTCATCTGCATCGGCGACCAGCCGTCGCTCGATTTCGGCGGCATGCGCAACCCGGACGGCCAGGGCTTCGCCGCCTTCGGGAGAGTGGTGGCGGGCATGGACGTGGTACGCGCGATCCACCAGGCGCCGTACGAAGCGCAGCAACTGACCCCGCCCGTGCGGATCGCAAGGGTCTATCGCAAGGAGTGACCGAGCCGCCGGAGATGTCGGCAGCCCCCCGACCGGTCAGTTGTCGAGTCTGGCGCCGGTCAGCTGCGCGATCGCGGCGAGCGTCGTCTGCGCGGCGTTGAGGCCGAGCCGGAAGTCATCGTCCGTGTAGGTCGTCCACACGTCCGTCGGCTGGTGCCAGTTCGGGTCCCACCCGGCGCCGACCTGCGCGCCCCGCTCGTTCTCGCGCAAGCTGATCGCCGGGACGATGTCCATGAACGGCGTGGAATCGGTGTTCGTCATGTGGGGCCCGACCGCGGCCGGGTAGTCCGTCGCGTAGTCCTCGTTCGCGGCCTTGAAGAAGAATGCGAGCTTCATCGAGTCGTCCGCCCGCTCGGAATTGGACTGGAACTCGATGTTCACGTCCGCCTCGGGCCGCTGGTCCCGGCTCACGAGGCCGTCGGGACCAGGCGCGCCGTGGTCCCAAAGCATCATGTCGTGCTGGACCATCCCCATCCATCGCGGTTCGGGATACCGGCCGGTGCCCGGCGGATCCTCGATCCCCTGGAGGGCCCGGCGCTGCGCGACGTAGGCGCGGGCGCCGTTCAGGCCCGTCTCTTCGTTGTTCCACAGGACGAAGCGGATCGAGCGCTCGGTCCGGACATCGGGTGCGCTGAAGATGCGCGCGAGTTCCATGACGAGCGCGGTGCCGGAGCCGTCGTCGTTCACGGCCTCGTTCACGCCGTGACCGTCCATGTGGGCGCCGAGGATGTACATCTCGTCGGGGCGCGTCGTCCCCACCTTCGTGCAGTAGACCTGGGACCGCTCGCCGTCGACGGGTTCCTCGCGGTTGAGTTCGCGGATGCGCTCGTCGGGTTGCGCCATGAGGTCGCGGTTCACGCCGGTGCGGGCGCGGTAGCCGAAGATCGTGCTCCCGCCCGAGCCGGGGCCGCGCCGCCCCACGCGTCCTCCCGTGGACGTGGTGAGGTCTCCCTCGTTCGGGGCGGGGCGGCGGCGGGCGGCGCCGCCGCCGCGTGCCGTCCTGCGAGGGGCCGCATCCGGCGGAGGCGGGGGCGGATACGTGTAGAAGACGCGCTCGGTGTTCGTGCAGCCGAACTCCTGAAGCCGCTCCTCGATCCAGTCGACGGCGTCCCGGTTGCGTTGCGTTCCCTGGCGCCGGTCGCCGAACTGCGTCAAGCCCTTGAGCGTCGTCTTGTAGTCGTCGAGCGTCAGCCGGGCGGCGAGGGTCGCGACCGGATCTTCCTGCGCCGGGGCCTCCTGCGCCCGCAGGCCGGACGGGGCGGCCCCGAGCAGGAAGGCGATGGCGGTGACGCCGAGCGAAGTGAAGGTATGCGTGCGCATGGACACCTCCCGGGAGCGGCGCCGAGCCGGGTCGCGGCCCGGCGTTGAGGGGACAGCCGGTGTTGCGCACCGTAGGTTCGCTCCGGAGGGACCGCAACCGTCCGGAAGGAGGATCGCCATGTCGAATGCCCGCCATCCCGGTTTTCGTCGGCAGGCGCGCGGAGTCGACGCGCGGCGGGGCCGCTGGCTCCTGGCCGCCGTGACTGTCGTGACGGTCGCCGCACCGGTCTCGGCGCAGACCGAGCCGCCCGCGGAGCCGCCGGCCGACTGGGAGGCGACGGCCATCGACTACAGCAACGTCCCGTATCCGCACCCCGTGTCATATCTCGAGGTGGAGGTCTATGGCGACCCGTATCGACTCGCCTACATGGATGTGGCTCCGGCCGGCTCCACGAACGGGCGGACGGTCGTCCTCTTCCACGGGATGAACTTCTTCGCGGGGGGATTCCGGCCCACGATCGAGGCGCTGCGGAACGAGGGATTTCGGGTGATCGCGATCGACCGGCTGGGTTTCGGGCGCTCCTCGAAACCCGACATACACTACAACCTCCACATCCCGGCGAGGAACGCGAAACGGCTGTTGGATGCGCTGGGGATCGAACGCGCCGCGATCGTGGGGCACTCGATGGGCGGCATGGTCGCGACCCGGTTCGCGTCGACCTACCCGGAGGCGACGACGCACGTGGCCATGGTGAACCAGATCGGCCTCACGGATTCGCGGCCGGGGCGGGCGTGGACGGACCCCGCGGAGACGTACGAGTCCGTCCTCAACGGGACGACGTACGAGTCGGTGCTCCGAGGACACATGCGCTACTACCCGAACGGGTGGCGGCCGGAGTACCTCGAGTGGGTGAAGGTCCAATACGGCCTCACGCTGAGCGGAGACTGGCCGCGCATGGCGCGGGTGCGGGCCGCGCAGCGCGCGATCCTGTACGAGGATCCCGTGGTCTACGAGTGGCAGCACATCGCGACGAAGGCGCTCGTCATCGGCGGTGCGGAGGACCGCCTCGTGGCCGACTATCCGGCGCTCGCGCGGAACGTCGCCGAGCAACTGCGGAACGCCGAACTCGTGATCTTCCCGGAGGTCGGCCACTCGCCCCAGTTCGAGATTCCTGACGTCTTCCACGCGGAGCTTGTCCGGTTCCTGCGCTCCGACCCGGACGAACCCGCCGACCAGGCGTGGCGGGACTCGGACGTCGGCCGCACTTCGGGTTCGTAGCGCGAGTCCGCGCGGCCCGAATAGGTTCTCCGGCGATGAAGAACTCCAGGCTGCCGCTCCTCGTCCTATGGTCCGCCGCGGCGTGCACCGGGGAGGCGCCGGAGCGGCCGGTCCCCGTCGCCGACGTGCAGGAACTGATGGTCTCCGTGCTCGAACCCGCCGCCGAGGCCTACTGGGACGGCGTGGGCGAGGTCCTCACCGAGGAGGGCGTGCACCAGTTTCGGCCTCTGACCGAGGAGGACTGGACCACGCTCCGCAACGCCGCCTTCATCCTCGCGGAATCCGGCAACCTGATGATGATGGACGGCCGTGCGCGCGACCGGGGTGACTGGATGGCCCACTCGCGGACGATGATCGAGACGGGCCGCCTGGCGCTGGACGCGGTGGACCGCCGCAGCCCGGACGCCGTGTTCGACGCCGGCGCGGAGGTCTACTACGCCTGCCGCGACTGCCACGCCCGGTACGCGGTGGAGACGCTCAGACCGAGCGACCCCCACAGCCGAGACGGCAACTAGCCGCGCCGGCTCATGGAACGGTTTCTCGAGTGGCTGGGGAACACCCCCTGGAGCGTCGCCCTGCTGGAATCAACCCTCGCGTGGCCGCTCATCGAGTCCTCCCACGTCCTCGCCGTCGCCCTCTTCTTCGGCACCGTGATGATGAACGACCTCCGGCTGATGGGCTGGACGATGCGGCGCGTGCCCGTCTCGGAGGTCACCGGCCGGCTCCTCCCGTGGACCCGGATCGGATTCACGGTCATGGTCGTCACGGGGCTTCTCATCTTCTACTCGAACCCGGTCCGCTACTACCACAACATCTTCTTCAGACTGAAGGTGCTGCTGTTCGTCGTGGCGGGACTCAACGCCTTCCTCTTTCACCGGGGGATCCACCGCCGCGTCGTGGAGTGGGAACGCCTGCCCGTCCTGCCGGGGCGCGCGAGGGCGGCGGGCGCCGTTTCGCTCGCGGCGTGGGCGCTCATCATCGTGGCGGGCCGCCTCATCGCCTACAACTGGTTCGACTGTGACATCCCCGGGCAGCCGGGCTGGGTGAACTGGGCGGCGGGTTGTCCCGTCGTGGGGGATTGATGGGAGGGCGTCAGTTCGCGCCGGAAGCGTGGCTCCCGTTCTTCGAGCGAATGGAGAACACGGCGCTCGGCACCGTAGTGCGCGAGTCGATCTGGGCGTTCCCCATCATCGAAGCGGTCCACCTGCTGGGGCTGGGGTTGCTCGGCGGCGCGGTGCTCCTCGCGGACCTCCGGCTCTGGGGCACCGGGCTCACGCGGCAGCCGATCGCGGGCGTCGTGCGGCACGCGCATCCGTGGCTGGTGGCCGGGGTGGCGCTGATGTTCCTGACCGGGGTCCCGCTGTTCCTCTCGGAAGCCGTGAAGTGCTACTACAACACGTCTTTCTGGGTGAAGATGATCTCGCTCCCGTTTGCGCTCGGCTTCACCTTCGGAGCCCGCAGGTGGTTGGTCGTCGCGGCCCCGGAACGGGCGGATTGGCGCACGCGGCTCATCGCCTTCGTCTCCCTCGGACTCTGGTTCACGGTGGCCGCGGCGGGACGCTGGATCGGCTTCTCGGCCTGAGCTGGTCCCTCAGCGCCCGTCCGGGGACTCCACCCGCATGATGATGTCGCTGTAACGGCGGGCCGGGGCGGCCGGAACCCACGCGGCCATGTCCCTGGCGGGGAGCGTGAACTCCTCGGCAACGGACATGTCGACGATCCATCCGAAATCGGCGATCGCACCCAGGGTGATGGCGGAAACGAAGTTCAACTCCAGCTCGAGCGGCGGACAGTTGCCTCGGGTCATGATCTCACCGCACACCACGCTCCGCCAATGCCCGCCCGCGTCGGCATCTTCGGCGGGGTCGTTCGTCACCGGCACCTTCCCGCCGGAGTAGCCGCTCCCGCCGGCCGCATCGAACGCGGCAACGGCGTTGGGTCCCGGGAAATGGGTATCCACTCTCCTCGTGCTGCTCGGGAGGTTCACGACCTGCACGTCGCCCGCGTACCAGTACGTCCCGATGCCGAACACGTGGCCGAGTTCGTGCAGCATCACCTCGTAGTCGAAGTTGTCCGGGACGCGGCCGAACGTCGGAGCGAATGGACGCTCCGTAGGCCAGTAGACTCCGCCGGCGGGGTGGTAGGATCCCTCGCCCTCCCTTCGGCCCACGCGCGGCCCGATCGGCCCGCCGCACGCGTAACCCCCGCAGCTCTCAACCCCGTCGAACACATGGACCCGGAACACCGGCGGCTCGGTGTTGTCCTTCAGGGCGGCTTCGTAGAACCCGACCGCGTGATCGAACACGGCCCTCGCGCACGGCGACCAATCGTCCGGCTCCTCGTACTCCAGCTCGATCCGGAACCCCGTGGAGGCGCGGTCGTAGACGGGGCGGCTCTCCAATTCCGGGGGGTAGCAGTCATCGACGGCCGTCAGCATCCGCCCCGTGCTCATCTCGAAGGCGGACGACAGCGCCCGGTAGTGCAGGTACCGTCTCCCGCGGCGAACCGCCGTGATCTCCAGCTCGCCGCTCTCGTTCTGCCTGACGTCGAGAATCGCCGGACCCGTGTCGTCATCCTCCGGGGTCTCGTCCACGTGGAACTCGTAGGAGATATCGGCCCCCGCGCGCGAGGTGAACCAGTCGAGCGGCGTGGACACGCGCTCCCCCACGGCGTCCAGGGTGACGCCTTCAGGCCGTGTCCCTGGAGCCGCGACCGTATCCAACGCGGTCGGGAGGATCACCACGAGGCTGTCGGCCGCGGTCCCCAGCCTCGCGACAGCCGTGAGAACCTGCGCCTCGGTGGGCGTTTCCTGGCCAAAGATGGTCCAGTACTCGGAGCTTTCCCGCTGGAGCCATATCTGTCTCAGACTGTCACCGACGAGCGTCCGATACGTGACCTCATTGGTGCCCGTCGAGAACCTGACGATGGGTTCCGCAGCGGTAACCCGGCTCCCGTCTTCATGTCTGGCCGTGACGCGGATGACCGGGGATGTGAGGCCGGGACGGATGATCAGGGTGTCCGTGCGCACCCATTCGTTCAGATCCAGCTCTACGTCGCTCAGGTAATCGATGAGGATCTTGCGTGTCTCGATGACCACGCTTGCCGCGAGGGGCGGCGGCGGCGGTGGTGGTGGCGCCGCGGGAGGGGGGGACGGGACCGTCGCACCGCCATCACAGGCGGCGAGGAGTACGGCGACCCATGCGCTGGTGCGGCGCAATTTCGTCATCTCGAGCGAAGCCTCCCGGGTTGCGAGCCTGTGTCAGGCTACCCCTCAGGCAGGGAATCGAGCCCGGGCGTTACTCGCGCTCCTCGAGGATGCTGTGGCTCGTGACCTCCACGATCTCGCCCTCCCAGCCCGGCGGCGGCTGGCAGGGATTGGCGTCGTAGGCGGGATCGTTCGGCCTCGGCGCACCGCCGGGAGGGGCGCCGGCGCCGGATGAGCCCATGAAGAACTTGCTGCCGTCGGTGAAGGTGACGTCGCGGCCGTTGGCCCGCTTGAGCGAGTGGTCCTTGGCCTGGTAGCCGTCCACGATGAGTTCGGTGCCGGGCGCGAGGCAGTCCCGCTGCAGGCCGCGGCGCAGGAGCGTGTTCGGCGTCCCGCCCTCGACCATCCAGACCTCGGCTCCCGCATCGGTCTCGACCTCGAGGTGAATCCACGTGTGCGGGTTCACCCATTCGAGCCGCACGACGGCGCCCCGGAGCCTGATGGGGGCGTTCCGGTCGAACTCGGCGCCGAAGGCGTGGTGCGCGATCAGAGGCGCCGCCGCGGCCAGCGCGACCCCGGCCGCCAGGAGATATGGAGGTAGCTTCCGCATAAATTTCACCCAGATCTCATCCAACTTTCCGACGCAACAACGACAGTCTCGCAACGTCACTTCGCAAGATAACAACGGCATGCAAGTCTCCGCGACGGTTGGCCGGAGACGCAACGGCTACGGATTACCCTGAAGCTCGCGGGCCGCGACCTACTGCGGCGCCTCCGCCTCGGCGTGCCGCTGGACATAGCTCAGCGCCGCACGTGCGAGAAATCCCGAACGTGTCTCCCCTTCCCGGACGGCGGCCTGATCCACAATCGTCAGAACACGTGCCGGGATCGTGATGTTCACCCGTCTCGTCTTGCTGGACAGTTTCGAGATGTCGACCGTGATGATGGCCCAAACAGCATCTCGAAAGTCTTCCCTGCACTGGTGCGCTTCCAGCGCCACCCGTTCCGGGATCGGCTCGCCGTCGATGAGCAAACCCTCGATGTGGCAGGCAACCGCCTCGCCGGCGGCTTCGATGGCCTCTTCAAGCGTATCGCCGGCAGAAAAGCAGCCAGGAAGATCGGGCACGGTTACTCCATACGCCGTGTCGTCGTCCTTGTGAATCACGATCGGAAATCGCATCACCGGTCCTCCCAGTTCCACTGCGCCTGTCGGTAGATGCTCCTCAGAGTGCCGATGGGGAGATCTTTGCTGGGATGTTTGACAGTCACTCGTCCCGGCTTCTCGGGGTGAGTGAACTGGTGGTGGCTGCCGCGCGTGTTTCGAAGCATCCAACCGTCCCGCCTGAGTCTCCTGATGACCTCCGCACTCGACATGGTGTGTACCATACGCACGCGCCGCCGCTGGCACCACCGGGGTCATCCAGCCTCGGCGATGCAGCGTCAGGATCCGTCACTCCCACACCCATTCTGATTCGTCGAAGGACGTCGGCGACGGAGGGTCGAGCGGGCCGCCGTCGCTTCGACCCTGGAGCTCTCCCGCGTCAGCGGCCCAGCCGGGCCGAGGGTCGCATGTGCGTTGGATGAGCAGACCCGCGGCCACGACTCGCAGCTGCAGGGGGCCATCGAGTCCAGCTGCTTCTATCAGCGCTTCCGGTATCCTGATTCCGTAAGCGTCTTCGACCCGAATGAGCCGCGTCATCATATCCGGGGCACTCAACGTGACGGTCCGGAGCTGGACATTCCGGTAGCTGCGCGCTCCTGGGCGCGGGCTCCGCTGAGGACGTTGGAGAGGGCGTAGTTGCCCTCGTGGCAGGCGTACTCGTAGAGCTGTCCGTCGAGGCGCGTGAAGGGCACTTCCCCGCCCCAGCTCTCGACGAACGTGTCCGGGTCCTCGACGGTGAACTCGTAGTGGATCGTGTGCTCGTCCGCGCGCGTGAAGCGCTCCGTCACGGTCATGTTCTCCGAGCCGGGGCCGAAGAGGTAGACGTATGCCGCCATCTGGTCCGGGTTCAGGTTCTTCGTCCGGACTACCAGCGTGTCGCCCGCCCAGCGGCCCCACGATTCGCCGAACCAGGGGCGCACGTCGCCGGCGGCCGGCTTCGGCTCGCCCAATTGGATGATGCGGACATCGTGCACCATCTCGGTCAGGATCATGACGTGATCGGGCGTCTGCACGATCGTGTAGTTGTTGTTGTAGAAGTAGTTCGGCAGCATCGGCGGCCCGGCGTTGGAGCCGAAGGAAAGGATGCAGCGCTCGCCGATGGGGCGGTTCTCCGGGTTGTCGAACTCGCCCGCGAGCCGACCGTAGGCCTGCAGCCGGCGCCGCCGCCCCTCGGGCGTGAGGTCGGGAACGCGGCCGTCTGCCGGGCGCGTGATGAGCGAGCTTCGGGGCTCGCCGTTGAACACGGCGACGCGGTCGCCCGCGTCGATCCAGAAGTAGTTGTAACCGCCCACCCCGCCGGCCGCGCCCGTGGACCCATCGCCTCCAACGGGGGGTGCTTCGCGGTCGGGGTCGCTGGCCGCGTTGCGGTCGTCGATGTACTCCTGGCGCCGGCCCTCGCGGACCGCGACCTCCTCCGCCGTGAGCACGAGCGCCTCGCCCTCGGGGCGCTGGAGCGGCGTCATCGTCCCGTTCGTCCAGTCGCCCTGCAGATCCGGGCGCCCATCGACGGTCCTCGGGACGACCCATCCGGCCCCGTCCCGGTTGGCGGCGCCGCCGGCCCCGTCGCAGGCGGTGAAAGAGACGGTTCCGAACCCGGCTCCGAGCAGGAGCACGGCGGTGAATCCTCGCGGGCGCCGTCCAGGACTCGCGAATCTCATCGGCGCGCCGGCCCCGGCTACCGGATCGGGTTCTTCCGGAGGTGCCCGTACATCAGCTCCTCCACGAAGGGGACGCACTTGAACTGCCCCAGCCGCGCGTCGGGATCGACGTTCCGGTAGAGCGGCAGGCGGATCGTCCACGGCTCCGAGAACGTCTCGGGGTCCTCCATCGTGGCCTCGTACATGAGATGGTCGGGCCCGAGCATCGTCCACCGCTCGGTG
The DNA here is from genome assembly GCA_022820995.1 of Gemmatimonadota bacterium. Taxonomy (GTDB): domain Bacteria; phylum Gemmatimonadota; class Gemmatimonadetes; order Palauibacterales; family Palauibacteraceae; genus Palauibacter. Next base: position 45,508 of record JAJEEM010000045.1, on the reverse strand, counting down.
ACCACGAGCCGGTAGCTGTGATGGTTCCCCGCCCGGTCGAACCAGGTCTGGCCGTTGAACCCGTTCACGGTGACGACGAAGGTGTCCTCCTCCCAGCGCCCGACCGACTGGCCCATCCAGGAATCCACCTGCGGGGGACCGGGATCCTCGAGATAGATGTCGCGCACCGCGCCGGCGTACTCGTAGGCGATGAAGAACTTCGACTCGCTCTGGAAGATCTGGAACGGCAGGTGCATGTAGTTCGCGCGCGGGACGCCGGGCAGGTAGCAGCGGATCTCGGGGTCGCGCTCGAGCCAGCGCTCGCGGTTCTCGTTGCGCCGTTCCAGCGCTTCCGGGAGGTACGGGATGCTCCCGCCGACCACGATCCCCTGCCCCGACGGCACGGACCCCACGGCGCCGAGCGCGACGACCTCGGTGGCGGGGACGGGCACGACCGGGCCTTCCTGCATGGCGAGTGCGGGACGGGCCATGTGCGGCTCGACGTCCCAGTACGCGTTTCCGAGCGCGGACCAGATGCCGTTGAAGTTCGGATGTCCCGAGGCCGTTCGCGGGATGCCGTCGTCCGGCGCGCAGGCGGCAACCGCCCCCATCCCCAGGGCGAGCAGGGCGTTCACGACACGTCTCCCGTGACGGGAATCTCGCTCCGCGCGACGAAGCGCGCGCCTCCTCGGGAAGTTCGCCATCGGCACCGGCCTCCGGGTTGATCGTTCCGCGTGCGTCCGGTCGAAACTGCGACCCGGCCCATTCTCTGGCCAGATCGACAGTTCGGAGGCACATTTCGAGAGGCGGGGCGGGGTACGGGTTGCGCAACACCGAACGGCCGGAGGGAGACATGAAGAAGCTGCGCGTAACCGGACTGGCGCACCTCACCGTGCTGGGGGCCGCGTTCCTCGGCATCGCCGCCTGCGGAGCGGAGGATGCCGCGGAGGGCGAGATGATGGAGTCGGCCGAGGTCATGGATCCGGCCGCGGCCGGTCTCCCGAACCCCACGCCGAACGTCGTCAAGGACTGGGCCCAGCTCCCGGACGGCCGCGAGTGGGGATCCACGGCGGGCGTCGACATCGACCCCACCGATGGCCACATCTGGGCCTACGACCGCTGTGGCGGGATCGCGCTCGCCGGCGGGTGCGCCGAGAACCTCGTCGACCCCGTCTTCAAGTTCCACCGCGAGACGGGCGAGATCCTCGCCAGCTTCGGGGCCGGCCTCTTCGTGCTGCCGCACGGGATCCACGTGGACGACGACGGGAACGTCTGGATCACCGATTCCCAGGGGACGGAAGACAAGGGGCACACCGTCGTGAAGTTCTCGCCCGAGGGCGAGGTGCTCATGACGCTCGGGGAGACGGGCGTCCGGAACAGCGAGCCCGGCACCTTCTTCAACGAGCCCTGCGACGTGATCACGGCGCCGGACGGGTCGATCTTCGTGTCCGACGGTCACAGCGGGCAGAACGCGAACCCGCCCGAGGGCTCCACCGGCCGCATCATCAAGTTCACGGCCGACGGCGACTACATCATGGAGTGGGGCGTGATCGGCGACGGCCCGGGCGAGTTCCGGACGCCGCACGCGCTGGAGTTCGACTCGCAGGGGCGCCTCTTCGTCGCGGACCGCGGGAACCACCGCGTCCAGATCTTCGACCAGGAGGGGAACCTGCTCGACACCCACTACCAGTACGGCCGTGTCAGCGGGCTCTTCATCGACGATGAGGACAACGTGTACGCGATCGACTCCGAATCGAACCCCAACCAGCACTCGGACTGGCTGACGGGCGTCCGGATCGGCCACGCGTCGGAGGACCGGGTCACGGCCTTCATCCCGCCGCACGAGTCCGACGATCCGCAGGGCGAGGCGGGCGAGGGTGTCGCGGTCGATGCGGACGGAAACGTTTATGCTGCAGAAGGACCGAACTCGCGGGCCGCCGCCGAGGGCGGACTCACGAAGTACACGCGCAATTGACGCGCAACCTGGCGCGCAACGGATGCAGGCTGCTTGCAGGAGAGAAAAGACGATGACGCTGAGAAGATTCGCTTCCGGGCTGGCGGTGGGTGCGTTGGGGCTGGTCCTCACGGGGGCGGCCGCCGTCGCCCAGGAACTCAACGAGGTGTGTCCGGACTCGCCGGACATGACGGGCGCCCTGTGGGGACTCGTCTCGGACCCTGACACGCAGATGGGGCTGCCGAGCGCCACCGTCGTCGCCACCTGGGAAAAGGACGGCGATGAAGGGCAAATGGAGGGTCAGACCGCGCTCGACGGCGGCTACACGCTGTGCTACGTGCCGCTCGGCGTCGAGATCTCGGTCCAGCCGCTCTTCATGGGCACGGGAGGGGCCGCCACGACGGCCAGTCTCACGGAGGAGATCACCCGCCTGGACCTGGTGTTCTCTCTCTCCGGCGTCGGCGGCGGCGGCGGCGACGAGGACCGAATCTGGGCCTGCTTCGGAGGCACGACCGACAACCAGATCAACCTCCAGAATTCGCGGCTCATTCGATGCGATCCCGGATGGGATGGAATCGATCGCTGCCCGAAGGAGTCGGAACACGGGCAGGTGCAGGCCACGATGACGGGCGGCAGCCTGTCAGCGGATGATGAGGAGCGGCTCGACCGAATAGCCGGAAGTTCGGACTTTCGCGAAGCGCTCGAGAAGCTCATCGCCGACGCCACGCGGCTCGGGGCCAACGCAATGATCAATGTGCGGATGAACCGGAACTCGCTGAGCGCCGAAGCGGTCACGATCACAGTCGATCCCGCCACCTGCACCTGACCGCGACCGCGGCGGGACGCGGGCTCCCGGACGTGGAGCCCGCCCCGCCACCGGTCGCACCGGAACGCCCTTGCGTCGTCGAGCTTCCGGGCAACCTACGCGACGAGGGCGCCCGGTCGTGCACTCGTACACCTGTGCACTCGCCGGGTCATCGGGGATCGAGAGTACCTGTCGAAGTCTCCCCACACCTGACGCGTGGGGGGTTGCAAAACGGCCCACGATGTGTTACCCAATTTTTGCGAATCCCGGGAGCGAATCCCGGGAGCGAATCCCGGGAAAAGCACACCTCAGACCCGGGAGGCAAGCATGCTCCGCTTCACGTCTTTCTCCTTCGTCATGTTCCACTCCGCAGTGTTCAGGGGGGGTCTCGCAGCCTTGGCGATCTCGTCACGCGCTTCGCGTGCGGAGCGGTTCCGCCGAATCGTGGCGACCGCCCTCCTCCTCTCCATCACGTCCGCGCTTGCTCCCTTCACTCCGCTCGGACACGCCCATGCGGAGGGGGCCGACCTCGCAGCGGCGGCCGTTCAGGGCGGCTGTCCCCCATACATCTCGGGCGGCCCCAACAACCCCGATAGTGGTGTCCGCATGTCCGGGTATTGTGTGGATGTCCCGCTGCCGTACACCGCAGGCCTGATTAGCTGCGAGGTTTGCGTCTGTTTTTACAGGATGGCCGATGGTCGAGTCGAGAACTTTTCGTCCAGCGGCGGTTGCAGTTCGATGATCACGATTTATGGTCCCGCCCCTGATCCCTGTAATACGTTGAACGAATGCTGAGTGACATCCGCGGAGCAGGTGCACGTCTCCTCCGTCACCGGCTTGGCCTCGTCGCTGCGGTGTGGGCGACTTGGGCGTGCGGCGAGGGTGGCGCCAGCGGCCGACCCGATGTCGGTTCGAGCAGGGAGGTCTTGGTGAAAGGGTTGGTGCGGGAACTGCCGCCCGGCGGCATCCTCTCGGACGACATCTTCCTGGAGTCAGCTGACGGGTTCGACCTGTTCGGGGACACGGTCGCGATCGCGGATCGGCTGGCGGGGCGGGTCCAGTTGTTTCGGTCCGGCGGGGAGCATATCGCGACCTTGGGCGGACCCTCGGGACCGGGGGATCCCGACGTTCTTCAATCGCCCTGGCGCGTCGAGTTCGCACCGGACGGCGCGTTGTGGGTGGGCGACCTCGGCCGCGGAGCGCTGGTGCGGTTCCCTCCCGGAGAGGGCGAGCCGCGGACCGTGCGGCTTCCAGTGATCTCGACCGCGGGCGGATTCGGTGTCGACCATGTCCTCGGTCCGGTCGGACCGAGCGTTGAACCGGGCTTCCTGCTCACGGCGTACGCGGTCGCCGATCGGCCTCTGAACATCCCGAGCGAGGTCCCGCTTCCCGCGGAGCTGGCGTACGAGGCGTCCTGGATGGACCGAGTAGCCCCTTTGAGTATGGTGGTGTCGGGCGGGCGGAAGGGCGAGGTCATTCTCCTCGACGCGATGGAGACGATCCTGTGGCGAATCGAGCTGGAGTACGAGCCGCCCAGGATCGTCCGCATCTCCCGCATGCCGGTCCCCCGGTGGCTGGTCGAGAGCACGCGGGCCGAGATGGAGCGGATCGTAGAGGGGCGCCCCGGCGTCAGTGCGCCCGGATTCAAGGACATGCGGGCCGGAGAGCGGGGCGTGTGGCTCGTTCCGGCGATCGATCCGGTTGACGGTCTGTTCCTGCCCTACGAGGAGGGCGACCGGGCGACGGTGCTATGGCGCGACGCGCTCCACGAAGAGGCCTGGAGCAGCCGGGTCCTGGATGACACGGCCTGGCAGATGTATCCCGCGAGTCTCAGGCTGTTCACGATCACGGACGGAGGCTGATCGCGCAATCAGACCCGCATGACCGCGGCGGGACGCGGGCTCCCGGACGTGGAGCCCGCCCCGCCACCGGTCAAGCCCGGGCGGTCAGGGGCGCCGCACTCGGATCGGGAAAGGCGGACGCTCGGGGGTCGCCACGGGTGACGCCTCGAGCTGCTCCAGCACGACCTCGATCGCCTTCTCCAGTTGCGGGTCGACGCCCGCGATCACGTCGGCCGGCCACTGTTCCACTTCGATGTCCGGCGGCACGCCCACGTTCTCGACGATGAATCCGTCCTCCGTCCATATGGCGAGGTTCGGCGCCGTGATCGACCCGCCGTCCATCAGAATCGGGAAGCCCAGGACGCCGACGAGCCCGCCCCAGGTGCGGCGGCCGATGAGCGTCCCCATCTCGAGCTTGCGGAACATCCAGGGCAGCATGTCGCCGCCGGAGCCCGCGGTCTCGTCGATGAGCATCACCTTCGGGCCCGGGATCGCGCCCTGCGGCGTCACGAGGTCGGCGCCGTAGCGCATCGCCCAGTGCGACATGTAGGGCCGCCGGAGGATGTTGATGTAGTAGTCCGCGATCTGGCCGCCCCCGTTGTGCCGCTCGTCGATGATCACGGCCTCGCGGTTCGTCTGCGGGAAGAAATAGCGCTTGAAGTACTCGTGTCCGGCGCCGGCCGTGTTGGGCACGTACACGTAGGCGACGCGCCCGTCCGTGGCTTCGTCGACCCGCGCGAGGTTGCCCTCCACCCAGTCCCGGTTCCGCAGCGCTCCCTCGTTCGCCACCGGCACGACGTCGACCGTGCGGGAGCCCGCCCCGTCCGGCGAGGGGCCGACGGTGATCGAGACGATCCGGCCGGCCGTGTTCTCGAACCGGCTGTACAGGTTCTCCGGCGCCGAGAGCGCGACCCCTTCGACCGCCAGCAGGTATTCGCCCGCTTCGACCTCGACGCCCGGCTCCGTGAGCGGGGAACGGAGCCCCGGATTCCAGTTGAGGCCGCCGTACACCTTCTCGAACCGGTACCGCCCCCGGTCGACGGCGAAGTCCGCGCCGAGCAGCCCGCCCGGCACGTTGTCCGTCTCGTGCAGGAAGTCGCCGCCCCCGCCGCGGTGGTGCCCCACCGCAATCTCGGAATGGAGCCACGTCATGAGCCGGTTCAGGTCGGCCCGCGAGGTGAGATGGGGGAGAAACGCGGCGTACTTCTCCTTCATGGCGGGCCAGTCCGCGCCGTGCATGTTCGGGTCGTAGAAGTAGTCGCGGTTGATCCGCCAGGCCTCATCGTAGATCTGACGCCACTCCGCCCGCGGATCGATTCTCACCTCCACGTCGGCGACGCGCAGCCGGTCCGCGCCGGATCCGACGTCCGTCCCGCCGGCATTGCCGATGAACCAGCCGCCCGACGTCGCGTACAGCACGCTCGCGCGATCCGCCGACAGGTCGTAGAAGCGCGTGCCGTCCACGACGGTCGCCTCTTCGCGGTCGGCGAGGGAGAAGCGGCGAAGGCCGGGGCCCGAGCCGGGGCTTCCGAACCCGCTCGCCGTCGCGCTCCGGATGTAGAAGAGCCGGCCCGGGTCGCCGGGCTGCAGGTTCGCGTAGCCCGCTTCGGGAAGCGGCAGGGCGAGGATGCGCTGGTCGAGTCCGTCGAAGTCGATGCGGACCGTCACCTCGTCCGCATCGTCCGCACCCTCCGCCTCCGATTCGGTCTCGTCCCCCGCCTCCTCGTCGCTCTCCCTCGCGAGCGGGGACGGCGTGCCCTTCTCGAGGACCGCGAGATAGATCGCGTTCGTCATCTCGAAGTCGTTGTTCGACTGGGCGAACCACTGGACCACGGGACCCGCGTCGGTGGACGACGTGAGATAGAGATACTTGCCGCCGGCGTCGAAGACGGCCTCGGAGACGTCGCTGAGTCCGTCCGTGACGGCCCTCGTCTCCCCCGTTTCGAGCAGGTGGACGTAGGCGGTGCGGATGTTGGTCTCGTTGTTGCGTGTGTAGACGAGCCAGCGGGAGTCCGGCGACCAGGCGTGCGAGGGCGGGGGCAGCGGCCCGTACATCACATCGGCATCCACGCGGTGGGTGTCCCCGGACGCGAGGTCGATCCAGTACACGGCCCGCGAGTTGTCCGTGTAGCTGATCTTCGTGCCGTCGGGCGACCACACCGGGTCCACGTAGAACCCGGCGCCAGCCGGATCGTAGCTGCGGGCCTCACCCGCACCGGATTGCGGAGCCACGTACAGCCGGTATTCGCCGGAGGCGTCGGAGAACCAGGCGACCGACTCTCCGTCCGGCGACCAGGCGGGACTCCGCTCGTGGGCGGCGGTCGACTGCGTGAGGTTGCGGTCGTCCCCCTTGTCGCGCGGCAGCGTGACGATCTCGCCCCGGAACTCGAAGGCGGCGCGGGCGCCGGAGGGCGAAAGGCTCGCGTTGCGGACGAAGTTCTCGCCGCTGGCATAGCGGGGACGCACCTCCTGGAGATCCGTCGCGATCGACACCGGCACGGGTTCGCTTGCGCCCGAGCCGGGCTCGAGCAGGTGCAGCCGCCCCGCCTGCTCGTAGGCGATCCGGCCGGCGCCGGCGGACGCGCTCAGGACGGGAAAGTCCTCGTGCGCCGTGACGCGCGAGACGACCCCGGTCCCCGGATCCCAGGCGTGGATGTTGAACTCCCCGTCGCGGTCCGAACGGAAGTAGACGCGGTCCCCGATCCACATCGGATCCGTGTCGTTCGAGCGGCCCTCGGGCTGCGGAATCTGGACGACGGAATGGTCCGCCACGTCGTAGATCCAGATCCGCGTCGTCGTCCCGCCCCGGTAGTTCTTCCACTGGGTGAAGGCTTCGTACAGCGGCGTGTAGGCGATCTTCGCGCCGTCCGGCGAATACGCCGCCTTGAACGCGTGCGGAATGGGCAGCTGTTCGGGATGCCCGCCGCCCGTCGCGACCGTGAACAACTGCCGGTGGCGGCCCGTGTAGGCGTTGCGCCCGGACGAAAAGAGCACTGCCGATCCATCCGGCGTGAAGCTCTGAACGAGGTCGGCTCCGGGGTGCCAGGTGAGCCGCTCGGGCACGCCGCCCGCCGCGGGCACGAGAAAGACGTCGGTGTTCCCGTCGTATTCTCCGGAGAACGCGATCCACTCCCCGTCCGGAGAGAAGCGCGGGTTGAACTCGACGCCGACGTGCGAGGTCAGCCTGCGCGGGGAGCTCCCATCGACTCCCGCGGTCCACAGGTCTCCGGCGTAGCCGAACGCGATCCGGTCCGCGCTCACCGCGGGCTGGGCGAGCATGAGCGTGCCGGTCGCGTCCTGTGCCCAGGAGGGACGGAACGAGGCCGCGAGGAGCATGGCCGTGAGGAGGAGCGGGCGTGCGCTGAGACTTGCCTTCATCGGATCCTTCGCAATCTGGGGTGGTCCTGGATCGAGTCGTTGGTGCCGTCTGATTGTACGTCCGGAGGTGTCGAAACCGGTATCGGCGGCCTTCCGTACCGATCCCGTATCGACTCGGCGTTGAGCCGGTCGTGCGGTTGCCCGCTCGAGTCCGGCCTCCGTACCGTCTCTTGCGCGCCCCTTCGAACCCGCCTCCGGAGTTACCAAATGAACTCGCGTTTCGGTCGCCACGGTCGTTACTCGTTCGGTTCCGCGCTCTGCGCGGGACTTCTCGCCCTCTTTGCGACCGCGGAGATCGCGGCGCAGGGCACGGAGCTCGAGGTCGGCCGGACGCTGCCGGGCACGCTCGCCGCGGGCGACACGGCCCGCTACACGTTCGAGACGGGGGAGAACGACTTCGTCCTCGGCGAGGTGAACCAGATTTCCGTCGACGTGACGGCGCGCGTCCTCGATCCGGAAGGGACGCAGGTCGGCCGCTTCGGCGGGCTGGGGCGCGGCGTCCAGCGCTTCGGCGGACGGCCGGACGGCGCGGGCGTCCACACGCTGGAACTGTTCGTCTCGGGAGACGACGCCGAGGCCGGCGGCCGCTACGAGGTCACGCTGCTGCGGCGCGAACCCGTCGCGACGGACCCGGAGGAGTTGGCGGACCAGATCATGTCGCGCTTCGACGGTCCGCACTCCCCCGGCGGCGCGGTCCGCGCGTGGCGCGACGGCCGCACCCTGTTCTCGAAGACGTACGGGATGGCGAACCTCGCCTACGGCCTCCCCTTCGAGGAGGACACGCGCACGAACATCGGCTCGACCTCGAAGCAGTTCACCGCCTTCGCGATCATGCTGCAGGCGGAGCGCGGACTCCTCTCCCTCGATGACGACATCCGCAAGCACATCCCCGAACTGCCGGAGTTCGAGCACACCATTCAGGTGAAGCACCTCGTCACGCACACGTCGGGACTGCGCGAATTCCTGAACCTGCTGCGGATGACGGGCCGGCGCCTCGACCACGGGGACTGGATCGACCGCTCGGAACTCGTCGACATTGTGCAGCGGCAGCCGGCCCTCCAGAACGAGCCCGGCGGCGAGTGGAACTACAACAACACGGCGTTCGGCCTCGCGGCGGTCATCGTCGAGCGGACCTCCGGGCAGGACTTCCCGGTTTTCATGCAGGAGAACGTGTTCGGACCGCTGGGGATGACCGGGACCATGGTGCGGCCCTCCACGCGGCACATCGTCCCGAACATGTCCGAGGGCTACACCCCGGGCCCGGACGGATACCGCCAGATCGGCGACCTCGGCGGCGCGGTCGGCGCGGGGGCGATCTACAGCACGATCGGCGACCTCCAGACGTGGGCCGAGAACTACGCGAACCCGCGCGTCGGCACGCGGGAGAGCATCGACGAGATGATGACCTCCTTCGAGCTCAACGACGGGGAGGAGACGGGGTACGGGTACGGGCTCTCCGTCGACGAGCAGCGCGGGCTGAAGCGGGTGAGCCACGGGGGCGCGGACGTCGCGCACCGCTCGATGTTCGTCTACTTCCCCGAGATCAACGCCGGCCTCACGACGCAGAGCAACCACGCGCAGTTCAACAGCGGCGTCGCATACGAACTCGCCGCGGCCTTCTTCGGGGACGCGATGGAGGCGGAGGGCGAGGACACGGCGGGAGACGCGGAATTCGACCCGGAAGACTTCGACCCCGAGGCCTTCGACGAGTTCGCCGGGCGCTACGCGCTCGACGCGGCGCCGAACTTCATCCTCACCTTCACGCGCGAAGGCGACACCTTCCATGCGCAGGCCACGGGACAGCAGCGGCTCGAGATCGTCCCCACGTCCGACTCGACCTTCCGCCTGCTCGCGGTCGAGGCTTCCGTCACCTTCCTGCGGAACCCGGAGGGCGACGTCGAGGGACTCACGCTGCACCAGAACGGGGACAACCACGCCACCCGCCTCGAGGGCGACGAGCCCGAGGCGTGGGAGCCGACGGCGGAGGATCTCGCCGACTTCGCGGGTCGCTTCTTCAGCGAGGAACTGGAGACGTTCTACACCTTCACCGTGGAAGATGGCGATCTCGTCCTGCACCAGCGCAGGCTCGACCGCGCGGAACTCGAACCCGGCGAGGAGGATGAGTTCTCGGGCGGCGGCCTGTCGTTCGCCTTCGAGCGGGACCGCAACGGACAGGTGATCGGCTTCTACGTCGCCAACGGCCGCACGCGCGACGTCCGCTTCGGCCGCGTGCCCTGAGAGATACGCCGGGAGGCCGGGTGTCCGGGGGGGACTCGACCCCCCTCGCGCCCGCCTCCCGGCTGACAGAATCGGAGGCGCGGTTTAGCTTGTAGGTGAGTGATGCCGGCAGGTTCAACCGAAGGGCGGGAGGCGCTTGCGATGACGGGATTCGGAGTTCGTTTCGGTCGGAATGCTAGCAGGGGAACCTTTCTTCTTGCGGCGGTCATCGCGTGCGGGGCTCTCCCCGGCGCCGCCTGGGCCCAGGGGCGAATCGCGGGCTCGGTCACCGATGCCGCCACGGGCGCACCCCTGGCGGCTGTGATGGTCGAGGCCACGAACGCCCAGGATGCGGTAGCGGCGCGGACGACGACCGGCCCGGGCGGCACGTACGTCATCGACGGCATTGCAGCCGGTGCCTATTCGGTTCGCTTCGTCTCGCCGGGTTGGACGACCGTCGTCATGGAATCGCAGTCCGTAACGCCGGGACAGACGACGACGGTATCGACGACCATGGAGGAGCGGGCCTACGAGATCAACCCGCTTACCGTGACAACATCCCGCACCTTCGAGAAGGCGCTCGATGCGCCCGCCGCCGTGGAGGTCGTATCAACGCGCGACCTCGAGGAACGGCAGGTCACATCTCCCGTGGAACACGTGGAGGACCAACCCGGCGTGAACGTGGGCCGCACCGGGATCCGCGGCCGCACGGCGGTGCTGCGCGGCTTCAACAACATCTTCTCCGGCCGCACGCTGTTCATGACGGACAACCGGATCGCGCGCGTGCCGTCGCTCCGCGTGAACATCTTCTACCTGAACCCGACGTCGGAACTCGACATGGAGCGCGTGGAGACCGTCCTGGGCCCGGGATCGGCCCTCTACGGACCGAACGCGGCAGGCGGCGTCGTCCACTACATGACGAAGTCGCCGATCCGCTCGCCCGGAGCGACGTTCTCGGTCGGTGGCGGCCTCCGTCAGCAGGGGGACGACGGGGGGATCGGCAGCGGTCCGATACAGGGCGGAGACGCGGGGCTGTTCCAATTCGACGGGCGCATCGCGGTGGCTCCGAGCGACAAGTTCGGGTTCAAGATTTCCGGACAGTATTTCGACGCGACGGAATACGCCTTCACCGATCTCGTCGAGGCACAGGTGGCGGGCGCCGGCCAGGCCTGCATCGGGGCCGGGTTCGACCCCACTTCCCCGGCCTGCGGACCGTTCACTTCGGGGCTCGACCTGACGAATCCGGCGGACCAGGGCGTGCTGGCCCAGTCCGCCCGCAACGCGGCGATGGGGCGGGACGACGGGCACCGGAACTGGGGCGTGGACGCACGCATGGACTTCGAGCCGTCGCCGGGGACGTCGCTCGTGCTGGCTGCCGGACGGAACGTGGCCGCCCAGGCGACGGAACTCACCGGGCTGGGCGCGTCCAACGTCACCAACTGGGGCGTCACCTACGGGCAGGCCCGTCTCCGGCACAGGGACCTGTTCGCGCAGCTCTTCTACAACTACAACACGAACGACGAGACCTTCCTCCTCCGTAACGGGCGCCCGCTCTTCGACAACTCATCGCTTCTCGTCGGACAGCTGCAGTACCAGTCGCGGATCGGATCCTCCCATCGGTTCATCTACGGGGTCGACTACCTCGGGACGAACCCGGACAGCAAGGGGACGATCAACGGGGTGTTCGAGGACGACGACGAGACGACCGAGGTCGGCGGCTACGTTCAGTGGGAATGGGCGCTGAGCCCGAAGTTCGACTTCACCGGCGCCTTCAGGTACGACTACAACAGCAACCTCGCGGATCCCGTCTTCTCGCCGCGCGCCGCCCTGGTCTTCAAGCCGGACGCCTCGAACTCGTTCCGGCTGACCTTCAACCGGGCGTTCTCGACGCCCACGTCCACGAACCAGTTCCTGGACATCTCGGGCGGAACGATTCCGATCACGGGCACGCCGTTCTTCTACGACCTGCGCGCCACCGGTTCCGGCGGCAACGGCTACTCGTACATGCGGGAGGGCGGGATCCCCATGCACATGTCGCCCTTCAACGTGCTGGGCGGCGGGAGTCCTCGTGAGTTCCTGCCGACGACCACGGCGCAGTTGTGGGCTACGGCAGTGGATCTGATCGGCGCCCTCCTCCCTCAGGCTGCGCCGCTGGTGCCCCTGATCCCCGTTCCGTCGGGGGACCAGGTGGGCGTGCTGGCGCTGCTGCTCGATACGGAGGTCGCGGGAGGCGGCGCGCCGCCGCAGGGCTGCGTGGCGCCCCCGTTCTGCGAGGCCGTCGACCTCGCGAACCTCCAGGACATCGAGGCGCTGGGGCCGACGGTCAGCAACACGTTCGAGTTCGGGTACAAGGGAGTGTTCGGGGACAACGTCTCCGTCGGGGCCAACGCCTGGTTCACCCGCTACGACAGCTACATCGCGCCCCTCCGGCTGCTCTCGCCGCACGTCTTCCTCAACGGCCCGCAGCTGGGGGCGTATCTGTCGGGCGTGTTCCGGCAGCTCGTCGGAGTGGCCTTCGCGACGGAGGCGGAGGCGCTGGGGACGGCGGCGTTCATAGCGGATCAGGCGGCGCAGATTCCGCTGGGGACCGTGACTCCGACGAGCGTCGGAGGCACCGCCTCGGCGCTGGCGCTCGGGTACCAGGATGCCGGCGGGTTCGACGTGATGGGAGGCGAACTGGGCGCCGGTTTCCTCCTGAGCGATCAGCTGGAGATGGCGACGTCCCTCTCGTTCATCGACCGGAACACCTTCGAGACCGCGGGCGAACTCCTGAGCGAGGTGTCGCTGAACACGCCGACCGTCCGCGGGACGGCGTCGCTCACGTACCGGAACGACGATTCAGGGGTCAACGGGGGCCTGCGATTCCGGGCGCAGAACGGCTTCCCGTTCAACTCCGGACCCTGGGTGGGCGACCTCGAGGCCGTCACCACGCTGGACGCGAATTTCGGCTTCCGTATCCCGGGGTACGACGACCTCTGGTTCCAGGTGGACGTGTCCAACGTCTTCGACAAGGCGTACCAGAGCATGCTGGGGGCGCCGGCGATCGGCCGCGTGGTGCTCGCCCGGATGCGCTGGGACTTCAACCCGTTCTAGCCGCGGGCGCCTCCCGAGGAGGGGGCCGCCGTTCGGTGTGAAGGAAGGGGGTGCGGGGGCTTGACCCTCCGCACCCCCTTCAGCGATCGAAGCCACATGCCGGGGGTGGGGCTCGAACCCACACGGGGATGGACCCCTTCGGATTTTAAGTCCGATGCGTCTGCCAATTCCGCCACCCCGGCGCGTGCAGCGGGCTTGAAGCTAACCCTTCGGGCGCCCGCCAGGCAGCCGGGCCGGGTCCGGTATCGCTCGTCCGCCCGGTCGTCTCGCCTTGCGAACCACGCGGCGGCGGGCCCAGCATGGGTCAGGGACTTCGCCGGGAGGCCGCCATGAACCGATGCCCGAAACGACGCTTCCTGCCAGGCTTCGCCGCGCTGCCGCTGCTGCTGTTGACCGCCGGCGCCGGGTTCGCCCAGGCACACCCCAACCCCGCCACGCCCGACTCGCTGCGCCAGATCCAGACGATGGAGCCGCGCATCGGGCCGCCGGGCACCGCGGTCAGCCTCTACACCGAGAATATCCCGCTCCAGGCGAGGGTCGTCGTCGGTCTGGGCGCCATCGGCACGGGTTTCGAGGAACTCGGAACCGGCGATCAGGGCGAGTTCGGCGAGATCGGAGCCACCGTGCACGTGCCGGAGACGGCGACGTGGGACCGCGCGGTCGTCTTCATCATCTTCAACGGGAACTTCGCGCCCACGGGGCTCTCCGACCCGTTCCACGTGACGGATGGGGACGGCCGGATTCAGCGCACCGGTACGATCGCCGGGCAGGAGAACGGTTGCGTGACGTTCCAGGATCGGGACGGGTACTTCTACACGCTGGCCGGCGACCTGGGAGGCGCCGGGACCGGGGATCACCTCATCGTGGAAGGGGCCGCGTCGCGTTCCGTCGCCTGCCCGAACGCGGACACGATCGAGGTCGACCGCATGGAGGAAACGGAGCCGGTCGAGCGCCCGCACCCGGAGCCGTTCGGCTAGGTCGCGGCAGCCTCCTCGCCGCCGCCGGGCGCCTCAGCGCCGTCTGGACGAGCCGGTGACCTCGACGAGGAAGATGACGAGCAGAGTGATCAGGACGGGGATGGCGAGGAGCCATTCCTGCAGTTCGGGCATCGTGTCTTCTCCTTATCGTTTGCCGGTGCTGCCGAGTCCGCCGGCGCGATCCGTCGAGACCGCGACGGGCCCCTCCTCCCAGCGCGCGACCTCGTACTTGTGGAGGACGACCTGGGCGATCCGTTCGCCGTGTTCGATCCGAATCGGGTGGGGCGCCGAGTTCAGGACAAGGACGAACCACTCGTCCGGATAGTCCGCGTCCACGGTACCGGGCGCGTTGGGCACCGTGAGCCCCCGCTTCCAGGCGAGCGACGACCGCATGCGAATCTGCGCCTCATAGCCGTCCGGCAGGCGGGCGCGGAATCCCGTCGGCACGAGCGCACGGTCGCCGGCCTCGAGTTCGATCGAAGACCTGCCGTTGTCTCCGGAAGTCGGAATCACGGAAACGGTGTCGCGGCCCTCACCCCGATGGACCCGAATGGGCCCCCGCGTGAGATGGGCCCGGATGTCGTACCCGGCCGACTGTTCCGTGGCCCGGGCAGGCACCCGGACGTCGGGCGCGAGCTTCTCGAAGATGACGCAGGCGCCGTTGCTGTCGGACAAGACCCCTCCCTGCAGGGCTGCGGTATTCGGCCGGTGGCCCGAAGCGGGTCCACCTGCGGCATGGTCTGACCTGCAACGTGGAGACCGGGCGCGCCGCCGACAACGGTTGCCACGAACCTCGGTCTGGGTATGCACTCACGCTGTGGTATGTCCCCAAAATATCGCGTAGCGTAGAGTGAGTATCGTCCACAAATCGCATTTTGCACCGTTTGGAGTCAACACGGCTCGAAACAGGGATGGGCGATGCTCGGCAGACAGGAGGATCACGGGATGATGGACCGGAGAGCGCGCTACCGTCGGGTGATGATCCTTGCCTTCGCGGGTCTGGCGGGCGGCGCCCTGGCCACGGCCTGCGGCGACGACCCCGTGGCGCCCTCCCCTCCCCCTCCGCCCGAGCCGGCCCGGCCGACCTCCATCGCCGTGGAGCCGTCCTCGGCGACCCTGACCTCGCTCGGCGAGACCGCCGTGTTCCGGGCGACGGTCAAGGACCAGCGCGGCACCGCGTTCCCGGGGACCGTGACGTGGTCCAGCAGCGACGAGGCCGTGTTCACCGTCGACGCCGGCGGCAGGGCCACCGCCGTGGCCAACGGCTCGGGGACGGTCACGGCGACGCTCCAGAGTCTGAGCGCAACGGCCGCCGTCCAGGTGGCGCAGGAGGCGGCGTCGCTGGAGACCGTGTCGGGGGACGGCCAGGCGGCCAGACCCGGCGCGGTGTTGCCGGAGCCGGTGGTCGTACGGGCGGTGGACGCGGGCGGCTCGCCGGTAGAGGGCGTCACGGTCGTGTTCGCGGCCGGCGAGGGGCACGGAACGGCCGACCCCGCCGAGGCCGTCACCGACACGGCGGGGCTGGCGCGGACCCTGTGGACGCTCGGAGACGCCGAGGGCCAACAGACGCTGGCCGCGTCGGTCGCGGCCGGCCCCTCGGCCGAGATCGCGGCCCGGGGGCTCACGGCCGTGGAGATCGTTCACGCGATCGAGGTCGTGTCGGGCGCCGGCCAGACCGCCGACCTTGGCGCCGGGCTGGCCGACTCCGTGATCGTGCGGGCGGTGGACGCGGAAGGAGCGGCAGTCGAGGGGGCTGCGGTGGTGTTCACGCCGGGCGAGGGGCACGGAACAGCCGATCCGGCGGAGGCCTTCACCGACAGCGAGGGTCTCGCGCGGACCGCGTGGACGCTCGGAAAGACCGTTGGTGAGCAGACGCTCGTGGCGGTCGTGGGCGACGTGTCCGAAACGATCCTGGCGCACACCGTCAATCCCGACCGCGCGGCGCTTGTCGCGCTCTACGAGGCGACTGACGGGCCGAACTGGGTCGACAACACCAACTGGCTCACCGACGCGCCGCTGGGAGAGTGGTATGGGGTGGAGACGGACGTTTCGGGACGGGTGGTCCAGATTGACCTTAGCGGACGGATTGAAGATGGATCGCGTCGTCCTCATGGGCTCTCGGGGACGATCCCGCCAGAACTGGGGAACCTCGCGAACCTGGAGGTGCTTGACCTCGGAATAAACGCCCTAACGGACACAGTCCCGCCCGAGCTCGGCAATCTTGCGAACTTGAAGTCACTTAACCTCGAGTTGAACGATCTAGTCGGTTCGATCCCGCCGGAGCTTGGCAGGCTCGGCAACTTGGAGTGGCTGGCCCTAGGCGATAATAACTTGGCGGGTCGGATCCCACCGGAGTTTGGCGAACTCGTGGCTTTGCGACTGTTGGTGCTTCGAGACAACTTTCTGACCGGCCCGATTCCGCCGGAACTCGGAAATCTCACCAACCTGCGGCGCCTCAGCCTGTACAGGAACCGCCTGTCGGGTCCCATACCGCCCGAGCTCGGGAACCTGGAGCACCTAAATAATCTCAACTTGGGAGTAAACCAGTTTACGGGCCCGATCCCGACGCAGGTGCGGAACCTGACGGACCTGTTTCACCTAGACCTCTCTTGGAACCATCTCGCGGGCCCGATTCCGCCGTGGATGGGAACGCTCACCAACTTGACATTTCTACATCTCGTACGAAACGAGCTCACCGGCCCGATTCCGCCGGAACTAGGTAAGCTCGTAAACCTAAGGCACTTGGGACTTGGGGCGAACGACTTTATGGGCTCGCTGCCGCCGGAACTCGGCAAGCTTGTCAACCTGGAGGAATTGTCAATTAACGGTACTCGCATGACCGGCCCAACGCCGGCGGCGTTGCTGGATCTGACAAAGCTGAGGAGTTTTGGGTGTACGAGCGACCACGGCTTTTGCGTACCCGGCACCCGACCATTTTTGGAATGGATCGACGGACTTGAGTCTTTTGTGGGATCGTGGTGCAACGATTTGGACATGGCCGTGCTCGAGTCGTTGCACGAGGCGACCGGCGGGTCGGATTGGCGGAACTCCGCAGGTTGGCTTGGCGGATCGGCCCTGCGCGAGTGGCATGGAGTGCGCGCCGACTCGCTCGGCCGGGTCACCGCGATCGACCTTGAGGGCAATGACTTGGCGGGAAACCTGCCAACGAGCTTGGGCCATCTGGCCGAATTGACTGAACTGCGGATCGGAGACAACAACGCGCTCACCGGCCGTCTCCCAGCCTCGCTGGCGAACCTTTCACTAACCACGTTGCACTATGCCGGCACGGAGGTGTGCGCCCCGGCGGACAATTCGTTCCAGCAGTGGCTGAACGGCGTGCCGTCGCACGAGGGCACAGGCGCCCGGTGCGCTCCCCTCTCGGAACGGGATATTCTCACCGGTCTCTACCACGAGACTGGCGGGCCGAAGTGGGCAAACGGCGACAAGTGGTTGTCCGACGCGCCGCTCGGTGAATGGAACGGCGTAGTGACGGACGGCTCCGGGCGGGTGGTGGGCCTGGACCTAAGCGGGCAACGGCTCTCCGGCCCGATCCCCCCCGGATTGGGCGCGCTCGCCAACCTTGAACGGCTGGACCTCGCGGGCAACAATCTCAGCGGCCCAGTCCCGCCCGCACTCCGCAGTCTCCAAAACCTCGAGTCGCTTCAACTCTCATGGAACGATCTTTCAGGCCCGATTCCCCCGGAATTGGGCACGCTCGCCAACCTTGAACGGCTGGACCTCGCGGGCAACGATCTCAGCGGCCCGATCCCGCCCGAACTCCGCAGTCTCCAAAACCTCGAGTCGCTTCGACTCTCCGCGAACGATCTTTCCGGCCCGATTCCCCCAGAGTTGGGCGCACTCGCCAACCTTGAACGGCTGGACCTCGCGTTCAACGATCTCAGCGGCCCGATCCCGCCCGAACTCCGGAGTCTCCAAACCCTCGAGTCGCTTCAACTCTCATGGAACGATCTTTCCGGCCCGATCCCCCCGGAGCTGAGTACGCTCGCCAGTTTGGAATGGCTGATTCTCGAGCGGAACAACTTCTCCGGCCCGATTCCCTCGGAGCTGGGCGGGCTCGCTGGATTGAGAGGTCTTCGGCTGGGCATCAACAAGCTTTCCGGATCCGTCCCCCCGGAACTCGCAACGTTGGCGAACCTGAGCGAGTTGGACCTTACCAACAACACCGACATGACCGGAGCTCTTCCGGCGAGCTTGACCGACCTCCGCAATATCGACGCGATGCTCGCCCGCGGCACAGACCTTTGCGCGCCACGCGACGACACTAGCTTCCAAGCGTGGCTCGAAGGCATTGCCGATGCTCAGATCGCGTCCTGCGCCCCTTCGATGGCGTACCTCACTCAAGCCGTACAGTCCCGCGTTGTGCCGGTGCCACTGGTTGCGGGCGATAAGGCGCTGCTGAGGGTCTTCGTGACAGCAGCGCGCGGTTCGGGCGCGGGCATGCCCCCAATCCGCGCACGGTTCTACCGTGCCGACGCCGAGACCCACGTGGTCTACATTCCCGGCACATCAGTCCCGATCCCCGAAGAGATCGATGAGAGCGACCTGTCGAGGTCCGCCAACGCCGTGATTCCCAGCGAGGTCGTACGGCCCGGACTGGAAATGGTAATCGAGATCGACCCGGACGGGACCCTGGACCCGTCACTGGGGGTCACGGAACGGATCCCGCACAAAGGGCGACTTGCGGTTGATGTACGGGAGATGCCCCTGTTCGACCTTACAGTCATCCCCTTCGTCTGGACCGCCGATCCAGACTCGGCGGTCATCGGGATTGCGGCGGACATGGCGGCGGATCCGGACGACCATGAGTTGCTTCAGCAAACGCTTACGCTTTTGCCCGTAGCGGCTATCGATGTGACGGCTCACGATCCGGTGATGAGTTCGAGTAATTCCGGCTTCGCAGTGCTAAGGGAAACCGAGGCGATCCGGGTCTTGGAAGGAAGGGGCGGCCACTATCTGGGCCTGATGACGGATTTCTCCGACGTCGGGGGAGTCGCCAGGCTTGGTTACTGGTCGAGCGCTTCAACGCCGTTTGGGAGCATAATCGCCCACGAGCTCGGCCACAACATGAGCTTGGGACACGCGCCGTGCGCCGTTCCCAATCCGGATCCTTGGTATCCGTATCTGGACGGATCCATCGGAGCCGTGGGTTACGACTTTCCCGGGGAGTACGATCTGGTCCGCGGCGGCGGCGTAGTGGAGGAGTGGTATCGCGACGTTATGAGTTACTGCCGTGACCCTAGCTGGATCAGCGACTACTCCTTCAACAAAGCGCTCGACCACCGTCTCGGCTCCGCGGATGGCAACGTGGCTGCAGCAGTCGCACACCGCACTCGAACCCTTTTGTTGTGGGGAGGGCTCGACACGGATGGCGTGCCGTACGTGGATCCCGCCTTCGTCGTTGACGCCGCACCAACGCTTCCTCCGGCGGGGACCGAATACACGATCGAGGGAACGACCGCCGGCGGAACGCCGCTGTTCTCGTACTCCTTCGACATGCCGGCCACCGCAGACGCCGAGGGCCAAGAAACGAGCTTCGTGTTCGCGCTGCCCGTGCAGACCGGCTGGGCCGACGAGTTGGCCAACATCACCCTGTCCGGCCCCGGCGGGTCGGTCGCGCTGGACGACGACACCGACCGTCCGATGGCCATCCTGCGCGACCCGCAGACCGGGCAGGTACGCGGCTTCCTGTCGGACGTGCCGGTCGAGGACTTCGCTCGAATGGCCGCGGCGCGTGCAACCGCGGCGACCCCACCGCTCGACGTGCTTATCAGCCGCGGAATCCCGGACGCGGAGGCGTGGCGAAGGTGACTTGCTCCGGCAGGAGCGGAAGGTACTCGAACAGGATGACTGACGGAGAACTGCTGTGAAAATAAGTTCCAGAACCATCGACGGCAGGAAGCGGGGCCGCTGGACACTCCTCGTCTCGGCGGGCCTTGCGTGCGCCGCCTGGGCCACGGCCTGCGGTGACGATGCCGTGGCGCCCTCCCCTCCCCCGCCACCGGAGCCGGCGCGGCCGACTTCCATCGCCGTGGAGCCTTCCTCGGCGACGCTGACGTCTCTCGGCGAGACCGCCGTGTTCCGGGCAACCGTCAAGGATCAGCGCGGCGCCGCGTTCTCGGGAACCGTGACCTGGTCGAGCAGCGATGAGGCCGTGTTCACCGTCGACGCCGGCGGCAGGGCCACCGCCGTGGCCAACGGCTCCGGGACGGTCACCGCGACGCTCCAGAGTCTGAGCGCAACGGCCGCCGTCCAGGTGGCGCAGGAGGCGGCGTCGCTGGAGACCGTGTCGGGCGACGGGCAGGCGGCGCGGCCTGGCGCGGTGTTGCCGGAGCCGGTCGTCGTGCAGGCGGTGGACGCGGGAGGTTCGCCGGTCGAGGGCCTCACGGTCGTGTTCGCCGCCGGCGAGGGGCACGGAACGGCCGACCCCGCGGAGGCGGTCACCGACACCGCGGGGCTCGCGCGGACCCTGTGGACGCTCGGAGACGCCGCGGGCGCGCAGACGCTGGCCGCGTCGGTCACCGACGGCCCCTCGGCCGAGGTCGCGGCCCGGGGGCTCACGGCCGTGGAGATCGTGCACGACATCGAGGTCGTGTCGGGCGCCGGGCAGACCGCCGATCTGGGCGCCGCGCTGGACGACTCCGTGATCGTGCGGGCGGTGGACGCGGAAGGCGCGCCGGTCGAGGGAGCCGCGGTGGTGTTCACGCCGGGCGAGGGACACGGCACCGTGGATCCCGCCGAGGCCGTCACCGACAGCGAGGGTTTCGCGCGGACAGCCTGGACGCTCGGAAAGGCCGTGGGCGAGCAGACGCTCGTGGCGACCGCGGGCGACGTGTCCGAGACGATCCTGGCGCACACGATCAACCCCGACCGCGCGGCGCTGGAGGTCCTTTACCGTGCGACGGACGGACCGAACTGGACCAATAGCGAGAACTGGCTGACCGACGCCCCGTTGGAGGACTGGTACGGTGTCGACACCGACGCGACCGGGCGCGTCAGCCGGCTGGTGCTCCGCGAGAATGGACTATTGGGCACCATTCCGCCCGACCTCGGAAACCTCGCGAATCTGACTCTCTTGAGGCTCAGCCTCAACCTCCTTTGGGGCGCGATCCCCGCGGAGCTTGGCAGCCTCGCGTTTCTGACGGGGCTCGACCTTAGCGACAACGACCTCTCGGGAGAGATTCCGTCCGAATTCGCGGGCCTCGCCAAGTTGCGAGGACTAATCCTGAAGAGGAATCAGTTGACTGGTGGCATCCCTCCGGAACTGGGCAACCTCCGCGAATTGGAGACCTTGGACTTGTACCGCAATCAACTGACTGGTGCAATCCCGGCTGAACTGGGCAACGTTCACCGACTGCGACGTCTATCGCTTGTGGTCAATGAGTTGACAGGCCGGATTCCTGTGGAACTAGCCAACCTGACGGAGTTGCAGGATCTGGCTCTGGGATCCAACGACCTGACGGGTCCAATTCCACCGGAACTGGCCAGCCTGGACAATCTGGAGAGCCTGTCTCTGTGGGGTAACAACCTGTCGGGCTCGATCCCGCCGGAGCTGGCCAGTCTTGGCAATCTGACGAGCTTGAGTCTGTCCGACAACAATCTGACCGGTCCGATACCCGCGGAGCTCGGCAGCCTCACCAAACTGACTCACCTGACTTTGGGAGGGAACCGGCTGACGGGGGCCATTCCACACAGCTTTCTCCGGCTGACCGCGCTGGGGAGTTTTGGTTGCGCCACGTCCGACGGCGTATGCCTGCCGGCGACGGCGGACTTCAGGGAATGGGAGCAGATGGTCGAAGCTCGCAGCGCCGGCAGCTTTCATGTGGATGTTCCCTGGTGCGACGAGATCGACAGGCGTGCTCTGGAAGAACTGTTCGATGCGGCGGGCGGACAGAAGTGGGCGGAGGCGGACGGCTGGCTCGAAGAGGAGGCCTTGGCGGACTGGCAAGGCGTTGCGACGGATTCCGTAGGCAGAGTCTCGGGTCTCGATCTGACCGCCAACGGGTTGTCGGGACATCTTCCGGCGGCGCTGGGGCAGCTCGCCGGCTTGACGGAACTGCGGATCGCGAACAACGCCCTGTCCGGCCGACTGCCGCTGTCGCTCGCCAGCCTGGCGCTCGATGAGTTCGACTACGGTGGCACGTCACTGTGCGTAGTCGACGACACCGGATTCCGGGAATGGTTGAACCGTATCCCGCGACATGTCGGCACGGGCGTGGAGTGCCCACCGCTCACGGACCGCGAGATTCTCGAACTACTGCACCGGAACACGGGCGGCCAACATTGGAACCAGAGCGCAGGGTGGCTAACGGATACACCGTTGGCGGCATGGTATGGCGTCGAGACCGATGACGCCGGAAGGGTTGTCGCGTTGCGACTTCGGGACAACGGCCTATCCGGCCCGATTCCGGTGGAACTCGCGCAGTTGTCACACCTCGGCGAATTACTTCTTTCGAGGAACAGATTGTCGGGTTCAATCCCGCTGGAACTGGGAAATCTGGATCGCCTGGAAGACCTCGACCTGAACAACAACAGACTCAGCGGCAACATCCCTTCGTCACTCGGGCAGCTTTCGAGACTCACGTCTCTCAATCTGAGCGCGAACCGGCTCGTGGGTTCGGTGCCGCCAGAACTGGGCAAGCTGGATCGCCTGGAGTCGCTCCGCCTCGGGTGGAATGCGCTCCAGGGCTCGATCCCCCCGGAACTCGGAGACCTGGCGAACCTGACCTATCTTTCACTTGCAGGGAACTCCCTCTCGGGCCCCGTTCCATCTGCTCTGGGCGGCTTGAGCCGCCTGGAACTCGCCAACCTCGCGCGGAACCGACTCACGGGCTTTATTCCGGCGGAGTTTGCCGATCTTGGCGCGGTGAGAAGCTTGCGACTTGGCGACAACCAGTTGACGGGCCTCATCCCTCCCCGATTCGGCGCCCTCGCAACCCTGTGGGAGTTGGACCTGTCGAACAACGCGTTGACGGGGCCGATTCCTCCGGAGCTGGGTCGTCTCTCGAGACTGACGTGGCTGAATCTGGGCGAGAACCGGCTC
The DNA here is from genome assembly GCA_022820995.1 of Gemmatimonadota bacterium. Taxonomy (GTDB): domain Bacteria; phylum Gemmatimonadota; class Gemmatimonadetes; order Palauibacterales; family Palauibacteraceae; genus Palauibacter. Next base: position 22,203 of record JAJEEM010000045.1, on the reverse strand, counting down.
TCCGGACCCCTGCCTGCGGCACTTGCGGGAGCTGCTGATCTGCAAAGTCTGGATCTGCGGTCCAACGCGCTGGCCGGCCCGATACCGCCCGAGTTCGCGAACCTCAAACTGCTGGAGTCGTTGGTTCTCGCGAACAACCCCGATCTGGCCGGGCCGCTGCCCGCAGGCATGAGGGCACTCAACCAACTTGAGCAGTTCATGGCGGGCGGGACAGGACTATGCCTCCCGCACGATGCGGCTTTCGACGCGTGGTTCGGCGCCATAACCGACCGCCTGCTGGCACGCTGCCGGGAGGGTTTCGCGGTTTACCTGACCCAAACGGTGCAGTCGCGGGATTATCCTGTGCCGCTGTTGGCGGGCGAGCCTGCGTTGCTGCGCGTCTTCGTGACGGCGACCCGGGGCGGCACCGCTGCGACCATGCCGGATGTCAAAGTCACTTTCTACGTGGACGGTGACGAGCGGCATAGCGCGCGCATCGCCGGAGGCGCGTATCCGATTCCCCCCCAGGTGGTGGAGGAGGACCTTACGCGCTCGGCAAACGCCGAGATCCCGGCAGAGGTTATCGTGCCGGGCCTGGAAATGGTGATTGAGGTTGATCCGGATGGCACGCTGGATCCCGCGCTCGGGGTTACGACGCGGATTCCCGTTTCCGGCCGCATGGGCGTCGATGTGCGGGCCGTCCCCGAGTTCGAGTTGACTCTGATCCCGTTCCTGTGGGAGGGCTACGCGGACTCGACCGCCGCGCGGGCCGTTACCGAGATGGCGGAGGACGCCGCCGGGGGGCACGAGTCGTTCCGCGAAGTGCGCGGGTTGCTACCGATAGCGGGACTGGCCATCAAGGCACACGACCCCGTGTCGATGTCTCACTCGAATCCGTCGGAGTTGTTGGCTCAGATTGAGGCGATGCGCCTCATGGAGGGCGGATCGGGATACTGGCTGGGAGTGGTTGCGACAAAACCCGGGGCGAGGTTCCATTGGTTCCCGGGGATGGCGCGGCTACCCGGCCACGTTAGCTACGCGCGGCCTCATGCCGCATCCACGATGGCCCACGAGCTGGGGCACAACCTGGGACTCTGGCACGCGCCCTGCGGTGGCGCCGGCACACCCGACCCTTGGTTCCCGTCTCCCACGGGGCGCATTGGAGCCTGGGGGTACGACTTCGCCCGAAGCATCCTGGTGGATCCGGTCACACCCGATTTGATGTCCTACTGCGGGCCGCCAGACTGGATCAGCGACTATCACTTCAACAAGGCGCTCGGCCATCGCCTCTCGATCGATGCGCAGATGGCGGCGGCGGTCGCGGGTCCCACGCAGACGCTCCTGCTGTGGGGAGGACGGGACACGGTCGGCATCCCCTATCTGGACCCCGCCTTCGTGGTCGACGCCGTACCCGCACTGCCTCCGGCGGGGACCGAATACACGATCGAGGGAACGACCGCCGACGGGACGCCGCTGTTCTCGTACTCCTTCGACATGCCGGCCACCGCAGACGCCGAGGGCGAAGAGACGAGCTTCGTGTTCGCCCTGCCCGTGCAGGCGGGCTGGGCCGATGATCTTGCCAACATCACGCTGTCCGGCCCCGGCGGGTTGGTCGCGCTGGACAACGGCACCGACCGTCCGATGGCCATCCTGCGCGATCCGCAGACCGGGCAGGTACGCGGCTTCCTGTCGGATATGCAGGTCGAGGACTTCGCTCGAACGGCCGCAGCGGGTGCGACGGTGGGGAGTCCACCGCTCGACGTGCTCATCAGCAGCGGAATCCCGGACGCGGAGGCGTGGCGGCGTTGACGACACCCGTCGCGGCTTCGGTGCCCGGCGCATCGCGATCAGTCCCTGCAGCACGGGACCCGCGGCAGCGGAACGCACCCGAACAGGATGGCTGAAGGAGAATTGCGATGAAGGAAGGTCTTGGACTCATCGGCGGCGGGAAGCGCGGCCGCTGGGCGCTCCTCGTCCTGACGGGCCTTGCGGGCGGCACTTTGGCCACGGCCTGCGGCGACGACCCCGTGGCGCCCCCGCCTCCCCCTCCGCCCGAGCCGGCCCGGCCGACCTCCATCGCCGTCGAGCCTTCCTCGGCGACACTGACATCGCTGGGCGAGACCGCCGTGTTTCGGGCGACGGTCAAGGACCAGCGCGGCGCCGCGTTCCCGGGAACCGTGACCTGGTCGAGCAGCGACGAGGCCGTGTTCACCGTCGACGCTGGCGGCAGGGCCACCGCCGTGGCCAACGGCTCCGGGGCGGTCACGGCGATCTTTCAGAGCCTGAGCGCGACGGCCGCCGTCGAGGTGGCGCAAGAGGCGGCGTCGCTGGATGTGGTGTCCGGCGGCGGGCAGATGGCCGATCTCGAGACGCCCTTGCCGGAGCCGGTGGTCGTGCGCGTGACGGACGCGCGGGGTTCGCCCGTTGCCGGAGCCACGGTCGTGTTCACGCCGGGCGAGGGGCACGGGACGGTCGACCCCGCAGAGGCCGTCACCGACGGCGAGGGCCTCGCGCGGACCTCGTGGACGCTCGGAAAGACCGTGGGCGAGCAGACGCTCGTGGCGACCGCGGGCGACGTGTCCGAGACGATCCTGGCGCACACGGCCAACCCCGACCGCGCGGCGCTCGTCGCACTCTACGAGGCGACGGACGGCCCGAACTGGGTCAACAACGACAACTGGCTCACAGACGCGCCTCTGGGCGAGTGGTACGGCGTATCGACCGACGCTTCCGGGCGAGTCGTAGGGCTTAATCTCAGCGGACGGCGCGACGGCACATGGATTGGCCACGGGCTTTCCGGGACGATCCCGCCGGAACTGGCGAACTTGACGAACCTGGAGTCGCTTGACCTCCAGGTGAACGCTTTGAGCGGCACGATTCCGCCCGAACTCGGAGATCTCACCAACCTGCGGACACTTGCTCTCGGGCAGAATAGCCTGCGGGGCGTAATCCCGCCCGAACTAGGCCAGCTTACTGAATTGGATACGCTTGTCCTCAGGTACAACATTCTAAGCGGCCCGGTCCCTCCGGTATTGGGAGGGCTCACGAATCTGAGGCATCTTGACCTGGAAGAAAACGAGTTAACGGGCACGATTCCGCCAGAACTTCGTGCTCTCGAAAACCTGCTGTCGCTTCGACTCAGCAAAAACAGTCTGACCGGTCCGATTCCCGCCTGGCTGAATGAACTTCCTGAGCTTCGAGAGCTGGCGCTGCGTCTGAATGACTTGCAGGGCCCGATACCCCCGGAACTGGGCAAGCTTGCCAACCTGGCATTTCTCGAACTGGGCGGGAATGAGTTCACAGGCTCGATACCGCCGGAACTCGGAGACTCGCCCAAGCTCCGTTGGCTGTCCCTTTGGGACAACAACCTGACAGGCCAGATTCCGGCTGCACTCGGGAACCTCACAGGCCTACAGCTCCTTAGCTTGTGGGGCAACAGCTTGACGGGTCCGATTCCTCCCGAGTTCGGGAACCTTGGCAAGCTGAGGTCCCTACACCTAAGCGAGAACAACCTGACGGGGGGGATTCCGGCCGAACTGGGGAACCTCCACGAACTGCGGACAATAACACTGAGCGGCAACCAGCTGGAAGGTTCGTTCCCGCTGAGCTTTGCCGCGTTGAACAACCTGGAGTCGCTTGGTTGCCGGAGGACCGACGGGGCATGCCTACCCTCTACGGACGAGTTCAGGGCGTGGGCGGCGCAAGTGGAAGCTCGCGGCAACGTCGCGTACCCCGTCGACATTCCGTTCTGTGACGAGATCGACAAACAGGCGCTGAGGACCCTCTACGAAGCCTTGAACGGGTCCGGCTGGGTACGATCCGACGGCTGGCTCGAGGATGAGAATCTGGGCCGGTGGCACGGGGTTGGGACCGATTCGGTCGGGCGGGTCTCCGGTCTCGATCTGACCGGAAACGGGCTGTCGGGGCACATTCCGGAAGCCATCGGGCTGCTCGCCGGAATGACTCAACTGAGGATCGGCGACAACGCGCTTACTGGCCGACTGCCCCTGTCGCTCGCCGGACTGGCGCTGGTGGAGTTCGACTACGAAGGCACATCCGTGTGCGTGGCGGACGATCCCGGTCTTCAGGCGTGGCTGAACGGTATTCCGAACCACACCGGAACGGGGGTGCAGTGTCCACCCCTCACGGATCGCGAGATTCTCGAACACCTGTACCGGAATACGGACGGCCGGAACTGGCGGCAGAGCGCGGGCTGGCTGACCGATGCCCCGTTGGCGCAGTGGGACGGCGTGGAGACCGATGCCGCGGGCCGGGTCGTCGGGCTCAGGCTCGGGGGATACGGCCTGTCCGGATCGTTCCCGGCGGAACTCGGGCAGCTTACGGCACTTAGGGAGTTGGATCTTTCCGTCAACGAGCTTGCAGGCTCGATCCCGCCGGAACTGGGCGGCCTCACCGATCTGACGAGCCTCGTCCTGCGTCGGAACGTGCTTACGGGCTCGATCCCGCCGGAACTTGGACGGCTGCCGGTCCTCCTCACGATGAGACTCTCTGATAATGACCTTTCGGGCTCGATCCCTCCGCAACTCGGCGACCTCGCCCACCTGACATGGCTCGATCTGGGCTGGAATGAGTTCACCGGCCCAATTCCGGTGGAGATCGGTGACTTGCACAGTCTCAAGCGACTCGAACTTGAGCGGAACTTTCTGTCCGGCACCTTGCCGCCGGAGCTGGGCGATCTGCGCAGCCTCGAGGTGCTCAACCTCGGCCGGAACCAGTTTGTCGGTACAATCCCGTCAGGATTCGGCAAGCTCGGCGCGCTGGAGTTCATTCGGCTCGCCGACAACGGTTTGACCGGTGGCATTCCGCGAGAGCTTGCCGCGCCGGGCCGTCTTGCCGTGGTGGACCTGTCGGGCAACCAGTTGACGGGGCCGATCCCTTCTGCGCTGGGCGGCCTCCTGCGGCTGCGGGAACTCCGGTTGGCTAGCAACAATCTCTCCGAGTCGCTCCCCGCCGAGTTGGGCGATCTCGCAGACCTCGCGACGCTGGATTTGGCGGACAATCAACTCGCGGGACCGATTCCCGGCGAATTGGGCCGGCTCGCAAGCCTGGGCACGCTGAATCTGGGTCACAATCAGTTCTCGGGGCCGCTGCCCGCCGAACTCGGACAGGCCGCGGCCCTGACGAGTCTCGACCTGCGGTCCAACGCAATGGCCGGTCCCGTTCCGCCGGCGTTCGGCAACCTCGTCTTGCTCAAGTCGTTGATCCTGGCGGGCAACCCCGATCTGGCCGGCCCGCTGCCTTCGGAATTCCTGTCCGTCGGACGGCTCGAACGGCTCATGGCGGGAGGCACCGGACTCTGCCGGCCGCCCGGCTCTGACTATGATGCTTGGTTTCGCGCCATTCCCGACCGCCGCTTGGTGCGGTGCGGAGGCGGGGCCGCAGTGTACCTGACCCAAGCCGTACAGTCGTGGGACGACCCCGTCCCGCTACTGGCGGGAGAGCCGGCACTGCTTCGGGTCTTCGTAACGGCGGCGAGAGAGAGTGACGCCACGATGCCCGCCGTGCGGGCCACCTTCTACGTTGACGGCGCTGAACAGCATTCCATCGACGTCCCCGCGAGTACGTTGCCCATTCCCACGGAGATCCTGGAGGGCGACCTAGCCCTGTCGGCCAACGCGGAGATTCCAGCCTGGCTCGTCGCGCCAGGCCTCGAGATGGTGATCGAGATCGACCCGGAGGCGACGCTCGATCCCGGCCTCGGCGTCACAAAGCGGATCCCCGATTCGGGCCTTGTGGCCGTCGATGTGCGGCCCTTGCCGCCTTTCCAACTGACCTTGATCCCGTTTCTCCTGGAAGAGAATCCAGACTGGTCTGCCGCGGATGAGGTCTCCGCGATGGCGGCGGATCCCGATGGTCACGAGCTACTCGCCGATGTGCGGGCTCTGCTGCCGATAGCGGACCTCGATGTTGCGGCGCGCGATCCCGTTATGGTATCTACGCCGGACATCTTCGGTATCTTGAGACAGGTTTCGGCGCTGCGCCTCATGGAGGGCGGTTCGGGATACTGGATGGGCGTGTGGGATGGGAGAGTAAGGCCCGGATCCAGCTCCTTTACCGCAGTCGGAGTTGCTGGAGGTCAGTTTGTCAGCGCGTCGATCCGCAGCGCCCCTGTGATGGCCCACGAATTGGGGCACAACCTCTCGTTGCGGCACGCCCCGTGCGGCAGTCCCGACTATGTCGATCCCTGGTTTCCGCACGCTTACGGAAACATCGGGGCCTGGGGATATGACTTCGAGCAGCGCGCATTGGTGGCGCCGGATGCGTCGGACATCATGTCCTATTGTCGGAACAATCGGCTCTGGATCAGCGATTTCTTCTTCAACAAGGCGCTCGATCACCGCCTCGCCGTAGAGGCCCAGATGGCGGCGGCGGTCACGGGTCCCACGCGAACGCTCCTGCTGTGGGGAGGACGCGACGCGGACGGCATCCCCTATCTGGACCCCGCCTTCGTGGTCGACGCCGTACCCTCACTTCCTCGGGCGGGGACCGAATACACCATCGAGGGAGCTACGGCCGACGGGACGCCGCTGTTCTCGTACTCCTTCGACATGCCGGCCACGGCCGACGCGGAGGGCCAAGCGGCGAGCTTCGTGTTCGCCCTGCCCGTGCAGGTTGGTTGGGCCGACGAGTTGGCCGGCATCACGCTGTCCGGCCCCGGCGGGTCGGTCACGCTGCACGACGGCACCGCCCGTCCGATGGCCATCCTGCGCGATCCTCAGACCGGGCAGGTACGCGGCTTCTTGTCGGATATGCCGGTCGAGGACTTCGCTCGAACGGCCGCGGCGCGTGCGACGGCGGGGAGTCCGCCGCTCGAGGTGCTCATCAGCCGCGGAATCCCGGACGCGGAGGCGTGGCGGAGGTGAGGTGCTCCGGCAGGGTACAGCAACAGAGGTGCAACTGATGTCCAAGAACGTTGTCATTTGCTGTGACGGTACCGGTAATGAATACGGCTCGAACAACACCAACGTCGTGAAGCTGTACGAAGCGATCGTTCGCGACGCGAACCAGATTGCCTTCTACGATCCAGGTGTCGGAACCTTCAGCTTTCTCGGTCGGCAACTCGGGCGCCGGGTGGGCCGCACTCTGGGAAAGGCGTTCGGTGCCGGACTCCAGCAGAATATCGAGGATGCCTACCGATACCTCATGGCGCGGTACGAGCCGGGTGACAAGCTGTTTCTATTCGGCTTCAGCCGCGGTGCCTTCACCGTACGCGCGCTGGCAGGGATGTTGAATCGTTGCGGCTTGCTTCAGAAGGGAAGTCGGAACTTGGTGCCGTACGCATCACGCATATATAATGATCGAAGACGTCACGGCATGGCACCCGGCTTTAAGCGGACGTATAGCCACGACTGCCGTCCACACTTCATTGGCGTGTGGGACACGGTCGGCTCGATGGGTTGGTTCTGGGGCCGTAAGTTCTTCGATTCGAAGCTGAATCACGATGTCAAGTACGGCTACCAAGCTGTCTCCATTGACGAACAGCGCCAGAAGTTTCCGGTTAGTCTGTGGTCTGAAGATGCCAAGGCGGACGACCAGACGATTCAACAGGTCTGGTTCGCCGGCTGCCACTCTGACGTCGGTGGCTGGCATCGCGACGCCAGCCTCTCCGACATCGCGTTGAAGTGGATGCTGCTGAAGGCAAAAGACCAAGGCTTACGTCTGAAACGAGACTGGTGCGGCGCGCTCGCACCCGATCCCGCAGGTTGTATCCATCCTTCAAGGACCGGCCTGTGGCGGCTGTGGAGGCCAACCCCGCGAACCATCTCGCAAGGTGCGCACATCCACGAGAGCGCGCTGTCGCGCATGAACGATCAATCGCTCGGGTACGCTCCTGGCAACCTGCCCAAGGCGCATACAGTGGTGGTACCGGATTAGTGAAAGATCTCCCGTCGCGCCTCGTCCGCCGTGCGTCGTCCGGGGACGCCGCTCAGCGCGCAAATCCCGGTCGCGGGATACGGACCCAGATCGGCAGGTGATCACTCACGGTGTGTTCGAAGCGTGAGCCCAGATCCCTCTTCTCGGCAGCCGACAAACCACGGTACGATCGGTTTCTCAATGTCTGGGAAAACAGATCGGCGAAATCGAACACGCCGAACTCGAAGTCGTCCGGCTCCCTTCGGGGCGTCCAGGCGTCAAGCCACTCGTCGTTGGGCAGCCGCTGCTCATCGGCGCCACGGAAGAAACCGACGTGATCGTAGGTCTGGCTGGCACGCGCGTTGGTTCGCAGAAACCTGCGATGCCCGGGATGCCGGTCCAGGAACGGGAAATACACCCGCCGTTCGCCTGTGTCGCCGAAGTGCCTCGTGTTGAGTCCACGAATCCGATCGTCGATCCGCTTTCGATCCAACCTTGGCTTGTCGAAATCGAGATTGAGGTCACCCAACAGGACAAAGCTGGGTGTCACCATTCTCCTTCCACCGCTCTTGAGCCGACCGATCAGCCAATCGAGTAGCGCATCGAACTCCTGTTCGCGTTCCTTCATGCGGCCATAAACCAGATGGACGTTTATGGCCGTGAACGTCAGCGGTGGCTTGTCGTTTGCCGCAGGCGCCTCGAAGGCGACCACGTGCGGGCTGCGGACGAACGTAAGGAACCTCGATGGTACGAATCGAGGCTTGGTCTTCCTGAGCCCCTGGGCGTGGTCGGCAAGCTTCCGACGGTGTTCCTCGAAGTGCGTCCTCCAGTCGTCGTGGTGCTCGCCCAGCTCGTTCAGGATCGCCGTGCGATCAAAGGTCAGATCCGAAGCCAATTCCAACCGGGTTATCCTGCGGCGCCTATAGAGAAAGGCCAACCGCTCGGCCATCCCCTTGCGTCCCGGAACGCTGCCGGTAATGTCGGACACCGCCAGCCCATACTCGCCCGGCAGTCCGGCGACGTGGACTTCCGTGCGCCGCCGGAGGTGCCGGAGCCCGGACAGATCGTCCTGGACCTCCTGGATTGCCACGAGGTCGCACGAGGCGCAGAACCGAGCCATGAAATCCAGCTCCCGCTCGCGGCCGACCGCCTTTCCGAGCTTTCGGATGTTGAACGACCCCAGCACGAGAGACTTCTCACGACCCCCCTCCGGCATACCGTATCGCCGGGGATCGGAATCCAGCCTCTGTTCGATAAGATCCCATTCCGGATCGGTAAAGGACATGGAATACTCCGGGTGAGGTTACCGTTTCTCCCTCTCCTCCGTGGCCACACCTCCCTCGCCATGCCGGGACCCGAACCAGAATCCGATTATTGGGCCGATCACGGCGACCACGTAAGAAAAAACGTCTATTGCCTTGTCATATTCTTGGACAAAGAGAAACGAAATGATCAAACTCGAGGCCATCAAGGCGAAAGTCCACGCCATTATATGTGTAACGATTGGCTGGACCATCCGTTTCCGGAAAACGGTCTCGAAGGCGGTCCTGGTGTCGGACTGTTGACTGCCAACCAAACGGAGAACCATCGAACCCAGACCGATGACCAGGACCAGGATAAGGACCGCTATCAGCAGGGGCCACCACTGCGCGAGCCAACCTTGCATTCCTCGCCTCCTCGTAGAGCGCGGGACCATATGCCTGGGCGTTCAAGAGTGTGGGGCAGCTTCCCTGTCGGCAAGGGCCCCGTCGGCGCTTACGGTCGCACCAGCCTCCGGAACCTGAAGTGTGCGAAAGCTCTGCGTTTTCGGGTCATGGACGAGGGAGCCGACGGCGCGGTCCGTCTCCACAGAGGGCGCTCCTCGTGTCGGGCCACTGGCGAGTGCCGTCTACCGGAACCGCTCCGCCCATTCCGCGGCGGCGGACATGAATCTGTCGAGGTGCTTCCCGGTCGTTGCGTCCGCCAACTCGAGATCCTCGTCGAACACGGCGCCCGCCCCCGACAGCAGGACGCGCGGCTGCGGCATCACGTGGGCGTTCAGCCCCGCGAGCGACTCGCGCAGCGAGCGCTGGGCCAGCGCCGTCCCCAGGCGGCCGGGCGTCGCCCCCATGATCGCGACCGGCTTCCCGTCCCACGCCTGAGGGCGGGGCGGTCGCGACCCCCAGTCGACGGCGTTCTTGAGCACGGCCGGCAGACCCCCGTTGTACTCGGGCGTGACCAGCAGCACGAGGTCCGCCGCGTGCACGGCGGCCTTGAACTCCGCGACCACGTCGGGATCGCCGGCGGCCTCCACGTCTCCGTCGTAGAACGGGAGCCGGGACGGATCGAACTCCCGGGTCTCGACGCCGTCCGGCGCCCGCGCGATGGCGGCCCGCAGGAGCGCCCGGTTGAACGACCGGCGGCGGCAGCTGCCCGCGATGGCGAGCACGGAGAGATGATTCATGGCCGGAGAGTGCATGGCGGGGGGGCGACGCGCAAACCGCGACGTGGCCGAACTTCGCGATGTTCCGCCGGAACGTCCCTGCTACCCCGGAATAGTGTCCGTCGTCCAGACGCAAGACCTCATGTGATTTCCCGGAGCCATCTTTCGTTCACGACGAAAATGCGTTACAATCTGTCTGTGATTCACGAATTTTCAGTATCCAACTACGGATCGATACGCGACAGGGCGACGTTGGATCTCCGGATTGCCGGGACGGCGCCCGACCTGACGCGCTTCCGCCGGAGCGCGGCGAAGCCGAGCGTGCGGCTGCCGGCCGTCTCCGTGCTCATGGGACCCAACGCTGCGGGGAAGTCCACCCTGCTGCGTGCGTTCGTCGACCTCCTTCGCATTGCTTCCAGGCTCGACGATCCTGTCACGATCGTTCCGTTTCTCACCGAGGAAACACAGCGGAAGGAGACCCGATTTTCGCTGGAGGGGGAATGGGACGCGCTGGCGCCCGATGCACCCCGTCGGCTGTTCCGTTACGAACTCGAACTCGGGTGGGAAGAGGCGGAAGCGGAACCCGCAAACCTGTTCGTCCGGCGCGAAGCGTTGCTTCACTTCCCGCAGGGTCGCCGCCGCCGGCTGTTCGAGCGACGTGACGGCGAAACGCGCATCTACGTTTCTCCCGAGTTCGATCTCAAGCCGCGGGATGACCGGCTGAGGGCTGTCCGGCGGGGCGCCTCCGTCATCGCGACCCTCGCGTGGCTCAACGTGCCTCTCGCGGCCCGAATCGCCGATAGGATGAGAGGATGGGTGAGCACGACGAACATCCATGGGCCCGACATCTTGTCGATGAAGACGCAGACGCTGATCGACTGGCTGGAAAAATATCCGGAATCGCGCGGCTGGGTCGAGAGGCAGCTCCGATCCAGCGATCTCGGCATCGGAGACATGGACATCTTCGACCCCGGACTCGCCGGCATCGGCAAGTACATCCGCTTCAGCCACGAGGGACTCACTGGCCCGATCCTGCTGGATTACGAGTCGGCGGGCACGCAACGACTGCTTCATCTGCTGCCGGCGATCAAGGTCGCGCTCGACCGGACCGGACTGGCCATCCTCGACGAGGTCGACGGCGATCTGCATGTGGACATCGTGGGCGAACTACTTCGCCTGTTCAGGTCCCGCGAGAGCAATCCTCTGGACGCACAACTCCTCCTGACCTCCCATCACATGGGCCTGCTCGACGATCTCGAGAAGGAAGAAGTCTTCATCGTCGAGAAGGACGACAGTGGCGGCACCAAGGTTCATGGCCTCCGGGACGTCCGGGGCCTGCGCCGCGATGTGCGTCTCTACCCGAAGTACCGCATTGGGGTTCTGGGCGGCCTCCCCAGGCCGGGCTGAGCCCAGGTGCCGCGCCGTCCGGTTCCGCAACGCCGGGTCATCTTCATTGGAGTCGAGGGACCCAGCGAACGCGCGTTCGTCCAGTGGCTCCGTTCCATCTGCGACGAGGCCGGCCTTCACATCCATCTGTTGGTTAATACGGGGAGCGGCGGCGACTCGCTGAATGTCGTCGAGGAGGCCGCGCGGCGTCTCGGGAAGCTGTCCGGCCGTCGCGAGATCAAGGGTCGGCTGGTTTTGCTCGATGCGGACCGCATCGTGCAGGACCTCAACGCTGGCAGAGATGCGGTCGCCGCGGCCCGCAGGTACGAGTTCCGTATCGTCCTGTTGACTCCAAACCTGGAGGGATTGCTGCTCCGGCTCCACCCGGGACGCGAGCAGACGAAGCCTCAAGCACAATCGACCGAGCGAGAACTCCGGCGCTATTGGCCAGACTACCGAAAGCCGCCCGAACTCCGCCAGTTGAAACGCCGGTTCCGACTGCGCGACCTCCGGCGGGCCGCGGAACACGACGAGCACATCCGTACGCTGCTGCGAATCCTCGATCTCTGATCCGGCCTGCCCACCGGCATTGACCGTGACGGGGACCGGGAGTTGTCGCAGTTTGGGGTACTGGACTTCACCTGGTAGTACTCGAACCTGCAGGGAATGCCTGATGAATCTACTGGCGAAACAGCGTCCGTTCCGCGCGTACCCGGCACATGCGATTCTTTCGGCGTCGCTCCGCCTCGGGCTCTGCCTCGGATTCCTGCTCGCGGCGGTGCCCCCGGCGCACCCGGCGGCCGCGCAGCAGGGCTCGGACGGAGACGGGGAGCCGGAGAACGAGAACCTCCCGCTTCCCGTCGACCGGACCGTTCCGATGGACATGACGGTGGGGAGCTGGATCTCGCTCGACGTGAGCCCGGACGGCGAGACGATCGTCTTCGACTACCTCGGCGATCTCTTCACGATCCCGATCGGCGGCGGGGATGCGACGCAACTCACGTCGGGGATGGCCTTCGACGCCCAGCCCCGCTTCTCTCCCGACGGCACGCGGATCGTCTACACGTCCGACCATGACGGCGGGCAGAACATCTGGATCCGCTCCCTCGACGGCGCCGACACGACGCAGATCTCGAAGGGTTCGGCCAATCGCGCCGAGTCTCCCGAGTGGCTGCCGGACGGGGACTACATCGTCGCGTCGATGGGCGGCTTTCGCGGGGGCGGGCTGCCGAAGCTCAAGCTGTTCCACGTGGACGGCGGGAGCGGCATCCAGCTCGTCTCGGAACCGGACAACCTGAAGATGCTCGGGGCCGCCGTCTCCTCCGACGGCCGCTACATCTGGTACGCGCGGCGGACCGGAGACTGGACCTACAACGCGCAGTTCCCGCAGTACCAGCTCGAGGCGTACGACCGCGAGTCGGGCGAACGATACACCCGCTCCTCGCGATACGGCTCGGCGATCCGGCCCGTGCTCTCGCCCGACGGCCGCTGGCTCGTGTTCGGGACGCGTCACGACGCACACACGGGCCTCATGATCCGGGACCTCGAGAGCGGCGACGAGCGCTGGCTCGCCTATCCCGTCCAGCACGACGACCAGGAGTCGCGGGCCACGCTGGACGCGCTCCCCGGCATGTCGTTCACGCCGGACTCCCGGCATCTCCTCGCCTCCTACGGCGGGAAGATCTGGAAGCTCCCGGTCGAGGGCGGCGACGCGGAGGAGATTCCCTTCCGCGTCCGGTTCGACCTCGCGCTGGGACCGAGGGTCGACTTCGACTATCCGATCGAGGACACGCCGACTTTCACCGTGCGCCAGATTCGCGATGCGGCGCCCTCCCCCTCCGGCGACCGGCTCGCCTTCACGGCGCTCGACCGCCTGTGGGTGTCGGGCGCCGACGGCTCGAACTCCGAACGCCTCACGGACGCGGACATGTCGGAGCACTTCGCGACCTGGTCGCCGGACGGCGAATGGATCGCCTACTCGACGTGGGACGGGACCGAGGGGCACCTGTACAAGGCGCGCGCGGACGGCGGCGGGGATCCGGTGCGGCTCACACGCGACGCGGCGACGTACTTCGCCCCCGCCTGGGGCCCCGGCGACAGGATCGTGGCGGTGCGAGGGCTTATCCGGGCCTACGAGACGCAGGGCGAGGGTGGCGCGCCGGGCACCGAGATCGTGTGGGTGTCCGCCGACCCGGACGGCTCCGACGGCGGGCCGGCGACGCTCATCGCGCCCACGGACGGACGGGCGAATCCCCATTTCGTGGAGGAGAACGACCGCATCCACCTCTTCCGCTTCCCCGACGCCCTGGTCTCGATTCGCTGGGATGGGACGGACGAGAAGGAGCATGTGAAGGTGCGCGGGCCCACCCCCCAGGGATCGACGCAGGGCCTGTCTCCCTCGACCATCGAGATGGCGCCGCGCGGCGACCAGGCGCTGGCGGAGATCCAGCGCGAGATCTACGCCGTGACGGTGCCGCGCGCCGGCGTGATCCCGGCGATCAACGTCTCGAACCCTGAAAACGCCTCCTTCCCCGCGCGCCGCGTCACCGAGATCGGCGGCGAGTTCCCCGCCTGGAGCGGCGATGGCCGCACGGTGCACTTCTCGCTCGGCAACGCCCACTTCTCCTACGACCTCGATGCGGCGCGGGCGTACGAAGACAGCGTGGAGGCGGCCGAAGCCGAGGAAGAGGCCGACGAGGAGACGGATGAAGAGGCCGGAGCGGAGGCGGAGGAGGAGGAAGAAGAGGACACCGAAGAGGAAGCGGAGGCCGATGGATACCGGGCGGCGGAACACCGCATCCTCATCGAGGCGCCGCGCGACATCCCCGCGGGCGTCGCGGTGCTCCGCGGCGGGCGCGCGATCACGATGAACGGCGACGAGGTCATCGAGAGCGCGGACATCGTCATCCGCAACAACCGGATCGAGGCGGTGGGAGCGAGCGGCTCGGTCGCGGTTCCCGACGATGCCGTCGTCTTCGACATCAGCGGCAGGACGGTCGTCCCGGGATACGTGGACACGCACGCGCACCTGCGGGCCCGCGACCAGCTCCACCGGACGGACGTGTGGCCCTATCTCGCCAACCTCGCCTACGGCGTGACGACCACGCGCGACCCGCAGACCGGGAACACCGAGGTCCTCTCCTACGCGGACATGGTGCGGGCCGGGAGCATTCTCGGACCGCGCGTCTACTCCACGGGACCCGGCGTCTTCTGGCAGGACGGGATCGACACCGAGGAGGAGGCGATGAACGTCCTCTCCCGGTACGCGGACTACTTCGACACGAAGACGATCAAGATGTACGTCTCGGCCGCCAGGAAGGGGCGGCAGCACATCATCATGGCGGCCCGCGAACTCGGGCTCATGCCGACGACGGAGGGGTCGCTCAATCTCCGGCAGAACCTCACGGAGACGATCGACGGCTATCCCGGGCTCGAGCACTCCATCCCCATCTTCCCGGTGTACGACGACTACGTGCGGCTCTTCGCCGAGACGGGCCGGGTCTACACGCCGACGCTGCTCGTGTCGTACGGGGGCCCGTGGGCGGAGAACTACTTCTATTCCCGAGAGAACCCGCACGACGATTCGAAGCTGCGCCGCTTCGTGCCGCACGACGAGGTGGACTCGCGCACGCTGCGCCGGGCGCAGTGGTTCCGCGAGGACCAGCACGTGTTCTCGCGACACGGGGAGTTCGTCCGGAACCTCGTCGACGCGGGGGGCAAGGCGGGCGTGGGGAGCCACGGCCAGCTGCAGGGACTCGGCTACCACTGGGAGCTGTGGGCGATGGCCGCCGACGACATGGACGAGCACGACGCGCTGCGGACGGCGACGATCTTCGGCGCCGAGGCGATCGGGCTCGACCGGGACCTCGGCTCGATCGAGGCGGGCAAGCTCGCCGACCTCGTGATCCTGACCGCGAACCCGCTGGACGACCTGCGCAACACGAACGCGATCGAGCAGGTGATGCTGAACGGACGCCTGTACGACGCGGATACGCTGGATGAGATCCATCCCCGGCAGCGGTCGCTGGCCCCGCTCTGGTGGTGGGACGACGAGCCGGAGGGGCTCCCGGGCGTGACGTCCCGCTGACGCAGAAGGCGGATCGGTGAAGAGCGGTTACGACTTCGTGATCGCGGGCGGAGGCGTCGTCGGCGCCTCCGTCGCCTTCCACCTCGCGGAGCTGTCCGACGCCTCGGTGGCCCTCCTCGACCGGGGCGAGGTGTGCGGCGGGGGCACGGGCCGGTCGTGCGCGATCATCCGCAGCCACTACTCGGTGGCGAGCAACACCGCGCTCACGCTTCGGAGCCTCGACGTGTTCCGCAATTTCCGGGAGGCGCTCGGCGAAGGCGACGTGGAGTGCGGCTTCGTGAACTCGGGCTACCTGATCCTCGCGGGAGCCGGAGCGTTCGCCGACCGGCTGGCCGACAACCTCGCGCGGCAGCGGGCGCTGGGCGCGGACACGTCGGCCATCGGTCGCGCCGAGGCGCGCGAGCTGCACCCCTGGCTCGAACTGGGCGACGTCGCCGCGATCGGCTGGGAACCCGCGTCCGGCTACGCCGATCCGGTCGCCACCACGCTGGGGTACGTCACGGCCGCCCGGCGGCGCGGGGTCGCCGTCTTCGAGAACACACCGGTCGGGCGGCTGCATCTGGCCTCGAACGGCGCTCCCTCCGGGCGGCGCGTCACCGGCGTGGTCACGCCCGACGGCACCGTGGAGGCCGAGTGTGTCGTGAGCGCGGTCGGGCCCTGGACTCGGGGTCTCTATGCCGACTCCGGTCTGTCGGACGACGCGGTCGAGGCGCTCCACTTGCAGGTGTCGCGACACGTGGTGCTGACGTTCGGCGGCGCATCGTCGTATGGGCCTGAATTACCTGTCGTAAAGGATCTTACGGTCGACAACAAAATGTATTTTCGACCTGCGGGCGGCGGTGACGTGCTCGCGGGGACCGGAGACTTCGGAGACCCGCTGGACGATCCCGACCGAATGACGGCCGCAGCCCCTGGGGAGCTCGTCTCCCTGCAGCAGGCTCAGATCCGAGCCCGCATGCCGGCCTTCGAGGGGGCGCGCCTCACGGATTCATGGGTGGGACCCTACGACATCACGCCGGACTGGAATCCGGTGCTGGGTCCCGCGCCCGGCCTGCCCGGTCTGTACCTCGCCTACGGCTTCTCGGGACACGGGTTCAAGATGGCCCCGGCGATCGGACGCTGCGTCGCGCAGTCCCTGCTGGGCGAGGCGCCGGACGTCGACCTCGAACCGTACCGCGCGGAGCGCTTCGAGGAGAAAGCACTGCTCCTGGGCGTCTACGGCTCCGGATCCATCTCATAGCGCCGTCGCCCTCCACCGCCCCGATGTTCTCGCCGCTCGCGGTCGCCCGGCTTCCGGTTGCATCGTTTCGTTCACTGGTCGCCCGCTCGGGGAAGGACGGTGAGCGTGGCCTCGATGGCCTGAGGCTCCACCGTCGTGAGGGTGGCAATGACGCGGTAGACGTCGGCCGGCAGCCCGGCTTCGATTCTCCCGGTCCAGCGCAGCGAGGCGCCGGGTTCGAGCGTCTCGCCTCCCAGCACCTGGGCGAAGAACTTGCCCTCCGCCCAATGCCAGACGACGGTCCCGTCCTCCGAGATCACCTCGAAGTCGTAGCGCTGGGCGTCGGAAAAACCCAGGACGAGCGTGGACTGACCATCGTTCGTGCCGGTAAGGTCGAGGACGATGGGCGTCGCGGCCTCCGGCGACTCTTCGCCCGTGGACAGCGACAGCCGCAACTGCCGGTCGGACTCGGCGCCGCTGCGGCTCTCCCTCCCGGTCTCCGACAACTCGTGCTGCGTACCGCTCTCCCCCGGCTCGGTCGGACTGTCTCCGCACCCTGCGGAGGCGATGGCGACGGTCATGAGGACCGCCATGGTCCAGGTGCTCCGTAGCTTCATCTCCGTCGATCTCCTGATTCGATATTTCGATGTTTCGATCCCGAAAGGGATGCGTAATTTCAATGCGTCGAGCGGTAGACGCATCGACTGCGGCATCGGTCACCCGGCCGATACGGACTACCCCGCTGAGCCGACCGGGGACCGTGGTTCGGCACCGGGTCCACCGCGTCGAGGCTGGGGTGTCAGCCCTCCGGCGTGAGGGCGAGTCGGACGGCGCCGAGCGGGCGGTCCGCCGTGTAGAGGGCGAGTTCGATCCGTCCGGCGAGCAGGTCTTCCAGGTCGGCGGCGCTCAGCGTCAGGGTCCCTTCGGCCGACGCGACGCCGGGGCCGGAGAGGCGGCGCACGATCGCGTTCGGCCGCGTCCCGCTGCCGCGGCGCTGGAGCACGATCGCGTGGACGTCGGCCGGCCCGAGGGCGGACGTGGAGATGAGGTAGCGGAGGGTGCCGCGCGGGAGGTCGAGGCTGAAGCTGCCCTGGAGCCGAGGGGCGGCGGGCCGCCCGGCCCATCCGCCGTCGCCGGCGACGCTGAATCGGAGCGGCTCCGGCGCGCGGCCGTCCACGAGCGGGGGCGTGCGGTGAGGTGCGCGGCGCGGCTCGATCGCCCGTTCGAGCGCGTACGCGAACGAGACCAGACGGGCATCGTCGAACGGGCGGCCGATCAGCTCGACGCCGGTCGGCATCCCGGTCCGCGTGAACCCCGCGGGCGCACTGATCGCCGGGAGGCCGCTGTGCGCGGCGAGCTGGCACGTCCCCCCGACCGGCGGAGAGCCGATCCGCGCGGGATCGCGCCGCAGCGTCGGATAGGCGATCGCGTCGAGCCGCTCTTCGTCCATGAACGCCACGATCGCTTCCCGCAGCGCGGCCTGCCGCTCCAGCGCCTCGGCATAGGCGGCTTCATCGCGCGGCCCCGACTCGCTGCGCCGCCGGAAGGTGCCGTCGAGCTGTTCGTGGTGCAGTCCCCGTTCCACGATTTCCCCGAGCGAGGCCACGGGCGCGCCGCCGGCCGCATCCAGGTACGCGGCGAGATCCACGGCGAATTCGTGCCCGATCACGCTGGTGTTCGCGAGCAGCGAGTCCCGGTCCGGGATCTCGACATCGACGATCTCCGCCCCCGCCGCGGCCATCGCATCGAGCGCCGCGCGGACGATGTCGGTGACCGGACCTTCCGCGCCGCCCTCCGACAGCCACTCCGTCAGCGCGCCGATTCGGGCTCCGTCAAGCGCCTCCGCGTCGAGCGCCGCGCGGAAGCCGGCCGGCTCGCGGTCCCGCATCGCCTCCGTCGCCGGATCCGCCGCATCCGCGCCGACCGTCGCGTCGAGCGCGATCGCGAGATCCACGACCGACCGCGCCAGCGGCCCGCCCGTGTCCTGCGTGTGCGAGAGGGGGATGATCCCGTCGATGCTCGACAACCCCTTCGTCGGCCGCAGCCCGACGAGGTTGTGGACCGATGACGGGATGCGGATCGACCCGCACGTATCGGAGCCCCAGCCCACGGCGCCGAAGCTCGCCGCGACCGCCGCCCCCGTCCCGCCGGACGAGCCGCCGGGGTTCCTCGCCGGATCGTACGGGTTCCGCGTCTGCCCGCCGAGCGAACTGATGCTCGTGATCCCCGCCGCGAGTTCGTGCAGGTTCGTCTTCGCGAGGATGATCGCTCCCGCCTCGCGCAGCCTCCCCACCTGGAAGGCGTCGTCCGGCGGCGTCCAGCCCGCGAGCGCGAGCGTCGACCCGGTCGTGGGCATGTCGAAGGTGTCGTAGTTGTCCTTGAGGAGGATGGGGATCCCGTGCAGCGGCCCCCTCACGCGCCCCGACGCGCGCTCCGCGTCGAGCCGCCGCGCCTGTTCCGTCGCCTCGGGATGGAGGCGGACGATCGCGTTGAGCGTCGGCCCCGCCGGGTCGTACGCCGCGATCCGGGCGAGGTAGGCGTCGACGAGGTCGGCGGAGGTCGCCGCACCCGATTCGAGCGCGGCCTGAAGCTCGGGGATCGACGCCTCCCACACCTCGAACGGCAGTCCGCCGGCGTCCGGGGCCTGGGCGGAGAGCCGTGCCGCCGACGAGGCGCCGCACGCGAACGCGAGACCCCACACGATGAGGTGGCGAACGACGAGGCCGCAGGCGACGAGGCTCCGGGGGACGAAGCCGTGGAAGCCGGGACTGCGCGGGGCGAGCGTGCGAGCGAGGGTGCTAGCGGGTTCCATGCGCCGGATGCCTTTCTCCGATGGCCACGAACGTCCCCGAGCAGGTGGCCGTGCACTCGCCTCCGGAGAGCAGTTCGGCTTCGACGACGACCTTGCGCTCACCCGCTTCGGCGATCCGCGCCCGGAGTTGCACCGGAGCGTCGGAGGGCGTCGGCTTCCGGAGCCGGACCGTGTATTCGGCGGTCACCGTGACGGGCGGATGGTCCAGGCCGCGCGCGCGCATGAAGTAGTGCGCGGCACACCAGTTGCACTGGCAGTCGAGCAGCGTCCCGATGATCCCTCCGTTGAGGATTCCGGGGAACGAGCGGTGATTCGGCCCGGGCGTCCACTCCGCCACCACGTCGTGGCCGTCGTCCGGGTCGTGGTCGCCGTCCGCCGCCGGGAAGCTGCGCAGCCGGAGCCCCTCCGGGTTCGCGTGGCCGCAGCCGAAACAGATCGACTCGGGCGCGTACCGCTCCTGCAGCGCCGCGCTCACGACGCCGCGGCCCGCTCGCGCTCCACCAGGAACCGCCGGAGGATCTTGCCCGACGCCGACTTCGGAATCTCCTCGAGGAACTCCACGGCGCGGATCTTCTTCTGCGGAGCCACGCGCTCCGACACGTACCGCATGAGTTCCTCGCCGCTCACCTCTCCCGCCCGCACGACGCACGCCTTCGGGATCTCCCCGGCCTCCTCATCCGCCACCGGAATGACGGCGACATCGGCCACGGCCGGATGGGCGAGGAGGAGGTCCTCGAGTTCGGCGGGGGCCACCTGGTAGCCCTTGTACTTGATGAGTTCCTTGGCGCGGTCGACGATCGTCACGTACCCGTCTTCGTCCGCGCGTCCCACATCCCCGGTGTGGAGCCAGCCCTCGGCATCGACCGTGGCCGCCGTCGCCTCGGGGTTCCCGAGATAGCCCTTCATCACCTGCGGACCGCGGACCCACACCTCCCCTTCCCCGCCGGGTCCCAGCGCCTCCCCCGACTCGAGATCGACGATCATCATCTCGGTGCTCGGGATCGTCGGTCCGATCGTCCCGATCTTGTCCTCATCGACGTTGTCCCCGAAACAGACGTGGGTGACGGGACTCGCCTCGGTGAGGCCGTAGCCCTGGAACACGCGGCACCCGATCCGCTCCTGGCAGGCGAGGGCGATTTCCTCTCCCAGCGGGGCCGCCCCGGACATGATCCAGTTCACGGACGAGAGGTCGTAGCCGTCGACCGCGGGGTGCTTGGCGAGGCCGAGCACGATCGGCGGAACGAGGTAGAGGCTCGTGGCCCGGTATCGCTGAATCGCCCCCAGGAACTCCTCCAGGTCGAAGCGGGGCATGGTCACGACGGTCGCGCCCGCCCTCAGGGCGCCGCTCATGACCACGACCATCCCGTAGATGTGGAAGAAGGGGAGGACGGCGAGCACGACATCTCCGGCGTCGACGAGGCCGACGGCGCTGAACTGTTCGATGTTCGCAACGAGGTTCCTGTGCGTGAGCATCACGCCCTTGGAAACGCCCGTCGTGCCGCTCGAATACGGGAGCGTGAGGAGATCCTCGGCGGGATCGCCGATGCCCGCCGGTACCGCATCCGACCGCATCCCGTCCTTCATCCCGTCCGCGATGAGGTCGGCGAAGGCGGTGGCGCCCTCGGCCTCCCCGAACACGAAGATCTCTTCGATCCCCGTTCGCGCCGCGACCGCTCGGGCCCTGTCGAGGAGCGGCGGGACGGTGATGAACCAGCGAGCGCCGGAATCGTTCAGTTGGGAGACGAGTTCGTCGTCGGTGCTCAGAGGGTTCAGCGTCGTGCTGCAGCCGCCGGCCATGCCGGCCGCGAGGAACGCCGTCGCGTACTCGGGAAGGTTCGGGCTGCAGATGGCGACGACGCCTCCGCGCCCCAGCCCGCGTGCCGCGAGGCCCCGCGCGGCGGCGCGCGCCTGGTCCCGGAGTTGCCCGTACGTCACCACCCGCCCGCTGGGCCCTTCGATGAACGCGGGCTTGTCCCGGCGGTCTCCGAGCGAACCGAGGAGGTAGTCGGAGAAGGACTCTTCCGGGACGGTGATGGGTGGATGCGGGCTGTGGAAGATCATTCGGCGTCCTTCCGGTGGATTCGGGGGCGGCGTCGGCCGCCGATACTCGAGCCGGAAGATCGGCGAACCGGCCGCGGCCCGGCAAGAAGCCGGGAGCGCCGCGGCATCGCCGGGCGGGGCGCGTGGTCACCGGGGCCGGCTGCGCACGGGGGAGCGAACCCGTAAACTCGACTCTCCATGACCTCCACCCGCAGGATCGTCCTCTGGGTCGTCGCGATCGGCCTGAGCGCGCTCTTCGTCCGCCTCGGGTTCTGGCAGCTCGACCGGCACGGCGAGCGGAGCGCCGGGGTGCGCGCGCGCGCCGAGCGCGCCGACGCCCCGCGGCTCGAATGGCGCGGCCCCGGCGCTGTGCCGCCCGACAC
>JAJEEM010000037.1 GCA_022820995.1 Gemmatimonadota bacterium | reverse complement strand
CCCGCCGGCCCGAAACAGCCCGTCTCGACCCCTCCCCGAGCTACCCTCGCACTCCAAATGGGGACATTATCCGGCCAACTATGCCCGAACCCGCTTCCGCACACCGCTCCCGGGACGCGTGTGAGAAATCCGGGCTAGCCGGAACCCGACGGGAGCCGACGGACCGGGGCGACCGCAGCCCCGCGCCGGGCAGTGGCCCGGCGGGTCTTCAGCGGCTCGGGATCAGCTCGGGATCAGAAGCCCGGAATCATCGGCTGGACATCCTGCTGCAGGAGGAGCCTCGCGCGGTGGTCCTCGACGACCGTGTCGTCGCGAAGCGCGGCCAGCCACTTCTGTACGTACTGCTGGGATCGCTCGAAGCCCAACTGCCCGATCACGGCGTCCCTGACCTCCTCGAACCCGTCCCGCGTGGCCTCATCACGCTCCAGAACCTCCACCACGACCACCGCATCCCCGGCGTCGAGGACGCCGCTGAACTCACCGACATCGGCCCCGAATCCGAATCCGACCGCCTCCGTGCCCTGACCGAGTCCCGGGACGAAGTCGCCCCGGCGGAACAGCCCGGTCTCCTCGACCGACCACCCGAGTTCCTCCGCCGCCTCGTCGAGAGAACTGCCGGCCCCGACCGCGGCGAGCAGACCGCCGGCCAGTTCCGCGGCACGTTCCTTCTTCTTCTCCACGAGCAGTTCCGCGCGAATCCCGACCCCGGCTTCCTCGAACGGAATCGTGCTTTCGTCCCGCCGCCCGAGAAGCTCGATCAGGTGGAATCCCGACGGGTTCTCGAACGAATCGGACAGGTCTCCGATCTCGCTCTCGGGGCCGAGGGCCCACTCCCTCGCCACGCCCAGCTGGCCGGCGCCCGGAATGAAGTCCACGCCGTCCAGGAGTTGCACGTCGGTGCGGATCGTCACTCCCAGGGAGTCTCCGGCGGTCACGAGATCCGTGCGTAGCGCAAGATCCTCCAGGCCGTCGAGGAGTGTGAACACCGAGTCCTCGGTGGCGCCGGAAATCTCGAACGGAACGTAGATCTGGCGCAGCGCCAGGGAATCCGCGGTGCGCTCGTCGACCTGCAGGACGTGCAGCCCGAACGGCGTCTCGACCGGATCCGTGACCTGTCCCAGCGGGGCGTCCGCGGCAACCTCGGCGAGTCGAGGGTCGAAGGCGCTCGTCGGACGTTTGCCCATGAAACCGCCGTCGACGCCGGAGATCGAATCCGCGGACTCCGCCATCGCCACTTCGGCGAAATCCTCGCCCCCCCGCACGCGGTCCGCGAGGGCGGCGGCCCGTTCGCGGGCGGCGAGCGAGTCGGCGACGGAAGGTCGGAGCGAGATGCTGACCATGTTCACGCGGGCGCTGGCGGGCCGGATGAGCTCATCCACGCGTTCGTCGTAGACCTGCCTGACTTCGTCGTCCGAAACGGAAACCTCGGAGTCCTCCACGGTCAGGGCCGGATCGACCCGCACGAAGCGGACGCGGGCCAGCTCGTTCGTGTCCCGATAGAATCGCCACGCTTCTTCCTCGGACACGTAGATGCCGCTCTGGACGAGCGTCTGCAGCTTCGCGCGCGGAAGGATGGAGCGGTAGTAACCCTCGATCTGCAGCAGTTGCGTCTCATCCGTGGCGGGGTCCGTGAAGAACCGCCGGTACTTGTCGATGTCGAACTGCCCGTCCGTCTGGAAGCCGGGATAGCTCAGCATTTCCTGCGGCGGCTGCGTGAAAAATGCCTGCCGCACCTCCGCGTCGGACACGCTGACCCCGAGCCGGTCCAGCTCCGCCTGGATCAGCGTCGCGCTGATCAGGCTCTCCCAGGCTCGTTCGGTCACGACGCGGACGTCCTCATCCGTCATGCCGCGATCCGCCGCGCGGCTCACCGCGAGCTGGTTCTGGAGGAAGATGTTCCACTCGTTGTAGCGGATGTCCTGTCCTCCGACCTGCCCCACGACGGGGTTGATCTGCCCGCCGAGGTTCCCTCCCTGCATCGCGTTGATCCCGTCGAACACCAGCCAGCCCACGAAGGCCGCGGCCATGATGCCCATCACGAGGCTCGCGCTGCCGCGCATCTTCCGCATGAACATGAGACGCCGAACCCGCCTTGTCGTCTTGAATCGAGTCGCCCGGGCGCGGGCGCGCCTGGGCCGGAAACGCGACCGAACGTGCTGGTCCCGTGATCAGTCGAAAACGTATGCGGGCCCGGCGTTCCGGGCAACGAAAGGCGGGAGCCCCACCGCATTCCCGCGAC
The DNA here is from genome assembly GCA_022820995.1 of Gemmatimonadota bacterium. Lineage (GTDB taxonomy): Bacteria > Gemmatimonadota > Gemmatimonadetes > Palauibacterales > Palauibacteraceae > Palauibacter. The sequence continues at coordinate 3,097 of JAJEEM010000037.1, read as the reverse complement.
GTTCGTTGACAACCGAAAAAATCGGTCGGTATGTTGCCGTGGACTGGGTCGGAAGGCCCGAACCTGCCGCTTTTCTCCCTGCGAAGCCTGTGGCCGCCGACGACCAGACCGTGGAAATCGAACAACTTCTGCGCCGCGCCGAATCGGAGCCGCGGACCCACACGTTCGCGCGCCTCGCCGATCTCTACCGGCAAGCGGGGGAGCGCGAACGCGCCTTGAGCGTGATCCGGGATGGCCTGAGAGAACACCCGTACTACCTGGACGCCCGCCTGCTCCACGCCCGCGTGCTGCTCGAAATCGGCAACGACGAGGCCGCCGGGATCGAATTCGAGCACATCCTGACGCTCGATCCGGCGAACCCGCTCGCCTGCATGGCGCTGGGCGTCGAGCGCGTCGAGACGAAGCCGGGAGGTGCCGGCGCCTCCGCCTCGACGGACGACTGGCTGGAGGCGCTCGAGGCCACGTGGCGGAGCGCTGAAGCCGATTCACGGCCCGCAACGGGGGGTGAGGGGAAGGGCGCCGCGCCCGTTCCGACGGAGAAGGGCATCGAGACCTCGACCCTCGCCGGGCTGTACGCGAGCCAGGGCCTCTTCGACCGCGCCGTCGCCGTCTACGAGCAGATGCTCTCCCGCAACCCGGACGACGCCGATCTCGGCGCCGCGCTCGCCCGGATGCGTCGCCGCGCGGAGGAGGCGAAGGGGTCTCCGGGAGTGCCGCCCGCCCCGGAGGAGACCGGGGCGGCGGACCCGGCCGTCCCGGAGTCGATCGGCGCGCAGCTTCGCCGAATTCTCGACGGCCAGGCTTCCCCGGGATCGGACTGAGCGGGTGCGCGAACGCATCCGGATCGGCGTACTGAACGGACCGAACCTCAACCTCCTCGGGCGCCGCGAGCCCCACCACTACGGAACGCAGACGCTGGCCGAGATCGAGTCGCTCCTCCGCGAGCGCGCGGACGCGGGCGGCGCCTCGCTCATCTTCCTCCAATCCAACGACGAAGGCGAGATCGTGGATTGGGTGCAGGCGAACACCGACGCGGTGGATGCGTGGCTCGTCAACGCCGCCGCCCTGACCCACACGAGCGTGGCGCTCCGCGACGCCCTCGCCGGCTCCGGCCGTCCCTTCGTCGAGGTCCACCTGTCCAACGTGTTCGCCCGCGAGCCGTTCCGGCACACGTCGCTCCTCTCCGACCTCGCGATCGGCGTCATCACCGGATTCCGGGTCTCCAGCTACCTGTTCGGCCTCGAGGCGCTCATCCGGCATCTCCGCGGGAGCGCCGGGGCGGAAGCGGAGTGACGCCGCCGGGAGTCCGGCGCCTTCGGATCGAAGCGGCGACGAGGGCCGCCGAGGGCCGGTCGGTCCTCGTCACCGCCCGATCCAGCGTCCGTTACCTCAGCGGTTTCACGGGTTCGGCCGGAGCCCTGTGGATCCCCTCCGGGCGTCCGCCGGTGCTCGTCACGGACTTTCGCTACGAGGAGCAGGTCGACATCGAGGTGGCGGATGCGATCCGCACGCACATCAGCCGCGAGGGGTGGATCCGCGGCATCGCCGAAGTCGCGGCGGGCGCCGCGGGCCCCATCGCGTTCGAGGCCGAGGCCCTGACGGTCGCCGACTACGAGTCTCTCCGCGGCATGCTCCCTGATACCGATTTCGTCCCGCTCCGCGACCTCATCCGCACGTTGCGGCAGGTGAAGACTCGCGACGAAGTCGAGGCCATCGAACGGGCGGTCGCGGTGGCGGAGAGCGCGTTCAACCGGTTGCTGTCGACCATGGAGTGGTCCGCCTCCCCGAGCGAACGCGAGATCGCGACCGCGCTCGAGATGGAGCTCCGCCGCGGAGGCTCGGAGCCGCTTCCGTTCGACCCGATCGTCGCGGCCGGAGAACGCTCCGCGCTTCCCCACGCGACACCCACGGACCGGCGCGTCGAGCCCGGGGATCTCCTCCTCATCGACTTCGGCGCCCGGGTGGACGGCTACTGCAGCGATCTCACGCGCACTTTCGTGCGGGGGACGCCCGAGCCCTGGCAGGCGACCCTCCACGGACAGGTGCTCGAAGCCCGGACGAAGGCGCGCGAGGTGATCGGCGACGGGGTCGCGTGCCGGGAGGTGGACGAGGCCGTGCGGGAGACGTTCGCGAGCCACGGCATGGACAGCTTCTTCGGCCACAGCACGGGACACGGGATCGGACTCGACGTGCACGAGGGCCCGAGCCTCTCGTCCCGCTCCGATGATGTCCTCGAGCGGGGAAACGTGGTGACAGTGGAACCGGGCTTGTATCTTCCCGGGCGCGGCGGCGTGCGCATCGAGGACGATGTGCGGATCGGGGAGGCCGGTGCCCGCACGCTGACCCGCCTTCCACGCGCCCTCGTCCGGCTCTAGCGATTTGCGGCTGCCGGCAGTTCACGGGCAGCCGTAGCGGGCGCAATTCCACAACGCAATCGGGTACCATGGCAGATACTTCGGACTTTCGTCGAGGGATGGTGATCGACCTCAAGGGCACCCTCTACTCGATCACCTACTTCCAGCACGTCAAGCCGGGGAAGGGCGGAGCCTTCGTCCGCACGAAGCTCAAGGACGTGATGGACGGAGGAGTGATCGACAAGACCTTCCGCGCCGGCGAAAAGGTCCGGGAGGTGCGCCTGGAACGGCGGCCCGTACAGTACACGTACACGGACGGTCACCTGTATTACTTCATGAACATGGAGACCTTCGAACAGATTCCGATGTCGGGGGACCAGATCGGAGAGGACCAGCTCCAGTATCTGGAGGAGAACATGGAGTGTCAGAGCCTCAGCCGTGACGGCGTCGTGCTCGCGATCGAACTGCCGCAGTTCGTCGAATTGGAGATCGTCGAGACGGACCCCGGAGTGCGGGGGGATACGGCCCAGGGCGGAACGAAGCCGGCGCGGCTGGCGGCCGGCGCCGTGATCCAGGTGCCGCTCTTCCTCGAAACGGGCGACGTGGTGCGCGTCGACAGGACGGAAAACAAGTACATCACGCGGGTGACCTGACCATGGATCTGGATTGGCTGAAGGGACTCATCGAGTTGGTCGAGGACTCGGGCGTGGACGGCCTCGATATCGAGCTTGTGGGTTCGGACA
>JAJEEM010000026.1 GCA_022820995.1 Gemmatimonadota bacterium | reverse complement strand
CGGCGCCGGCGCCCGGCACCACGACGACCTCATGCCAGGCCGCGCGGGCCACCGCGTGCATGCGCGCCGCGCAACGCCGCGCGCGGTCCACTGTCGCGGTGAGCACGAAGGCGCGTCCGCCCGCCTCGCCGGCGGCGAGGTCCCGCACGGCGGCCGCGGCGTAGAGCGGGGAGAGGCCCGCCCCTTCGGCGGCAACGAGCGCGATGTGGCGTCCCCGCTCGATCGCGCCCGAGAGGGTCTCGAGCGCTTCCGGCAGCGGCGGGGATGTGCCCGCCGCGGGCTCCGACTGGTCCTGGTTCAAGAGCGGGATCCCCGAAAACGAATTGGAAAAGGAGTCGTGCACGGGCCTTCGCCCATCGGTGGGAAGGTACGCAAGGCGTCCGTCCGTCCAAAGTGGACCGTCCGCCCGGGGCTCACGCCGGTCGCGTTGCGTTGACGGCGGGTCGGAGGCGCATCTAACGTCACACTCCGCTCGCCGCAGCCGTCCGGCGCGCCCTCTCCTGGTGACCCCCAGCACGAGGTGACAGCAATTTCCGCAGTCGGAACCCTGGAGGCGATTCAGGCCGGGGTGTGGGGCGTCCCCCTCATCATCCTTCTCCTCACCACGGGCCTCGTCTACACGCTGCTGCTGCGGGGCATCCAGTTCCGGCGCCTGCCGCACGCGCTCTGGCTGGCGCTGGTCAAGCGCCGCGAACCGGAGGGCGAGGGCGACATCTCGCATTTCCAGGCGCTCATGACCGCGTTGGCCGCGACGGTCGGCACCGGGAACATCGTGGGCGTCGCGACGGCCATCGGCGCGGGCGGGCCGGGGGCGCTCTTCTGGATGTGGGTGACCGGGCTCCTCGGGATGGCGACGAAGTATGCGGAAGCGGTACTCGGCGTCCGCTACCGGGAGACGGATTCCCGGGGCGAGAAGGCCGGCGGCCCCATGTACTACCTCGAGCACGGTCTCGGCCGGGGCCCGCTCGGCCGGGGCCTGGCGATCGCCTTCGCGCTCTTCGCGACGCTCGCCGCGTTCGGCATCGGCAACGGCGTCCAGTCCCAGGCGGTGGCGGATGCGATGAACGAGTCGTTTCGCCTCCCGCACTGGATCACGGGACTCGTCACGGCAGGCGCCGTCGGGCTCGTCATCATCGGAGGGATCCGGTCCATCGGGCGCGTGGCGAGCGTCATCGTGCCGGCGATGATCGTCCTCTACATGGGCGTCGCCGGGGTCGTCCTCATATCCAACGCGACGGCGATCCCCGCGGCATTCGGCCTCGTGTTCGAGCACGCGTTCGGGACGCGGGCGGCGGCCGGAGGAGCGCTCGGCTACACCGTCCTCCAGGCGATGCGCTTCGGCGTCGCGCGCGGGATTTTCTCGAACGAATCGGGGCTGGGCACGGGGGCGATCGCCGCGGCGGCGGCGCAGACGCGCGAGCCGGTGCGGCAGGCGCTCGTCTCGATGACGCAGACGTTCATCGACACCATCGTCGTCTGCACCTTCACCGGACTCGCGATCCTGACCACGGGAGCGTGGCTGTCGGGGGCCGAAGGCGCGAACATGACGCAACTCGCCTTCAACACGGGTCTCCTCGCCGGCGCCGGGGACATCGTCGTCGCGCTCGGCCTCGCAACCTTCGCCTTCAGCACGATGCTCGGGTGGTCCTACTACGGAGAACGGAGCTTCGCCTACCTCTTCGGCGAACGCGTGATCCGTCCCTATCGGCTTGCGTTCGTGCTCGTGGTCGGGCTCGCCGCGGTGGTGGAACTCGATGTCGTGTGGCTGATCTCCGACATCCTCAACGGCCTCATGGCGGCGCCGAACCTGGTGGGACTCCTGCTCCTGTCAGGCGTCGTATGGCGGGAGACGCGGAGCTACTTCAGCCGCTAGCGGCGCCTTTTCCGCGCGGCCTGCTAGCCCCGGAAGGGGGCGTAGTGGCCGAGGTCGTAGGCCCGGATCGAGAGGACGCCCCGCGCGCCGATGCCCACGTCGGCGAGCGTGCGTGTCTCGTCGCGGATGCGGCGCTCGGCGAACTCGGTGTAGAAGTCGGCGGGGTCGTCGGAGGAGCGCTGCAGCATCTCGCGGATGCCGAAGGCCTTGGCATCGGCCACGGTGGTGTCCGCGGACAGCTCCGCCACGTGTTCGAGCCAGCGGTCCGGCATGATGAGGCGTACCGTGATGGCGCTCATGCGATCCTCGGGAGCGGGTTCAACGCCGACCTCGACCGCGGCGCTCAGTGGACGTTGCGGAGGGTGTAGAGGAAACGCTTCGCGAGGTCGGTCACGTCGAGGCCCACGACGCGGTCGGTCTCGACGCGGACGTTCGTATGCCCGCCGGCGCGGTCGACCGCGAAACGCGCGAGGCCGATCTCCCCGGCGAAGGTGACCGATGCCTCCGTCTCCTCCCGCACCGTGAGCCCGGAATGCTGCCCGAAAAATGCCTTCGCGCGGTCGAGGACATCTTCCGGCGACAGGTCGGTGATCGTGACGTAGCGCATGTGGATTCCGGTTCGGCCATCGGTTTCGGAGACGGGTCCTCGAGGGCGAAACCGCCTCGAACGGGGCGCAAGATCTTGCGCCTCCAGCGGCCCGTCAACCGAATGCGGCGGGAACCGCGAGCCAACGATTGGCCACAGGCGCCCGGGGGCGATACCATCTCCCGCCATGAGCCCTCCAATCTCGTTCGGGCGTTTCTTTCTGCCCGGCCCGACCGAAGTCCCCCCGGATCTGTTCGACGCCATGCGGCGGCCCGTCGTCGGGCACCGGAGCGCCGAGGTCTCGGGCCTGGTCGAGGCGATGCAGCCACCGGCGTCGCGACTCTTCCGGACGTCGAGGCCCGTGTACCTGTCGACATCGTCCGCCACCGGCATGATGGAAGCGGCGATCACGAACCTCACGCGCCGCCGCGTCCTCTGCCTCACGAACGGATCGTTCAGCAAGCGGTTCCACGCGATCGCCGAAGCGACGGGGCGCCCCGCGGATGCGCTCGAGGCGGAGTGGGGCGAGCCCAACCTCCCCGATCGCCTGCACGCCGCGCTCTCGAAGTCGCCGGGCCGGTACGATCTCGTCACGGTCGTCCACTCGGAGAGTTCGACCGGCGTCCTCAATCCGCTGGAGGAACTCGCCGCCGTCGTCCACGAGTTCGATGACGTCCTGATCGCGGTCGATACGGTCTCATCCCTGGCCGGGGCGCCGGTGGAGACCGACGCGTGGGGGCTGGACTTCGTCCTCACGGGGTCGCAGAAGGCGGTGGCGCTGCCTCCGGGCCTCGCGCTGGCCGTCGCCTCCGAGAGGGCGCTCGCCCGCGCACGGGAGGTCGAGCACCGGGGCTTCTACTTCGACATCCTCAAGTTCGAGAAGAACCTCGAGCGCTGGCAGACGCCGAACACGCCGGCCGTCTCCCTCTTCTTCGCCCTCGAGCGGCAACTGGCGCGGATGATGGAGGAGGGGCTGGAGGCGCGCTGGGAACGGCATGACGCGATGGCGGCCCGCACGTACGAATGGGTGGACGATACGGCGGCGCGAACGGGTCGGCCGTGGCGCGTGCTGGCGCCGGAAGGCTACCGTTCGCCCTGCGTGACGGTCATCATGCTTCCGGATGGCCTGACGGGTCCCGAGGTCGTCTCCCGCGCCCTGGCGCACGGGTACACGGTGGCGGCGGGTTACGGACCCCTGAAGCAGCCGTCGTTCAGGATCGGGCACATGGGCGAACACACCCTCGACGAACTGGAAGCGCTGCTGGCCGTCCTCGACGAAGTCCTGTGAGCGGAATCCCGTGAGCGAGTCGAAGGACGGCGACCTTCGCGTCATCATCGCGGATCCCCTCCTACCGGACGGGATCGAGACGCTGCGGTCGGCCCCCGGGCTCGTGGTCGAGGATCACACGGAATCGGACCGGGACGCGCTCGTCGGCGCGCTCCAGGGCGCATCGGCGCTCATCGTGCGCTCCCGCACGAAGGTGACCGCCGATCTGCTGGAATCCGCCGACCGCCTGAGGGTCGTGGGACGCGCGGGCGTGGGCGTGGACAACATCGACATCCCCGCCGCGACCCGGCGGGGCGTCGCCGTACTCAACGCGCCCGCGGCGAACACGCAATCCACCGCGGAACTCGCCTTTGCGCTGCTCCTCGCCGCCGCCCGCCGGATCACGGAGGCGGACGCGAGCATCCGCGCCGGGGAATGGCGGCGGAAGGAGTTGCGCGGGATCCAGCTGAGCGGGAAGACGCTCGGCGTGATCGGACTCGGGCGGATCGGCGCGGAGGTCGTGTGGCGGGCGCGCGCGTTCGGGATGCGCGTCGTGGCCCACGACCCCTACGTGAGCGACGAGCGGGCGAGCGATCTGGGCGTGGAACTCGCGAGCCTCGATGAACTCCTTCCGGCATGCCACGCGATTACGGTGCATGTCCCCCTCTCCGACGAGAACCGCGGGTTCATCGGCCGCAGGGAACTCGCGGCCATGCGCCCGGGCTCGATCCTGGTGAACGCGGCGCGGGGCGGGCTCGTGGACGAGGCGGCGCTGGCCGAGGCGCTCGGCAGCGGCCACCTGGGAGCGGCCGGCCTCGACGTGTTCGAGACGGAACCGCTCCCCGCCGACAGCCCGCTGCGGGACGCGCCGCAACTCGTGTTCAGCCCGCATCTGGGTGCGTCCACCTACGAAGCCCAGCGCCAGGTATCCAGACAGATCGCCATCTCCGTGCGCAACGCGCTCGTCGACGGCGACTTCAGCGCCGCGCTGAACGCCCCCTTCGAGGCGGAGGACCGGGACGGCGCGGGTCCGATCATGGACCTCGGGTATCGCCTCGCGCGCCTCCTCGACGGGCTCGAAGATGCGCCCCCGAGTCGCATCGAGGTTCGCTACGGAGGGACGCGGGACGGGGTGCTCGGACCTCTCGCGGCGAGCGTGGCCGTCGGGTTCCTCGAGCGCCGGGTCGATCCCCCGCTCAACGTCGTCAACGCCCTTTCGATCGCGGCGGAGCGCGGCCTGGAAATCGTCCGCGTTCGCACGCAGGCGTCGGGCGACTACACGAACTACGTCGGACTCTCGGCGGACTCCGCGCGAGGCAAGGGCATGGCCGTGGGCGGGGCGCTCATGGGGTCCCGGATGGAACCGCGGGTCGTACACGTCGGCACCTTCCGCATCGAGACGGAGCCGCGCGGCACCTGCCTCCTCATCCGGAATCGGGATCAGCCGGGCGTGATCGGCGCCGTGGGCACCATTCTCGGCGAGGCGCAGGCGAACATCGCCGAATACCACCTCGCGCGCCGGCGGGGCGGCGGTCGATCCTTCGGGGTCGTGAGAATCGATGAGGAACTGCCGCCCGAAGTCCTGCAGGCCCTGAACGATCTGGCCGGCGTCGACGAGGTCCGCCAGGTCAACTTCGACTGACCCTCCCGGGCGGTTGGCGATACCAGCGCCTGGTATCCGCTGGCCGACGTCGCCCACCCTGACCACGAGAGGCTTGCCGAGGCTCTCCGTGTCCGGACTCGACAAGGCGTTACGGTCGTGACTTCCAACCTCGTGGTCGCCGAGTGCCACGGCCTGCTGCTTGGACGCGCGGGTCGAGGCCTTGCGCTGACATTCCTGGAGGCGGTCAGGCAGGCCCCCAATCGAATCGAGTACGTGACGCCCGAACGGGAAGACGCGGCAATCGACGAATGGGCCCGGCGCTTCGCGGACCAGAACCTGTCGCTGGTCGACGCGGCGAGCTTCGCCATCATGTCCGAGTTGAATATCGACGAGGCCCTGACTCTGGATCGGCACTTCGCGACGGCGGGGTTCGTGATGGTCCCCGCCAGGACCTGAAGGCATTCAGGCCGGGGGGCTCCACACGGCGGCGACCGCCGGGTTCGGGGCGGGGAGGTGGTCCGGGTGCAGCAGCCCACCCAGGATCTCCACGCCGGTGACGAAGCGCGGGCCTGAGCGGTTGAAGTAGGAGGAGGCGTCGACGACCCAGCCGCGACCCTCCGCGATCGCGCGCGGCGCGATGCGTTCCAGTAGCTCCCCATGTGCGTCGGCGTCTGTCCGCGCCGCCTCCAGACCGTAGCCGCACGGCATGAGGAGGAGCGCGTCCGGATCGAGGTCGCCTATCTCACCCCACGCGACCTCGCGGGAGGGCTGCCCCGTCTCGCCCAGGAGGTTCCGGCCTCCGGCGAGTTCGATCATCTCCGGCACCCAGTGGCCGGGCGCGAACGGCGGATCGAACCACTCGATGCCGAGCACCCGCGGCGGGTCGGCATCGCGCACGGCCGCCCGCACGGCGTCGAGTCGCCTCCGGAGCGCTCCCCCCGCGTCCCGGGCGATCTCCGGACTGCCGGCCGCCCGCGCCACCTGCGTGAGCGAAGCCAGGATGTCGTCGATCGTGTGCGCGTCGAGCGACACGACCTCGGCCTCGATTCCGCGCGTCCCGAGCACCTCCCGCACGCCGCCCGTCGGCACGGCGCACACTTCGCACACGGCCTGGGTGATGACGATGTCCGGGTCGAGCGTCTCGAGGACGGCCGCGTCGATCTCGTATACGCTGCCGTGTTCGGTCATGGCCCGCCGCACGGCGGCGTCGATCTCTCCGCTCGAGAGGCCCTCGGGGTCGAAGCGGGGGCGGCTGACGCGGGGACGGTCGAGCAGGTGCGGCGGATGATCGCACTCGTGCGAGATCCCGACGAGGCACTCGCCGAGACCGAGCGCATCGACGATCTCGGTCCCCGACGCGAGGAGCGAGACGATGCGCGGAGCGGCCGGCGTCACGGGTTCAGGCCTCCATCAGTACTGCGGCATCGCCGGGTCGATCTCCTCCGCCCACGCGAGGATCCCGCCCGCGAGGTTCACGGCGTTGTCGAACCCGACCGCGCGCAGGTACTCGACGGCGCGGTCGCCGCGGGGGCCCGAACGGCAGTGGATGATGAGCGGCTCCGACGCGTCGAGGCTCTCCACGGCCGCCGGAAGCGTCGCGAGCGGCACGAGCCGCGCGCCCGCCTCTTCCAGGTTGCAGATCGCCCACTCGTAGTCCTCGCGCACGTCGATGAGCTGGAAGCGCTCGCCGGCATCGATCCGGCGCTTCAGTTCGTGTACGTCGATGTCGAGGTCGTGCATGGCGCCCTCCGTTTCCGTGCCGTCGGGCGGCGCTCCGCAGAAGCGCTCGTAGTCGATGAGTTCCGTCACCGTCGGTTCGGGGCCGCAGACCGCGCACTCGGGGTCAGGGGCGATGTCCAGCGAGCGGAACTCCATGCGCAGCGCGTCGATGAGGAGCAGGCGCCCGGCGAGCGTGTCGCCGATCCCCGTCAGCCATTTGATCGCCTCGTTCGCCTGGATCGACCCCACGATCCCGGGCAGGACGCCCAGGACGCCGGCTTCAGCGCAGTTGGGCACGAGACCCGGAGGCGGAGGATCCCGAAACAGGCAGCGATAGCAGGGACCGTCGGGCGCGCCGAACACGGACGCCTGTCCCTCGAAGCGGAGGATGGCCCCGTACGCGAAGCGAGTTCCCAGCATCACGCAGGCGTCGTTCACGAGATACCGGGTCGGGAAGTTGTCGCTTCCGTCGATGACGAAGTCCCACCCCTCGAGGATCTCGAGCGCGTTGCTGGAATCCATGCGCGTCTCGAACGTCTCGACGGCGACGTCCGGGTTCAGGCCCGTGAGCCGCGCCCGGGCCGAGGCGAGCTTCGGCGCCCCGACCGCGTCCGTGTCGTAGAGCACCTGGCGCTGCAGGTTGGAGAGTTCCACGCGGTCGTGGTCCACGAGTCCGAGCCGTCCCACCCCCGCGGCGGCAAGATAGAGCGCCGCCGGCGACCCCAAACCGCCCGCCCCCACGATGAGCACGCTCGAGGCCCGCAGGCGACGCTGCCCCGCCAGTCCCACCTCGGGGATGCTGACGTGACGCCCGTAGCGGACGAGTTCGTCGCGGGAAAGGTCGCCGTCCACGCCGTCCTCAACCGTAGGGCGCGAGCGCGTCGCGCAGCGCCGCCATGTTCGCGGCGATCCCCGGCGCCCACCGGAACACGGAGGAACCGGCCACGAACACCGATGCTCCCGCCGCGGCGCACACGGGGGCGGACGCGGGATCGATCCCCCCGTCGACCTGGATGGCCAGCGGAGCCAGCCCGCGATCCGCCGCCATCCGCAGCACCGTGGAGATCTTCGGCACCGCCTCGGCGATGAATTTCTGTCCCCCGAACCCCGGGTTCACCGTCATCACGAGGACGAGGTCCACGTACTCCAGGACCTCCGACAGCGTCTCCGCGGGCGTGGCCGGGTTCAGCGCGACGCCGGCGTAGCAGCCCAGCTCCCGGATGCGGTGCAGGTCCCCGTGCAGGTGGGCGGAGACCTCCTGGTGGACGGTGAGCATGTCGGCGCCCGCCTCCGCGAAGGGCTCGAGGAACTCGCCGGGGTTGTCGATCATCAGGTGCACGTCGAGGAACGAGTCGGAGACGGCGCGCAACGACTCCAGCACCGGCAGCCCGATCGTGAGGTTGGGGACGAAGTGCCCGTCCATGACGTCGAGCTGGAACCACTCCGCCCCCGCGTCCTCCGCCTCGGCGACCTCCGCTCCCAGCCGCGCGTAGTCGGCGGCGAGGATCGACGGGGCGATGACCATCCCTCCGGGCAACGCCCGATTCAGTCCGCGTTCGGTCACGCTCCGAGCCTCCCACGCAGTCCCGGCGTTGCCACCGGCGTCAGATCAGGTTGAGCCGCTCGCCCACCTTCCTGAGGGCGGCGAGGGCGGCGTCGATGTGTTCGCGCTCGTGCGCGGCCGACAGCTGACAGCGGATCCGGGCCTCGCCGCGCGGGACCACGGGATACCCGAACCCGATGACGAAGACGCCCTCGCGCAGCAGTTCGCGGCTGAGACGTATCGCGTCCGCCGTCCTTCCGATGATGACGGGGACGATGGGCGTGCCGCCGGGAATCGGCTTGTATCCGAGTTCGATGAGTCCTTCCCGATAATACTCCGTGTTGTCGCGGAGCCGGGCCACGAGTTCCGGGTGCGCCTCCAGGTGCTCGATCGCGGCCATGGCCCCGGCCGCCGAATGGCAGGGCAGGGCGTTCGTGAACAACTGCGTGCGCGACGCCTGGACGAGATAGTCGATCACGGCTTCGGAACTGGCCGTGAAGCCGCCCGCCATGCCCCCGAGCGCCTTGCCGAGCGTCGACGTGACGATGTCGACCTCGCCGTGCATGCCGAAGTGTTCGGGCGTCCCGCGTCCCGTGTCGCCGAGCACCCCCGTCGCGTGCGAATCGTCGACGGCCATGATCGCGTCGTAGCGGTCGCACAGTTCCCGGATCTCCGGCAGCGGCGCGATCTCCCCTTCCATCGAGAAGATGCCGTCGGTGACGACGAGCCGGTGGCGCGCGTCGCGGCTTGCCTCGAGGGCGTCGCGCAGCGAGTCCATGTCCATGTGGTCGTATATGAAGCGCCGCGCCTTGCAGAGGCGGATCCCGTCGATGATGCACGCATGGTTGAGGCGGTCGGAGATCAGGGCGTCATCCGCACCCAGCAGGGGCGCGAAGAGGCCCTCGTTCGCGTTCCACGCGGAGGTGTAGGTGAGGGAGGCCGGCGTCTCGAGAAAGTCCGCGATCTTCGCCTCGAGCTCGTGGTGAATGTCGAACGTCCCGCAGATGAAGCGCACCGAGGAGGTCCCCGCGCCGTACCGGTCCACCCCCTCCTTCACCGCCTGCATCACGGAAGGTTCGTCGCACAGGCCGAGGTAGTTGTTCGAGCACATGTTGATGGTCTCGCCCAGACCGGCGATGTCCACCACGGGCGCCTGCCGCCCCATGATGTGCAGCAGTTCCTTGTGAACCCCGTTCTCCTTCATCTCCCCGAGTTCGGAGACGAGGCGGTGCTCGAGACCCCGGTTCACATGCGACGTCATCACATCCCGCTCCTCATACAGTGTCATGATCCGCCCGCTCCGGTCATCGCGCCGCTCGTGGGGCGCTCAGGGGTAGAGGTCGCCGACGCGCTTGTCGGTGGCCCACGCGGTGTCGACACGGATTCTGGGGCGCGACCCCCAGTTTCCGCAGTCGCTGAACGCCCGCAGCCGCCCTCGGACATGGAGGATACGGTCGGTCCCCGCCTCGCGAAGCTCGGGGCTCAGGCCGTCGAGCGCGAACACCCGCTGGCCGCCGATCCACCCCGGCCCGAACAGCCAGCACCCGGCCGCCTCGCGGATCGTCCCCTCCCCCCAGGTGCGGATGCCGGAGAAGCCTCCGCTGTCCGTCGCCACGAGCGTGCCGAGATCGATCTCCGCCGCGGTGCGGATCCGGTAGCGCCCCGGCGCGTCGAGCGTGATCGGCCGCGCCTCGTAATAGCTGACGTGATTGGGCGCGCACACCGCCCGGAACGTGGTCCGGCGCGCCGCGAGTTCGATCGAGGAGTCCGTGACGGCGAGCGTCGCGGTGTCCAGCCGCCCGCAGGCGTCCTCCGACACGGGCCCGCCGAACTCGAAGGAGAACGGCGCGCCCACCTCGACCGTCTCGGGGTAGGCGACCCAGGTGACGAGCGCTTCGCTGGAAGTGCCGTCCCCGAGGCGCCAGCACCCCGCCGTCAGCAGCACGGCGGCGGCGAGGGCCGGGACGACGGGAGTGACGGCGCGCGCCACGGGGGCCGGCCGGCTAGTCCAGCGCGAGGACGACCTTCGCCGCCTCGCCGGAATGCATGGCGTCGAACCCTTCCTCGAAGCGGTCGAACGGGAGCCGGTGGGTGATGACCGGCTCGATGTCGAGACGTCCCGCCGCCAGGAAGTCCCGCATCTCGATCCACGTCCTGTACATGAGGCGCCCCACGACGCCGTACACGTGGAGACCCTTGAAGATGACGTCGCGCGCGAGGTTGACCTCGACCCTGTCCTTCGGAAGTCCCAGCAGCCGGACGTGGCCGCCGTTGCGGCACATGCGGAACGCGGAGCGCACGCCCTCGGGGTGCCCGCTCATCTCGCACACCACGTGGGCGCCATAGCCGTGCGTGAGGTCGGCGATCCGCGCCTCCACCTCCCCGTCCGCCGGATCGAGGCAGTCGTGCGCGCCCATCCGCGCCGCGAGTTCCCGCCGCCCCTCGTGCGGCTCCACCGCGATGACTCTGGCAGCTCCCGCCGCGCGCGCGATCCCGATGGCGAACAGGCCGATCGGGCCGCACCCGACCACGGCGACGACCCGGCCCGCCACCTCCGTGTGCAGAACCGTGTGGAAAGCGTTGCCGAGCGGATCGAACACCGCCGCCAGGTCGTCGTCGATGGAATCCGGGACGTGGATGATGTTCGCCGCCGGGATGGAGACGTACTCGGCGAAGGCGCCGTCCCGGTCGATGCCGATGATCCGGGTGTCACGGCACACGTGCGCCTGCTCGGTGCCGCAGTACTCGCAGTGCCCGCAGACCAGGTGCCCTTCCGCCGAGACGCGGTCGCCGACCTCGATGTTCCGCACCAGCCGGCCGGTCTCGACGACTTCCCCCATGAATTCGTGGCCGAGGATGACGGGAGGATTCACGCGATGCCGCGACCAGCGGTCCCACTGGTGAATGTGCAGATCCGTGCCGCAGATCCCCGCCCGCCGCACCTTGACGAGCACGTCGCCGGAGCGAATCTCGGGCACCGGCGCGTCGCACAGCACGAGGCCGGGGGCCGGCCCGGGTTTGCGGATCGCTTTCATGGAGGCGGAAGATGACTCCTGGATGGAGACGTGTCGGGTGGCGCACAATGTGCCGGAGGATCTGACGGGCCGGCAAGCGGCGGGAACCCGGAACGGCGGCGTTCCGTACGATATCTTTGCGGAGAGCGGCTGAGCGCCGCGTGACGCCGTCCCGACGGCCTCGGGACCCTTCTGGAGTCGGATCGGAGCTGTGCGCACGACGACAAGGAAACGGCCGGACTGGCGATACAGGGGCGCGTCATCGCGCTCCCGCGGCCGGGAGCGGGCCGTGTGGTGGGGCGGGATGCTGGTCTCCGCGCTCCTGCACGCCTTCCTCCTCTTCGCGTGGGTGCGCCCGGCGCCCGACTTCGAGCCGGCCGCCCGGCCCGGCGTGGACCCGGACCTCCCGGCCGGCGGGGGCGGGCTGAGAGCGTTGCGGGTTTCCGTTCCCCGGAGGATCGAGATCCCTCCGCCTCCGCGGCCCGTCCTCGCCGTCGACATGCCCGAGATCGAGGTCCGGGAGACGGAGATCGAGGTGTCCTCCGAACTGCTCCCCGTCGGTGCGCCGGCGCCGTCGCCCGGGCGCGGGGCGGGGATCGGTCCCGGGGACGAGGGGGCCGGCGGGGGCGAGGGTGACGGCTACGTGTCGCCCGTGCCGAGATCCGTCGTGCCGCACTGGGACCCCCCCGGGTCCGTGCGCGGCATGGAGGTGACGGTGCGCGTCTTCGTCGACGCCACCGGGCGCCCGAGCCTCGTCGAACTGGATCCCCCGACCCCGGACGAAGGCTTCAACCGCGACATCATGCGACAGGTGCGGGCGTGGGAGTACCGGCCCGCGCTGCGCGACGGGACCCCCGTCGACGGCTGGGCCGAGATCACCTTCATCTTCTGACGCTTTCCCACGCTTTCTGACGCTTTTCCACGCGTCCGCGGATGACCGTTTGACGACGGGTTGATCCGCTCTCCGATCCTCGGGCAGGAACAGGAATCGGTCCCGATCAGGCGGGGGAGGTGTAGGGTGTGGGATCTGAATCGCGCGGAACGCAAGGCGCTGGGCGCGGCGCTGGTACTCGTGGGTGTGAGCCTCATCTCTCGCACCCTCCTCGCGCCCGGGCCCGGGCGGGTACACGGTCTCGAATCGATCGACCCCGCGACGGACCTGGAGGGCATCGAGGGCGAGGTCGCCGCCGCCCTGACCCGGGAGCAGCGGGCGCAGACGCCACTCGCCGACGGCGAGCAGATCGATGTGAACCGCGCCCCGGCCGACGAACTGCGCCGGCTGCCCGGCGTCGGGCCGAGCCTCGCCGAGGCTCTCATCGAGGAGCGGAAACGCGCTCCGTTCCTTGGAGCCGCCGACCTGGAACGTGTTCCCGGCGTGGGGGAGGTCACCGCGCGCCGCCTCGCGCCGCATGTCCGTTTCGAGCCCGGGGCGCCCCGCTCGGCTCCCGCCCCTGCTCCCGCCGCGTTGGTGTCGACGGGATGTCCGCCCGGAGGCGGACGGATCGATCTCAATCGAGCGAGTCCGGCACAACTCGAGAGCCTCACCGGCATCGGGCCCGCCCTCGCGGCCCGCATCATCGAAGACCGAAGCGAGAACGGGTTGTTCGAGACCCCCGAGTCCGTCACCCGCGTCCGGGGCATCGGGGCACGCACCCTCGCCCGCTTTCGGGAGAAAGTATGCACGGGGACGCGATGACTCCCACGTCCGCCACGGACACTCCGGCCCCCAGCCGCGAGCGGCTCGCGTCGGATCCCAGGGTCCTTCGCCTCATCCCGGAGGAATTCGCGAGCCGGCATCTCGTGCTCCCGTTGCGGCGCGCCGGCCGGACGCTCTCCGTGGCCATGGCAGACCCCTCCGACGCGGCGCTCATCGACGACTTGAAGTTCCTCACCCAGTTCGAGATCGAAGCCGTCAGAGCGGGGGAAAACACGCTCCGTCAACGGATCGACCGGAGCTACGAAGCCGCCACGCCGCGCGGCGGCGGGCGCGCGGAGGAGGTGGCCGAGGCGTCGCCGGCCCAGGCAGATTCGGCTGAAGCCGGCGAGGAACCCGCCGTCAGGCTTATCAACGACATTCTCGGCGATGCGGTACACCGCGGCGCTTCGGACATTCACTTCGAGCCGTACGAGACCGAACTTCGCGTCCGCTATCGCCTGGACGGGAGACTGCGCGAAATCATGCGCCCGCCCTTCCGGATGGCGGCGGCCCTGACGTCTCGCCTCAAGATCCTGGCGGACCTGAACATCGCGGAGCGCCGGATACCCCAGGATGGCCGGATCCGCATGCGGGTCGCCGGCCGGGTCATCGACTTCCGGGTCTCGACGCTTCCCACGCTGTTCGGTGAGAAGGTCGTCCTTCGAATCCTCGACCGGGACCGGCAGGCCTTCGACCTCGAATCCTTCGGGATGGAGGCGCGCGCGGAGCGAGCGCTGCTCGCGGCGATCGCGGAGACCTCGGGCATGGTTCTGGTCACAGGTCCCACGGGATCCGGGAAGACCACGACGCTCTACAGCGCGCTCGCGAGACTCAACACGCCCGAGGCGAACATCATGACCGCCGAAGACCCCGTGGAGTACAGCGTCGAGGGCATCAACCAGGTCCAGATTCGTCCGAAGATCGGCCTTACCTTCGCCACGACGCTTCGCGCCTTCCTGCGGCAGGACCCCAACATCCTCATGGTGGGCGAGATCCGTGACCGCGAGACGGGCGGCATCGCCGTGAAGGCTGCGCTTACCGGCCATCTCGTGCTCTCCACCCTCCACACCAATGACGCCGCCTCGACCGCGACGCGACTGGTGGACATGGGGATCGAAGCGTTCAACGTGGCCGTCGCCGTCAAGGTCATCACCGCCCAGCGGCTCGTCGGTCGGATCTGTCCCGAGTGTCGGGTCGAGACGAACTACGCCCCCGAGATCCTGAATTCGGTCGGACTGGAGACGGACAGGCGCGGCAAGCGCGCTTTCTATTGCGGCGCGGGCTGCGGCTCGTGCGGCGGGTCGGGGTATTCGGGCCGCCAGGGCCTGTATGAAGTCCTTCCGATGTCACCCGCGGTTCGCCGGCTGGTCCTGGCGGGTGCCTCCTCGGAGGAGATCGAGCGCTGCGCCGTCGCCGAAGGGATGGTCACCTTGCGGCAGGACGGGTTCGCCAAGGTGAGACGGGGTATCGCGACGCTCGAAGACGTGCTCCGGGAGACGCCGGCGTAGGCCGGGCCGCATGGACGCACGTCTGGTTGAACTGCTGAGCGAGATGGTCGAACGGGGTGCGTCCGACCTGCACCTTACGGCGGGCGAACGCCCGAAGCTCCGGATCGACGGCGACCTCACGGACAGTCGCGCGGAGGGCGTGCTGCACCCGGAGGATACCGCGTCTCTCGGCCGCTCGATGCTCTCCGGGGACCAGCGCGCGCGTTTCGCGGGCGAGCCCGACTTCGATTTCGGCTTCGCGATTCCCGGCCTCTCCCGCTTTCGCGCGAACCTGTTCCGGCAGCGAGGGAGCGTCGCGTGCGCCATCCGCCGCGTGCCGGTCGAGATCCCGAACCTGCGCGAACTCGGCGTTCCATCGGTCGTCGGCCGGCTGGCGGACAAGCCGCGCGGACTCGTGCTGGTCACCGGCCCCACCGGCTCGGGCAAATCGACGACGCTGGCGGCGATGGTGGACCGCATCAACACGGCCCGCGCGGGCCACATCGTGACGATCGAGGACCCGATCGAATTCGTACATCCGCACAAGCGCTGCATCGTAAACCAGCGCGAGATCGGGCAGGACACGCCCGACTTCGCCAGCGCCCTCCGCTACGCCCTGCGCCAGGACCCCGACGTCATCCTCATCGGCGAATTGCGGGATCCCGAGACGATCCAGGCCGCGCTCACGGTGGCGGAGACCGGGCACCTCGCGCTCGGCACGCTGCATACGCGTTCGGCGGCGGAGTCCATCCACCGGATCATCGATGCGTTCCCGGCCCACCGACAGGAGCAGGTGCGCGCGCAGTTCGCCCACGTCTTCGAAGGCGTCATCACCCAGACGTTGCTTCGCCGCGCTCAAGGCAGCGGACGCGTCGTGGCCTGCGAGATCCTGGTCGCGACGCCCGCGGTGCGGGCTTTGATTCGGGAGGCGAAGGTCCATCAGATCCATTCCGCGATGCAGGCCGCGCGCAGGTTCGGCATGCGGACGCTCAACGATGCGCTCCACCGGCTCTATGTCCGGCGGCAGGTGGACTTCGACGAATGCCTCCGGATCACCTCCGATGCCGCCGAATTCCGCCGCATGGCGAACACGTCGCCGCCGGACGGATCCGCCCGGTGACGGAGTCGACGTGAGGGGCGCAGCAGGGACCGGCCGCCGGCGATGGCGTGGGGCGGATGATGTGGGGGCTGGCGGTCGGTCCGCCTCTCTCCCGGTCGAGAGTCTGTGACGTCCGTCATGGCGAGCCTGGGCCGGCGCTGGCGGCGCCGCATCTCCGCGCCGCCGGCACGGGTGAAGACGCGTGATCTCGTGCTCTTCACGCGACAGTTTTCGGTAATGACCAGCGCCGGGTTGCCGCTCACGCGCACGCTCGAGACCCTCGCGCTCCAGGCGGAGAACTCCACGCTTCGGCAGGTGGCCCGCGATACGCTTCGCGATATCGAGGGCGGGAACACGCTGGCCGGCGCGCTCGGCAGGCACCCCCGCGTCTTCTCGCAACTCTATGTGAACATGGTCCATGCGGGAGAGTCGGGGAGCAGGTTGGACGGGATTCTCGACCGCCTCGCCACCTTCCTCGAAAAGAGCGAGGAGATCCGTCGCAAGGTGAAGGGCGCCATGCTCTATCCCGCCGTCGTGCTCGGGGTGGCCATGGCAGTCGTCACGACGCTCCTCCTCTTTGTGATCCCCACGTTCGAGACCGTATTCGCGAGCCTCGATGCGACGCTCCCTCTTCCGACGCGTGTGGTCAGCAAGCACCACCATATCTGTATCTGTTGATGTTCGTTGAGGTTAGGGATTCAGTGGGCCGAATTCCCGCCAATCCGTTCCCGCTGATTGGGGATCTCAGGTGCGAGTCCTTCGGCGGCTGTACAGAGCCTTCCTGAGTTGTCCCGCGTCGGGCCTCTGATAGCACCTGAGCACCGTCTGGGCGTTCTTCCAGCCCCCGAGCTCGCAGAGCACCTTGAGCGGCAGGTCCATGAGGTCGCTGGCGAATTTCCGCCTGAGCGAGTGCCAGCCGCGTCCGCGCTCGGGCTCCAGCCCAGCGAACCTCTCGGCCCGCTTCCACCAGTCGCGCGCAAGCGAGCGGCCCATGCACGCGAACGGGTCCTTCGGCGCGGGCATCACCGGCGCGTCCCCGATCCCGGGGTTGCGCCGCCGCGCTTCCTCCAGAACGGCTCCCGCCATGGCCGTGACCGGCGTCCGGTGCTCGTAGCCGGTCTTCTCGTGTTCACCGCGCCAGCGGATGGTCCGGGCATCGAGGTCGATGTCGGACCACCACAGTTGCCGGATCGCGCCGATTCGGTGCCCCGTCTCGTGGGCGAGCACGAGCGCCACCCGAAACCGCCAGTTCACGTCTCCCGCGACCCGGAGCAACGCCTCGTACTCGGCTTGGGTGAGTATCACCCGGGTCGGGTTCTTCTCCTTGGGGAGTCTCAAGCCCCGGAGCGGATTGGATTCAAGGAGAGGCCTCCCCTCCTCGTCCCGCGACTTGGCGGCCCAGTTGAGGACTGCGAGCAGGAATCTGAGGTCGTATTCGACCGTGCGGTCGGACACCGGCCTTTGGCTTCCGCCGGCCTTTCCCGCACGTCTCGCCCGGATGAACCGGTCCCAGTCGCGCTGCGAGAGCGTTTCGGCCTTGCGGTGCCTCCCAAAGAACTGGAGGAACATCCTCATCATGGCCCGGTCGTGCTTCCGCGACCGCCTGCTCTTGGTGGGGGTAACCTCGTCACCGTAGATGTCAAACAGCGTCCCCAGGGTGAGCGGCTCGGGCTCGGCTTCCGCGTTGTCCGTGGCCACCGGCTCGGTGAGCCCGGCGGCGATCTCGTCGGCCTGCCTCTTGGCTTGAGCCCAGTCACGGTGCTTCAGCGGATACCATCAGGTTCCGATGTTGTTGTAACCGTTGACCTTAGCAGTTCGACAGGCCGGATTCCCGCTGTTTGACTCCCGCCAAATGGGGATTCTCAGACCTGAACCCCTCGGCGGCTGTCCAGAGCCTTCCTGAGTTGTACCTCGTCGGGCTGCTGGTAGCAGCGGAGGACCGTCTGCGCGTCCTTCCAGCCGCCAAGCTGGCACAAGACCTTGAGGGGTAGGTCCATCAGATCCGAAGCGAACTTGCGGCGCAGCGAGTGCCAGCCGCGTCCGCGTTTCGGCTCCAGATCGGCGAGCCTTTCGGCTTTCCGCCACCTGTCGTCAAGCATCCAGCGCCTCACGCATATCGACGGATCCTGCGTGGAGGGCAGCACCGGAGCATTTCCTCTCGCGGGGTTCCTCTCCTGCGCCTCTTCGAATGCGGCGATGGCCGCGTCGGTCAGCGGCGTGCTGTGCTCGTACCCGGTCTTCTCGTGCTCCGCGCGCCACCGGATGGTCCTGCCCTCGATGTCGATATCGGTCCACTGGAGCTTGCGGATCGCGCCGATGCGGTGTCCCGTTTCGTGCGCAAGCACGAGGGCGACGCGGAACCGCCAGTCGACCCGGCCGGACACCTTCAGAAGCGCCCGGTACTCCTCGTCGGACAGAACGACCCGGAGCGGGTTCTTCTCGACGGGCGCCTTCAGGCCTTTCAGCGGATTCGACGCCAGGAGCAAGCGACCCTGCTCGTCTCTCGACCGGGCGGCCCAATTCAGGATCGCGATCAGGAACCTCAGATCGCATTCGATCATTCGGTTCGACACGGGCTTCCGGCTCGGCCCCACCCTACCCGCCCTGCGCTCCCGGATGAACCGGTCCCAATCGCGCTGGGAAAGGGTTTCGGGCCTTCGGTGCGGTCCGAGGAAGTCAAGGAACATCCGCATCGCGACCCTGTCGCGCTCCCTCGTCCGCTTCGCCTTGGTGGGCGTCACCTCTGCGCCGTAGATTTCAAAAAGCCTCTCCAGGGTGAGCGGTTCGGGCTCGGCCTCCGCCTTGCCAGCGGGCTCGTGGACCGCCAGACCAGCGGCAACCTCATCCGCTTGCCGCTTGGCCCTCGCCCAATCGCGGTGTTTGAGCGATCGGGTGAGCCTGCGCCCGTTCTCGCGCCACTCGATCTGGTAGATGCCGGTCTTCGGATCAGGGAAGACCCTCACCCGGTTCCGGCCCCATTCGCCGGCGCCATAACTGCGCCGACTTCGTTTCGTGCGTGCCATCATTCGATTCCTCTCGTGATGGACTGCACGATCTGCGCTCCTCAAACGTCGCTGCGGGCGGCCGTCCGCGCCAGATTCAGTCTTCGAGTTCATCAGCGGCTCCACCAATGATCGCGGTCGCGGCCCGGCAAGCGCCGCTGCAACGCCGCGATCATCATCACAAGGTTGCGGCGAGCGTGCCGTACGACTCGGCCAAGCGTTCCACTTGCCCGTCCAGCCACTCGATTCGCCTCTGCAAGGCTTCGCTCTCCTCGGTCTGCCGCACGACGTGCTGCCGCAAGGCTTCGTTCACCCCGCTCAACCGCTCGACGTGCTGCCACAAGGTTTCGATCTGCCCGGCGTGCCGCCTCTGTTCCGTCTCGTACTGCGCGGAGAGCCTCTTCAAGGCCTCCGTCAACTGCCTCTCCAACTCGCTCATACAGCTCCTTTACTTGTTCGACAGCTTCAAGACAGGCCGATCGCGCCAAGTCAAGCGCGGATTCTCCAGCGTCCCGGTCGGCAGCACCACGACCCTCTCTCCCTCGATCTCCAGCAACGCGACCCCCCAGGTGTCCACCTCCAGCTGCGCGAGCGTCTGCCGTGCGTCGTAGATGTCGTAGTCCAGTTCGGCGAGCCTCTCGATCCGCTCCTCGATGCTCCTCGACAACCAGCGCATCGTCGCCCAGCTTCCGCCGAAGAAACCGAGCCAAAGGCTCAAGCCTACGATCAGGGGCCGTTGCCACGCCTTTGCCAGCAACTCGCGCATCCGTCCGGTCGCCTCCTCCGTATCGCGCTCGATTGTACGCAGCGCGTTCCTCGCGACGCGCCGCGAGTTCTCGCCGAGCCTTTCGAGCTCGCTCGCGGTCAACTCCTCGATCTCCCGCCGCTCGCTCTCCAGTCGTCTCCGCAGCCGGTCGGTCAAGTCGTTCGCGGTCGAAGTTCTCTCCATACAGTCCTCCTTTCAGTCGCCACCGGTCCCCGGTCTCGGGGTCCAGCGCGGTGAGGTAGTCCTTGCCCTGGCGCGGCACTTCGAGACCCGCCTCCCGCAGTGCGGAGACGACATCGGCACGATTCCGCACCATGCCGTGCTCGACACGCTGGAGCAGATAGTCCCGGATCAGGTCCCGCGGTGATGCTTCGAGCCGGAGCCCGGCCCGCAGCCGCGCCGCCTCGATGTAGGCGCGGTGGCCGGGTTGCTCCACCCTGGCCCGCGCCGGATCGTCCGGGCGAGCCCAGCCGTGTTCGGCGTTGAAGGCGTCCCGGAGGGGGCCGAACGTCTTCTCCCAGCCCGGAGGGGCGACGTTGAGGCTTCGGCCGGTCTCCAGGTCACACAGAGCGGCGAGGACATGGACGTGAGCGCCGCCGCCGCGCTCGCGGTGCAGCACGGCCGCCCATGCGTAGCGGCCGGGTTCGAGCCCGGCCCAAGCCGTGTCCTCGAAAGCGTCCAGAACCGCGCCGATCTGTTCGTCGGTCGGTTGGTCCTCCGGCGCCCACGCGATCACGCCGGAGGTGTACCTGTGCTCGAACTCCAGTGAGTCGGCCACGGCCGCCACTTCGTTCGGATCCCCGCGCAGGACCTCGACGCCCTCGCGCGGCTTCCCGGCCGCGTCCCGCTCCCCGAGGAGGTACTTCGCCGCGGCCCGCGCCGAGCCGGTCCCGTGCGCGAGAAACTTAAGATGCATCGCGGTCCCGGCTCTCGAAGCGGGCGAGCGCCGCGAGCGCCCGCTTGACGGCGATGAGGTGGCCGATCACCTCGACGGCCTCGACCGCCCCCTTGTGGGTATTCGCCCACTTGGCGATCTGATTGAGGTTGTTGCCGATGCGCGAGACCTGCCGGATGCGCTCGCGCTCGACCTCGGCCGCCGGGGCAGTCCAGGTCCGCGTGTGCGCCATCGCCCGGCGGATCAGCGCCGAGAGCGGCACGCCGGCGGCCTTCGCCTTGGCCCGCCAGTCGGCAGACTCCTCCGGCGTGAGGCGGACGGCGACGATGACCGGGCGGCGTCTAGCCATCGCGATGCGCCGTCACGGGGGGAAGGGGGGCGACGCCCCCGCCCGCGCAATCCACCGGAGCGCGGGTCTGTTGGGGATCGAAGGGGCAACGTCCCTCGCCAGCCCCGCGG
>JAJEEM010000038.1 GCA_022820995.1 Gemmatimonadota bacterium | reverse complement strand
CTCACGAACACCATACGGGCCCGCAGCCAACATGGCTGCACCAAGAGGCCGAACATACGACAGTACCTGACCAGGCTGCCACCAACCCAGTTCTGAATCCAGACTTGCCCACCTGGGGGCGTCCACATAGGTCTTCTCGTGCTCCGCGCGCCACCGGATGGTCCCGCCCTCGAAGTCGATGTCCGACCACCGGAGCTGGCGGACGGCACCGATGCGGTGTCCCGTTTCGTGCGCGATCACCAGCGCCACGCGGAACCGCCAGTCCATCGACACCGACGCCCTGAGCAATGCCTCGTACTCCGCCTGGGTGAGAACTACGCGGGTCGGATTCTTCTCCGTGGGTGTCTTAAGGCCCCGGAGGGGATTGGAATCCAAGAGCAGCCTCCCCTCCTCGTCCCTCGATTTTGCGGCCCAGTTGAGGATCGCGATCAGCAGCTTCAAGTCCTGTTGGATCGTTCGATTACCCACAGGCCTACCACTGCTCCCGGCTCTGCCCGACCGCCGCGCCTGGATGAACCGGTCCCAGTCTCGCTGGGAGAGCGTGTCGGGCCTTCTGTGCCTTCCGAAGAACTTGAGGAACATCCGCATCGTGCGCCGGTCGTATTTCCGTGACCCCTTCGCCTTGGTCGGCGTCACCTCCTCACCATAGATGTCAAAAAGCGTCGCCAGGGTGAGCGGCTGAGGCTTGGCCTTCGCCGTGCCCGCGGCCACCGGCTCGGCGAGTCCAGCGGCGATCTCGTCTGCCTGCCGCTTGGCTCGCGCCCAGTCGCGGTGCCGGAGCGATCGGCTCAGCCTGCGCCCGTTCTCCCGCCACTCGATCTGGTACATGCCGGTCTTCGGATCGGGAAAGACCCGGACCCGGTTCCGGCCCCACTCGCCGGCGCTGTAGCTCTGCCGGACTCGTTTCGTGCGTGCCATCATTCGACTCCTTTATCGATGATGGACTGCACGATCTGCACGTTTGAAACGTCGCGCGGGCGGGGTGTTTCCGCCAGCCTCGGCTCGGGGGGCGCGTGTGCCTTTCGCGGAAGGTCCCTGCGGGCGATCCTGGGTGCGCCGGGCCTTCCGGCGTTGGGGATCTTGCCGTCGCGCACCAGGCGGCCGAGGTGGTCGGCCGAGTATCCGCTTTCGCGCGCGGCTTCGACGAGCGAGTACGTGGTCTCGTCCCTCTCGACGAGCGTCTCATCCAGTTCCTCCGCACAGCGTTCGAGCGCGACAGCGGGAGACTCGCCCCCGTATCGGCGGAGCGCCTTGGCCCGGCTCCGCCAGGCGGCGGGCAGTTTCCGGACGGACTTCGGGCCGTTCACGCGCGTCACTCCCAGTCCCCCTGGGTGTCCCTGCGGAGCGCGTCGGCGAGGTCCGCGTCTCCCTCGCCTCTGCGCACGGACCGTTCGGCGAGATCGACGCGCCGGCCGAGGTCGGCGAGGCCCGTGGTGCGGGCGACGGCGTAGATGGCGGCGGCGACCGTGACGAGCGCGAGCGCCAGGTGAAGCGAGAGCGTGACGCCGTGTTCGGCGAGGATGAACGGCCAGTGGGGCGCGAGGTATTCGAGCCGGGATCCGGCGAGCAGCAGGACCGAACCGGCGAGCGCGGCGGTGAGTCCCGCGCTGATCTTCCAGGGTTGCATGGCGGCTTCCTCCGCTGTGGTCAGAGTTCGACGGCGGCGGGATCGCGGTCGACGGGTCCGCGCAGCCAGGCACCGCTCTCGTCGGCACCGAGCCCGATCCTGCGCAGCAGGCCCTCGGCGGCCGGGCCGTTGGCGTGGAGTCGGAACCCGGCGGCGGACTTGGCGCGGAGCGGCGATTCGCGGTAGTTGCCCGAGACTGCCTCGACGTTCACGCGGCCCGTGCGGCCTTCCGCGTCCCTGTACTCGATCTGCGCGTCAGGGTAGAGCACTTTGCCGTCGTCGTCGATCGGGAGCCCGAGTTCCCGGGCGAGGCGGTGGCGTTCGGCGTCGGCGGCTCGCTTGCCGTTCTTGTGCCGTGCGGCCTCGCTCGCGCGCGCGATCGTGCTCTTGAGCTCGCTGTCGAGCCGGATGCGCCCGATGGTGGCGCCCCGCTCGAGAAGGCGCCTGCGCTCCTTGCAGCAAGCGCGGTAGATGGCGGTGTCGTGCGCGGCCTCGCCGGACCGGACGCGCGCCTGCCGGAACTGTTGCCGGGGGTCGATCCCTCGCTCGGCGGCGAGTTCGCGGGCCTTGCCGACGCCCTTGCGGGTGAGGGCGAGGACCTTGAAGGGGTTGCCTCTGGGTCCGGCCAGGGTGGTCTCGGTGACGAGTCCCTCGGAGATCCAGGCGTTCACGGCCCGGCGCGTGGTGTGGGGATGCCCGCCGAAGCGGGCCACGGCGAGGTCGCGGTAGGATACCGCGCCGTAGATGCCGATGTCGGTCAGCGCCCCGGCACAGCGTTCGCGGAAGGAGATGGACCCGCGCGCCCGGTCCGCGGCGTATTCTCGGCGGTGGCCGTCCCGCATGCGTCGTCGGCGATTGCGGCTGTGTGGCGCGGCGGTGCGCGGGTCCGTGTCGACCGTGCGGTCGAACATCTCCCTGTCTCTCATGCGACCGTCAGCGGCTCGGCCCGAAGTGCCGGTCGGGCACTGGGAGCCGCGGCACGGGGACCTGGATGCGCTGGGGTCCCGGCGCGGCTGGCGCGCGGGTGGCTGCGATGGGCTCGGCCTCCCGGGTTGTCTCTCGCTCCATGTGCCTTGCGAGCACGAAATCGGAGATCCTCTGGGCGTCGGCGGCCGCGCGCCGGATCTCGCGCGGGTCCTCCTCGAGCGCCTTGATCCAGCCCTCGACGTATGCGGCGCCCCGGGCCGGGTCGTGTCCGACGCCGACGCGCTCGCCGGTCATCATGGCGCTGATCTCGGCCCTCAGCTCTTCGCGCGCGTAGTCGGGCGACCCGAACCCGTTCTTGATC
>JAJEEM010000044.1 GCA_022820995.1 Gemmatimonadota bacterium | reverse complement strand
CCGCGTAGGGAGACATCCGTCCAGGCGGGACGGAAACTGGTGGTCGTGGGCCCAAAACGCCCGGTTTTCGCGTCTCCGAGCCCCTTCAGAGGCCAAAAATCGGCCGGATCGGCGCCATTCGGCCCGACACCGGCCGATTTGTCGACCTGTTCAGACCTTCCCTAGTCTTCCCGGCCGGGACCGGGGACCATGTGGTCCAGGCTGAACTTCCCGTTGCCCGTCGTCCACAGGAAGAGGAAGATGGCGCAGTACAGGACGGCGAGTTCTCCGCCGTTCACGATCGGCCAGAACTCCATCTCGCGCGCGAAGAAGTGGCGCCACCAGTAGACCACCGCGAAGTGCCCCGTGAGGATGAAGGCGACCCAGCGCGTCCGGATCCCGAGGATGATGAGGATCGGCAGGAAGAACTCGATGAGGCCCGCGATGCCGCGCGGCCATGCGATCCAGGAGTCGACCGCGGTGGCCCCGAACATGCCGAACAGCTTCTGCGCTCCGTGCTGCCACAGCATGAGGCCGGCGGTGACCCGGAGCAGGGCGTGGGTGGTTTCCTTCGAGACGGGTGCATTCATGACGCCTCCCATTAAAGGGGGGCTCCGGCGTCCGCGCCGCTTGCAGGCCCGGAAGTGCCGCCGTAGCCTTGCGACCCATGATGCCGGTTGATTCTCCGCGCGCACAAGACGGGGAGTTCGAGGGCGAAGTCCCCGTTCGCATTCCGCTGGCCCTCCTGCTGACCCTCAGGGACCTCGACACGCCCGAAGATCCGCGGGAACTCGAGGAGGTGGACCTTTCCCTGAACCTGCGGCGGCGGCTGGGGCTGTCGAGCGTCGTGCTCAAGCAGATTCGCCGCTACGAGGAGGACGGCAGGGATGTGCACGCCGCCGAGGTGGCGAGCCTGTTCGAACTCGTCGCGAAGCGGATCGATGCTCCGGAGATCTTCGCCACCACGGGACGCAGGGTCACGCACGAGGCCCTGGGCCCCAATGCGCGCGTGACCCTGCGCTTCGGATGGCGGCTGATCCCTCTCCGCCTCCGCCGGGTCCTCGCCTGGCGGCGAGTGAAGAAGATCGCCCGTTACCTGACCCCATCCTCGGAGATCCGGATCGCGACGGGGAAGAACGGGCTCGCGATCGAACGCGGCCTTCCGGCCCTGGCCACGGTCGACAGGGGCGGGCGCGGCTGCGAGGTCCTGTCCGGGATCATCGACGAGGCGTTCCGAACGTATCGGGCCGGGCGGGGCGGCGTTTCGCACCCGCAGTGCGAGGCCTTCGGGGGGGAGCACTGTCTCTGGGTGATCGAGCCAACCCCGGGCGCAGACCCTTAGTTCATGTGCGGTTCGACGTGGACGGTCACGTCGGTGAATCCGATCCTGGCGGCGACCCGCCGCTCGACTTCGTCAGCGATTTCGTGGGCGCTGACCACGGTTTCGCCGGGTTCGACCCGGATCGTGAGTTCCGCGAAGCGTCCGACCGATTTGCCGCGCGAACGGACCCCGGTCACGGCACGCACGCCGGGCACCCGGCTCGCAACGCCCTCGATCTCCCGCGGATCGACCGCCCGCTCGTCGACGAGGACAGGGATGGTCTCGCGGAAGATCTTGTATCCCGAGCGGGCCACCACGAGCGCCACTGCGAGGGCGAGCCACGCATCGGCCGGGGCCCAGCCGGTCCGGTCGGTGATCCAGAGCCCGGCCAGGACTCCCGCCGTCACCAGGACGTCGGACGCCGTGTGCCGCGCGTCCGCCGCGAGGATCTCGCTCGACAGCCTCCGGCTCGCTCTCGCTTCGCCCAGCGCGACGGCCGCGTTCACGACGAGCGCCGCGGCGAGCACGCCCATCATCGCGGGCTCGATGTCCGGCGGAGCGCCGCCCCGAATCAGGCGGTCGAGCGCGCTCTGTACCAGTTCGAAGCAGGTGACCGAGAGGAATGCCGCCACGGCGAGCGCCGCGAGCGTCTCGAACTTGCCGTGGCCGTAGGGGTGCTCGGCGTCCGGCGGGGCGGACGCGAGGCGCATCGCCGCGAGGCCCACGACGTTGTTGATCGCATCGACGCCCGAGTGGGCCGCATCGCCCAGCACGGCGATCGATCCCGACCGCAGTCCGACGATCAACTTCGCCGCGATCACCGCCACGTTCGCGAGCAGCACCCACAGGAGTATGCGGCGCACGCGTCCGTGGCGGTCCGCCGCCGAGTTCACCGCCCCGGACTCATCGTCTGAAGCGACGCCCCCGGCTGAAGTCCGGCTTCGATGAGTACCGCTCGGGCTCTTCCGCCTCTTCTTCCCCCTCTTCGACTTCCGCATCCCGCATCACGGCGTCGAAGCGGCTCGAACGGGCGCGCTGCCGGCCTCCCAGCAACCAGCGCCAGGGCGATTCGCGCGGCGCCCTTCCCGTCGGCGCGTGCCTGTCGTAGAGGCCCGGAGAGCCCAGCCCCACCCAGATGCCGAAGGCGAGGGCGAGGAGCGCGCCCAGGGAGCCGGCGATGATCAGGATCCGGGCCACCGTGTCTTCGGTCATGAAACTCCGTGCTTCGTCGCGCCGGGGCGCCGGGTTCTTGCCTGCGCCGCCGGGCGTCGTCTACTGTCACGCCGGGCGGCCCTCGGCCGGCTCACTAGATGGCGCACCCGGCGGCTCCGTGACAAGCGCGACCGTCGGTTCCTCCCCTCCGATTCGAGCGACTCCATGACCGAACAGCACCGGGAAATCGACGTCCTGCTGGACGAACAGAGGACTTTCGAGCCGTCGGCGGACTTCGTCGCGGCCGCCCACGTGGGCGATCGCGGCCCGTACGACGAGGCCGGCCGGGACCGCGAAGCGTACTGGGAGGCGTGGGCGCGCCGGCTCGACTGGTTCACGCCGTGGGACACGGTGCTGGAATGGGCTCCTCCCTTCTCGAAGTGGTTCGTCGGCGGCACCCTCAACGCCGCGCACAACTGCCTCGACCGCCACCTGGAGACGCGCGGTTCGAAGACGGCGCTCATCTGGGAGGGCGAGCCGGGAGACGTACGGCGCTACACCTACCGCGAGTTG
Organism: Gemmatimonadota bacterium; assembly: GCA_022820995.1. Lineage (GTDB taxonomy): Bacteria > Gemmatimonadota > Gemmatimonadetes > Palauibacterales > Palauibacteraceae > Palauibacter. Next base: position 65,115 of record JAJEEM010000044.1, on the reverse strand, counting down.
CATGAGGAGGCAGGCCGGTTCGCGAACGCGCTCAAGGGGCTCGGCATCGGGAAGGGGGACCGGGTCGCGATCTATCTGCCCATGGTCCCGGAGGCGGCCATCGCCATGCTCGCATGCGCGCGCATCGGGGCGCCGCATTCCGTCGTCTTCGGAGGCTTCTCGCCGCAGTCCCTCCGCGACCGGATCGAGGACGCCCACGCCACGTGCGTGATCACGGCGGACGGGGGATATCGCCGCGGCGGGATCATCCCGCTCAAGGCGAGCACGGACGCGGCCATTGACGGTCTCGACTACGTGAAGAACGTCGTCGTCGTCCAGCGCTCCGCCGCGACCGACCCCGAGGCCGCGCCCCACGGAGACCGGGTGGACACGCCGTCCTGCGAGATGACCGAAGGCCGCGACCACTGGTATCACGAACTGGTCGCCGCGGCGGACGCCGATTGCCCCGCCGAGCCGATGGATTCGGAGGACCTGCTCTACATCCTCTACACCTCCGGGACGACGGGGAAGCCGAAGGGCGTGATGCACACGACCGGCGGCTACATGACGCACGTGACCGCGACCGCGAAGTGGGTGTTCGACCTCAGGGAGGACGACATCTACTGGTGCACGGCTGATGTCGGCTGGGTGACGGGCCACTCCTACATCGTGTACGGCCCGCTCGCGAACGGGGCGACGGTGGTGATGTACGAGGGATCGCCCGACTGGCCCGACCGGGGCCGCTTCTGGGACCTGTGCGAGAGCTACGCGGTGACGGTGTTCTACACGGCGCCGACGGCGATCCGGGCGTTCATGCGGTGGGGGGACGACTGGCCGGCGGGCTACGACCTCTCGAAGCTCCGGCTGCTCGGGACGGTGGGCGAACCCATCAACCCGGAGGCCTGGGTGTGGTACGACCGCCACATCGGCGGCGGCCGCTGTCCCATCGTCGACACGTGGTGGCAGACGGAGACGGGCGGGATCATGATCACGCCGCTTCCCGGGGCGATCACCACGAAGCCGGGGACGGCGACGGTCCCCTTCCCCGGCATCGAGGCGGCGATTCTCGACGAGGAGGGGAACCCGGCGGAGTCCGGCTACCTGGCGATCACCTCGCCGTGGCCGGGGATGCTGCGGGGGGTGTGGGGAGACGAGGAACGCTACCGCGAGACGTACTGGTCGAAGTGGCCCGACATCTACTTCCCGGGCGACGGGGCGCGGGTGGATGAGGACGGCTACTACTGGATCATGGGGCGCGTCGACGACGTGCTGAACGTGGCCGGCCACCGGATCGGGACCATGGAGGTGGAGTCCGCGCTCGTCGACCACGAGGCCGTGGCGGAGGCCGCGGTCGTGGGGCGTTCGGACGAGATCAAGGGACAGGCGGTGGCCGCGTTCGTGAGCGTGGTGGAGGGGACGGAGACCTCCGAGGCGCTGCGCCAGGAACTGCGCGGGCACGTCGCGGCGCAGATCGGCGCGATCGCGCGGCCGGCCGACCTCATCTTCGCCGCCGAGCTGCCCAAGACGCGGAGCGGGAAAATCATGCGGCGCCTCCTGCGCGACGTGGCGGAGGGACGCGCGCTGGGCGACACGACGACGCTCGCCGATCCCGCCGTGGTGAGAAGCCTGCAGCAACAATTTGCCGATAGCGAGGGCTGACCGGAAGGAACCCAGCCACGCCACCGTCCGCTCGCCGACGCCGACGCCCATGACCCCGCCCTCCTCGGACACCGGTTCGCGGAGAGCGGGTCAACTCGCGCTCCTCGCGCTGGTCGATCTGCTCGCGATGAGCCTCTGGTTCTCGGCAAGCGCCGTCGTGCCGGAGTTGCGCGACGCGTGGGGGCTCGACGACGCCGGGGCGGCCTGGCTCACGACCTCCGTGCAACTCGGCTTCGCCGCGGGCGCGGTCCTCTCGGCGCTGCTCACGCTGTCCGACGTGTGGGATCCGCGCCGCCTCATCGCCGGGTCGGCCCTGCTCGGCGCGGCTGCCACCGCGGCGATCGCCCTGTTCGCAGACGGACTCGCCCTCACCGTCGTGCTGCGGTTCGTGACGGGGGTCGCGCTGGCGGGGGTCTATCCGCCCGGGATGAAGATGGTCGCCGGCTGGTTCCGCGCCGGACGCGGGATGGCGATCGGAGTCCTCATCGGCGCCCTCGCGGTCGGGAGCGCGCTGCCCCACCTGCTGCGGCCGCTCGGAGGAATCGGTGCCTGGCAGCCCGTGCTCCTGCTCGCCTCGGGCTTCGCCGTCATGGCGGCCGTTCTCGCCGCGACCGGGCTCCGCGCGGGTCCCCACCAGGCGCCGGCCGCGCCCTTCGATCCCCGCGCCGCGCGGCGCATCTTCGCCGACCGGGCGACGATGCTCGCCAACGGCGGCTACTTCGGACACATGTGGGAACTCTTCGCCGTGTGGACGTGGATCCCCGCCTTCCTGGCGGCGAGTTTCGCGGCGGACGCGAGCGCGGGCACGACGGCGCCCCTCGCCTCGTACCTGGCCTTCGGGACGATCGCGGCCGGAGGACTGGGCGCGGCCGCGGCGGGCGTCCTCGCCGACCGTTTCGGACGGACGGCCGTCACGAGTTGGAGCATGGTCGTGAGCGGCGCCTGCTGTCTCGCCATCGGACCGCTGTTCGGAGGCTCGGTGTGGCCGATCGCGGCGGTTTGTCTCGTGTGGGGGTTCGCGATCGTCGCCGACTCCGCGCAGTTCTCCGCCTGCGTGAGCGAACTCGCCGAACCCGAGTACGTCGGCACCGCCCTCACGCTGCAGACTGCGATCGGCTTCCTGCTCACGATCGCCACGATCCGCCTCATCCCGGTTTGGGAGTCGTGGATCGGCTGGGAGTGGGCCTTCGCGCCCCTCGCCATCGGCCCGGCCCTCGGCACCTGGAGCATGCTCGCCCTGCGACGCCGCCCCGAAGCCGCCCGCATCGCCGGCGGCCGCCGCTAGTGGAGGTGCGCGTACGCTATCGATATACCTCGTCAGCGCTTATGACCTGTTCAGCTCCCTCCTGGATGCGATCCAGGACCTGCTCGGCCAGATACACGTCTTCCATATCCTCGATTTTCTCGAGGATGGCTTCACACGCGTAGTCGCTCTTGGTGCGGCCCGTCTTCCTGGCGAGGCGGTCGAGTCGCGCTTCGATCTCTTCTGGAAGCTGTATGGACAGCATGGCACCCCCTTCTTGCCTTGGAGCAGCGTACCGCATCCTGCACGGACAAGCTAACTGTTGCGGGCCCCGCGTGGTTGTGTCGGTCGTGCCCCGAGTCTACCGTGACACGAGCCCACGCAACCTGGTTCGGAACCGGGAGTTCCTCCGTGAGACGACACACCTATCCGTTCGTACCGCCCCCTCTCATATGCACTTTATTCGCCTTGGTCATCGGTGCGTCAACCGCATGCGGACCAGCGGAAGCCGGATCGCAACCGGCGGAAGAAGACGCTTCCGATGCTGCCTTTGACACGCAGGCGGCTGCGAACCGGCTCTCGGCCGAGGAGGCTGCCGAAGGCTTCGAGCTCCTGTTCGACGGGGAGTCGGTCGACGCGTGGCGCGGGTTTCAGATGGAGGATGTCCCGGCGGGCTGGAGCGCGAAGGACGGGGCGCTCGCCTTCACGCCGGGCGTCGGGGGCGGCACGCTGATCACGCGCGACACCTACGCCGACTTCGATCTGCGCCTCGAGTGGAAGGTCGACGAGGGAGGCAACAGCGGGATTTTCTTCGGTATCGTGGAGAGCACGGAGAGCGCCTTCCAGTCCGGACCGGAGATGCAGGTTCTCGACAACGCGGGGCACTACGACGGGGGCGATCCGCTCACCTCGGCGGGGTCGAACTACGGCCTGCACGCGCCGCCGGAGGATGTGACGCGTCCGGTCGGCGAATGGAACGAGGTGCGGATCGTCCGCCACGGCAACCAGGTCGTGCACTGGCTCAACGGCGTGCAGGTCGTCGAGTACGAGATCGCTTCGCCCGAATGGGAGGCGCTGGTGGCGGGAAGCAAGTTCATCCAGTGGCCCGACTACGGCCGCCACCACGAAGGCCACCTCGGCCTGCAGGACCACGGAGACCCCGTCTGGTACCGCAACGTCCGCGCCCGCCGGATCTCGTCCTAGTGCGTGTCCGCAGTTTTGCAGCATGGGCTGCTGCGGGGTTCGTCGTCCTGCTGCTGATCGATCAGGTCGTAGACCTGGGCTCGATCTGGAGGATCGGGTTCATGGCGGTCGGTGGCGGGGCGGGCGCCGCATGGGCCAGCTCCAGGGCCCACTCCAGGGCTAGCAGTCGAGGGCGCGGTGCGTGAAGGCCCGTTTGCCGGGGCCGTAGTCGGCGGCTCCTTGCCCCCCGCCGCGCAGTAGCCAGCGCGTCGTCAGGAGGCCTTCGACACCGACCGGTCCGCGCGCGTGGATGCGGGCCGTGCTGATTCCCACCTCGGCCCCGAGACCGTAGCGGAACCCGTCGGCGAAGCGGGTGCTCGCGTTGTGGAACACGCTCGCCGCGTCGACCGCCTTCAGGAACCGCTCCGCGACTTCCCCGTCTTCGGCCACGATCGCGTCCGTGTGGCTGCTCCCGTACGTGTGAATGAAGTCGATGGCTTCTTCCAGGCCGGCCACGGTCCGCACGGCCAGCGTGAGGTCGCCGAATTCGAGTCCCCAATCCTCCTCGGATGCGGCCTCGGCCCACGGCAGGACCCGGCGGGAGGGCTCGTCGCAGCGGAGTTCGACGCCGCGCTCGCGGAGCGCCTCGCCGATCGGTCCCAGCCTCGGGAGGAACGATCCGTGCACGAGCAGCGTCTCGGTCGCGTTGCACGCCGCCGGGTAGTCGCACTTTCCATCCACGGCGAGCCGCACGGCCATCTCCGGATCCGCCGAGGCGTCCACGTAGAGGTGGCACACGCCCTCCGCGTGGCCCAGCACCGGGATCCGGCTCCGCTCCTGGATCGAGCGCACCAGCGCACCCGACCCCCGCGGGATCACGAGGTCGATGAGGTCGTCGAGGGCGAGCAGTTCGTCGACATCCCGCCGGTCCGGGACGCCGAGGACGGCGCGGCGATCGAGGCCGGCCTCCTCAAGCGCCTGCTGCAGGCAGCCGACGAGCACCTCGTTCGAGCGCGCCGCCTCGCGGCCGCCCTTCATGATGACCCCGTTGCCGGAGCGGATGGCGAGCGACCCGATCTGGATCACCGCGTCGGGCCGGCTCTCGAAGATGATGAGGAGCACGCCGAGCGGGCTGCGCACGCGCTCGAGGACGAGACCGTCATCGAGTTCCGTGCGGGTGAGAACGCGATCGATCGGATCCTCGCCCTCGACCAGCGCGTCGATCCCCTCGAGCAGGCTCTCGAACTTGGCGTCCGGGAGCCCCAGCCGATGGAGGAGCGATCCGGAGAGCCCTTCCTCCGCGGCGCGCGCCAGGTCCTCGTCGTTCGCCCGGGCAATCTCGGCGCGAGACCGGACCAATACGTCCTTCAGCGCGCGCAGCGCCGCCGTCCGGCGCTCCGCCGGGGCGCTCCCGATGGTGCGTTGCGCCGCCCGTACGCCCGCCGCTCGCTCCCTCAGCGTCTCAGGCATCGTTCGTTTCCTTGAGGATGAGATGCTCCCGCCCCACGAGTTCGACGTTCGCCCCCGCCTGGTGCGAGGCCGCCTGGAGGGCGAGCCGGGAGTCGAGCGAGACGACGCCCCGTCCGACCAGCGATCCGTCGAGCGCCCGCACCTCGACCACGTCGCCCCGCCGGAACGCGCCGTCCGCCCGCGCGACGTCCCCGGCCCGCAGCGACTCGCCGCCCCGGAGACGTTCCTCCCCGCCCTCCGCCAGGACCAGCGTCCCGCGCGGGTGTGAACAGTAGGCGATCCAGCGGCTGCGCGAGGAGAGGGCGGCGCGCGGAGGGACCCACGTCCCCTCCTCCTCGCCGGCGAGGACGCGGTCGAGCGCGCCCGGCTCGACGCCTGAAGCGATGACGACGTGGCAGCCCCCGCGCGACGCGACCCGGGCCGCCTCGAGCTTGCTCGCCATCCCGCCCCGGCCGGGTCCGGAGCGCCCGTCCACGTCGAGCCCGTGCTCATCGGGCCGGTCGATCCGGCCGACCAGCCTCGCGTCCGGGTCGCGTCTGGGGTCGGCCGTCATCACCCCCGGCACGTCCGTGAGGAGCACGATCAGATCCGCCGCCAGTTCGCTCGCGACGAGCGCCCCCAGCCGGTCGTTGTCGTCGAAGATCGGCCGCTTCCCCGTTCCCCGGTACACGCGATCGTTCAGCGAGATCGCATCGTTCTCGTTCACGACGGGGACGACGCCGAGCCGGAAGAGACTCTGCAGCGTCTCGTGCAGGTTCAGGTAGCGCACCCGGTCGTCGAAGTCCGTCCACGTGATGAGGATCTGCGCGCAGGTCACGCCGAGCCGGGCGAACCCTTGCTGGTAGAGTTCCATGAGCCGGCTCTGGCCGATCGCGGCGCACGTCTGTTTCAGCGAGGCCGTTTCGGGCGGCTCCGGGAGCTGGAGGGCGACGCGCCCCAGGCCCACCGCTCCCGAGGTCACGATGAGGACCTCCCGGCCCTCCCGCCGCAGACGGCTCGCGCTCTCCACGACGCGGAACAGCCGGGAGAGGGCGATCGTTCCATCGTCGTGCGTGACGACGCCCGTCCCCACCTTGAGGACGACCCGCTTGGCCGTCGCGATCGCCTCGCGCGTCAAGGCCGGCGCGGCGGCGCCATCGGGGGTCGAAACTGGTTGGAGCTGGCTCACGTCGAACGCCTCACAGCGGGACCGGGACCCACAGCCGGCCGCGGGGCCGGCGGAAGGCCACCAAAGGTACACCGGCGCCAACCCCGCACCAGTCCCAGAGCGGGCCGTTGCACGCCGCGCTCCGACGCACGACGCTTCGGAGGCGGGAGCGGGACGGGGCGGAGAGTCACGGCGGGTCGTAAGCGGAAGGCGGAGTTCGCGTGCAGGTCCACCTCATCGACGGCACCTACGAGCTGTTCCGGCACTTCTACGGTGCGCCCCCGGCGAAGAACGCGGGGGGCCACGAGGTGGGGGCGGCGCGCGGGGTCGTGAATTCGATGCTCGGCCTCCTCGAGGGGGGCGCCACGCACGTCGCCATCGCCACCGACCGCGTCATCGAGTCCTTCCGCAACGAGCTGTGGCCCGGCTACAAGGACGGCTCCGGCATCGATCCGGCGCTCTACTCGCAGTTCCCGCTGGTGGATGAGGCGCTCGCCTCGGCGGGGTTCACCGTGTGGCCGATGGTGGAGCACGAGGCGGACGACGCGATGGCCTCCGGCGCCGCGATGGCCGCCGCGGACCCGCGCGTGGAGCGCGTCTTCCTCTGCACGCCGGACAAGGATCTCGCCCAGTGCGTCGAGGGCGACCGCATCGTGCAGTTCGACCGCCGGCAGCGGCTCCTGCGCGACGAGGCCGGCGTCATCGAGAAGTTCGGGGTCCCTCCCGCCGCGATCCCCGACTGGCTGGCCCTGGTGGGAGACTCCGCGGATGGATTCCCCGGCATCCGCGGCTTCGGCGCGAAAACGGCAGCCGCGGTGCTCGCGCGCTACGGCCGCATAGAGGATATCCCCTCGGACGGACGAGATTGGGACGTGTCCGTGCGCGGCCCCGAACGCCTCGCCCAGACGCTGCGCAACGGGCTGGACGACGCGCTCCTCTTCCGCCGCCTCGCCACGCTCGTTCGCGACGCCCCGGTCTCAGCGACCGTGGACGACCTCGAGTGGACGGGGCCACGCGACGACTTCGACCTCGTCGCGACGATCCTCGACGCTCCCGACCTTCCTTCTCGCGCGGAACGCCTCGCTGCCGCGCGCCGGGAGCCGTCCGGCTAGTCGCCGATCGGGGGGACGGCCTCCATCAGCAGGGCGATCGCGGCGCGCAGGTTCTCGCCTCCCGGGCCGGCGCCCGTGTACTTGCCGAGGCGGGTGATGACGAGGCCGCGCGCGGGAATGAACACCGTGTACTGGCCGCCGGCGCCCGCGAAGGCGCCGTAGTCGTCATCGATCGGGAAGCCGAGATCCTTCCACACGAAGCCGCCGCCGTAGACCGGACGACCGTCGGCGATCCAGGCCGGGGCGACCTCCATCGCGTAGTCGACGTAGCCCTCGGGGAGGATGCGCTCGCCCTCCCACACGCCGTCCTGCAGGTAGAGGTTGCCGAGCCGCGCCCAGTCGCGCGCGGAGCCGAACTCGTAACCCTGGGTGAGGAAGTTCCCGTTCGGGTCCGTCTCCATGATGAAGTTCCGGATCCCGAGCTTGTCGAACAGGTGCCGCTGCGGGAAGGCGTGATAGTCGTCGCCGCGCCCCTCGACGCCGAGGCGCGTCAGGTAGTTCGTCAGCGCCGGATCGGTGTTCCGGTACCGTCCCACGGCGTTCGGCTCCCACTGCTGCGGGCGGGTGGCCGCCCACTCGAAGGCGTTCTCGCCCGTGTAGAGGTAGAGGTGGTCGGGGTACCCCATCTCTTCCGTGTACCCGGGGTCCTGCGGCGCAACGATCCGGATCCCGCTCGACATGCGCATGATGTCCGCGATGCGGATGTTCTTCCTGTCATCGCCCTGCCATTCCGGGATCGGGGCGCGCTGCCACAGGCCGTACACGCCCTGCTGGATGAGGACGGCCATGAGCGTCCCGGTGAGCGACTTCCCCTTCGACCAGCTCTCGAACGGGGTGTGCATGCCGACGCCGGGGCCGTAGTCCTCGCCGATGATCCGCCCGTTGTAGGTGACGACGAAGCCGAGCGTCATCCCTTCCTGGTCCATCGCGATCTCGACCGCCTGCCCGACCTTGTCCATGTCGATCTCGGTCGGGTACGGCTCGTCCGGGAGCACGTCCCCCATGGGCCACGGCGTGGTGGCCGGATCCGGGGTGTTCGGCTCGACGACGGTCGGGGTGAAGTAGATGGAATCCCGGCCCAGCGGGTGCGTGATGCAGCCCTGGCTGCCATAGAGCTTGGCCGTGCGCGTGATCCCCGAGCCGAGGGTCAGGCTTACCGTCTGCGCCTCCATGTCGACGACCGTGTCGACGACCGCGCCGCGGTGCTGGAAGGGCGCGGTGAAGCCGCCCACGTTCGCCGCCGCGTCGCGCCAGTCGAGGCCGGTGATGAAGGTCCCGGAGCAGAGCGTCTTCGCGAAGCCCGCCGTGTGATGCACGATGGGCTCGCCCGGGGGCGGGTCCCACGCCGTCGGAAGCTCGAGCGCTTCTCCGCGTGAGATCAGGCTTTCGGTGGACCCATCACCGGGCGGTACTTCCTGCGTCGACGCCATCCCCTCCTCGCCGCCGTCCTCCGGCGCGCAGGCGATAAGGCCGAACAGGGAGAGCGAAAGCGCACAGCAGAGGTGGGTCAGGGAAAGCCGGTCGCGGATGAAACGCATGGGTGATCCTCCGGTTCGTCCAGGTACGGTCGTGCTCATGTGCCCGGTCTCGCAGGGCGGCCTCGAGTGCCGCGGCAGTTGTTGGAACGTGGTCCGAGCGATTGCGCGTGACAAGCGGGCGACGGCCCGATCAGGACCTCGAACGGCGTCGCCCGTGGCAGAAAATGTATACCAAACCGGACACCCGGTGGCGGAAAATGTATACCAAATCCGCCACCGAGGCGCGGGACGTTCCCGCGGGAACGTGTTCGGCGTCCCCGGCTCCCCTTCGCTACGGCTGGACGATGCGGTAGTCGACGGGCGGTTCGGCGCCCATGAGGTGCTCGATGAAGTAGTCCCAGGTGCGCCGGATCAGGTACGGCTCGCGCGCGTAGCCGTGGTTCCGGTTCGGGAACACGAGCATGTCGAACGTCTTGTTCGCCTCGATGAGAGCGTCGGCCACGAGCAGCGTCATGTTCGGGTGCACGTTGTCGTCCAGCGACCCGTAGTGGAGCAACAGCTTCCCCTTGAGGTTCGAGGCGATGTTCTGGTTCGCCTGCGAGTCGAAGCTGTCCGTCCCGTCCGGGTTCCGTTCGAGCAGCCCGTGGTATTTCTCCCCCCACGGGAAGTGGTACCCTCGCTGGTCGTGATTCCCCGCCCCCGACACCGCGACCTTGAAGAAGTCGGGGAAGGTGAGGATGGCGTCGGTCGAGGAGAAGCCGCCCCCGGAGTGGCCGAAGATTCCCACCCGCTCGATGTCGATGGGATAGCGGAGGGCGAGCGCCTTGAGCGCCGAGACGTGATCCGGGATCCCGTTGTCCCGCATGTCCCCGTAGTAGCTCTCGTGGAAGGCCTTGGAGCGGTACGGCGTGCCCATGGCGTCGACCGCGAAGGTGATGAAACCGAGCTGGGCGAGCGCGTGGCCCTGACCCCGCGGCCCGGAGGTGAAGCCGGGCGTGCGGATGGGGCCGATCTGCGGGCCGGGGTAGACGTAGTCGATGACGGGATAGACGGCCCCCTCCTCCATGTTCGGGGGGAGCCAGAGATAGCCGTACACGTCCGTCACTCCGTCGCGCGCCTTCGCGGAAAAGCGCACCGGGGGCTCCCAGCCGGCCTCGAGGAGCGGGGAGATGTCGCCCTGCTCGACCGTCATCACGGGGCGTCCCGTCCGGTCCCGGAGGACGGTGACGGGAGCCGTGCCGCGGGTGGAGTGCGTGTCCACGAAGTAGCGGCCGTCGGGTGAGGCGGAGACCGCGTGGTGTGCGTCTTCCGGCGAGAGGAGCGTCACCCCGCCGCCGTCGAGCGAGGCCCGGTAGAGGTGATGGCGGTACGGATCGCGGCCGAGCTCGCGCCCCACGCCGGTGAAGTAGACCTGCCGTGCGGCCTCATCGATTGAGAGCAGCTGGACGACGAGCCAGGACCCCTGCGTGATGCGGTTCTTCATCTCTCCGGTGGCGAGGTCGTGCAGGTAGAGGTGGCCCCAGCCCTCGCGCTCGGAGAACCAGATGAACTCGCTCCCGTTGTCGAGCACGCGCCAGTTGTAGGGCGTGCGGAGCTGGTTCAACTCCACCCAGGTGTCGCCGCTCTCGACGATGACCCTGCGCGACGCGCCCGTCGCGGCGTCGACCTCGACGAGCGTCTGGTTCCTGAAGTCGCGCGAATGGTGCGAGAAGTAGACGCGGGCGCCGTCCGGGGTCCACTGGGCGGCGTGCCAGGTCGTGTCCGCCCCTCCGAAGTACCCGACGACGGGGTCGTAGTCGGCCCGCACGTGGGCGCCGGTCCCGGCGTCGAAGATTTGGAGCTGCCAGGTGGGGACGATGGAGTCGCCGGGGAGCGCGTAGCGGTAGCTGTGGAGGATCGGGCGTCCGGTCGCGGCCTCGAGCAGGTGCAGGTCCTCGACGTCGCGCTCGTCGTAGCGGTGCGTCGCGATCCGGCGGCCGTCCGGGGACCACTCGGCCACCGGGGGCGGCTTGAAGTCGCGGCGGCGGTTGGAGATCTCCTGGCAGCAGCCCTCCGGCGCGACCCCGTAGCCCCAGTGGAGTTCGCCGTCCGTCGAGAGTTGGCGCTCCTCGTCGGAGCCCGTGTCGCGGACCCACAGGTTCTCATCGCGCGAGAAGACGGCGAGCGCGCCATCGGGTGAATCGATTTCATGCGTCGCCCGCGCGACCGAGTCCGGACCGGTGCAGCGGTAGGCGCCGATGTCGCAGTCCCAGCGCTCGTGGGTGTCCGTCCAGAAACGGATCCCGCCGGACGCGTTGAACTCGAACTCGTCGAAGGGGAGGTCCGTCGCCTCGTGGCTCTCGTCGGAGGCCTCGGAGAGGGCGGCGGCGAGCCGGTCGTGGTCGAAGGCCGGCCGGCGGGTGCGGGCCGCGGCGTCGATCATGATGAACTCGTGGCCGCCGAACACCTGGTTGCGGTACCAGAAGCGGTCCGCGTCGACCCAGCGGGGGTCCACCGTGACGCCCGACGTGAGCTTCTCCGCGTGCCATGGCAGGAACTGCTCGGCGCGCGCGTACTCGCTCGCGCTCACGGATTCCGGCTGGTAGGGCCGGGACTGGGCGGCGGCGGCCGGCGGTGCGGCGAAGGGGACCACCGCGAAGAGAGCGACCGGAACGAGGGATGCCAACTTCGTTGGCGCACCGAAGATGGACGGACGTTTCACGGGATCCTCCCGGGTCTGGAGCGGCCTTGGCGTCGCCTGAACATAGACCGTCGCATCCGCCGCCCGGTAGCGTCGCCGCGGCGTTGCGGATTCGGACGGGCCGGGGCTAGCGTGCCGACCGGCCCCGTCCGCCCCATCCGAGGAGCGATCCGCGTGAATACGACGTCTTCCGCCGTCCGCCCCAGGCGGCTCTTCCTGGGCAGTTGCGTGTCGCTGATCGCGACTTCCGTCACCTTCGCGGTGGTCGGCATCGTCATGTTCACGCTCAAGAGCGAGTTCACCCTCACGAACTACGAGGTGGGCCTGATCGGCGGGGCGGCGATCTGGGGGTTCGCCGTGTCGCAGGTGCTGTTCGCTCCCTTCTGCGACGTGCTCGGCATGCGGTTCCTGCTCCGGCTCGCTTTCGCGTGTCACCTGGTAGGGGCGATCGTACTCATCACGGCGGGCGGCTTGTGGCAGGCCTTCGCCGGGGCGCTGACGCTGGCGCTGGGGAACGGACTCGTCGAGGCCGCCTGCAACCCGCTGGTGGCGGCGCTGTATCCCGACCGGAAGACGGTCAAGCTGAACCAGTTCCACGTCTGGTTCCCGGGCGGAATCGTGATCGGCTCCGTGCTCGCTTTCGGGCTCGACTCGGCCGGGCTCACGGCGTGGCAACTGAAGATCGCTCTCATCCTCATCCCTACCCTCATCTACGGGCATCTGATGTGGCGGGAGGAGTTCCCGCCGACGGAGGGCGTGCGGGCCGGGGTGGGCATGGGCGCGATGTTCCAGGCCACGTTCACGACGCCCCTGATGATCCTGATGCTGTTCTGCATGGCGATCACGGCGTCGACGGAACTGGGGCCGAACCGCTGGGTGCCGGCGGTGCTCGAAGCGGGCGGGATTCCGGGGATCCTCGTGCTGGCGTGGATCAACGGCCTTATGGCGATCCTGCGCTACAAGGCCGGGCCCGTGGTCGAGACGCTTTCGCCAACGGGGGTGCTGTCGACGAGCGCCGCGGTCTCCGTCCTGGGGCTGCTCTGGCTCAGCTACGCGGAAACGACGGCGATGGCATTCGCTTCCGCCACCGTGTTCGCGGTCGGCGTGTGCTACTTCTGGCCGACGATGCTCGGCTTCGTGTCGGAGCGGGTGCCGCGATCCGGCGCGCTCGGACTGGGGATGATGGGGGCGACGGGGATGGCGGTGGTGGGACTGTGGACGACGCCGTGGATGGGGAAGATCGCCGACGAGGTGGGGCACGAGCGGATCCCCGTGGCTGAGACGACGGCGCTCCTCGAGGACGCGTCGATGGCGTTCGCGGGGGCCGACGAGATCGCCGCCCCGGATCTGGCGGCGGCGGGCGAGGCGGTGGGGGAGGCGCTCGCCGGCTTGGGGCCGGATGGCGCGCTGCCTGCGTCGGTCACGGCGAACGCGCTGCGGGCGATCATCGACTCCGGAGGCGATGAGGCGCTGGTGGAGCGGGCGAGCGCGATCCTCGGGCCGGCGGACAACTACGGGGGCCGGGTCTCGTTCCGGCGTCTCGTTCCGATCACGGCCGTACTCATCCTCATCTTCGGACTCATCCGTATGCGCGACCGGCGTGCGGGCGGATACCGGGCGGTCCGGATCGGAGCGGGGTCGGGCGACGGATGACGCACGGATGACTCGCCGGCTCAGCTACGGGATGGTCGGGGGCGGACCGGGGGCCTTCATCGGGGACGTGCACCGGATGGCGGCGGAACTCGACGGCCTCGCGCGCATCGCGGCCGGCGCCTTCTCTTCGGACCCGGAGCGGTCCGCGACCAAGGGGGCCGAGATCGGACTCGACCCGGACCGCGTGTATGGAAACTATGCGGAGATGGCGGAGGCCGAGGCTTCCCTGCCTCGGGATCGACGGCTCGACTTCGTGATCATCGTCACGCCGAACCATCTCCACTTCGACATGGCGCGGACGTTCCTCGAGGCGGGGTTCCACGTCGTGTGCGACAAGCCGCTGACGACGACGGTCGAGGACGCCGAAGCGCTGTGCCGGCTCGTGGCGGCCGGGGACCGGGTGTTCGCGCTCACGCACAACTACGGCGGCTACCCGATGATCAAGGACGCGCGCGCCATCGTGCGCGAGGGACGCGTGGGGGCCATCCGCCGCATCCAGCTCGAGTACTTCCAGGGGTGGCTGGCGACGCCGCTCGAGTTGACCGGGCACCCGCAGGCGGTGTGGCGCACGGATCCGGCGCGGGCGGGGGCCGCCGGGGCGCTGGGGGACATCGGGACGCATGCGCACCACCTGGCCCGCTACGTGACCGGGCTGGAGGTCGAGGCGCTGTGCGGCGAGCTGACGACGTTCGTGCCGGGGCGGCGTCTCGAAGATGACGCGAGCCTGCTCATGCGGTGGAACGGCGGCGTGCGGGGGACGCTCACGGTGTCGCAGGTGGCGGCGGGCGAGGAGAACGGGCTCGCGATCCGCGTGTACGGGAGCGAGGGCTCGATCGCCTGGCGGCACGACGACGCGGAGACGCTGTGGCACCGGACGCCGGACGGGCAGATCCAGCCGCGGCGGCGGGGGCACGGCTGGATCTCGCCCGAGGCGATCCGGGCCTCGCGGGTCCCGCCGGGTCATCCGGAGGGGTTCATCGAGGGGTTCGCGAACCTGTACCGGAACGTGATCTCGACCATCGGCGCGCTCGACGAAGGGCGGACGCCGGACGAGGCGGACCTCGACTTCCCCACGGTGTGGGACGGGGCCCGCGGGGTGCACTTCCTCGAACGGGCGGTGGAGAGCGGGCGGCGCGGCGCGTGGGTGGACGCGTGCTACGAACCGCCGGGAGAGCCGCCGGCCGAGCCGGGGGAGCCGACGCGATGAGCGCACGACCGATCACGCTGTTCACCGGGCAGTGGGCGGACATGCCGCTGGCGACGCTCGCGGCCAAGGCGGCCGAGTGGGGCTACGACGGGCTCGAGCTCGCCTGCTGGGGCGACCACTTCGACGTCCTGCGGGCGACGGAGGAGGACGGCTACGCGGCCGGGCAGCGCGATCTGCTGGCGGTCCACGGCCTCGAAGTGCACGCGATCGCCAACCA
Source organism: Gemmatimonadota bacterium (assembly GCA_022820995.1). Taxonomy (GTDB): domain Bacteria; phylum Gemmatimonadota; class Gemmatimonadetes; order Palauibacterales; family Palauibacteraceae; genus Palauibacter. The sequence continues at coordinate 50,088 of JAJEEM010000044.1, read as the reverse complement.
CCTCGTCGGCCAGGCCGTGTGCGATCCGATCGACGCCCGCCACCAGCTCATCCTGCCGGAGCGCGTGTGGGGCGACGGCGACTCCGAGGGCGTGCGGCGGCGGGCCGCGGCGGAAATGAGCCGGACGGCTGCCGCGGCGGCTGCGCTCGGCGTCCCGGTCGTGAACGGCTTCACCGGCAGCTCGATCTGGGCCGCCGCCTACGCCTTCCCCCCGCATCCGCCCGGCTTCGTGGAAGCCGGCTTCGCCGACTTCGCCGATCGCTGGAACCCGATCCTCGACGCTTTCGACGCCGCGAACGTGAAGTTCGCCCTCGAAGTGCACCCCACGGAGATCGCCTTCGACGCCGCCAGCGCGGCGCGGGCCGTGGAGGCCGTGGCGGGGCACGCCGCGTTCGGCTTCAACTACGACCCCAGCCATCTCGCCTACCAGGGCGTCGACTACGTCGGCTTCATCCTCGAGTTCGCCGACCGCATCCACCACGCCCACATGAAGGACGTGTGGTGGTCGGACACGCCGCGCCGCTCCGGCGTCTTCGGAGGCCACCTCGACTTCGGGCATGCGGAGCGGGGGTGGGACTTCCGTTCCATCGGGCGCGGGCGGGTGAAGTTCGAGGAGATCCTCCGCGCGCTGGACCGCGTGGGCTACGCGGGTCCCCTCTCCATCGAGTGGGAGGACAGCGGCATGGACCGCGAACACGGCGCCCGGGAAGCCTGCCAACGGCTGCGGGCCATGACCTTCCCCCCCTCCGCCACCGCCTTCGACGCCGCCTTTTCGTAGGGATCTTCGGGCGCCACGCTCGAGGGTCGCTTCATCTGGCGTGAGCGTGCTGAGTATATCATACTGATATCATGAGTACGCGACTGCAGGTGGTGATGCCGGTGGCGGAGTTGGATGAGATCCGCGACGCCGCGCGGCGCAACCGGGTCACCGTCTCCGCGTGGGTCCGGCGGGCGCTGCGGGGCGCGCGCGCGCGCGAGTTGCGGGGCGGAAGCACCGGTGCGGTGCGAGAGACGGGACCGCCATACGGGACCACCGAGTCCGCCGGCCTGCGGTTCGTCGACCTGGAAGTGAGGTTGCCGGAGCACGACCTGGAGGCGGTGCGGCGGCGGTACGGCCTGGCCGACTGGTCCGCGGCCGTGGCGGAGGCACTGGCCCGCCAGGCCTTCGTCCCGATGACGAAGGAGGAGGCGCTCGCCATGCAGGGTGTGGGCTGGGAGGGGGATCTGGACGCGATGCGAGACGGCAACCCCGGCGCCCTCCCGTGATCGTCGACACGTCCGCGTGGATCGAATACCTGCGCCGCACGGAAAGTCCCGTCAACCTCGGTCTGAGACACGCCGTACAGACCGGGAGCGCGATCGCCACGCCCGCTCCCGCAGTCATGGAACTACTCGCAGGTTGTCGCAGCGAATCCGAGGAGCTGGATCTGTTGAGGCTGCTCGGCCGCTTCGAGATCCTGATCCCCGACTCGCTGGGCCAGTTCCGGAGCGCCGCGCGGATCTACCGCACGTGTCAGCGGGCGGGACGTACGATTCGGTCCACGGTAGACTGCCTGGTCGCCGCCGCGGCCCTGGATGCGCGCCGCCCTCTGTTGGCCCGGAATCGCGACTTCGACACCATCGCCCGCCACACGGAACTCGAACTCGTGGTGCCGCCCACACTGGAATCACGTCTCTGAGTGAGACTCTTACGAGCGACCCTTCACCGCCACCAGGGCTCTACGGCGGGGCGGGGCCCCAGAGGGCCGTCACGCCCATCTCGTAGGGGACGACGAGGCCGCCGCCTTCCCCTTCCCCGTCCGGCATGGCGAGGAGGGGCGTCCGGTCGGGGTAGGCTTCGATGAGGCGGGCATTCGCCTCGGGGCCGAGATCCCTGGTCCACAGCACCCCCGAGCCGCCGAGCCCCGGCAGGTCTCCGCGCCACAGGTTGTCGGTGAGTCCGATCCAGCCGAGCCGGTCGGAGCTGTTCTCCCGACGGCACCGATCCTCCACCTCTTCCGGTCGCTGGGCGCCGATCAGGGCACCCTCCAGGCGGCAGGGAGAATACTGATTCAGAAGCGCGCGCACGCTGTCGAGGCGCATCGGCCGCGCCGCGAGCCGGGCCCCGATCCGGTCCTGCCAGGTTTCGTGCACGAAGACGAGCGATGGGCCGGGCTCCGTGACCGCGAGAGCGGGCACGACGCGGCCTCCCAGGCGCACGATGCGCTCGCGCCCTCCCACTGCGAGACCATAGCCGATGGAGATGAGGACGAGAACGACGACCGCGTCCGAGAGCCAGCCGCGGCGGGCGACGCGTGCGAGACCGATCGTCGCCAGCACGAGGAGCGCGCACCAGGCGGGGACGGCTTCACCGAGCATTCGGGGGCCCATTACGAGGTCGTGGTGCCAGTACATGGCGCTCGCCAGGACGGGCAGCAGGGCCCACGCGGCCAGGATTCGCTCGCCTCGATCGAGCCGCCGCGCGAGGAGCAGGAAGAGGCCGACGAGCACGCCGACGGGGAGCACGGTTCCGAGGAGTTCGCGCCCCAGCGAAATGAGTTCGGTCGACGTGTATCCGAGCGCTTGAGTGAAGCCGTACACGCGGCCCCACGGGTCTACGTGGAAGCCGAGGCCGTGGCTCGGGCCGGCGGCGGCGGTATAGCCGAGGGTGAGCGGGCTGCCGAAGAAGCGGGCGTTGAACCAGGCGAAGCCGACCGCGAACGGGAGGCCGCCCAGCGCCCACCAGGCGAAGCGGCGCAGGAGCCACGGCCGGTGCAGGCCCGGTTCCCTCCGCGGCGCGGTGAGCCACACGCCGGCCGTCACGGCGGCGCCGATGAGCAGACCGGAGACGGGGCGCGTCGTGACCATGAAGCCCATCGCGCCGCCCGCCGCCAGCGCCCACGCGGCCCGGCCCGTCTCGGCCCGGAGCGCGAGCCACAGGGCGAGCGCGGCGAAGGCCGCCACGGTCGCGTGGTTCATGTAGGCTCCGGCCAGGGCCAGCAGCAGCGGACTCGTGACCGCGAGGAGGGCGCCGAGCCGCGCCGCTGCGATTCGGCCGGGCAGCAGGCGCTCGAAGGACAGAACCGAGAAGACACCCAACATTCCGGTGGCTGCCGCCATGGCGATCCACGCTTCGCCGAGCTTGAACCCGGCGGCGAGCCACAGGGCGTGCCCGGGCGGGTACTGGGACACCCATCCCGCGGCGGTGGGGACCATGAACTGCATCGACCAGAACTCCGGCATCGCGAGCGGAGGCCCGGCCAGCTCCCCGGCAGCGAAATACCTGGCCTGCAAGAGTTGGACGCTTGCGTCGTTGAGAATCGGGCTCCCCTCGAACACCAGCAGCAGCACCGCGGCCGTGAGCCCCGCACCCACAAGTCCCATGAACGCAGCTGCGGACCACGTCGGCGGACGTTCGATCGCGCGACCTATCCGGGGGAGGGTGCCGGACACCCTTCCCTTCCCGAGCATCCCGGCAAGGATGGCGCCTCCAACGACGAGGAGCGTCCAGACACCGGTCGACGCGCCCCACGTGTACGACCAGTGCTCCAACCCTGCGCGGCGCATGGGTACATCGAGCGGCGTGGTGGATCCGTCGGGATCGAGGATCAGAAACACGGGGACGGCGACGAGCACGACCAGACAGAGTCCCAGGATCCGCCGACCCGCATCGAGGAATAGGTTCATGCCGGAAAAGCTACACCCGCGCCACCGGCCTGTCTGCGATGACCTGCAGCGGCCGGCTGGCGGCAAGCGCCGACGGGCCCGGCGGCGCTTGACTCGCACCGCGCCCCATCTACCTTTCCCGCCCCGTCGGGAGACGGCCCGAAGATGGCCGCGGCGCGGGCAACAGTTCGACCCCGCTCGACTGTCCATCGGCGGGTTCGCCCGGCGACGTTCCGTCGACCGCGGGCGGTTCGCACACTCCAACCCGGATCCGACGTCACTCGCATGTCACTCGTATCGCTTACCGATGTCGTGAAGACGTTCGGCGAGACCGTCGCGGTCGACTCCGCGACCTTCTCGATCGACCGCGGCGAAGTCGTCGGCTTCCTCGGGCCGAACGGCGCGGGCAAGACGACGACGATGCGGCTCCTCACGCAGTATCTCGAGCCCGATGGGGGCACGATTTCCATCGATGGCCTGTCCATCGAGGACCACCCCGTCGAGCTGAGGCGCCGCATCGGCTACCTGCCCGAGACGAATCCCCTCTACCGGGACATGCTCGCCGGCGAATACATCACGTTCATGGGCCGGCTGCGCGGGATGAGCGCTGCCGAGATCCGCGCGCGGACCGACGATGTCGTCGCGCAGACCGGGATCGAAGCCGTCTACTATCGGCCGATCAACCAGCTCTCGAAGGGGTACCGGCAGCGCGTCGGCCTCGCGCAGGCCATCCTCTCGCAGCCGGAGATCCTCATCCTCGACGAACCGACGGAGGGGCTCGATCCGAACCAGCGCGTCGAGATCCGCAGCCTCATCCGCGACGTGGGGACCGACCGCACCGTCCTCCTCAGCACGCACGTGATGCAGGAGGTCCGGAAGACGTGCTCGCGCGTCGTCATCATCAACGAGGGGCGGATCGTCGCCGACGGTTCCGTCGACGAACTCGTCGCGGGACAGGGCGGCGCCCGGGTGATGGTCGAAGTCGCGGCTCCGGCGGATGCCGCGGGGGAGGCCATGGGCGATCTCCCCTCCGTTGCCCGAGCCGACGCCGTCGAAGCCGACGCGGGCGGGCGCGCCCGGTTCGCGGTCGAAGGCGCTTCCGGCCAGGACCCGCGGCCGGACATCTCGCGACTCGCTGCCGCGCGGGGCTGGCCGCTGTGGGAACTGCACCTCGCCCAGGCGAGTCTGGAGGATCTATTCCACCGGCTCACCGCCGAGAGCACGGGGCCGGCGGACGAGACGGTCGACGAGACCGGCGACGAGACCCCCGGTGCCATGTCCGACGAGGCGCTGGAAGCGGGCGAGGAGGTGGACGCATGATCGGCCGCATCCTGACGGTCGCGAAGCGGGAGTTCGCGGGCTACTTCGACCACGCGACCGCCTACATCCTCCTCGTCATCTTCCTCGGGATCAATTTCTACTTCTACTTCCAGGAGGCCTACCTCCTCGGCGAGGCCTCGCTGCGGCCGATGCTGTCCCTCCTCCCCTGGCTCCTGCTCTTCTTCATTCCGGCCGTCTGCATGCGGTCGTTCGCGGAGGAGCGGAACGCGGGGACGCTCGAACTCGTGCTCGCGCAGCCGATCCAGGTCGTGGAGTTCCTGCTCGGCAAGTTCCTCGGCGTCCTCTTCTTCCTGCTGGTCGCCATGGCGGGGACGCTGGGCATCCCGCTCGGCCTCACGCTCGGCGCCGACCTTCAGTGGGGCGTCATCTTCACCCAGTACCTGGGATCGATGTTCCTCATATCGGCGCTCATCGCGGTCGGCCTTTGGGCCTCCTCGCTCACGAGGAACCAGGTGACCGCGTTCATCATCGGCGTCACGGTCAGCTTCGCCCTCTACCTCATCGGACTGCCCACGGTCACGCTCTCCCTCCCCGCCCCGCTCGCGGGGGCGGCGGCGCGCCTGGGCGTGCTCGGGCACTTCTCGAACGTGGCGCGAGGCGTGATCGACCTGCGGGACGTCCTGTACTTCGCGGCGCTCGGGACGGCGTTCCTCTCGCTCACGTATTTCTCCGTCATGCGCGAGCGCCTGAGCCGCGACAGGCCGGCGTACGGACGGCTGCGCATGGGCGTGCTCGGCCTGGTGGGGATCGCCGTCTTCGCCGCGCTGGCGGGCGGGCAGTTGCGCGGCCGGCTCGACCTCACGCCGGGCAAGGTCTACACGCTGTCCGCGCCGACGGCCGACCTGCTGCGCGGACTCGACGACCTCGTCACGATCAAGCTCTTCCAGTCCGCGGAACTGCCGGCGCAGCTCGCGCCCCTGAGCCGGGACGTGGACGATCTCCTCCGGGATCTCGATGCCACCGGAGGCGCCAACGTGAACCTCGTCCGCGCGAACCCCGACGAGGACCCCGACGCCCAGGAGGAGGCGGGGATGCTCGGCATCCGCCCCGTGCCGTTCCAGATCCTCGCCGATGACGAGGTGTCGTACCAGGAGCGCTACTTCGCGCTTGCGATCCAGTACGCCGGCGATAGCCAGATCATCCCGCTCATCCGGCAGACGGCCGACCTCGAATACCGTCTCGCCTCGATGATCCGCGCCCTCACGCGCGCCGAACGTCCCACCATCGGGATCCTGACCGGACACGGCGAACTGAGTCTGGACGCGGGGCTTCGGATCGCCCGCGGCCGCCTCGCCCTGGAGTACGACCTGAGGGAGTTCCGCGTCGACTCGACGACCACGGCGGTGCCGGATTCGATCGACGTACTCCTGATCGCCGGCGGCCGGACGCCGCTCGAACCCGCGGCCGGCGAGATCGTGAGCCGCTTCGTCGACGAGGGCGGGAGCCTCTTCATCCTGAAATCGGGCGTGACGGCGGACATGCAGGCGCGCTACGCGGGACCGACCTTCGATCCGGCGCTCGATTCGCTGCTGCAGGCGCGAGGTCTCGGCATCGTTCCGTCGATGGCCTTCGACCTGGCGCTCCACGAACAGGTGCAGGTGCCGTCCCAGGGCGGCGCCTTCATCGTGGGCTATCCGCTGTGGACGCTCGCCCAGCCGGCCTCCGAGCACGTGATCGTGGACGGCGTGGCCAACGTGCCGGTCCGATTCGGAAGTCCGCTCCTCGTCGAGGTGGAGGACAGCACCCTCGTGACGCCGCTTCTCACGACGTCGGAGGTAGGCGGACGACTTGGGACCCCGCTCTCGATCGACGCGATGCAGGAGTGGGAAACGCTGATCGCGCCGGATGGACGGATCTCGGAGGACGACGTGACGATGGAGACGCTCGCCCTGGCCTACACGCAGCCGGGCGGCGGCCGCATCGTCCTCGCGGGCTCCTCGTCGCTGGTCCACGACGAGACGCTTCAGCAGTCGGTGTCCGGGCTTGCCGGGATGATCTTCTTCCAGAACGCGATCGACTGGCTCGCCCAGGACGAGGCGCTGATCTCGATCCGGTCCAAGGACCGCGCGCCCCCGACGCTCCTCTTCCCCAACGAATGGCTCCCGGACCTGACCCGGTACGGGAACCTGGCCGGCGTCCCGCTGCTCTTCGTTTTCGTCGGCGTGCTGCGGCTCGCGCGGCGGCGGCAGGTGCAGCAGCGTTCCTTCACGGAGGGAGGAGCGCTCGTATGAACGCGAAACAGCTGAAGGTCATCGCGGCCGTGCTCGGCGTGGCCGTCCTTCTCTACCTGCCCCGGCTGTTCAGGGACAGCGGCGAAGGCGGGACGCTGGATGTCGGGGACGGCTTCTCCTTCGTGGTGGCGGACTCCATCGCGGGCGTCGACATCGTGCTCGCGGAGAACGCCGGCACGGTGCGTCTGGCGCGGACGGACGCGGGGTGGACGGTCGACGGGTACGTGGCGGACGAGCCGAAGATCCGCGACCTCCTGGACGTGATCGGTCGGCTCTCCTCGTCGGAACTCGTCGCGCGCAACCCGTCGAATCACGCGAGCCTGGGCGTCGCGGAGGGCGGGCGGCGCGTCGAGGTGCGGACGGACGGCGGCGACGCGCGGCGGTTCCATCTCGGCGACCGCGACACGCGCTCCGGGGGTTATTTCGTGCGTCTCCCCGGAGACGATGTCGTCTACCGGCTCGACGGTCCGGCCGGAGGCTACCTGAATCGCGACCGCGACGGGTGGCGCCCGCGCCTGATCGCCTCGGTGGACACCGCCGGCGTACGCGAGATCCTCATGCGTCGCGGCGACCGTGAGGCGGTGCTGCGCCGGAGCGGCGAGGGGTGGCTCGCGGGAGACGCGCCGGCGGATTCGGCGCTCGTGCAGAGGCTCCTCGCCCTCCTGCCCTCCGTCTCCGCCTCCGGCTTCCCCACGGAGGAGGAAGAGGCGTCCGCCGACTTCACGCTGGCGGACGGGTCGTTCGAAGTGTTCTCGGAGGGATCCGCGGACGTGACCGGCCGGCGGCTCGAACTCGCGATCCTCCTGCTGGAGGACGAGGAGCGCGGAGACTGGGTCGCCCGCGTCGCGGACGGAACGGAAGCCTTCCGGCTCTCCAGCCTCACGGTGAACCGCCTTCTCCCGGAGGCGCTCGTTCCCGTCCCCTGAGCGGGCCGGGCCGACGGGGTTCGACCAGCAGCGCCGGGGGCCGGCCGGGCCGGGTCAGCCGGGCTCGGTCATCGCGCGGAAATCGAGGATCCGGTCGAGTTCCGCCGGGGCGACGAGCCCCTGCTCCAGCACGAGTTCCTTCAGCGTGCGGTCCTCCGCGAGGCTGAGCTTGGCGAGTTCCGCCGCCTTGTCGTACCCGATGACGGGCGCGAGCGCGGTGGCGAGCGCCGCAGTGGATTCGGCGTTCCGGAGGCAGCGCTCCTCGTTCGCCGTGATCCCGCGGACGCAGCGTTCGGCGAACTCGACGCTCGCGGTGGAGAGAATCCGGACGCTCTCGAGCAGGTTGTGGGCCATCACGGGGATCATGACGTTGAGTTCGAGGTTCCCCGACTGCCCGCCCACGACGATCGCGGCGTCGTTGCCGATGACCTGCGCGCAGACCTGGAGCACCGATTCCGCCATCACCGGGTTGACCTTGCCCGGCATGATCGATGAGCCCGGCTGCACCGCGGGCAGGTTGATCTCGCCGAGGCCCGTGCGCGGACCGGACGACAGCCAGCGCAGATCGTTCGCGATCTTGGTCAGGCTCACGGCGACGGTTCGCAGCGCCCCGCTCGCCTCGACCACCGCGTCGCGTGCCGACTGCGCCTCGAAGTGGTTCGACGCCTCCACGAACTCGACCCCGAGAATCTCGCTCAGCGCCGCCGACATCCGCGCGCCGAAGTCGGCCGGCGTGTTGATGCCGGTCCCCACCGCCGTCCCTCCGATGGCGAGTTCCGCCAGCGCCGGACGGACGGCCTCGACGCGCCGTATCCCGTGCCCCACCTGGCTCGCGTAGCCGCCGAACTCCTGCCCCAGGCGGACGGGCGTCGCGTCCTGCAGGTGCGTGCGCCCCGCCTTGGCGATGTGATCGAACTCCTCCGCCTTCGCCGCGAGCGCCGCGCGCAGCCGCTCCAGCGCGGGCAGCAGCTCACGCTCGATCGCGACGAGTCCGGAGACGTGGGTGGCGGTCGGAATCACGTCGTTCGACGACTGCCCCAGGTTCACGTGATCGTTGGGGTGGACGGGGCTTCGCGAACCCACGACGCCGCCCAGGAGCTGAATGGCGCGGTTCGCGATGACTTCGTTCGCGTTCATGTTCGTCGACGTGCCGGACCCGGTCTGGAAGATGTCCAGCACGAAATGGGAGTCGAGTTCCCCGGTCATGGCCTCGCCGGCCGCCCGCTCGATCGCTTCGCCGAGTTCGGGTTCGAGGAGCCCCAGGTCCCGGTTCACGCGGGACGCGGCCAGCTTGATCGCGCCGAGCGCCTCGATGAAGCGGCGTCCGAAGCGGAGGTCCGAGATGGGGAAGTTCTGGCGGGCCCGCTCCGTCTGCGCTCCGTAGAGCCGGTCGGCGGGGATCGCCATCTCCCCCATGGAGTCCTTCTCCCTGCGATGATCCATGCGTGGGTGTCCGTGCGTGGGTCGTGGGTTGTCGGGATTGCGCGCGGCGCGTGACTAGAACTCGATGAGGTCTCCGATGCGGATCCCGTTGGCCTCGAACCACCCCAGGTTCATCTCCAGCGCGTACATGGCGGGCGCGGCCGAGTCGTGGGTTTCCGTGGTCTGCGGCTCCATGTGCTGGATGTCGACGATGCGGCCTTCGCGGTCGATGTACGCGATGTCGAGAGGGATGAGCGTATTCTTCATCCAGAAGCCCAGGGTGCGCTGCTCGGGGTAGACGAACAGCATCCCCTCGTTCTCGCCGAGCGACTCGCGGTACATCAGCCCTTGCTGCCGCTCGTCGGCGTCGTCGGCGATCTCGACCTGGATCTCGATCCCGCCCACCCGGAGCGGGACGAGTTCCACCGCCTGGGCGACGGCGCCCGTCCCCGTCTCGGCGGCCTGCCCGCCGTTTCCCCCAACGTCGGCGCCGCGAACATCCGCGTCCGCCGAGCCGCACGCCGCCAAGACGGCCGCAAGGGCCGCCAGCAGCACGCATCCGCGCTCTCTCAATCGTTCTTTCGGCATGTCAGATCGTCGTCATTCGGGTCGACTCCGTTGCGGCCACTCCTCCCGGAGAGAAAACTAGCAGGCGAGGTTGGGGTATGGAACGAGGTGGCGCGGGCCGACGGGGAGGGACCACGGGAAGGGGGAGCGGCATGATTCTTCCGGATGTCAGGGCTTCCTTCGGACGGGACGACGCGGCCCGACTCGTCTACACGCTCGCCCGCGGGGGCGAGGACCGGACCCGCCTCGAGGCGCTGGTTTCGGAGCGCGGGATCGACGCGCTGCTCGATCACCCGAAGGCGCCCCGCGCGCTCACCGCCGAACCGGGGCTCTCGGCGCTCCCGCTGGAGCTCTTCTCCTACGTGGCGCTGCGTCACAGCCTGCTCGAGGGCGGCGTCGAGTCCCGCCTCATGGCCGACTACGTGACCTCGATCTTCCTCCACTTCGCGAGGGAGGCGAGGGCCCACCGCATCGCGGAGTACGACGACCGCGAGTACCGCTATCTCGTCGACCTCGTTTCGGAGATCGCCGAATCGGACGGTCGCCGCGGCTTCCTGCTGAGCGCGCATCTCGGCAACTTCTCGCTCTGGCTGTCGGGCCTCTTCCCGGACTGGATCTCCACCCGGGAGCGACGCCGGGCGGGACCCGACCTCGGCTATTACGAGGCGATGGGTCAGACGGGCTTCTCGCTGGCCGCCGACGCCCCGTTCGCCCGCCGCCAGCAACTCGATGGCTGCTATCGCGACGCCGCGAAGACGTTCACCGCCCTCCGCGTCGCCCTGAACCGCTTCTCGGACCGATTCCTCACGCCCCGGCCGGCCTCCCCCGTCGACCGCCTGTTGCGGCAGGTAGTGGACGACTTCGAGGCGCACTGGTTGCAGGCGTGACGAGCGCGCTTATCTTCTCAGCGCGTTGAGAACACCATGACCACGGACACCCTCACCCCCCGACCGCCTCTCGGCTGCGCCGCCGTGATGCTCGGCCTCTTCCGGGCCGCGCTGCAGGAGCATCATCTGCCCGTCACCCATCAGCGGGAAGCGATCTCCCGCGTCCTGTTCGAGTCGGGGCGGCGACTCTCGGCGGACGAGGTCGTGGAACGCCTGCGGGGCGACGGCGAGCTCGCGGGGAAGGCGACGGTCTACCGGACCCTGAGCCTCCTTGTTCGCGTCGGCCTCGCAACGGAGCACGACTTCGACGAGGGGTTCAAGCGATACGAGGCGAAGGTGGGCCGGGCGCAGCAGGACCACCTGATCTGCACGGCGTGCGGCGACGTGGTCCGGTTTCAGCGCGATGAACTCAACCGCCTGCAGACGGAGGTCGCCGGGCAATTCGGTTTCCATGTACTGCAGCGTCAACTCAAGCTGTACGGGCTCTGTGCCCGCTGCGACGTCGAATCCGGCCAGGCCATACGCCGGATCAGCTAGGAGGCTCCGCTGAGTTCCGCCCATTCGAGACTTCTGAACCTGCTCGCCGAGCGCTCGTTCCGGCTCGGAGACTTCGTGCTCGCCTCCGGCGCCCGGAGCGACTACTACATCGACTGCCGGACCTCGACCATGCACGCACACGGACAGGTGCTGATGGGCGAGGTCGGTCTCGCGGCCATCCGCGACGCCGGGCTTCGGCCGGATGCGGTCGGCGGCCTCACGATGGGCGCCGATCCGCTGGCCTACGCCATCGCCGCCGCCAGTTGGCGCGCGGGGGACCCGATCCACGCGTTCTCGGTCCGCAAGCGCGCCAAGCGACACGGCAAGGGACAGTTGATCGAGGGCTGCTTCGAGCCGGGCGCCCGGGTCGTCGTCGTCGAGGACGTGATCACGACCGGCGGGTCCGCCTTCCAGGCGGTCGAGGCGGTGAATCGCGCGCGCGGCGAGGTGCTCGGCGTGCTCGGCCTCGTGGACCGCGAGGAGGGGGGAAAGGCCACGCTCGAGGGGGCGGGTCTGCGGACGATGGTACTCTATACGGCGAGCGATCTCAGGGCGGCGGTGGCCGCCAACGGTTCGGCTTCCTGACGAACGCCTGACCCCACGCCGACTTCATCGGCAATCATCGGGAGAAGAAGACGTGTCCGACAAGGATCTTTTGACATTCACCGACGCCGCCAGCGAGCGGATCCGATCGTTCATCGACGAGGACCCCGCGGAGGGTCTCGCCGTGCGCGTCAGCGTCCAGAACGCGAGCCCCATCGCGCCGGAATACGAGATGGCGCTCATCGAACCCTTCGAGCGGGAAGCGGAGGACCGGTCCTTCGACGCCCCCGGCTTCGAAGTCGTCGTCGATTCGAAGAGCGCGGACATTCTCTCCGGCACCCGCATCGACTGGGTGGAGTCGCTCCAGGGCTCGGGCTTTCATTTCAACAACCCCAACATCCAGCCGCTGGGCGCCAAGCCGCTGGACGGACCTCTCGTCGACCGCGTACGCCGCGTCATCGACGAGCAGATCAACCCGGGGGTCGCGTCGCACGGCGGGACCGTGCGTCTCGTCGACATCCGCGACAACGTCGTCTACGTGACCATGGGCGGCGGCTGCCAGGGCTGCGGCATGGCCTCCGTGACGCTCACGCAGGGGATCAAGCAGATGATCCGGGACGCGGCTCCGGAGATCGTCGACGTGCAGGACGTCACCGACCACGCCGCCGGCAGCAATCCCTACTACGCCTAGCGTACACGCCCAACGCCTCCCGACGACGTTCAACGCCGCCTTCGGCTACTTCTTCCTGCGCGGCTTCAGGAAGACGTGCAGCACGGTCGCGACGATCGACATCACGAGCGCGCCGCCGACCGCAGCCACGAGGCCGTCGAGTTCGAACCCCGGGATCAGCGAGGCGGCGAGTTGGAACATCAGGCCGTTGAGGACGAAGTAGAACAGTCCCAGCGTCAGGACCGTGATCGGAAAGGTCACGACGCGCAGGATCGGCCGCACGACCGCGTTGACGAGGCCGATCGCGAGCGCCCCTCCGATGAGCGCTTCCGGACTGTCGACCCGGACCCCGGCCAGGAGCCGCGCCGTCGCGTACAGCGCCGCGGCGTTGATCAGCCAGCTGCGGATCAGGGCCATGAACCGCTCTGCGCGGCGACCGCCGCCACCGCCGTCAGAATCCGGGCGTCAGATTGAACTGCCAGATCCAGCCCTTGTCGGGACGATCGAACGGCCGCACGAAGTTGAGTTCGCCGATCATGAGGCCGAAGAGGTTGACCCGTGCAAGAAGGCCGGCGCTCGACACCCAGTTCCGATCCTCGAACGAGCAGTTTCCATCCGGGCAGTTCAGGGGCGTTTCCCCCGACCACGCCTTGCCCATGTCATAGAAGAGGCCGACTTCGACCGGGGGCACGCCCGCGGCCCGGATCACGCCGATCCCGCCCAGGAGGGGAAGCCGCAGCTCCACGTTGCCTACCGCCACGCGGTTGCCGATGAGGTTCGCGATGAGAGGACAGTTGAAGAACGCGGCCTGACCCGAGCTCGTGCACTCGACGACATCGATGGACCGGTTGTCGTATCCGCGAACGAGGGATGGCACCCCGAGGTAGAGTCGGCCCAGGCGCGGATCGTCAGCTCCGCCGCCCCAACGGCCGAAGTGGAGGGCGCGTCCGGCGACCGTGAAGGGCCCGGCGCGAACATATTGCCGAACGTCGCCGGTGACCGTGAGGAAGTTGAGGGTTCCAAACGCCGGCTCCACTTCCAGACGGTAGCGCTGCCCGGCGATCGGACTCGTGCCGCCAAAAATCGAGCTGTCGTATACGAGGGCCGCGCTTCCGCTCGCCGTGTACAGCGACTCGAAGGCGCAGGGCTCCTCCCCGAACGACACGATCTCTCCCGCGCAATCCGGCAGATCCGTTTCCTCCTGGAACAGCAGCTGACCCGTGAAGGCGTCGAACCCGAACTCCTCGATCTCGCCGGAGAAGTCGATCTGGCGCGCCGAGGCGGAGAATTCGACCCGCGAGTTCCGGTTGAAGGGATAGGCGACGATTCCGGTCAGCTCCCGGTTGACCTCGAACCAGCGGAAGTCCTGAAAAGCGTTTACGTACCTGCCCCCGGCCTGAACCGACTGGAATCCGATCTGGCGCGTGACCAGCGGCACCTGGCCTCCGATCATCGCCCAGTTCCAGCGGCTGGACCGGTTCTCGTAGCCGGCGAGGAGCGCCGTCCCCTGAACCAGGTTCCCGAAGGTCGTATTGACGTTCAGGATGGTCTGCAGCGTGCGGTTTCCGAGCAGGTCCGAGAAGAAGAGGCTCGCGCCGCCCGCGAAGAAGACCCCGAAATCACTCGCCCCGAAGGCGATGGTGGGCTGCGAGATGAAGTCGAGGGACAGCCGCGACTGGAACTCGCCCTCTTCGAAGGTGATCGGGTCGGCCAGGCCGAGGCGGGCGTTGGAGAGCAGTTCCGCGTGCGTGGTCGACATCCGTTCCCGCGGCGGGATGATCGAGGCGTCAACGCCCACGAGCATCTCCGGCGCCGGCTCCCCCGCCAGGACCTCCGGATCGTCGATCACGTAGATCTCGTAGCTGAACGGCCCGCCCTTGTTCACGCTGAACGCGACATCGCCGGTGGCGCGGGCCACGGACACGGCCGGGCTGATGGCCGTGAGTCCGCTCACTCCGGTCCACAGGTCGGTGACCAGGTACCGCTCCCGCGTCTCGAGGTCGAGCCGGTAGAGATTGGCGATCCCGTCGTGGTCCGACACGAAGTACACGCTGCGGCCGTCCGGCGACCACTGCGGATTGTAGTTCCTGAACTGGTCGTCGAAGCCCGGCAGCGGCTCGATCTCCCCGCTCTCCAGGTCCACCAGCGCGATCTGGTAGGTCCCGGGGACGAGCAGCTCCAGATCGGTCGTGAAGCGGTCCGTCGCGAACGCCACCGACCGGCCATCGGGCGACCAGGCGGGCTGGAGGTCGGCGAACGGGTCCTCCGTGAGCCGCCTCAGCTGCCCGGTTTCGACGTTGATCACATACAGGTCCGTGAATCCGGCGGAGTGGCCGCTGAACGCGATGTGCGACCCGTCCGGCGACCAGCTCGGCGTGAAGATCGCGCCCAGCTGAAATCCCTCGACCGGGATCTCCCTGACGATGTTTCCGCTCTCCGCCTCCATGATCGTGAGCAGCGGATTGCCCGTCTTGATGCCGGCGACCGCGAAGAGCCGGCCGTTCGGGTGCCAGTCCCCGGCCGAGTGGATGAACTGGAGGCTCTCGAAGTGCGGGTCGACCGCGTTGTTCGTGAGGCGGCGCTTCACCTCTCCGGTGCGTGCGTCGGCCCCGAACATCTCGATGGAGAAGAGGTCGCTCTGCGAAACGTAGACCATGTCCAGGCCGTTGGGACTCAGCGCCGGGCCAAGGTGGAGCTTCCCCTCATCGGGAGGCTCGTAGACGACGCGCCGCCCGTAGTCGTCGGGGGATCGGGTCTCCTGGCGCGCGTCCGCGAAATAGGTCTCGAGTTCGGTCTTCCAGCGATCCGAAAGCTCTCCGATCGGCACCTCGAGAACGGCTTCGATCGCCGCCAGCGCGTTCCCCGTGCGCGCGGCGAGATTGAGAATCCTGCCGATCCGGTCGTCCCCGAACGCACCGCCGATGTAGGACCAGAAGGCGTGGCCGTAGCGGTACGGGAAGTACCGCCTGTCAGCGAGTTCCGGAATCGTCGGGAACCCGTCCTCCAGATCCAGGGCGTCCCGCATCCACATCGTCGTGAACGGGTCGATGGGTCCGATCGAGAGGTATTCGGCCATGCCTTCGATGAACCACAGCGGGAGCCGGATCGCGCCGGGCACGTCCAGCCCCGGGCCTCCCGTCCCCTGCCCCGTCATGTCGAACTGGAAGGCGTGCACGAGTTCGTGGCCGAGCAGGTGATCGGTCTCGTGGAGCGACACCATCATCGGCATGACGAGCCGCCGCTTCAGGATCTCCGTGAAGCCCTGCGTGCCCTCGTCGATGAACTGGCCGGACGTGTTCGTCTGCTCGAAATCCGGATGGTCGGCGTAGAGGATGATCGGCTGGCGCTGGCGGAACTCGTGGTTGAGCACCCGGGAGAGGCGGGCGTACCAGCGCTCGGCGAGGCGGCCCACCATCTGCGCGCCGACCGCGCTCTCCTCGTAGTAGTAGATGTCGAAGTGCTGCGTCTTGAGCACCTCGAAGTCGAAAGACTCGTAGACCACCTTGTTCCGGCCGAAATACCGGCCGGCCTGCCCCTCCAGCGCGGCAGCGGCGGGACCCGAGAAGGCCGCGAGAGCGGCCAGCGCGACGAGCGCGTGAGTTCTTCGAAGCATACGACCTCCACCAGGAGACCACTGCTTTCGACCTTCCCGGGTTCCTGGGCCCCGGGGGGCCGTGCCGCATCGCGGACGGCAAGCAGTCAGGGGTGTCGAAAGCTACCCGAGGCACCCGACCTTCGCTATTGCGATCCGTGTCGACACTAGCACGACTGAAGCGCGAGTCAGGTCACGTCCCGGCAGTCCGCCGGTCTCCCCCGGGACCGTCGGCAGCGGCGCATGAACCCGCCCAGCGTTTCCTGTGCGCGGCTGACTGCGGGCTCATCCGAGAAGGGACCGGCCACGACGCGGTACATGTTCCCGTACGGCTCGATCGAGGCTTCGAACCCCGCCCGCGCGACCGCCTCTCGCTTCGCCTCGGCGCTCCGGCGCTCCCGATAGGCCGCGACCTGGACGACGACGCAGCCGCCGCGCGCGGAGACCGCGTTCGCCGCCTCGATGATCGTAATCCGCACGCGCGCCGTGCCGGGGCCGATCATTTCGAGCGCCCTCGCGGCGGCCCGGGACACGTCCAGGATGCGCCCGCGCACGAAGGGGCCGCGATCGTTCACGTCGAGTTCGATGGAGCGCCCGTTGTCGAGGTTGTCCACGCGGATCCACGCGCCGAACGGGATCGTCTGGTGGGCGGCCGATATTTCATCCATGTCGTAGGTGCCCCCGGCCGCCGTCGTCCGACCGTGGAACGGCTCCCCGTACCACGAAGCGATGCCGGTCTGGGTCCAGCCGACGGCGTAGAGCGAAGGGTCGCTGGGCGGCGCGGTCGGCGCGGTCGCGAGCGGCACGGACCACACGCAGGCCTGGCCGGCGAGCGCGGTGGCGAGGGCCACGCCGAACGCGGCCCTTCGCGGGCTCAGAGCGGCCCCCGCTCCCACGGTCCCCAGATCGCGAACGTCTGGCCGAAATTCCCCGCGCCCATCGAGACCGTGTCTCCCTGGAGGTTGATGAAGAGCGTCCGGCCGTCGGGCGTGAAGCAGGCGCCGGCGAACTCGCGCACGTTCAGGAGATTTCGGGCGAAGGGGAAGATCTCCCCGTCGGGCGCCAATCCCCGGAGGTGCGTTTCTCCGGAGTTGTCCTCGCAGATGAGGATCCCGCCCCGGGGACTCACCGTGAGGTTGTCGGGACCGGAGAGGACATCCTCCGACGGCGACTCGAAGACGAGCGCGAGCGCCTCTTCCTCCGGTACGTACCGCCAGACCTGGCCCAGCTGGGCGTCGCCCCCGTTCGTCGCGTGGAAATAGATGCTCCGGTCCCCGTACCAGCAGCCCTCGAGCCGGGAGAACCGGGCCCCGCCCGCCTCGAATCCCTCCCGCCACACCGTGGACGCGCTGCGCTCGGCTTCGGGCGGGTCGGGGTTCTCGATCGGCACCCATTCGACCTCACGCCACGCCCCCGGCTGCTGCCCGGTGCGGAGATCCACCTGCGGCGCCCCCCGCACGGCGAGCATCTCCAGAACGCCCCCGTCCCGGAGGACGCCGGGAGTATGGGGGCGAAAGCGATAGAACCCCGAGCGACGATTGTAGTCTTCCGTCTCGTAGACGAATCCCGTCGCGGGGTCCACCGCGATGGCTTCGTGCGTGAACCGTCCCATGTCCCGTATCGGTTCGGCCCGGACCGGTTCGTCCGCATCGGCGGGAACCTCGAACACATACCCGTGGGGCACCGTCCAGCCGCGCCCAGGTCCGAAGGTCGTTTCCTCGCACGTCAGCCAGCTGCGCCACGGCGTCGTCCCCCCCGCGCAGTTGATCAGCGTGCCTCCCGCGCTCACGAAATCCCGCAGGAGGACGGGACGCCCGTCCGCCTCGATCCGGACTTCCAGCGTCGTCGTGCCCCCGCCCGCGAGGGGATCGTACGCCAGTTCGGGGGGGACCAGCGGAACCGCGACGCCGGGAGGGTCCTGATCTTCATGGTTTCGCACCAGGCGGACGACATCGTCGCTCACCGGGAAGAGTCCCATTCCGTCGTGCGCGCGGGGCGTGGGCCGACCGTCCGACATCGGCCGGCCTTCCACGCCGAAAACGGCGTAGGAAAACCCCTCGGGGAGGGCGAGCTCCGGCCCTGCCGGGCGCAGCGGTCCGTATCCCGCGGATCCGCGATCCGACCTGGCCGTGGACGCGGTTGCGGGTCGGGCACACGCGGCGAGACCCGAGAGCGAAGGCGCGAGCGCCGCGGCCCCCGCCCAGCACCCGGCGCGGCGCACGAAGTCTCGTCTGTCGATCTTGCTCAGCGGCTCCTCCGTAACGCCCGGGACGGCACCCGCGGCATGTTGCGGGGTACAGGAGAGGTCGGGGTCGTCGACTTCCCGAGGGGCCCCGGACTAAACGCAAATCGGCCGGGGAGTATCCTAAAAGGTCGGTGGGTCGCTCGCACCGCGACACCCATCGGCGCCGTGCCCGCACACGCGTGCTACAGCCGGGAAGAACCAACGCAGACGAGAGGGATCGACATGCGGCACTCGATCGTGCGCCTTACGGGGCCTGTCCTGTTTCTGGTCATCGCGAATACCTCCGCGGCCCAGTCGTTCGCCGACTTCTGTCCCGGCGGCGACGAAGCGACGCAGGCGGCCGTGGTGGGCTATGTGACGGATCCGGAGGCGGAGACGGTCGTACCCGGCGCGACCGTGGCCGCAAGCTGGGTGCAGGACGACGAGCGCCGGCGAATCGAGGTGCAGACGGACATTCAGGGTCTCTATGCGCTTTGCGGGCTGCCGCAGGACACGGAAGTCACGCTGCGGGCCCTCCTCGGAGACCGGCGCGGAGAGGCCGTTCCCTACGCGACGTCCGCCCCGCTGGCCCAGGCGGATCTCTTCATTTCGCTTACCGGCGAACCCGAGACGCGCGAGGAGGTCGGATCGCTGGCCGCCGGCGGCGGCAGGGGCCAGGCGTTCAGCTCTGAAGTCATCCGCGCGGAGGATCTCCTTCATCTGCCCGAGATGAGCGTGTACGAACTGCTGCGCCGGCACCAGCTTCTCAGGTTCGACCGCATGAGCACGCTGGGCGAGGTCATCCTCCTCACCTCCGCGACATCGAGCCTCCGCGCCGGTCGCCTGCAGTCCGTGCAGGTGAGAATCAACGAGCGGCGGGAGGTGGACGGCGTTGCGGCGATCCGCGACCTGTCGATCGATGACGTCAGCCGGATCGAGATCCTGACGCGTACCGAAGCTTCCGCGCGCTACGGCGGAGACGGTTTCGTCGGAGCGATCGCGATTACAACGCGAGGCCGCTAGCCGGCTTCGGAGGGAGAGCAGTCGACATGCCGCACTCGTTTGTACGCCTTTCGGCGCCGGCGCTGATGCTCGTGGTCGCGAACTCCGCGGCCGCCCAGTCGTTCGCCGATTTCTGCCCCGGCGGGGACCCCGAGACGGAAGCGGCCGTCGTGGGTTACGTGACGGACCCCGAAGCGGCGACGATCGTGCCCGGGGCGACCGTGGCGGCGAGCTGGGTGCAGTTCGACGCCCGCCAACGCGTCGAAGCCGAGGTCGGCATGGAGGGTCTCTACGCCATCTGCGGATTGCCGCAGGACATTGAGGTCTCGTTGCGGGCCATCTTCGGGGATCGGCGAGGCGAAGCCGTCCCGTACACCACCACGGTCACGCTGGCGCAGCAGGATCTCTCCCTCTCCCTGACCGCGGACCCCCGGAGGGAGGAGGTCGGATCCCTGGCCGGAGGGGGCAGCCGGAGCCGGGTCCTGGGCTCCGAGGTCATCCGGGCCGAGGATCTGGTGGATCTTCCCGAGATGAGCGTGTACGAGCTTCTGCGCCAACACTCGCTCCTGAAATTCGACCGCATGAGCACGCTCGGCGAGGTCATCCTCCTCACGTCGGTGACGTTGAGCTCATGGGGATCCTTCCGGGAGCAGGCGATGGAGGTTCGCATCAACGAGAGGCGCGAAGGCGATGGCGTGAACGCGATTCGCGAGCTGTCGATCGACGAGGTGAGCCGGATCGAGATCCTGTCGCGGACCGAAGCTTCCGCGCGCTACGGGGGCGACGGCTACATCGGCGCTCTCGTGATCACGACGCGCGACCGCTGAGGGTACGGGCCCCGGCTCAGGGGACGAGTCTCACGAGTTCCGCCCACGTCGTTCGCTCGATTTCGTCCACCGCCGCGGCCCGCTCCTCGATTCCGACCCCCAGGCGGGTCAGAAGGTCGATCTGTCCCTGCGTGGGCGGGCCGTCTCCCATCGAGGCGAACCCCATGAGCCGGGCCAGCTTGCTGTCGATGCCCGTCGGGTTCGCGATCAGGTCCTGACCGGCGCGAGCCCGGTACTGCACGAGGCGCTCCTCGACGGGGTAGAGCTCGCCGTTCAGGTCCGAGAGCGCGGCCTGCAGACGGTCCCCTCCCCCGCCGCGTTCCACGGCCTGCTCGGCCCGGGTCCGCAGGTCCCGGATCCTCGCCACCAGCTCCATCGTCTCGGTCAGGCGATCCCTCGCTTCAAGGAGGAACTCGAACTGTGCGCGCAGTTCCTCGTCCGTCACGTCCACCCTCGGATCGCGTACGACCGTGAAGGGCTGCGAGAGGGTCCGCTCGCCCAGATCCAGCTCGACCGTGTAGTCGCCGGGCGGCACGCGAGGGCCCTGGGCGCTCCCCTGGAAGACGGCGCCGTCGAGCACGTCGGCCGGCTCCACGCGCAGGTCCCACACGAACGTGTGCGCGCCGGCGTCGGCGGAGAGCGTCGCGCCGCCGCCGCCGAAGCCGAAGAAGCCCGCCCCGGTCGGCTCCGAGGCCGTCTCGCTGGAGAATTCGCGGATCAGCGCCTCGCCTTCACGGATCCGCAGCGTGATCCCGCCCGGCGCGGCCTCGGGGAGGTAGTACGGGATCACGACCCCGTCCGGCGGATTCGCCCCGGCCGGATCCCCCGCGCCCGGCCGGCCCATGGTCGAGAACAGGGCGGCGGGCGAGGCGCCCGGGTTGAAGCGGGTCGTGGTGGGCGGACGGAAGAGCCTCGGCTCGCTCGCCCCTTCGCCGGCCGCGAGCTGGTGGAGCAGGTCCACGTTGTCCAGGACCCAGAACGAGCGCCCGTGCGTGGCCGCCGCGAGGTCCCCGTCCCGGAGCACGAGGTCGTGGATGGGGACGACCGGGAGGTTGAGGCTCAGCGGCTGCCAGGAGTCCCCGGCGTCGAACGAGACATGGACGGTGCGTTCGGTGCCGGCGTACAGGAGCCCGGCCCGGCCCGGATCCTCCCGGATGACGCGCGTGAAGTCGTCGTCCGGGATCCCGGCCGTGATCCGGGTCCACGTCTCCCCGTAGTCCGTGGTCCGGTACAGATACGGAGCATGGTCCGAGAGCTTGTACCGCGTTGCGGCGACATAGGCGGTCGCGGGATCGTGGAGCGATGGCTCGAGGATGGAGATGAGCGCGAACTCGGGCAGCCCCGGGATCGTCACGTTCTCCCAGTTCGCGCCGCCGTCGCGCGACACGTGGATGTACCCGTCATCCGATCCCGCCCACAGGAGCCCCGGATCGAGCGGCGACTCGGCGAACGCGAAGATGGTCGCGTACCATTCGGGACCGTACGCCTCCCGCGTGATCGGCCCCCAGTATTCTCCCGTCTCCTCATCTTCGTACGCCGGCGTCGGCTCCAGCGTCCGCGGGTCGGCGCGCGTGAGGTCGGGGCTGATGACCTCCCAGCTGTGACCCTCGTCCGTCGTCCGGTGGACGTGCTGCGAGGTGACGTAGAGGATGTCCGGGTCGTGGGGCGACGTCATCACCGGATACGTCCACCAGAACCGGTAGTTGATGTCCGCCGAACCCCAGCCGTAGTGCGTCTCGGGGTTCGGGGAGATGTCGCGCACTTGCCGGTTGCGGTGGTCGTAGCGGTACACCCAGTGATGATCCCCCGCGTAGACGATGTTCGGGTCCTCGGTGTTCACCGCGATGTAACCGTCTTCGCCTCCGCCCACGGTGTACCAGTCCTCGATGCTGATGCGGCCGAAGTCGGAGCGGACGGGGACGGAGATCGACGTGTTGTCCTGCTGTGAAGCGTAGAGCCGGTACGGCGTCTGGTGGTCGGCGGTCACGTGGTACATCTGCGCCGTCGCCTGGTTGAGAAGACTCGACCACGAGAGGCCGCCGTCGAAGCTTACCGCGGCGCCGCCGTCGCTCCCGTTGACCATCCGCCGGGGATTCGCGGGATCGATCCACAGGTCGTGGTGATCCGGGTGCGGCGTGAAGACGCGCTCGAAGGTCTCGCCGCCGTCCGTCGACTTCCAGAGGAGGACGTTGAGGACGAAGACCGTGTTCTCGTCGCCGGGGTCCGCGACGATGTGGTGGTAGTACCACGGGCGCTGGAGGAGGTTGGCGTCTTCGTTCACGCGCGTCCACGTCTCTCCCGCGTCGTCGGAGCGAAAGATCCCCTTCGCTCCGCGCGCCGCGTCGACGATCGCCCACAGACGATTTGAGTTCCGTGGCGAGATGGTGATCCCGATCCGTCCCTTGAGGCCGGACGGGAGGCCGGGATTGTCCGTCAACTCGGTCCACGTGTCGCCGCCGTCCGTGCTCTTGAAGAGTCCGGTGCCGGGGCCCGCGCTGCGGAAGCCCCAGGGGAAGCGCCTCAATTCCAGCAGCGACGCGTACAGGACATCGGGGTTCGCGGGATCGAGCACGAGATCGATCGCGCCGGAGTTCTCGTCCCGGTAGAGGACCTTCTCCCATGTCGCGCCGCCGTCGCGCGTGCGGTAGACGCCGCGCGCCTCGCTCGCGCCCCAGGCGTCGCCGAGCGCCGCCACCCAGGCGACGTCGGGGTTCCCCGGATGTATGCGCACGCGGGCGATCTGAAGCGTCTCCGCAAGCCCGAGGTGCCGCCAGCTTGCGCCCCCGTCATCGGAGCGGTAGACGCCGTCGCCGTGCGAGGCGTTGCCGCGGATGCACGTCTCGCCCATGCCGACGTAGACGATTTCGGGGTGGGAAGGGCTGACCTCGACGGCTCCGACGGAGCCCGTGCCGAAGTAGCCGTCGGAGACGTTCCGCCAGTTCGCCCCGCCATCCCCGGTCTTCCAGACGCCGCCGCCGGCGACGCCCTGGTAGAAGACGAGATCGTCCGTGGGGTGGCCGGCCACGCCGAGCACGCGGCCGCCGCGGGTGGGTCCGATCGAGCGCCATTCGAGGAGATCGAGCCATCCGTCGTCGACGGGCTGGGCGTGCGCGCCCGCGGAAGCGGAAGTGCCGAGCAGCGCCAGCGCGAGCAGGGTCCGTGCGATTCGGGTCGTCGGTCGGGCGGTGCGGGATTCTGCCACGGTTGCCGTATCCTTCGGAAGTCGTTCAGTGCAGCCGAGCCCCGAATCTTGCGCTCCATCCGCGCGCCGTACAGCGCGGAAGCTGGATGGCGGGGACAGCCGGGGTCCGGCGGCGACCGGGGGGTCCGGCGCCGCACGTTGGCGCTCGGCGCAAGCGCGTGTGAAGATGCGGGATGACCGACACGCGGATCTCACCGGCGCGGTTCGCGCTCGGCACGCTGCTCCTCGCCGGCGCCGCGACGTACTCGGCTGCCGCGCCCCGGGCCGCCGAGGCGCAGGCCGACCCGTCCGGTCGCACATCGCCGGACACTCTCGGTCGGGCGGCTCACGAGCGGAGGACGGCGTCCGGCGAACTGTTTTCGCGGGCGGAGATTCTCGAGACCGGGCAGGCGGAACTCGCTGCCGTCCTCAGCGAACTCCTGCCATCCGCCTACTTCCCGCGCCGGCAGCTCGCCGATCTCACGTCGGGGGTTCGACCCTTTCAGCTGCGCGGACTTTCGCCGGACCACACGCTCGTCCTCGTGAACGGGAAACGCCGCCACGCCACGGCGGTCGTGCACACGCTGGGCGGCGGCGCCTTTCCGGGCGGGAGCGGCGTGGACATGAACGCCTTCCCGCTTCAGGCGATCGACCGCATGGAAATCATGCGCGACGGAGGCACGACGCGGCACGGCTCCGACGCGGTCGCCGGGGTCATCGACGTGCGCCTCCGAAACACCGTCTCGGCGCCCGAGTTCATCGCCTCCGTCGGCCACCACTTTCCGGACGAATGGGATGACGACGGACTCCGCTATGACCTCTCCGGGAACTGGGGACTCGCGGTCGGACGCGCCGGTGTCCTGAACCTCACGGGCGCCTTCAGCCAGCGGGAACCCGTGAACCGCGCGGGCGCCGATGGCCGCGACCAGATCCTCCCGGGGGACGCGGACTTCGTCGACCGGGGCCTCGTCATCCGCAAGCACAACGAGGTGGCGCAGCCGAACCACCTGTGGGGAGACGGAGAGTCCTCGAACGTCATGTTGTTCGCCAACCTCGAACTCCCCCTCACGACCCAGCGCGCCGACTCCGGCGGCGCCGAACTCTACGCGTTCGGCGGTTACAGTCGGCGCCGGGACCTGCACTCGGGCGTCTTCGTGCGCGCGATGGAGGACCGCAACTGGCCCGGGATCCATCCGCTGGGCTTCCTGCCGAGCTTCGACACCGATACGCGGGACGTTTCCCTCGTCACCGGCCTCCGGGGAGGCGTGGAGGATCGGCAGGGGGCCGGGTCCGAGACGGAGGCCGGGGATGGGTCCAGGAGGGGTTGGAGCTGGGACCTGAACGCGCAATACGGCGCCAATCGGATCGACAATGACCTGTTCGATACGCTCAATCCGTCGCTCGGACCGTGCCTGGAATCCGCGTGCGCGCCCGGCGCGGACGGGATTCCCGGCACCGCGGACGACCCGGGGATTCCGAACCGGACCCGGTTCTCCACGGGCGCGCTCGAAAGCCACCAGTTCCTTGCGAACGCGGACGTGGGGCGTCGGATCGAGACGGGATTCGGCGCGGGGCCGTTGAGCCTCGGCCTCGGGGCGACGTTCCGCGTCGATGGCTACCGGATCCTGGCGGGAGAACCCGCGTCGCGGATCGACGGCTTTCACCCGACCCAGAGCGGCGGCGTCGCGGCGGCGGGCGCTCAACGCTTCACCGGTTTCCGGCCGGAGGAGTCCGGGGGCTGGTACCGGTCGAGCGTCAGCCTCCACGGTGACGCCGACGCGCCGCTCGCACGGTGGCTCCTGGTCTCCGCGACGGGACGCTACGAACGCTTCAGCGATGTCGGCGGCACGCTGAACGGGAAGCTCGCGCTGCGCCTCGCGCTCTCCGGAGCCGCCGTCTTCCGCGCGAGCGCGTCCACGGGATTCCGGCCGCCCTCGTTGAGCCAGTCCCACTACGGACACGTGACGGCGGGGCGTCGCGAAGACCCGGACGGGGCGGGCGCCGTTCGCGGGTTCGAGGCGGGCACGTTCCCCGTGGACGCGCCGGAAGCCCGGGCCGTCGGCGCGTCGCCCCTCCGGGGGGAGAGGTCGCGCTCGGTCGGCGCGGGGTTTGCGCTCACCCCAGCCGACGATCTGCACATCACGGTCGACGGGTATGCGACGGAGGTCGACGACGCCGTCCTCCTCTCCAACCGGCTGGAGACGGGCGCCAGCGGCCTCCTCGAGCTTCTGCTGGCGGACTTCACCGCGGAATCGATCCGCTTCTTCTCCAACGCGGTCGACCTCCGGTCGTACGGCATCGACGCGGGGGTCACGTGGGGGTGGCGGCTCGGGGACGCGTCACGCCTTGAGTTCGGCGCCTCCGCGCACTGGGGGCAGGTGCGCGGGCGGTGCCCCGACGGCGACATCGCGGCCTGCGCGAAGGAGAACGAGGCGCTGCGGGACGAATCGTTCAGGATCTACGACGGGTTCGACGTCTTCTTCCTCGAGGAGGGACGCCCGGACTGGCGCGGCAGGTTCCAGGCGGGGTTCACGAGCGGAGCGTTCGAGTTCGGCCTGGCGGCGAACGTCTACGGGGCGCAGGAGGAACTGCGCGCGCTCGGCGTCGGAGAGCACCCCCACAGGATCCGACTCCTCGAACCGAAGGTCATCTTCGATGCGGGAGTCCACATCGATCTGGCGGAAAGGTGGCGCCTCACGGTCGGCGGCGAGAACCTCTTCGATGCCTTCCCGACGCGGGTGGACGCATTCGGAGGGATCTTCCCCTACCGCTCGTTCTCGGCGATGGGATTCAACGGCCGCTACCTGTACGCGCGCCTGCAGGTCTCCTAGCGGCTCCGGGTTTCCCGGCGGCTCCGGGTCTCCTAGCGGCCCGGCCAGAGGGGGCCCTGTTCGGCCGGTACGCGGCCCATGCCCATGTAGACGAACTTCTGGAGCCGCTTCCCGTCGTACGTCTCGGTCGTGTAGACGTTGCCCTGCGAGTCCGTCGCGATGCTGTGGACGCCGATGAACTGGCCCGGCTGCCGGCCGCCATCGCCGAACGTCGTCAGCACCTCGAGCGAGGCGCGGTCCACGACGTAGACCCGGTGGTTCGATCCATCGGCGACGTACATGTACTTCTGGTCCGCATCGCGCGAGAAGGCGATGTCCCACGTCGAGCCCGCGCCCAGCGTGCGCGGCGCAATCATCATCTCATCCACGTACGTCCCGTCCCGCTGGAAGACCTGGATCCGGTCGCCGGCGCGGTCGCAGACGTAGACCAGACCGTCCAGCGAGGGGTCGGCGCAGTGGACGGGCGTGCGGAACTGCTGGAACGGCGGCGCATCCGGATCGTAGGGCGGCGGCGGCGTGTCGTCCGGCGCGTTTCCGTAGGCGCCCCAGTAGCGCTTGAATTCGCCCGTCGACGCGTCGAGCACCGCCACGCGGCGGCCGCCGTAGCCATCCGCGACGTAGGCTTCGTTGGCCTCGGCGTCGAAGGCGACCTTCGCCGGGCGGTTGTAGCGGGTCTCGCTGTGGCTGTCCGGGTCCTGCCCCAGGGCGGGCTGTCCGTACGACGCGAGGAATTCGCCGTCGCGCGAGAACTTGAGGACGTGCGAGTCGCTCGCCCCGTTGCCGCCGATCCACACGTTGTCCATGTGGTCGACCGTGATCCCGTGGTTCGACTCGGGCCACACGTAGGCGTCGGACGGGCCTCCCCACGAGTTCACGAGATTCCCCTCGGGATCGAACTCGAGCACCTCCGGGGCCGCCCGGCAGCACTCGCTGGTCGGCGGATCCGCGTCGAGCCCCAGTTCCGTTCCGGGGTTGATCGAGGCGCGGCGATGGATGATGAACACGTGGTCGCGGGAGTCCACGCCGACCCCGACGGTGGAGCCGAGCAGCCAGTGCTCCGGCAGTGGTTTGGGCCAGAAGGGGTCCACCTCGAACATCGGCGCCTCGACGCCCGAGCCCGTCGCGTCGGCCGAGCCCGCGTCGTCCATCGCCGCCTGCCCGCAGGCGAGGGCGATGACCACGCCGGCCGTCACACCGCCGATGAGGGTTCGCCGTTTCCCGTTCATGGCTGCACCTCCTCGCCGGTCGGACGGTTTACTGGTCGCCGCGCGGCCAGGGCGGTCCCTGGTGCTCGGCCGGTACCGGGCCCAGGCCCATGTACACGAACTTCTGGACGCGCTTCCCCTCGTAGGTTTCGGTCGTGTAGATGTTGCCGTTCGAGTCCGTCGCGATGCTGTGGACGGCGAAGAACTGGCCCGGCTGACGGCCCCCGTCCCCGAAGCTGGTCAGGATCTCGAGCGAGGCGCGGTCCATGATGTAGACCCGCATGTTCTTCCCGTCGGCGACGTACATGTACTTCTGGTCCGCGTCGCGCGAGAAGGCGATGTCCCACGTCGACCCGTCGCCGAGCGTGCGCGGCGCGATCCGCACCTCGTCCACGTACGTGCCGTCCGTCTGGAAGACCTGGATGCGGTCGTTGGGGCGGTCGCACACGTAGACGAGGCCGTCGAGCGAAGGCTCGGCACAGTGCACCGGCGTGCGGAACTGCTGGATGAGCGGCGCGTCGGGGTCGTAGGGCGGCGTCCGCGTGTCGTCGGGCGCATTCCCGTAGGCGCCCCAGTAGCGCTTGAAGGCGCCGGTCGATGCGTCGAGCACCGCGACCCTGCGTCCCCCGTAGCCGTCCGCGAGGTAGGCCTCGTTGGCCGAGGCGTCGAAGGCGAGCTTGGCCACGCGGTTGAAGCGCGTCTCGCTGTGGCTGTCGGGTTCCGGTCCCGCCTCCGGCTCGCCGTAGGAGGCGAGGAACTCGCCGTCGCGGGAGAACTTCAGGATGTGCGTGTCGTTCGGCCCGTTCCCGCCGATCCACAGGTTGTCCATGTGGTCGACGGTGATCCCGTGGTTCGAGCCGGGCCACACGTAGTCCTCGGAGGGGCCTCCCCAGGCGTTCACGAGATTTCCGTCCGGATCGAACTCGAGCACGGGCGGCGCGGCGCGGCAGCATTCGCCGATGGGCGGATCGGCGTCGGCCCCGCCCTCGGTGCGCTCGGTGAGGTTGCCGCGGTGCACGATGAAGACGTGGTCGCGCGAGTCCACACCCACGCCGATGGCCGAGCCGAGCACCCAGTGGTCCGGCAGCGGTTTCGGCCAGAACGGATCCACCTCGAACATCGGCGCCTCGACGCCCTGGCCCTCGCTGGCCTGAGCCCCGTCGTCCATGGCCGCCTGGCCGCACGCGAGCGCGAGGGCGATACCCGCGACCACA
Organism: Gemmatimonadota bacterium; assembly: GCA_022820995.1. Taxonomy (GTDB): domain Bacteria; phylum Gemmatimonadota; class Gemmatimonadetes; order Palauibacterales; family Palauibacteraceae; genus Palauibacter. The sequence continues at coordinate 21,243 of JAJEEM010000044.1, read as the reverse complement.
CCGAAGATGAGGGTTCGCCGCTTTCCGTTCATGGCTGTCTCTCCTTGCGGATCCTGAGTCGCTGCCGACTCGCCCGATCCCGGCTTGTCCCGGATCGATTCACGCTACCGATGCCATCCGCGTTCGTCCAGAGACCGGCCGGGGTCGACGGCGCGGGCCGGCCGCGCCATCGTGCGGGCGGACCAGGAGTGCTCTTCCCATCGGGAATCGCGGATGAAGCGAGGTGACACACGGCGTCCCGCCCGGCGCACGGCGCCCCTGATGGGGTGCGTTCTCGCGCTTTACGGCCTGACGAGTCTGGCCGGCGCGGCACGGGCGGCACCCGAGCGGGAGGTGCCTGAACGGGCGGCGTCGGATCGGGCGGCCGGGGCGACCGCTGCCGTGCCGCACGAGATTCCGGCGGACGTCACCGTGCAGGCCTTCGTCACGCCGGAGGGATCCCGTCTCCGTTTCCTCGTCCGTGCGCCGCTCGAGGCGATGAGGGACATCGAGTTCCCCCGGTACGGACTCGGGTATCTGGACCTGGAGGCGGCGGACCCGTTCCTCCGGGACGCCGCGCAACTCTGGCTCGCCGACTACGTGACGTTCTACGAGGAGGATCGGCGCCTGGAGGCGCCCCGCATCGTCGCAACCCGCGTCTCGCTCCCCTCGGACCGGTCCTTCGCGAGCTACGAGACGGCGCTGGCGCACTTCGACGCCCCGCCGCTCGACCCGGGGCTGCAGCTCCCGTGGCGCCAGGCTCTGCTCGATGTATTGCTGGAGTACGATATCGCGTCGGACGAGTCCCGCTTCTCGATCGATCCGGGCTTCGCGCACCTCGGCCTGCGCACGGTCACGGTGCTGCGCCTGCGGCCGCCGGACCGGCCGGAGCGCGTCTTCCAGTACGTCGGCGACCCGGGGCTCGTGCGGCTCGACCCCCGCTGGCACCAGGCGGCGCTGCGCTTCGTGTCGCTCGGCTTCACGCACATCCTCGACGGGATCGACCACCTCCTCTTCCTCCTCTGTCTCGTCATCCCGCTGCGGACGCTGTGGGGTCTGATCCCCGTCATCACCTCCTTCACGATCGCGCACTCGATCACGCTCATCGCCTCCGCCTTCGGCATCGCGCCGCGCGCCCTCTGGTTCCCGCCGCTGATCGAAACCCTCATCGCGCTCTCGATCGTCTACATGGCGCTCGAGAACATCGTCGGCGCGAAACCTCGAAAACGCTGGCTGCTCGCGTTCGGATTCGGGCTCGTGCACGGGTTCGGCTTTTCGTTCGCGCTCAGCGAGTCGCTGCAGTTCGCGGGCGGGCATCTGCTCACGTCCCTGCTCGCGTTCAACGTCGGCGTGGAACTGGGACAGCTCGTCGTGGTCGCGGTCGCCGTTCCGGTGGTCGAGGTGGTGTTCCGGAAGGTCGTGGCGGAGCGGATGGGGACGATCATCGGGTCGGCGCTGCTGGCGCACACGGGCTGGCACTGGATGACGGACCGGGGCTCCGACCTGCTGGCCTACCGATTTGCGTGGCCCGCCTTCGACGGAGCGCTGGCCGCCGCCCTCATGCGCTGGGGCGCGCTCGCGCTCATCGTCGTGGGCGCGGCGTGGGCGATCAGCGGACCCTTCGGCAAGCTGGCTGCGAAGGCGAAGGGCGGCGGCCGGACGGCCCTGGCGGAGTAGTCCGCCGCACCCCGCCCCGCTGCGCCGCTTGCCCGCTTTGCCGTTGGCGTCCCATCGTCTTCGGCCCGACACGGATGGCGCGGATCGGAAGGACAGGAGGACGGATGCAAGGCACAAGGCGAATCGGATTCATCGCGACACTCGCGCTTGCGGCGGCCATTTCGGGCGCCGGCGCGCTCGCGGCGCAGTTGACGGCGCCGAACCCGTACAGGGCGATGGACGGCTGGGGCCAGCTTCCCGACGGACGCGCGTGGGGCGCGACCAGCGCCGTCTACCCGGCCCCGGACGGCGAACACATCTGGGTGGGCGAGCGGTGCGGCGCGAACCTGTGCGTCGAGAGCGACGTCGACCCGATCCTGCTCTTCGATACCGAGGGGAACCTCGTGCGGAGTTTCGGTTCGGGACTGATCGCGTGGCCGCACGGGATGTTCGTCGAGGAGGACGGCAGCGTATGGGTGGCCGATGCCGTGGGATACGCGCCGGTGCCGGAGGGCTGGGGACACGTGGTCTACAAGTTCAGCCCTGAGGGTGAGGTCCTGATGACGCTGGGCGAGAAAGGCGTCGCCGGCGACGGCCCGAACCACTTCAACAAGCCGTCGGACATCCTCGTCGCGCCCGACGGCAGCATCTTCGTGGCGGACGGGCACGACGCGGGCGGCAACAACCGCATCGTGAAGTTCGCGCCCGATGGCTCCTTCCTCATGGAATGGGGACGCATGGGCACGGCGAACGGCGAGTTCCGCGACCCGCACGCGCTCGCGATGGACTCGCAGGGACGTCTCTTCGTCGGCGATCGCGGGAACAGCCGCGTCCAGATCTTCGATCAGGAGGGGAACCACCTCGAAACCTGGCACCAGTTCGGACGTCCGAGCGGACTGTTCATCGACGAGGGCGATGTCCTCTACTCGACGGACTCGGAGTCGAACGCGCGCCGCAACAAGGGGTGGCTCCGCGGCATCTACATCGGCGACGCGGCGACCGGCTGGGTGACGGCCTTCATCCCGGATCCGGAACCCAATCAGGACGCCTCCGGCACGAGCGGCGCGGAGGGAATCGCCGTCGACGCGCACGGCAACCTCTACGGGGCCGAGGTCGGACCCCGTCAGATGAGAAAGTACATCCGGCGTTAGCAGATTTCGCAACAACCAGCACGGGAGTCGGAGATGAGACGCACGATTGGCTTCATGGCCATCCTGTTCGCATTCGGCGCGGGCGGGGCGGCAGCGCAGGACGAGAACATCAGCTTCTTCATCACCAGTTCGAATCCGGGGGACGGCGCGGATCTCGGCGGTCTCGAGGGCGCGGACGCCTACTGCGAGGCGCTGGCCGAGGCGGCGGGGCTGCCCGACCGCATGTGGCGGGCCTACCTGAGCACGACGGGCGCGGGCGGCGTGAACGCGCGCGACCGCATCGGAGACGGGCCGTGGTACAACCACGCGGGCACGATGATCGCCCGGGATGTCGAGCACCTGCACAGCAACGGCCCGAACCTCACGAAGGCCACGATCCTCACGGAGACCGGCAGCGAGGTGAACGGGCGGGGCGACCAGCCGAACCAGCACGACATCCTCACCGGGTCCCTGATGAACGGCATGGCGTCGGACGCCGACGGGGACACGACGTGCGGCAACTGGACGTCGAGCGGTGAGGGGAGCGCGCTCGTCGGGCACCACGACCGCGTGGGTGGCGGACAGAACCCGACCTCGTGGAACGAGGCCCACGGGTCGCGGGGCTGCAGCCTCGAGAATCTGCGCGGGACGGGGGGTGACGGGCGCTTCTACTGCTTCGCGACGGATGGGCCGAGCGGCGGCGACCTGCTGCTGCAGTTCTCGCGGCGGGAGCGGTAAGCCGACCTGACAGGTACGCCGTACGACGTCGTTGTTGTCGGCGGGGGGCCGGCCGGCTGCGCCGCCGCCGCGTCGCTGGCGCGGCGCGGGCATGACGTAGCGCTGATCACGCGGCCGGCGCCGCCGGCGAAATGGCTCGCCGAGTCGATCCCCGGCTCGGCGCGGAAGCTCCTCGAACGCGTGGGAGCGCTGGAAGCCCTGGACGCGGCGGGCCTCGTGCCGAACGAGGGCAACACCGTCTGGTGGGCCGGGATGCCCCGCCGTGAAGAACGGTTCGGGGCGCCCGAGCATGGTTTCCATGCGGATCGGGCGGCGCTTGAAGCCGTCTTCCACGGAGTGGCCCGCAAGGCGGGCGTGCGCCTCGTGACGGACGGACCGGTCATCGAGACGGCCGAGGAGCCCGATGGCTGGCGCGTCGCCACCTCGACCGCGCGCTACCGGGGTCGCTGGGTGCTCGACGCCTCCGGGCGGGCCGGGGTGTTCGCCCGGCGCGGGCTGCGGGCGCGCGAACGCGGGATCGCCACGCTCGCGCTCGTCGGCCGCTGGACCGCGGGCCGCGGGCACGCTCCGCCGGACCCCGGCTGTACGCTCATCGAGAGCTACGCGGACGGGTGGGCCTGGTCGGTGCCGACATCGCCGCGTACCCGCTGCGTTACGGCGATGGTCGACCCGCGCCGCACGCACCTGGCGCGCGAGAAGGGCCTCGACGGCATGTGGCGCGCCGAACTCGCCAAGGCGGCGCGGCTCGCCGAGCGCCTCGCCGACGGACGGCTGGACGGGCCGGTGCGCGCCTGCCCCGCGTCGCTCTACGGCGCAGCCTCGCACGGCCGGCCGGGCCTGCTCCTCGTCGGCGACGCCGGCTCCTTCATCGACCCCCTCTCCTCGTACGGGGTCAAGAAGGCGCTCGCCTCCGCCTGGCTCGCCGCGATCGTCACTCACACGGCGCTGGACGATGAGACGATGGTCGGGCCGGCCTGCGAGTTGTACGACGACCGGGAACGCGATGTGTACCGGACCTACCGGGTGCTCTCCGTCCCCTTTTTCGAGCAGGCCGCCGCCGCGAACGACCACGCGTTCTGGGAGGTTCGCCTGGCTGCGGCGCGGGAAGCGGGCGCGGACCTCCCGGGGCCCGCCTCCGCGCCCGGAGCGCCCGCGGTGTCGGAACCCGGAGACCGCCCGCTCGCGGAACGCCGGGTCGACGCCTTCCTGGGGCGCCCGGAAGTGCGGACGGCGTGGGAGACGATCCGTTCGCTGCCGGCCGTGCACCTGCGCCCGGCGGCGCGACTCTCGAGCGTGCGACGGCCCGCCGTCGTCGAGGACCGGATCGCCCTCGAGGCGCGCCTTATCTCCGACCGACTCCCGGACGGCGCGCGCTACGTACGCAACGTCGACCTCCGCCGGCTCACGGAGATCGCGCCGGACTCCGATCAGGTGCCCGACCTGTTCGAGGCGTACAACCGGCGCGGGACGGCGGTGCCGCTCCCGGACTTCCTGGCCGCCCTCTCGTTCGCGGTGGGCGCGGGCTTCCTCGAGCTGACCGACCCGTGACGGATGGGCGGGCGCGTGGGCGCGAGGCGTGGAGAAGGCCCCGTTCGGGGTGGCGCATCCGCTCCGTTTCGCGCACAATTCACCGGTTCGGAACGGAGGATGGATGAGACGCAAAGCGACTACGCGACGGGCACTTGACCGACTGCCGGCGGCCGCAATGGCCGTCGGCGCGCTGGTTTTCCTCGGCGCGCGCGCTCTGCCTCCGGTCCCGGACATGCCCTCGACTCCGGCCGTCGACCTCGCTTCGGCTCGGTTCGCCGGCACCGCGGGAGCCCCGGGGCAGGCCGACGACGAGGGTTATCCGATCGACAGCCAGGTCATCATCGTCCGCTGTCAGCGCTGTCACGAGCGCGATGACGAGGGGCGGATGACGCGGATCTCCTACGAGCGGAAGACGCCGGAAGGGTGGCAGACGTCGGTCCGCCGGATGGTCGCGCTCAACGACGTCTCCCTCGGTCCCGATGAGGCGCGCGAGGTCGTGCGCTATCTCTCCAACCGGCAGGGGCTCGCTCCGGAGGAACTCGAGCCCGGCCGCTTCGAGGTCGAGCGACGCCTCATCGAGCACGTTTACGAGGCGGACCGCGACGTCGAGAACACCTGCATCCAGTGCCACAGCATGGGCCGCGTCATCACCCAGCGACGCACGCGCGAGGAGTGGGAACTCCTCATGGCGACGCACCGCGGTCTCTACCCGCTCGTCGACTTCCAGGCCTTCCAGGGCGGGGGCGATGGTCCCCAGCCCGTGGACGAGGCGATCGACCACCTCTCCGAAGCCTTCCCGCTCGAGACGCCGGAGTGGTCCGCCTGGTCGGCCTCGATGCGGACGCCGCGTCTCGCCGGCACATGGGCGCTGGCCGGGTTCGAGCCCGGGAAGGGGCAGGTCTTCGGAACGGTGGAGATCACCGCCGGCGACGCCCCGGATGAATTCCGGACCGCGATCACGTACGCATACGCGGAGTCGGGGGAGCAGGAGAGCCGGAGCGGGCAGTCCATCGTCTATACCGGCTACCAGTGGCGCGGGCGTTCGAATCCGGGCGGTCAGGACGAGTTGCGCGAGGTCATGACCGTCGACCGCGACTGGCAGGAGATGACCGGCCGTTGGTTCAGGGGCGCGTACGACGAGTTCGGCCCCGACGTGAAGCTGACCCGCGTGAGCGGCGGCCCCGTCGTATCGGGCGTCCACCCGCGGGCGATCCGCGTCGCGTCGTCCGCCGAACTCCGGGTCCACGGCGCGAACCTGCCGGCGAACCCCGACCCGGCGGACTTCGACTTCGGTCGCGGTGTCCGCGTCGAGTCCGCCACGGGCGGCGATGGGGACCGGATTACGATCCGCCTTTCCGTCGACGATGACGCACCGGTCGGGGAGCGCGACCTCTTCCTCGCCGGCGCGAGCCTTCGGGGCGCGATTCAGGTGCACGATGGCGTGGACCGCCTCGAGGTGACGCCGCGCGCGGGCATGGCCCGGATCGGCGGCGGGGCCTTTCCCAAGGGATATCAGCCCTACGACGCGATCGGGTGGGACGACGGCCCCGACGGAGAACCGAACACGGAGGACGATCTCCGGCTCGGGCGCGTGCCGGTGACCTGGAGCATGGAGGAGTACGCGGCGACCTTCGACGACGACGACATCCAATACGTCGGGGCGCTCGGGTCCGACGGCGTCTTCACCCCCGCGATCGATGGCCCGAATACCGACCGCACGGGCAGCCGGAACAACGTCGGCGACGTGTGGATCGTCGCGACCTATGCGGGCTCCGACGCCGATGCGGGTGCTTCCCGGAGTCTCCGCGCGCGGGCGCACCTCATCGTGACGGTGCCGCTCTACCTCAAGTTCGACCCCTGGCAGGGGGTTCCCACGGGGAGGCTGGTTCCGTGATCAAGCCCGTCGGCCAACTGGCGCTGCGTGAATTCCATGCATTCGAGGCGGCAGGCGAGCGGTTCCTCTACCTCGTCCCCTCGGCCGGCATCTTCCGCATCGATGCAGCGTCGTCGGCGATCCTCGATCTGCTGAGCTACGGTCCCCGCGCGCCGGGCGAGGTCGTGAACTCTCTTTCCGACCGCTACCCCGTCGACCGCGTCCACGACGGGTTGCTGGAGCTCCAGCAGATCCGAGCCATCGGGGAGGCGGGGGCTCCCGCCGAACAGGTCGTGAACGATCTGCCGCCGGACGGCTTCCCGCTCACGACGATGGTCCTCAACGTCACGAACAAGTGCAATCTCGCGTGCACGTACTGCTACGAGTACGGCGAGGACAAGATCGTCGACACGACATGCACGGACGACCCGAAGTTCATGGGGGACGAGACGGCCCGGGAGAGCGTCGAGTTCCTCCTGAAGGAGTCGGGCCCCCTCGAGGTCGCGCACCTCACCTTCTTCGGCGGTGAGACGCTGCTCAACTTCCCCGTCCTCCAGGACACGGTGGCCTACGCCCGCAAGCGCGCCGAGGAGGAGGGGAAGCGGATCGAGTTCAGTCTCACGACGAACGCGACGCTCCTCCGCCCCGACATCATCGAGTGGCTGGCGGACAACGAGATCGGCGTGACCGTCTCCATCGACGGACCGAAGGAGATGCAGGACCGCATGCGGGTCTTCCACAGCGGCAAGGGCTCCTACGAGACCGTCAAGCCGCGGATCAGGGAACTTCTCAGGCGTCACAAGTCCCGCCCGATCGGCGCGCGCGTGACGCTCACCCGCGAAAACCTCGACATCCACCGGATCTACGAGCACCTGACGGAGGAGATGGGGTTCTGGGAGGTGGGCTTCGCCCCGGTCACGACCTCCTCCGGGCGCGACTACGAGATCGAGGACGAGGGGTACGACCGCATGCTGCGCCAGTTCGGGGAGTTGGCGCGCGACTGGCTGGATCACGCGGTCGAGAACCGGCACCACGGCTTCTCGAACGTGAAGGACACGCTGGAGGAGATCCACAAGGGCGTGAGCAAGGCCTATCCGTGCGGGGCCGGGCTCGGGCTGATGGGTGTGACGACGGGGGGCGACGTGTCGCTCTGCCACCGCTTCGCGTACTCGAACGACCACAGCTTCGGCAGCGTCGCGGAGGGCATCGACCGGGAGCGGCAGAAGGATTTCCTCGAGAGCCACCACGTCAAGAACAAGACGGACTGCCATACATGCTGGGCCCGCCCGATCTGCTCGGGCGGCTGCTATCACGAAGCGCACACGCGACACGGCGAGACGACCGCGCCCAACCTGCACTTCTGCACCTGGGTGCGGACGTGGACGCATACGTGTCTGGAGATCTACGGGGAGTTGTCGGAGCGGAACCCGGAGTACCTGTCCCGCTTCGACCATTGACGCGGCCGGGCGCGGGCCCGGTCGCCCTTCGCATGCGAGGGGGAAGCCGTGAAACAGCTGAAACCGATCAACCAGAAGGCCGGCCGCATCGAGGCGCAGGTGGCCCGCGAGGAGATGGACGTCGTGGGGCTCGAGAGCCGGCCGGAGGGGCCCCACATCCCGCTCGGGTGCTCGCTCGTCTTCGCGCCCGGCTGGGAGGTCGACTCGAGCGGCGGGACCGCGGGCCTGTGCCAGCCGGTGGAGCGCGACCTGTTCGACTGCCACCTCGCCTGCTTCTGGCCGGCGCACGTGCCCGACCAGCTCAACCACTCGCCGGACTGGACGTCCCAGTGCGCATCGGCGCAGAAGGACTGGCGGAAGCTGGACCTCGTCTTCCCGTGATCCCGCGGATGCGGTGCATCGTCGCAGTGGTCGCCTTCGCCTGCGCCCTCGGTGGGGCGCGGACGCTGGAGGCGCAGGGGAACGGCCGGAACGCCCACTGGTACATGGGCAACTACAGCAATGAAGTCCTCGTCTGGGACGAGGCCACCGAGGAAGTCGTGGACCGGATCCCGGTCAAGCGTCCGATCTCCCTTCGTCTCGAAGTTTCCGAGGACCGGTCGCGGCTTTACGTGATGGATCCGTTCTTCGAGACGATCGAGATCATCTCGCTCCCCTCCAAGGAGTCCATCGGCGAGTTCACGTTGAGCGAGGGCGCCACCCGGACGTGGATCCGTTCCTTTCAGGTCCATCCGAGCCAGGAATGGATGGCGATGAACGTGCAGAGCCGCACGAAGCTTGCGGACCGGTACCGGATCGACGAGCCGACCATCCTCCGCTACGACCTCACGACGTACGAGGTCACGGACACGATCCCGTGGCCCGGCGAGACGCTGCGCCGGGGCGCCAACTTCCGCTTTTCCCCCGACGGCGACCTCCTCTACATGTTTGCGGAGGATCTCATCGTGATCGATTCCGAGACGTACGAGGAGGTCGACCGCTGGGAGATCTCCGAGCCGTTCGAGCCCGGCCTGGGGCAGATGAGGCTTCCCTTCGGCCAGAGTCCCTATCAGGAGGAGGACGGCGTATACACGGGCCTCTTCCGCATGACGGATCCGCTCCAGAACCGCCGTCTCATGGGCATCGCGACCGTCGACCTCGCCGGGCAGGACGTGGAGTTCCACCCCATCGGCCCCGATGAGGGGGTGTCGTTCGCGCTCTCTCCGGACGGGACGAAGGGATACGGACTCAAGTCCGAGATCGGGCATTACGAAATGTGGAAGTTCGATCTTCGGGACCGGCGGGTCGCCGGGCGCGTCACCTTCGCGGGGCGGCCGCGGATGGCGTTGATGCCGAGCGCCGACGGCACGAAGCTCTATATCTACAATGCCGGGAGCACGATCGACATCTACGACGAGGAGACGTTCGAGTTCCTGCGCACCGTCACGCTGGACGCGGACATGACGAGCGTCGTCGTGGTGCCCGATCCGGGCTGATCCCGGCCCGCGATCCGGTTTCGATCCGGCGTTCGACTTCGTGAGGTCCGGGTGATCCGGGACCCGCACCTTCGCCGAGCCCTCGCCTACGTCCGACCGTACGCGGGGGCCTTGCTTCCCGTGGTCCTCCTTTCCACGGCCGGGACCGCCCTCGGGCTGGCGCTCCCCTACCTGTCGAAAGCGATGATCGACGACGCGATCCTGGGGGGCGACTTCCCTCTCCTGCTCAGGATCGTCGGCCTTTTCATCGGGATCACGATTCTCGCCTTCGGGACGAACGTCGCGAGCGGGATGCGGTACACGCGGGTGTCGGCCGGCATCCTCTTCGACATGCGGCTGGCGCTCTACCGCCACCTGCAGAGGCTCTCGCCGCGGTTCTACGCACGGACGCCGTTCGGGGACATCGTCTCGCGCATCAACGCCGACATCGGCGAGATCCAGCGGGTGACGGCGGACGCGGCGCTCGGGCTGTTCGGGAACGTGCTCTTCCTCATCGGGACCGTGGGGATGCTCATCCATCTCGATGCGCGGCTCTTCCTGGCGGGTCTCATCGCGCTGCCGCCGAGCCTCTGGGCGCTGGTGAGGTACCGGAACCGGCTCGAGGGGCGCGTGACGCAACTGCGGGAGCGGAGCGCGGACATCGGGAGCTTCCTCATCGAGACGCTGCAGGGGGTGCGGACGGTGGTGGCCTCCAACGCGCAGGAGCGGGAGGCGGCGCGGTTCGGGCGCCACAACGACCGGTTCGTGCGGGCCCTGATGTCGATGCGCTGGTTCACGTACCTGGCGGGAGGCCTGCCGGGGGTCCTCCTGCAGACGGGGACGGCCGCCGTCTTCCTGTACGGGGGCTACCGGGTCATCACGGAGGCGACGACGCTGGGGACGTTCGTCGCGTTCATGGCGTACCAGATGCGGCTCCTCTTCCCCGTGCAGGCGCTGATGGGGCTGTACGCGAACCTCGCGAGCGCGCGGGCGTCGCTCGTCCGCGTCCATGAACTCTTCGACACGCCGTTGGAGGTCGTGGAGGCGGAGGGGGCGGAGCGGCTGGCGAGGGCGGCGGGGGCCCTGGTTTTCGACGACGTGAGGCTCGGCTTCGGGCGCGGAGGCGAGGTGCTGGAAGGCGTGTCGCTGGAGGTGCCCGCCGGGCAGGTCGTCGCGCTCGTCGGCGCGAGCGGGAGCGGGAAGTCGACGGTCGCGGATCTGCTCTCGCGCCAGCTCGACCCGGATGGCGGGAGGGTGCTTCTGGACGGGCGGGACCTGACTGCGCTCGCGCTCGCCGACGTGCGCCGGAACGTCGCCGTGGTGGAGCAGGATCCGTTCATCTTCCACGCATCGATCGCCGAGAACGTGCGGTACGCCAGGCCCGACGCCACGGATCCGGAGGTCGTCGGGGCGCTCGCGGCCGCCGCGCTCGATGGGCTGCTCGCGTCGCTTCCGGAGGGGGCCGGGACGGTCGTCGGAGAGCGGGGCCGGCAGCTCTCCGCCGGCGAGCGGCAGCGCGTGGCCGTGGCGCGGGCCTTCCTGGCCGATCCGGCCGTGCTCGTGTTCGACGAGGCGACAGGGGCGCTGGACCCGGCCTCGGAGGCGCAGGTGCTCGAGGGCTATGCGGCGCTGATGCGGGGGCGGACCACGGTGCTCATCACGCATCGCCCGGAGCTCGCGCGACGGGCGGAGCGCGTCGTGGTGCTCCGCGACGGGCGGGTCGCGCAGGATGGCCGGCCGGCGGAGCTCGACGGTCGACCGGGTGCGTTCCGCGCCCTGTTCGCCGGGTGACGGCGGCGGTGCCGGGACCGCCCGTGGCGCCCTCCGTGCGGATGCGCGCGGAACCGCTTTGGAGCCGGACCGGCCGGGGCGTCTCGATCGCGGTCATCGACAGCGGGGCGCATCCGGGCCATCCGCACCTGGGGCTCCTGGCGGGCGGCATCGCGTTCACTCCCGACGGCCGCGAGCACGACGACCTGACGGACCGGCTGGGCCACGGGACCGCCGTCACCGCCGCCATCCAGGAGAAGGCGCCGGGCTCGCGGGTCCACGTCGCCCGCGTCTTTCACGACGAACTTGCGACGAGCGCCCGGACGCTGGCGAAGGCCATCGACTGGGCCGGGGAGCGCGGCTGCCGGCTGGCCAATCTGAGCCTCGGGACGCCGCGGCAGAGCCGCATCGAACAGCTGCAGCCCGCGGTCGAGTGCGCCGCGCGGGCCGGAACGCTCGTCATCGCGGCCTATTCGCACGAAGGACAGCGTCAGTTCCCGGGCAGCCTCCCCGGCGCACTCGGCGTGTGCCTCGACTGGGATCTGCCGCGGCACCGCGTCCGCATCGGGCGCCGCGATGGGCGGCGCGTGCTGTATGCGTCGGGCTACCCTCGGCCGATCCCGGGCGTCCCGCCGACGCGCAACCTCAACGGCATCAGCTTCGCCGTGGCGAACGCGACCGGCATCGTCGCCCTCGCGTTCGAACTCTTCCCGGACGCGCGCGGCCGGGCCGCCGCGCTGGCCGCACTGGCGGCGCTGCCCGTAGGATGACGCGATGAAGCCTTTCGGACGTGTGGTTGCGGTCGCAGCTCTGGCACTCGTCGCGTCGTGCGGTCCGGGGATGGACGCCCCGGAGGAGTCCGCAGCCGCCGAGGAAGGCGTCCTCGCCACCATCGCTCCGTTCCGGAGTCACGGCGCCGTCCACGACGCCGACAACGTCGAGGCGATGCGGCCGCGGATCATGGGCACGCACGGGGTGATCTCCTCCGGGCACTATCTCGCCACGCAGGCCGGTTACGACGTGCTCCGGGCCGGCGGCAACGCCTTCGACGCCGGGGTGACCGCGGGGATGGCGCTCAAGGCGCTCAAGATGGACTACGCGGGATGGACCGGGGTCGCGCCGCTCATCGTGTACAGCGCGGCCGAGGACCGCGTGATCACCCGGGTCGGGGCGGGAACCTCCCCCGCGCTCGCCACCCTCGACCATTTCCTCGAACACGGCAAGTCGCCCATCAACAACGCGCTGATTCCCGCGGACGTGGATGTCTGGCTCGCCGCTCTCGACCGCTTCGGCACCCTCAGCTTCGGCGAGGCCGCGCAGCCCACGCTGCGCATCGCCGAGGAGGGCTATCACCTCTACAAGATGCAGAAATGGATGATCGAGGATCAGACGGAGGAGATCCTCGCCTTTCCCTACAATCGCGATTTCTGGTTTCCCAACGGAATCGGCGAGCAGCGGCTGGGCGATGTCATGGTGAACGCCGACCTGGGACGGCTCATCCGCTACATGATCGAGGCCGAGCGGCAGGCGCTGGCGGCGGGGGGAAGCCGCTCCGACGGGATCCACGCGGCGCGGGACGCCTTCTACCGGGGGGACCCCGCGCGCGCCGTGGACCGCTTCTTCCGGGAGCACGACGGCATCGTCCGGTACGAGGACATGGCGGGATACGAGAGTCGGTGGGAGGAGCCGCTGGGGACCCGCTTCAACGGCTACGACGTCCACGCCGGCGACGGATGGAGTCAGGGGCCGCGCATCATCCTGATGCTCAACATGCTGGAGAACTACGACCTGCGCGCCCTCGGCTACAACACGCCGGAGTACATCCACCTCGTCTCACAGGTGATCGACCTCGCGATGGCGGACGCCCACAGGTACGTCGGGGATCCGGATTTCGCGCCCGCTCCGGAGGGATTGTACGGGAAGGCGTACGCGCGCGAGCGCATCGGGCTCATCGACGAGAATCGCGCGTTCCGGGACATGCCTCCGTGGGGCGATCCGGTACGTATGGCGGCGGTGGCGGAGGGCGCGCCCGCGAGCTTCGTGGCGCCGGGAGGTCGGCCCGCAGGCGCTGTGCAGGACCTCCCGGGGGCCGACGCGGCGGATTCGGAGGCTCCCTCGTTCGACACGTCTTCGCTGAATGTGATGGACGCCGAGGGCAACGTGTTTTCCGTCACCGAGAGCGACGGCCACACGTTCACCCCCATGATTCCGGGATGGGGATTCGGGCTGGGCAACCGCATGGGCCAGTTCAACCTGGACCCGGACCTTGCCAATGTGATGGCGCCCGGAAAGCGCCCGCGGAACACCAATTCGCCCCTTCTCGTGATGAGGGATGGCGAACCGTTCATGGGGCTCTCCACCCCGGGTGGCGACCAGCAGATGCAGTGTCTCCTGCAGGTCTTCCTCAACGTCGTGGTGTGGGGGATGTCCCCCGAGCAGGCCGTGGACCAGCCCCGTTTCGGCAGCTACAACTTCCCGGCTACCGGCAGCGAGGTGAACCGGAATCCCGCCGTCCTCTACATGGAGGACCGGATCCCGGCGGAGACGGCCGAAGCGCTGCGCGCCATGGGCCACGACGTGCGCTCATGGGGGCTCTGGAACTGGCGGGCCGGCGCTCCCACGGTGACCTGGCGCGACCCGGAGACCGGGGTGATGACTGCCGCGGGGGACGTGAGGCGGGAGACCGCGTCGCTCGGATTCTGACCGGTTGGTCCGGGCTACAGCGGCTCGACCGCGGTTGATATGTCGCCTCCTCCCACCGCCCGGATTCCCTCCGCCAGCGGGAACGTATCGCGGCCGACGTGCACGACATCCAGACGGTCGAGTCCGAGGTGCCGCATGGCGGCGCGCATGGAAGCCGTGGCCCGGGGCGCGTCCGTGCGCTTGAACTCGTAGCCGAGCCGCCGCCGGCCGCGAACGACCACAAGATCCAGCTCCGGACCGCCGTGCAACGACCAGAAGTAGCACTCGTCCGGGCGGGCGCCCAGGCGGCGCACGACCTGTTCGAGGGCGAATCCTTCCCAGCTCGCACCGACCTTGGGATGTGCCGCCAAGTCGCGCGCGGTGGGGATGTCGAGTAGCGCGTGCAGGAGACCGCTGTCGGCGATGTAGACCTTGGGTGACTTGACGACGCGCTTGCCGAGGTTCTCGCGCCAAGGCCGCAATTGGCGCATGACGTAGGCGCCGGTCATGCGGTCGAGGTGGCGCCGAACGGTGGTGTGTGCGATTCCGAATGCGCGCCCCAGTTCCGACCCGTTCCAGACCTGTCCGTGATAATGGGCGAGCATGGTCCAGAAGTCGTGCAGGAGCCGCGGCGGCAGGGCGATGCCCAGGTCCGGCAGATCGCGCTCCACGAACGTTCGGATGAAATCGCGCCGCCACTCCATGCTGGCCGCGTTGCCTCGCGCCAGCCATGCCCTGGGAAAGCCGCCCCTCAGCCACAGTCTGCGCCATCGCTCCGGTTCGACCTCAACCAGATCGAATCCCGTGAGTTCATGAAACGAGATCCGGCCCGCAAGCGATTCCGACCCTTGTCGCAGGAGTTCGGGCGACGCACTCCCCAGAACGAGGAAGCGCGCCGGCTGCGGTCTGCGGTCCGCGAGCACGCGGAGCACGGGGAAGAGGTCCGGCCTGCGCTGGATCTCATCGATCACGACGAGGCCGCGAAGCGGCTCAAGGGTGAGGGTGGGCTCGTCCAGTCTGGCGAGATCCCGTGGATCCTCCAAGTCCAGACGCGTGGCGGGGTGGCCCGTCTCGGCGAGGTTGCGGGCCAGCATGTCCGCTAGGGTGGTCTTGCCAACCTGACGGGCGCCGAGCAAGGCGACCACCGGGTTCGCATCCAGCTTCCGGACAAGCTCGGCGACGTGTGCGGGGCGGGCGATCATATTTGAAATATGAACATCCGATGCTCATATTTCAAGATCCTCGACGGATGGCAACCATGTCCCGCCCCCGACGAGGGCGACCTGTTGCGTCGGGCCTGCCCTGGTGTCCGGAGGTTACTCCGGCCCGGGCCGCTCGAAGTCGACGATGTTCTCCCACTCCTGCGCGTCCGAGCGCGCGACCACCGCCACGACCGGTTCCGTGTCGCTGAGGTTGAACACCTCGTGGGGCACACCCGGTTCGATGAAGATGAAATCGCCCGCTTCGTTGTCGAGCGTCTTCTCGAGCCGCGGGCCAAACTCGTGGCGGACGTTGCCCTGGAGGATGTAGAGCATCACCTCGAAGTCCACGTGGATATGCGCCTTGGCGACACCACCTGGCGGAATCATCGCCACGTTCATGGAGAGTGCGCCCGAACCCACGTTCTCCGCCCACATCCCCGTCTTGTATTCGATCCCGTTCCACGCCCGGTGACGTCCCCCACCGCGCACCGTGATGATCCCGTCGTGGCGCTCCACCACGCCGCGTATGCTTCCGTTCTCCGTCATCATCGTCTCCGTCCCGTGCGTCTCCGTCAGTTGCCGAAGCTGGCGGCGATCTCGGCGAGTCCCTGCTGGATCTCCTCCTCGGATTTCCACACGCCGCGCACCATGACGCCCGCGCGGTCGGCGACGTTCGCCACGTCCTCGAGCGGGTTCGTGTTCGTCAGAATGAGGTCCGCCCGCCGGCCCGGGGCCACCGTCCCGAAGGTGTCGTAGCCCTGGAAGTATTCCCCGACGTTCCGCGTGCCGCTGACGAGGATCTCGTACGGCGACATCCCGGCGTCGGCCATCGCCGCGAGTTCGCGGTGGAGGGAGAAGCCGGGGACGCTGAACATCTGCGGCGAATCGGTGCCCATGAGGATGCCCACGCCGGCCTCGTTCATCATGCCGAGGAGACGCGTCCGGTTGCTCGCGTGCAGGCGCGCCTGCTCCACGTCCCATGCGTCGCGCGCCTGGATCGCCTGGAGCCGGTCTGTCCAGCCCTGGACGCCCTCCTGGGGCCAGTAGCGCATCTCGGGATAGGCCGCGAGCGCCTCGGGGTCGCCGAGGCCGATGACGCCCACTTCCCAGAGGACCATCGTGGGCACGACCCACGCCCGGGCGCCGATCGTCAGCGCGAACAGCTCCTCCAGCCGCGCCGGGTCCATGGGGCCGCGGATGCCCCCCGCCTCCTCCATGTAGCCGTCGAGGTGGTCGAAGGTCTCCTGTCCCATGAGGATGGCATGCCGGATCCCGACATCGGCCGGGACATGGCCCCCGAAGCGAATGCCGGCCTGCGCGGCGGCGGCGGCGAGCGCGTCGTACTCCGGCACGGTGAGTCCGGGGTGGATCTTCAGGTGGTCCCACCCTTCCTGCTTCTGGATCCACACGCGATCCGCCGCCTGAGACGGCGACGTGACGGAGTTGCCGTTGAAGCTCGGACCCGCGAGGTAGAGCGTCGGCCCCCAGATCTCGCCCGTGTTCGTCCTGGCCTTCAACTCCAGGTCGCCGGGCAGTCCGAGCATCCCGCGCACCGTCGTCACGCCGTTCGCCGCGTAGAGGAACATCACCTGCTCGCGGAAGGTGTCGGTCGGAAAGCCGCCCGGCGTGTGTCCGTGCATCTCCGACAGTCCCGGCATCAGGTACTTCCCGGCGCCATCGATGCGGCGGGCGCCCTCCGGTACGTCGACGTCGGAGGACGGCCCGACCGCAACGATCCGGTCGCCGCGCACGACGACGGTCTGATCGGCGAGGACCCGCTCGGAATCCATCGGAATCACGTTCACGCCGACGAAGGCGGTGGCGCCGTCCTGCGACGCCTGCTCGCCGGCCGCGGCGAAGGGAGCCGCGGCACAGGCGACGAGGGCGACCCCCAGGGACAGTTTGGTGAACCTCATGTGACCTCCTCGAACACGGGCGTGGGCGAAAGTTAGCCGGATGTGCCAGGCGCCGCGAAGCCCTCGTCGATGCCGTCTCCGGACGACCGGCGGTCGACCTCCCGGGCGAGTTCACGCAGGCCCGGCGAGGGTTCCACCGGGAACGGCGGGCGCGCCGGCTCCAGCGCCCGGAGTTCCGCCGGGAGCGTCGCCAGCGAGGCCCGGACACGGTCACGGATCTCTGCCAGCGGGGGATCCGCTCGAAGTCGTGCTCCGGCGCGCGCCACGGGCACGAGCATCGCCTCGCCGGACAACGCTTCGTCCTCGAGCCCCAGCACATCGCGCACGAGCCGACCGCGTTCGCAGGAGCGAAAGACCTGCTTGCGACCCGGCCACGTCGCCTTCCCCTCCGAGCGTTTGCGGCGCGGCTGGCCGGCGTACTCCTGAAGCTTGTAGACGCTGTCGAGCTTCGGGTCGTCCGCGGAAACCGTGAGGGCCGCCCCCACGCCGAAGCCATCGATCGGGGCATGGGCCAGCCGGGCTACGTCGTGTTCGTCCAGCGAACTGCTCACGAAGATACGGACATCCCGGCAGCCCCCGTCGTCCAGAATTTCGCGCACCCGCCGCGCGTGGGCGTCGAGGTCCCCCGAGTCCAGTCGCACCGCCTGGATCTCAATGCCTTCGGCGCGGAGGCGGGAAGCGATCTCGACGGCCTTCGACGCCCCCGCTTCGGTGTCGTAGGTGTCGATGAGCAGCACCGCGTTGTCGGGATGGGCGCGGGCGAAGCGAATGAAGGCGTCGGCCTCGCTGTCGTGCGCCTGGATGAACGAATGGGCCATCGTGCCGAAGATCGGGATCCCCCAGCGCTGTCCGGCCAATACGGTCGCGGTGCCGTCGAAACCGGCGATATGGGCGGCCCGGGCGGCGAGTAGCCCCGCTTCCGAGCCGTGTGCCCGCCGCAGACCGAAGTCCACGAGCCGGGCCGCCGGGGCTGCGAGCGTGAAGCGGATCGCCTTCGAGGCGATGAGGGAGGCGTAGTTGAGCAGCGAGATGAGTCGTGTCTCGACGAGTTGCGCCTCGGGGAGCGGCGCCGTCACCCGCAGCAGCGGTTCTTCCGGGAAGAAGACGGTGCCCTCGGGCATGGCGTCCACATCCCCGGTGAAGCGCAGGTCGGCGAGCCAGTCCACGAAGGCCGGGGGGAAGCCGGGCTGGCCGCCGAGCCACTCGAGCTCGTCGGGTTCGAACCGCAGGCCTTCCAGGTAGTCGAGGGCGTGAGCCAGGCCCGCGGCCAACAGGAAGTTGCGATTCGGAGGGAGACGGCGGACGAAGAGCTCGAACACGGCGGTCTCGTTCATGCCGTGTTCCCAGTACGCCTTGAGCATGGTGAGCTGGTAGAGGTCCGTGAGCAGGGCGCTCCGTCCCTGGTCCGGCGTCCGGGTGACGCCACCTGCCGGCATGGTTCGCTACCCCTCGGCCAGGGCCGTTCGCGCGGACGCGAATATGGCCCCGGCCGCGCGCATGCGTCCGATGGCGCGGGCCCCATCGCCCGACTCGACGTCCACGGCTCTCACCGCGTCGTCCAGAACGATCACGTCGAGGTCGACCGCCCGTGCGTCGAGTACGGTTTGAAGGACACAGTAATCCGTCGCGAGTCCGCCGACGAAGACCCGTTCGACGCGTCGATCCGAGAGAAGATCGGCGAGATCGGTGCCCGCGAAGCCGGAGTAGGCCTCGGAGGCCGGGTCATCGGCCTTCGAGATCACGACGGTCGCCGCGGGAAGTCGCAGGGACTTCGGGAACGCCGCTCCACTCGTCCCCGCGACGCAGTGAGGCGGCCAGAGGCCGCCCTGCTGGACGAACGAGCAGTGATCCGGCGGGTGCCAGTCGCGCGTCGCGAAGATGGGAAACCCCGCTTGGGAGAAGACGCGGATCGCTTCGTTCAGCGGTGGGATCACGGCATCGCCTTCGGGGACGGCGAGCGCGCCGCCGGAGAGGAAATCCTTCTGCACGTCGACGACCAGCAGTGCGTCGCCCCGGCCGGGTGACCGGATCCGCATCACTTCTCCTTCCGGGATGCCCGCTCGACCCCGCAGGGCATGGAGGTTACACAGCCGCTTCCGGCTCCACTCTATCATGCGTTGCCGCGAGGTGCGAAACCGTGTTACAAGTGGCCTCCCGGCCGGGCTCCGGGATCGTTGACTCACCCTCGGGAGGTGGCGGATGGGCCGCAGGGCGGTGGTCCTGCTCAGTGGTGGACTCGACTCGGCAACTACGCTGGCGATCGCGGTGGAGCAGGGATACGAGCCCTGTGCGCTGACGCTCCGCTACGGACAGAGACACGAGCGCGAGGTGGACGCCGCCCGTCGCGTGGCGGAGGCGATGCGGGTGGCCCGGCATGTGGTCACCGCCGTCGATCTGCGTGCATTCGGCGGCTCGGCCCTCACCGGTGACCTCGAAGTACCCAAGGGCGGGCAAACGGTCGCGGACCCCGAGGATATCCCCGTCACGTACGTCCCGGCGCGGAACACGATCTTCCTGTCGATGGCTCTCGCATGGGCGGAGGTTCTGCAGGCTTCCGATATCTTCGTCGGCGTCAACGCCGTCGACTACAGCGGATATCCCGACTGTCGGCCGGAGTTTCTCGCTGCGTTCGAGACACTCGCCGGCCTCGCTACCAAGGCAGGGGTCGAAGGGAGTCGGCCGTTCCGGATCCACGCGCCTCTGATCGATCTCACCAAGGCGGAAATCATCCGGCGCGGGCTCGCACTGGGCGTCGATTACGGGATGACGCGCAGCTGCTACGATCCCGATGAGGCGGACGCGGCCTGTGGAGAGTGTGACTCCTGCCGTCTGAGGCTCGCCGGGTTCGCCGCGGCGGGAGCACGGGATCCGGCCCCGTATCAGTCTCCGTAGCGGGCGCCGCGGCGCAGGCGTCTCCGGCCTGGAGGCTGGGGGTCGCGTCGGCTCCGGGGTCGGAGAGGAGTCTGCGAACCCTCTCCGCCATGACGGGTGACACGAACGAGCAGTCGGTCGATGGTCGCCCGTTCGCCGGTTTCCCTGTTCATGGCATGGACGATGCGGCCGTGCTGGCCGACCCACAGCGTATCGGCGCCGAAATCGCCGATGAACCAGCTCTGGAGCGTGTCGGCGGAGGCTTCATCGACCTCCGTGACTCGCGGTCCGTCCAGTATCCAGCAGCGCGTGCCGAAACACACCGTGAACGAGAGCGCGACGAGTACGAGATTCACCGGTTCACCGTCGCACGCAGGTTCATTTCGTAACCTATTTGACGTGCTGCGGTTTCACTAGGAGCACTGCCGGAGAGGCGCACGAGAGGGGGGAATGGAGTCGCTGCGTTCGTCGAGCTCGCGACCTGCGGTCGCTCGGTTCGAACCCCTTTTGACGGAGAGGGGGGGATTGACTCACCCGCTACGCGGGTTCGTCGAGCTCGCGACCTGCGGTCGCTCGGTTCGAACCCCCTTCTAGCGGAGAGGGGGGGATTCGAACCCCCAAGCCCGTGAGGGCGCCGGTTTTCGAGACCGGTGCATTGCCGTTCTGCCACCTCTCCGGATGCCGGCTACCGGGATGCTGGCGAAAGCTGCGGCGCCCGGTGCGCGCGGCCGGGGAAGGTGCTCCGAGAGGGCTCCCGCTGTCAAACTTTCGGGACGGACGGGGTGGGATTGACTCACCCGCTACGCGGGTTCGTCGAGCTCGCGACCAGAGGTCGCTCGGTTGGGTCGCTACGCTCCCCGAGCTCGCGACCAGAGGTCGCTCGGTTCGAACCCACGAGGGCAGGCATCTTCGACCTGCCTCGTGGAAAACTGCTATAACGGACGGGGTGGGATTGGCTTCCTCCCGCTACGCGGGACTCGCCGAG
>JAJEEM010000031.1 GCA_022820995.1 Gemmatimonadota bacterium | reverse complement strand
TCGGGCGCCGCTGGGCGCTGCGCGGGGTCGACCTCGCGGTGCCGCGCGGCGCGGTCGTCGCGCTGCTCGGCGCGAACGGGACGGGCAAGACGACGCTCCTCCGCCTCATCTCGACGCTGCTCAAGCCGACGGCGGGCCGGCTGGAGGTCCTGGGTCACACTCTCCCCGCGGGCGGGGACGAGATCCGGACGGGCGCCGCGTTCATGACGGCCGGCGGGCACGCGTACGAGGAGCTGACCGGGATCGAGAACCTGCGCTTCGCGGCCCGCATGTCCGGGACGGACGCCACGGACGACGACCTGCGGGACGCGCTCGCCGCGGCCGATCTCGGCGGGGCGGCGGACCTCCCCGTGCGGGGCTGGTCGACCGGGATGCGCAAGCGCCTCGAACTCGCGCGGCTCCGGCTCCGCCCACTCGAACTGGTGCTGCTCGACGAACCCTTCGTGAGCCTGGACGAGGACGGCGTGGGACTCGTCCACGACGCGGTCCGCGGGTGGCGCGACGCCGGCGCCGCCGTGGTCATCGCCTCGCACCGGGTCGAGGACGCGACCCGGCACGCGGACGACATCGTCCGGCTGGCGGGCGGCCGCGTGGCCGACGCGGCCCCGTGAGCGCGCTCCCGCGGCGCGCCGCCGCCATCCTGTGGAAGGACATCCTCTCGGAGACCCGCACCCGGCAGGGCTTCACCGCGATGCTCTCCTTCGCCGCGCTCGTCCTCTTCATGTTCAGCTTCGCCATCGGGGTGGACAACGACCTGCTCGGACGGCTCGCCGGCGGCCTCCTCTGGGTGGCGATCGTCTTTACCGGCACCCTCTCCCTCGGCCGGACGTTCCAGAACGAGGAACTCGCGGGCGGGACCCGCCTCCTGCGGCTCTATCCCGGCGACGTGCGCGCGATCTACCTGGGCAAGCTGGCCGGCAACCTCGTCGTGCTCGCCGCGCTCGAGATCGTCCTCTTCCCCGCCGCCGCGATCCTGTACCAGGTCGACTTCGCCGCCCAGGCCGGCCCGCTCCTGCTCGTGGCCGTCCTCGGCACGTTCGGCTTCTCCGTCATCGGGACCTTCTTCTCCGCCCTCACCGTCCACCTCCGGGCGCGCGAACTCCTGCTGCCGCTCCTCCTCTTCCCCGCCCTCGTCCCCGTCGTCCTCGGGAGCGTCGGCGCGACCGAAGCGTTCCTCGCCGGCGACCCGCTGGGACGGGCCGGCGGGTGGCTGAGGTTACTCGCGTCCTACGACGTGATACTGTTCGTCGTCTGTCTGTGGATCTTCCCCGTCGTCCTCGAGGAGTGATGCGGGTTTCATGAACAAACTGACCATGCTCGGGTGGGTTTCGATCGCCCTCATCGCGGCGGGCAGCGTGCTCGGACTCGCCGTGCTGCCGGCCGACGCGCTGCAGGGCGAGGTGTCGCGCCTCCTCTACGTGCACGTGCCGGTCGCGTGGGTGATGATGCTCGCCTTCTTCGTCGTCTTCCTCATGAGCATCCTCTATCTCGTGCAGCGCCGGCTGAAGTGGGACCTCCTCGCGGCCTCCGCCGCGGAAGTCGGGCTCATGGGCGCGATTCTCACGCTTGTCCTGGGCACTCTCTGGGGCCGGCCCACATGGGGCATCTGGTGGGCGTGGGACCCGCGAATCACCACGACGGCGCTCCTCGTACCGATCTACGCCGGCTACCTGGTCGTGCGTTCGATGTCCGAGGACCCGGATCAGCGGGCGCGCTGGGCGGCCGTGATCGGGCTCATCGCCTTCGTCCAGGTCCCGATCGTGTACCTGTCGGTTTTCTGGTGGCGGAGCCTGCACCAGCCCCCGTCCTCGCCGCAGTCGATGTGGGGCGTGTACGGGCTCATGCTGATGCTCGGATTCTTCGCGTACGCGGGCGCGTTCGCCTACCTGTGGCTGCGGCGATACCGGCTGGCTGCAACGGAACTCGAACTTGAACTGTCGGGACCGGAGGAGGGGTGAGCCCGGTATGAACGAACATTGGCTGTTCATCGGCGCCGGATACGGGATCACCTGGGCCTCCCTCTGCTGGTATCTCCTCCGCCTGCGACGCCGGGAACGCATGGCGGCCGCGGCTTCGGGCCGCGGCGGCGAGGGAGCCCGGGCGGGGGGTCCGGGGTAGAAGCCGTCGGGAAAACGTGCGGTTCGCTCCGATTTTCTCTATTATTTCAAGTTTGTATCAAGAGGGACCGGATCGAACCGTGGCGGGGCGGAGTTCCGGTTGGTCCACCCCGCGGCGATGGTTTTCAACAACCGACCCGGGTCAGGATTCGGATTTCATATGGCGAAGACGGCTACCAGCCGACGCATGTTCTTCGACACGCACGCGCTCGACTCGTTCGACCAGTATCTGCAGGATGTCGAGCGCTATCCGCTCATCGAGAACCCGCAGATCGAGCGGGAGATCGCGCGCAAGGCGCGGGCCGGCGACCGTCAGGCGGCGGAGCGCCTCGTCACGGCGAACCTGCGGTTCGTGATCTCGTATGTGAAGAAGTACCAGGGCCGGGGGCTCAACCTGGCCGAACTCGTCTGCATCGGGAACGAGGGTCTGCTCAAGGCCGTCAAGAAGTTCGATCCCGACAAGGGCGTGAAGTTCATCTCCTACGCGGTGTGGTGGATTCGGCAGACGGTGCTGCAGGCGCTGGCCGAACAGACCCGCTCCGTGCGCATCCCGCTGAACCAGAACTCCAATCTCGTCAAGCTCTCCCGGACGGAGACGGCGCTCACGCAGAAGCTGGGACGCTCGCCGACGGACCGTGAGATCGCCGAGGAGATGGAGGAGCCGGTGGAGACGGTGCGCGCGCTGCGGCGCGTGGCCTCCGCCGAACTCAGCCTCGACGCGCCGCTCGACAAGTCCGACCGCGACAGCGCGTCTTTCGGAGAGCGCTTCTCGGGGATGGACGACGCGGACATCGAGGAGGATGTCGAGGACCAGGCGCGCCGGGAGTTCCTCGAGAAGATGTTCGAGCGCTACCTCACGGAGCGCGAGCGGAAGATCCTCGTCCTCTACTACGGCCTCGACGACGGCGAGGAGATGACGCTGGAGGAGATCGGTTCGCTGCTCGGCGTGACGCGCGAGCGCATCCGCCAGATCCGGAACCGGGCCTTCGACAAGCTGCGCGCCTCGCCGGACGGAGAGGCGCTGGAAGGGTTCTGGCGCGCCACCGCCTGAACGCAGCGGGGCCTCGGCACGGCCTGCTCGGGGCCGCCGGTCCCCGCTCCGCACCATTCGCCGGAGAGTCGACATGACGCCCCTTCGTTCGAGACTCGGCCTCCTGATCCCGCTCGTCCCGCTGCTGTTCGGTCCCGCCGGAGGCGCCCACGCGCAGTCCGGCGCCGATGTGGCGCGCGCGTACCGGGAGGCCAACGAGGTGGAGATCCTGCAGGACTTCGCCGAATTCCTGACCTATCCCAACCGCGCCCGCGACCTGGAGGACGTCACCCGGGCGGCGGAATACATCCGCGACGAGTTGCGGGCGGTGGGCGTCGCGTCGGAACTGCTCACCATCGACGGCGTCGCGCCGCTCGTGTACGGCGAACTGCGGTCGCCTGAGGCGGAGCGTACGCTCGGCATCTACGTCCACTACGACGGACAGCCCGTCGACCCCCGGAACTGGACCCATCATCCGTTCGAACCGACGCTGTACACCGCTTCGATGGAGGCCGGCGGGGCGCCGCGCGACTTCCCCGGGGCCGGCGAGCCGGTGGATCCGGAGTGGCGGATCTACGCGCGTTCCGCGGGGGACGACAAGGCGCCGATCGCCGCCCTCCTGCCCGTGTTGCGGGCGTTCCGGGACGAGGGGATCCAGCCGACGTCGAACCTGGTCTTCTTCTTCGACGGGGAGGAGGAAGCGGGGTCGAGGCACCTGGGCCAGTACATGGAGATGGCGGCGGACCGCATCGGGGACGTCGACGCGTGGCTCTTCTTCGACGGGCCGGCGCACCAGAGCGGGCGTCCGCAGCTCACCTTCGGCGTGCGGGGCTCCATGGGGATGGAGGTCACGGTCTACGGCGCCACCCGCAACCTCCATTCCGGCCACTACGGGAACTGGGCGCCCGACACCGGGAACATCCTCGCCCGGCTCCTCGCGTCGATGAAGGACGAGTCGGGGCGGGTGCTCATCGACGGCTGGTACGATACGGCCGATCCGCTGGGGCCCGAGGAACGGGCCGCGCTCGAGGCCATGCCTCCGGTCGACGACGACCTCAAGCGGGAGATGGGGCTGCTGTGGACCGAGGGAGAGCCGGAGACGCTGTCCGAGCGGATCCTCCTTCCGGCGCTCAACATCCGGGGCCTCACGAGCGGGAACACCGGCGCGCTGGCCCGGAACGTCATTCCCAACACGGCCGTCGCGGCGCTGGGGATCCGGCTCGTCAAGGGGAACGAGGCGGCCCACCTGCGGCAGCTCGTCATCGATCACATCGAACGGCAGGGCTTCCACGTCGTGTCCGAGGATCCCGACATGGAGACCCGGCTCCGGCATCCCCGCATCGCCAAGGTCACGGGTGGTGGCGGCTACCCGGCGGCCCGCACGTCGATGGACGACCCCTTCGTGCAGGAGATCATCACCGCGGCCTCGGCGGCGGCCGACCGCGCCTTCGGACCGGGGTCGCTCGTTCTCGCGCCCGGCCTCGGCGGCACCCTCCCCCTCTACCTGTTCACCGACGTGGCGGGAAAGCCCGCGGTGAACGTCCCCGTCGCGAACCACGACAACAACCAGCACGCGCCCGACGAGAACCTGCGCATCGCGAATCTCTGGTACGCGATCGATCTCTACGCGGCGCTCCTGACGATGCCGATCACCGCCTTCTGAACGCGACCCCCTGACGGGAGCAGATTCCATGCGACGATCCCTGGCCGTCTTCCTCTTGTTCGCCTTCGCCCCGGGGGCCGTCGCGCAGACGGACCCGCAGACCAACCCGCTGTGGACGCAGGAGAAGGTGAAGAACTACCTGCCTCACATGACCGTGCCGGAGGTGCGGGACTTTCTCACGCGCAGCGACATGGTCCTCATCCCGGTCGCCGCGCTGGAGCAGCACGGCAACCACCTGCCGATCGGCACCGACTACCTGAACGGGGTCGAGCAGGCGAAGCTCGTGGCGCAGCGGGCCGACGTCCTCGTGGCTCCGATCCTCCTGCCGGGACAGTCCCCGTATCACATGGGGTTCGAGGGGACGATCACGCTGCCCTCTCCGCTCGTACAGGAGGTGTACGTCGAGGCGGTGAAGAGCCTCATCGCGCACGGGTTCAAGCGCTTCCTGATCATGAACGCGCACGGGGGGAACCGCGCCATCACGACGTTCATCGTCGACCGCATCAACCAGGAGACGGCGGGGATCGCGGTGGACCTGGGCGCGGTGTCGGGGCCGTTCCGGGACCGGGACCGGATGGCCTCCGTCCCGACGCCGCCGCCGGACGAACTCGACCGTCACGGCGGGACGCCCGAGACTTCGAGTTCGCTCTATCTCATGCCGACGCTGGTGGACATCGACGCGGCGGTCCCGGCGGAAGTCACGATGCCGGCCCACCTGGAGGCGATGCTGCCCGACGTGCTGGCGGGCGACCCGACGGCGCTGGCCGTGTTCCTCGCCGAGGGACTCAAGGACGAGTCGACCGGCAAGGGGACATCGTCCGCGGAGATGTCGTCCACGGGCGTGTGGGGGACGCGCGATCCGGCCGGAGCCACAGTGGAACGCGGCCGAGTCGCGACCGGGATCTTCGTCGACGCGGCGGTGGCGTTCATCGAACGCTGGAACGAACTCCGCCCCCCCGGCTCCTGACGCTACGCGTCCAGCCCTTCGGAGCACGCCCGCGCCAGCCCCACTGCGTCCACGCGCTCGTGCAGTCGGAGCCGGTCGCGGCCGGGGATGAGCACGAAGATCCGGTCAAGCCCCAGGTCGGCCAGCGCCGAGTGCATCGACCGCGTCATCCCCGGCGCGCTGGTCCGCTTGCACTCTACGCCGATCCGGCGCCCCCCGCTGAACACGAGAAGGTCTATCTCCGCACCGCGGTGTGTGGCCCAGTAGTAGCAATTCTCCCAGTCGGCAGAGAGAACCCGGACCGCCTCCCTGATCGCGAAGCCTTCCCAGGAGGCACCGGACTTGGGGTGGCCGAGGACGGCCGACCTGGTATCGAGCGTGAGCAGCGCGTGAAGCAACCCGGTATCGGTCAGGTAGACCTTGGGGGCCTTGACCTGGCGTTTCCCGATGTTCTCGAACCAGGGTGTGAGCTTCCGCACCATCAGGGCGTCGACCATCGCGTCGAGGTACGCGTTGGCGGTCGGCGCGCTCACGCCCAGGGAGCGCGCAACTTCGGCTGCATTCCAGCGATTCCCGTGATAGTGGGCCACCATCGTCCAGAACCGCCGCATCGTCGCCGTCGGCGTGCGGATCCCCAGTTGCGGCAGATCCCGCTCGAGGAATGTGCGGATGAACGATTTGCGCCATCGCGCGGCTTCCGTGTCGTCGGCGGCGAGAAACGAGAGCGGAAAGCCGCCTCGGGACCAGAGCCGGTCGATGGATTCCGGCCCCGTGTCCTCCACGCCGAACGGAGGCAGCTCGTGGTAGGCGATCCGGCCAGCGAGAGATTCGGAGGATTGCCGAAGGAGCTCTGGCCCGGCGCTCCCGAGGACGAGGAACCGAGCCGGGTTCGCGGACCGGTCCACGAGCACTCGAAGCAGCCGGAAGAGTCCCTCGCTGTGCTGGACCTCGTCGATGATCACGAGCCCCTCGAGAGATTCGAGCGCGAGCTTGGGGTCGGCGAAGCTCGCCATGTCGGTCGGATCCTCAAGATCGAAGATCGTAACCGGACCCCGTGCGCGAGCCGCGAGGCCGCGGGCGAGCGTGGTCTTGCCGACCTGTCGCGCACCCACGAGCCCGACGACGGGAAACTGCGCGAGGAGCCGTTGGATGACGGCCTCGTGATGTGGACGTGGGATCATCCGAAGCAATCTCTATGGTGAAAATCAAAAATGCAACTTTTGATTTTCCCTTATCGCGGCTTGGCGACCCGGAGGCGGGAGAAGGCGCGGAAATCGGGGAGGGTGAGGAGGAAGATGCCGAGGGTGATGACGGCGCTTCCCACGCACCAGCGGCAGATGGCGTGGATGACCCAGAGTTCGAGCGCCGTCAGGTAGATCGTGAAGGCGACCCCGCCCAGGGCGAGCACGGCCAGCACACGCGGGATCCAGCCGGCGGCGCCGAAGCCGTCCCGCGTCCCGAGCATCGAGACGCCGAACACGGCCACGTACCAGCCCACGCCCCAGCCGGCCACGGGGAATCCGAGGAAGCGGGCCCAGCGCGACCCCTGCACGAGATCGCAGCCGCCTCCCGCGCCGCACACGAGTTCGCCGTAGTAGCCGAGCGCGTAGAGGAAGAGGTAGGTGGAGAGGAAGAGACCGGCCAGCGCCAGGAGCGCGATCCCCCGGCGCCGGTTCAACTCACTCATGGGTTACGGTGCTCCCTGTCCGCTCTCCGAGGCATCGCCCCCGGAGGAGAGCGCCTCGAGCCGGGCCCGGATGAGGCCCTCGAGGTGCGTGTAGGGTTCCACGCCCGCGAGGCTCACTCGTACGCCGTCGACAAAAATCGTCGGGGTGGAGTTCACGCCCCGTGACTCGGCGACCCTCTGCGACTTGGCCACGTCATCGAGATAGCGGCGTTCGCGCATGCACTCGTTGAAGGTGTCGGAGTCGACGCCCGCGTCCCGGGCGATATCGGCGATCGCACCGGCGGGATCCTGTTCCAGGTACCAGCGCGCCTGGCGAGCGAGGAGGAGGTCGTGGACGGGCCAATACAGGTTCTGCTCGTTCGCGCAGCGCTCGGCCAGCGCGGCAGCGACCGAGTTGGGAAAAGTGCCGAGAATGATGGTGTACGAAACCCAGCGCACCGAAGGGTTCGCAGGCTCGACGTAGTTCTGCCGGATGAGCTTGCCGTGGAAACCCGAGAACTGCGCGCATGCGGGACACGATGGATCGTAGAACTCCTCGATCGTGACCGGCGCCGACTCCGCAAGCTCGAAACCGACAGCGGGGTCGGCATCCGCCGCGGCCAGCACCTCGGCCAACTCGGCGGGCGTCGGCGGCGGACCCGAGCCGCCCTGTCCGCCTCCTACGAAGAGCCAGTAGCCGCCGGCGGCCACGATGACGACCAGGGCGATCGGGAACCATCGGTTCTTGCGCGGGGGAGCGCTCTGCTGCTGTGCCATCTTCCTTGCCATCTGTCGTACTCCCTCTAGTGTGGTGTCGCAGAAATCCCACGGCCATTCGAGCGCCGATGCATCCACGCCTGCGGCGTTGCTCCTCCTCGCAATAGCGCTGCTATTCCTCGTCGGAGCGCCTTGCAGGACCCGGCGCCTCGACGCTCTCGGTGGCTCGCGGACTTCTGCGACGCCACACTAGATCAGGTCGCGGGCGAGCCAGGCCAGCGCTGCAGCGGCGAAGAACGCCACTATCGCGAGAATCGCCCATCGGCCCCGCTTCGACAAGCGTCGGGCGCGAAGGGCTGCCAGCGCCCGGAGGCCGGGGATCATGCGATCGGACCACAGGGCCCCGATTTCGACGAGCGCCGCGGCGGCCGCCGACACGTACGCCCTGTCGAGCTTCGTCACCTCGTCCCTCCAGGCCCGGATCGCCTCCTCGACGCCCGCGTCCTCCGCTTCCGGCGGTGAGAGATCGCGCGCGTGCAACTGTTGCAGGAGGAGCTGCTGCCGGGCCAGGGTGGCGTCGAACGCCGGGCTCAGGGCATCGATGTGCTTCGATGTCGCCTCCCGCAAGGCGGGTTCGCCCGCGGCGGCCAGCGCCTTCTCCCCCTTGTCCGGGTCGAGCCGCCTGGACCGGACGACCGCCTGTACTTCGGCCGTGTACACTCGCACCAGCTCTTCCGTGACCCCGCGAAACGCGGCGATCGCGTCCTGCCGCATCTGCTCCGCATCCATGGCCTGCACGGCGCCGATGACGGAGTCGGCTTCGAGCGCGGCGGAGCGCCGCAGCATGAGCGGCCCCAGCGCGATCTCGCCGAGCGTCCGGAAGTGCCGCTCGAAGTAGCGCCGATCGAAACTCTCGCCGATCGAAGGGTCGATCCGCACGCGGTCGACCGCTGCCTCGCACACCCGTTGCAGCGTGTCCGCGCCCACCGAAAAATCGGGCAGTGGCGCCCGCAGCGGGCGCGCGACTTCCCCCTTGTCGAACATCTCCAGGGCCTCGTCGGTGTCGGGGGGCGCCGGGACGGTGCCGGCGACCTCGAGGACGGCGCGGATCTCCTCCGGGAAGAGATAGCGGACCTCGAAGGACGCGTCCCCCTTGGCGAGTTCGAGGACGGGGCGGCCATCTCCATGAGCGTCGGCGGCGGTCTCGGCCGCGTGCTCCGTCGGCCAGCGCAGGGTGTACTCGTGCGCTTCGGCGAAGAGGTGCAGCCCGCGCCTCGTGAACACCGCGAGGTAGAGCCCCTCGAGGGGTGCGTCGCCGATCGTCCCGGTGATCTCGGTGCCGGCGGTGCACACGACGACGTCCGCGGCCAGCGGCCGGAGGAGGGATCGCCGGCCCGCCACGTCGCTGCCCCGTTCCACGTTGCGGGCGAAGTCCTCCAGGTCTCCGCTTTCCCCGAAGAAGGCGACGGTCTGCCTCCGGGCGAAGACGATAATGAGGCCGGCCCGCCTCGATACCCAGAAAACGGACGCAAGCGGGACCTGGCGGTCCTCGAAGTGAATCCCGGCCGGCGCGCAGACGACGGAGACCTGCGGCCGCACCGGCTCGCCCGCGAGGCGGACATCGAACCGGTACGCCTTCGGGTCGCGCGCCGGGCTCCGGTTCATGCGACTGCCAGAGCCGACATCGCACGGCCGGTGTCCCGGAGCGAAGGAAGGACTTCGTCGGCGCCGGACCGGCGAAGGTCCTCCACGGAGAAGCGTCCGGTGGCCACGCCGAGCACGGACAGGCCGGAGCCGCGGGCACACTCGATGTCGTGCGGGGTGTCCCCGATGATCCAGGTGCGGCCGGGGCCGTACCGCGTTCCCGTATGGCGGAAGGCCCGCTCGAGCGCGATGGGCGGCAGGCGGTTCCGGTCCGCGTCGTCACAGCCGAAGGCGCCGAACGGAAAGCGGCGCCAGAGCCCGACGGCCGACAGCTTTCCCTCGGCGCCGGCGACGATGTTGCCCGTCAGAAGGCCGAGCACCGCACCCTCCGCCTCGAGCGCGTCGAGGATCTCGGGGACGCCCGGCGTCGGGCGCATCCGTTCGCGCCGCTCGTCGATCTCGTCTTCCAGCCGCGCCGCGTACACGGGCCACAGCCGGTCGAATCCCGGCGCGATCTCATCCTCCGACAGGCCTTCGGCGCGGAGGAGCGTGCGCACGATCTGCGGGTCCGTCATCCCGTCGAAGGGGAGATCGTCGATGGGGCCGGGTGTCCCGTACACTTCGATCATCGCGCCCTCGATGGCCGAGCGGCCGACCCCCGCCGCGTGCACGAGCGTCCCGTCGATGTCGAACAATACGAGCTTCGAGGCGCCGGCCCCGTTGGAGACCATCAACCGCCGATCCAGTCCGCGAGGAGCGCGGGCTCGATGTTGCCGCCGGAGAGGACCGCGACGGTCTCCCCCCGCGCCGCGGGCGTCACCGCGCCGCTCAGCAGCGCGGCCACCGTGGCCGCTCCGGAGGGCTCCACCACGAGCCGCAGGCCGAAGAGCCAGCGCACGGCGTCCCGGATCGCCTCATCGTCGACCGTGATGACGCGGTCCACCAGGTCGCGACAGTGGGCGAAGGTGAGGTCGCCGGGGCGCACCGGCTTGAGGCCGTCGGCGACGGTGGATACGCGGTCGAGGGTGACGGGCGCGCCGTGCTCGAGCGAGCGCAGCATCGAGGCGGCACCCGCGGGCTCGACGCCGATGACCTCGGCCTCCGGGCACCGGCGCCGGACCACGGCCGCGACGCCCGAAAGCTGCCCGCCGCCGCCGATCGGAGCCAGCACCATCCCCGGTTCCCGGGAGCCGAGTTGCTCGATGACCTCGAGCGCCACGGTCCCCTGCCCCGCGATGATGTCCGGGTCGTCGAACGGCGGCACCATCGTCCCGCCGAGTTCCCGCTGAATCTGCTCGGCGCGCGCCTTTCGCTCGGCCGACGTCGTGCCTTCGAGTTCGACGTCCGCCCCGAGGGCAATCGTCGCCTCGCGCTTCACGTCGGGCGCGTCGACGGGCATCACGATCCGCGCCGGCACGCCGAACGCCCGGGCGGTCCACGCCACCGCCTGCGCGTGATTGCCGGACGAGTAGGTGAGGAGCCCGGCGGCCCGCTCTTCCGGCGAGAGCCGGCTCACGTAGTTGTACGCGCCGCGCGCCTTGAAGGCCGAGACGCGCTGGAGGTTCTCGCACTTCAGCCACACGCCGTCCGGCGCATCGGTCGCCCCACGCCCGCCCGCCCGCGGGAAGGGGGCATGGATCAGCGGCGTGCGCCGGACCGCACCGCGAATCCGCTCGTGCGCGGCTTTGACGTCGGCGAGTGAAACGAGGGTCGCGGTCGCGCCGGTCACTCGGCGTCCTCGACCTCGCCGGCTCCGACGTCAGAGCCGCCTTCGACGTCAGCGGCCTCGGCACCGTCAAGAGCATCGGCCTCGGTATCGTCGTCCACCGCCGGGTCCGTTCCGATCGGATCGATCAGACACGCGACATCCATCAACTCATCGCCCTCGTCGAGGGAAACCAGCCGCACGCCCTGGGTGTTGCGACCCATCACGCGGATCTCCTCCGCCCGTTGCCGGTTGATGACGCCGTTGCGGGTCACGAACATCAACTCGTCGTCGTCCGTCACTTCGCGGATCGCCGCCACCTCACCCGACCTCGCGGTGATCTTCAGGTTGATCACTCCCTGTGCAGCGCGTCTCGTGAGTCGATAGTCCGTGACGCTGCTCCGCTTGCCGATGCCGAGATCCGTCGCGGTCAAGAGGGAACCGCCCCGCCGCGCGACCACCATTCCGACGACGGTGTCCCGCTCCTGTAGTCTGATGCCGCGCACGCCCTGTGCGATCCTTCCGACTTCCCGCACGTCTCCCTCGGAGAATCGGATCGCTCTCCCCCGGCGCGTGGCGAGAAGCACATCGTTCGAGCCGTCGCTCAGCTTCACATCGATGAGCCGGTCGTCCTCGAGGATGTGGATGGCGCGCAGACCCGGCGCACGCACGTTCCGATACTCGGCGAGACTTGTCTTCTTCACGAGGCCCCGGCGTGTGGCGAAGATGAGGAAGCGGTCGGCCGAGAACTCTCGCGCCCTGACGATGGAGGCGATTTTCTCGTCCTTCGCCATCCTCAGCAGGTTCACGACGGGTTTCCCGCGCGCCGTCCGGCGTGCGAGCGGGATCTGGTACACCTTGAGCCAGTACATGCGGCCCGCGGTCGTAAAGATGAGGAGGTAGTCGTGGGTCGAGGCGAGGAAGAGGTGCTCCACCCAGTCCTCTTCCTTCGTGCCCATGCCCGCGATCCCGCGCCCGCCGCGCCGCTGCGCCCGGTAGACCGCAGGCTCGATGCGCTTGATGTAGCCGGAGTGCGAGACGGTGATGACCATCCGCTCTTCGGCGATGAGATCCTCGTCCGTGAGGTCCGAGGTGTCGGGCACGATCTCGGTGCGGCGCTCGTCGCCGAACTTGTCGACGAGGGCCGACAGCTCCTCTCCGACGATCTCCATCCGCCGGGCGCGCGAAGCGAGGATGCCCTCGAGTTCCTGCCGTCGCGCGCGGACCTTCTCCAGTTCCTCCTCGAGTTTCTCGATCTCGAGACCCGTGAGGCGCGCGAGCCGCATGTTCAGGATCGCGTCGGCCTGGCGCTCGCTGAGATCGAAGGCCGACCGGAGTTCCGCGCCCGCGACCTCGGTCTCGGGGGAGGCGCGGATGATGCGGATGACTTCGTCGATGTGGTCGACCGCGACTTTGAGCCCTTCGAGGACGTGTTCCCGGTCCTTCGCCACGCCGTACTCGAAGCGCGTCCGCCGCTCGACGACCTCGTGCCGGTGCTCGAGGAAGTGCCCGAGCATCGTCTTGAGGTCCATCACCTGCGGCTCGCCGTTGACGAGCGCCAGCATGATGACGCCGAAGGTGGATTGAAGCTGCGTGCCCTTGAAGAGCTGGTTCAGGACGATCTGCGGCACCGCGTCGCGCTTCAGTTCGATGACGACCCGGATCCCGTCGCGGTCGGACTCGTCCCGGAGGTCGGAGATGTCCGTGACCTTCTTGTCGCGCACGAGACCCGCGATCTGCTCGATGAGGCGGGTTTTGTTCACCATGAAGGGGATCTCGCGGACGATGATGCGGTCGCGGCCGTCCCGTCCCTCCTCGATGTCGGCCTTCGCGCGCATCACGACGCGGCCGCGGCCCAGCCGGTAGGCCTCGCGGATCCCGGCCCCGCCGAAGATCGTGCCCCCTGTCGGGAAGTCGGGCCCCCGGATGATCTCCATCAACTCGTCGAGCGTCGTGTCGGGCGCCTCGATGAGGCGGTGGCAGGCGGCGGCCACCTCGCGGAGGTTGTGCGGGGGGATGTTCGTGGCCATGCCCACCGCGATGCCCGACGAGCCGTTGACGAGGAGGTTGGGGAGCGCGGAGGGCAGAACGGTCGGCTCCTGCAGGCGGTCGTCGAAGTTCGGCGTGTGGTCGACCGTGTCCTTGTCGATGTCGCCGAGCAGTTCGCTCGCGAATCCGTGGAGCCGGGCCTCGGTGTAGCGGTAGGCCGCGGCGGAGTCGCCGTCCACGGACCCGAAGTTGCCCTGCCCGTCGACGAGCGGATAGCGGAGCGAAAACTCCTGCGCCATGCGGACGAGCGAATCGTAGACGGCCGAATCGCCGTGCGGGTGGTATTTGCCGATCACGTCGCCGACGACGGTGGCGCTCTTTCGGTAGGGTCGGGTCGGGCCGAGGCCGGCCTCGTGCATGGCGTACAGGATCCGCCGGTGGACCGGCTTCAGGCCGTCCCGGACATCGGGAAGGGCGCGCTGTACGATGACGCTCATCGAGTAGTCGATGAACGATTCGCGCATCTCTTCTTCGAGCGGTCTCTGCTCGACGCGTTCTATGCTCTCGGTGGTCATGGATTCCCGCTGGAACTGGCGTTTTCGAGATCCTCGAGGACGCGGCGGCCAATGGCGGCTCCGGAGGAGCCCGGCCGCACTCGGTAAGACCCTCTAATCTACCGGATTTCGGGGCGTTCCGCGACTTCGGAGACGCCACTCCACGCCGCCGGGGCCCGCGTTCACGACCGGGGTGTTTCCGGCCCGGGAGCGGACGCCCCAGGAGTCGTGGATGTGGCCGCAGACGACGAGGCGGGGACGGGGCTCCGCTTGAACCGGACTCGCGGTTGACCCCACATTGATACGCGGCCGGAGGTTGGCGTTGGTAGCGGTGCCGGGACGACGCCCAACCATGAACCTTCGGCAGGGACGTTTGGGAAGATGGGATTTGACGTGATCGGAATCATCACCGTGGTCGTGGCCATCCTCGGCGTGGGCGCGAAGCTGGAGTGGAACTCCCGCAAGCTCGACCGGAAGTTCGACCGGCTGGCCGGCGACCTCGCCGATACCCGCGTGGAGCTGGCCGATACCCGCGTGGAGGTGAAGAGCGAGATCGTCGGCAGGTGCGATGGGCTGCGCGATGAGCTCCGGGGGGAGATCCAAGGCGTCCGGGGCGAGCTGCGGGGGGAGATCCAAGGCTTCCGGGACGAGCTTCGGACCGAGATCCACGGCGTCCGGGATGAACTTCGGACGGAGATCCACGGCGTCCGGGACGAGCTGCGCGGTGAGATCCACGGCCGGCACGGCGAGGTGCGGGGCGAAATGAAGAGCCTGCGCGGCGAGATGCGGAGCGAGATCAAGGGCCTGCGCGGCGAGATCGCCGAACTCCGCAAGGAAGTGGTCGGGACGCGCACAGCCGTGGCCAGGCTGGAGGGCTTCGCGTTCGGCATCCCCGTGCCGGAGATCATCGGCGAGGAGCGGGCCGCCGGAAGCTGAAGCGCCTACGCGAGCCGGTCGGGCCGGACTACTTCGTCCAGATGACGACGACCCCGCATCCGGAATCGGATCCGCTGAACTCCCCGGGAAGAGAGGCGGGTCCTCTGTATATCTCGAGCCCTGCGATCTCGACCGGCCTCACAACGCTGTCAGGTCCGCCCTTTCCGACGTTAACGCCGTCGACCCAGACGCTCATTTCACAGCCACCGGGTACGAACCTCGAGGAGCCCCGCCTGTTCAGTATCCTGCAACTGGACACTCTAAGGCCGCATTCCAGGTAGATTCCCATCTCATCGGCGATCATGTGCGAGATGAGGACGGGTCTGCGGCGCTCGATGTCGGCGGCGGTGAAGAAGCTGCCCCCGCTGACCAGCTCGCCCCAGTACTTGCGCTCGTAGAATCCCTTGACCTCCAGCCGGCGGGACCTCGCCGCCGTGGCCACGATCGGGGCCATCTCCATCGGCTCCGGAACCAGCCCGACCTCGACCTCGGTGGTAATGCCGCGCGATACCGTCACTTCGTGGGAAAGTGGCGCGTACCCCAGATGCCGCACCGAGAGCTCGTGGACGCCCACCGGGACGCCGCTGAGGATGAACCGCCCCATTCGGTTGGTCTCGGCCACCTCGGCCCGGCCCTGAACCGACACTGCCGCCGCCGCGACGGGGTTCTCCGTGAGAGCGTCCCGCACCTCACCGATGAGGCGTCCGGTCCTCACCTCGCCAAGATGGAGCAGGAGCCTCGCTTCGCGCGACGTCCCGGCGGCGATGGGAACCACGGCCTCGTCGCTCGACGCGTACCCGAACTCGGCCCACACGGTGGCCTGTCCGGCGTCCCGCGGAGCGCACAGAACGAGTTGCCCGTCGGGTCCGGCGTCCTCGCGCACCGGCCTTCGCGCGCTTGCCGCTTCGGTCCACCGCAGGACCACCGTCGCCCCGGGAATCGGAACCGACCCGGACTGGTCGAGCACCACCACCCGGAGCAAGCCGCGCGCACCGCAGTCCGGCTCCTGGCCCATCAGGTCCGCGCCCCCGGCGGCCGACAATCCGAGCACCGCAACCACCGTCCTGTGGGACCGAATGAAGTCGAAGAGCCTACTCAAGTGTCTCATTCCACTGCCTCGGCCGAGTATTCGTTCAGCCCGTTGCGGGGAACTATCCCGGTTCATTGTCCACTTGACGTCTCCAGACGCTCCCGGGTCACTCGAGGAGCCATGCGATCCCCTTCGGACCCGCGTT
Source organism: Gemmatimonadota bacterium (assembly GCA_022820995.1). GTDB lineage: Bacteria > Gemmatimonadota > Gemmatimonadetes > Palauibacterales > Palauibacteraceae > Palauibacter. The sequence continues at coordinate 8,997 of JAJEEM010000031.1, read as the reverse complement.
CACGACCGGTGTGTCCCCGGCCCGGGAGCGGACGCCCCAGGAGTCGTGGATGTGGCCGCAGACGACGAGGCGGGGACGGGTCCGTTCGATGGTTTCGAGGACGGCCGTGCTGCCCACGTGCCGACCCGACGCGGCGGTGTCCGCGTGGCCGTGCGGAGGGGAGTGGGACACGAGCACGGCGCCCTCGGGGCACGGCGCGAGGAGGTCCCGGGCTTCGTCTTCCGTGAAGTCGTAGCTCCAGGCGCCGAAGGGCGTCACCGGCACCCCGCCGCCGAGGCCGAAGAAGGGCACGTCGCCGATCTCGACGCCCGTGCCGTGCAGGACGTGCGCCGATGGCCAGCCGTCGCACGCGGCGGAAAGTTCCTCGGCGGACTCGCCGTTTCCGGGGACGAGGACGGTGGGGGTCTCGATCGCGGCCAGGACGTCGACGATCCCGGCCAGACCGCGCCGCTTCACCGCCAAATCGCCGGCTCCGACGACCGCGTCGAAGTCGGCCGCCCGCTCGACGATCGACGCGGCGGCCGCGAGATCGGTGTGCAAGTCGCTGAACAGCAGCAGACGCATGGCGAGTCGCTCCGTAGTTTGGGGATATGCGTGAACCGAAACTGCTCATCTATGGCGCCACGGGATATACCGGGCGACTCGCGGTCGCCGAGGCCGTTGGGGCCGGGCTGAGGCCCGTTGCCGGCGGCCGGGATCCGGAGAAGCTCACCGCGCTCGCGTCGGCGACCGCCGCGGCGAGCGGTCTGGAGACCCGGGCCTTCGGGCTGGACCGCCCGGATGCGCTGGCCGGCGCGCTGGAGGATATTTCGGTCGTCCTCCACTGCGCGGGACCGTTTTCGCGCACGGCCATCCCGATGTACGACGCCTGCGTGAGGACGGGCACGCACTATCTCGACATCACCGGAGAGATCGATGTGTTCGAGGCGCTGGCCGCGCGCAGGGCGGAGGCCGCCGAGGCGGGCATCATGGTCATGCCGGGCGTCGGGTTCGACGTCGTCCCGAGCGACTGCCTCATCGCGGACCTCGCCATGCGGCATCCGGGCGGCCGCACCCTGAGGCTGGGCCTCGCGGCCCGCAGCGGCGCCTCGCGCGGCACCATGCGCACGATCGCCCAGGCGATCGGCCAGTTCCGGGTCCGGCGCGACGGTGCGCTGGCGAGGGTGCGACCCGGTGAATTGCGCCACGCGTTCGACTTCGGGCCTCCCCCGCGCACCGCGCTCGTCGGCGTGCTGGGCGATGTGTCCACGGCCTTCCATTCCACCGGAATACCGAATATCGAGACGTACCTTCAGGCGACCCGCACCTTCGTGCGCCTCACGAGGATCCTCCGCGGCTTCGGCCCGCTGCTCGCCGGACGGGCGGGAAGGGCCCTGCTGAGCCGCCTCGTCGACCGTGCGCCGGAGGGGCCGAGCGAATCGGCGCGCCGGACGGCGCACGCGATTCTGGTCGCGGAGATCGAAGACGCGGAGGGGAGGCGGCTCGCGGCGCGCGCGCGGGTACCGGACCCCTACGGCTTCACCGCGACGACGGGCATCGCCATCGCGGGACGCACGCTCGCCGGGGATTTCAAGCCGGGCTTCCAGACCCCGTCTTCCGCCTACGGCGCGGATCTCTTGCGGGAGTTCGATGACGTGACGTGGGAGGTGCTCGACGATCAGGCCACGGCCCGGTAGTCCTCGATCTCCGCAAAACCCAGCGCCTGCAGCGCCTCCCGGATCTCGCGCCGGGCGCCAGGCGTCCCCACCGCGAGGAGCATGTACGGGCGGGCGCGCGCGCCGAACGCCGGGAGATCCTCCGGGCGGAGGACGACGGCTCCGTGGATGTTCTGCCCGATCTTGCGGGGATCCAGGTCCACGAACGCCGCCACCGGGCGCGCGCGACCCGCGGGGCCGCCCTGTTCGAGCCAGCCGCGCGCGAAGGCCTTGCCGACCTTTCCGGCGCCCCAGATCACGAGCGGCCGTCCCGCCGGGATGCGGCCGTTCGCGAGGTACGCGGTCTTCAGATGCCGGAACGCATCGGGGCCGTAGCGGTCCGACCGCTCCGACAGCCGGTGCGGACCCAGCCGCCACTCGTGGAGGACCCGCGGTACGTTCGTCATTAGGCAACCCGCCGCGGACAGCCGCAGGATGAGGTCGTAGTCCTCCGGTCCGGCGGTGTCGCGATAGCCGCCGACGGCCTCGAAGGCGTCGCGCCGCACCATCAGGGTGGGGTGGGCGATCGGACATTCGACGAACAGGTCCCGCTCGACCGCGGCGGGCTCTGTGAGCCCGTTGATCCAGCGCTCGTAGCGGAGATAGCCCGAGCCGCGCCGGGGCCGGGGGAAGTAGCGGACGCCCGTGCCGCACGCGGCGATGCCGGGGCGCCGGGCCAGGAGGCGGCGTTGCGCGGCCAGCCGGTCGGGGTGCGCGATGTCGTCGGCGTCCATGCGGGCGAGGAGCGGCGCTCGCGCCTCGCCGGACAGCCGGCGCAGCGCCGCGACGATCCCCGAACCGTCACGCTCGACGAGGCGGACGCGACAGTCTCGTTCCGCCCACGCCCGGAGCAGCGACCCGGTGCCGTCTCTCGAACCGTCGTCGAGCACGAGCACCTCGAAACGCGGCTCGGACTGTGCGGCGAGACTCTCGATGCACGCGCCGAGGAACGGTTCGGCGTCCCGGCACGGCAGAAGGATGGAGACGCGCGGCGCGCCCGCTCCGGTCACGCCGACCCTGCGCCGGCGATGGCCGCATCGCGCCCGAGCCGCTCCGCCCGCGCACGGAGGAAGGCGCCCGTGCGCGAGGCCTCCGACTCCGCGATGACGGCCGGCGGACCCGCCGCCACGATGCGGCCTCCGTCCTCCGCCGGCCCGGGCCCCATGTCGATGACCCAGTCGGCTTCGGCGACGACGTCGAGGTTGTGTTCGACCACGACGACGGCGTGCCCCTCTCCCACGAGTTCCCGCAGCACCGCGACGAGCGTGCCGACTTCCGCCACTCCCAGGCCGACGGTCGGCTCGTCGAGGATGTAGAGCCTCCGGCCCTTGCCTCCCCGGCGCGCGAGTTCCCGGGCGATCTTGAGGCGCTGCGCCTCCCCTCCGGAGAGCGTCGTGGCCGGCTGGCCGAGCCGAAGATACCCGAGACCCACCCGCTGCAGCTGCCACAGCCGGGCTCCGAGACGGTCGTGGCGGATGAAGAAGCGGATCGCCTCGTCCACGGTCATGTCGAGGGCGTCGCGGATCGAGCGGCCGCGAATCCCGATCTCGAGCACCTCGGGACGGTAGCGCGACCCCCCGCACGTCTCGCAGGGCACGGAAACGTCCGCCAGGAAGACCATCTCCACCGTCTCCTCCCCCGCGCCCTTGCAGCGCTCGCAGCGCCCGCCCGGACGATTGAAGGAGAAGTACCCCGCCTCGTATCCGCGTGAGCGGGCCTCCGGGAGGGCGGCGTATGCGTTCCTCAGCGCCGTGAAGGCTCCGATGTAGGTCGCCGGGTTCGAGCGCGGCGTGCGGCCGATCGGCCGCTGGTCGACGAGCACGACGTCCTCCAGGAACTCCGCGCCTTCGAGCCGGTCCCAGGAGCCGGCGGGCTCGCCCAGGTGCGGCTTGGCGGAGGAGCGGTCCGTGATCTCCCGTTCCAGGGCGTGATACAGCACGCCGCGGATGAGCGTCGACTTCCCGGAGCCGGAGACGCCGGTGACGAGCGTGAGCGACCCCAGCGGAATCGCCGCATCCACGCCCCGAACGTTGTGCAGGCGGGCGCCGCGCAGGACGAGTCGGGGACCGCGGCTCGCCGGCGCCCCGCCCCGCCCGGCGGCGGTCGCCCGCTGCGCGAGGGCACGTCCGGTGCCGGTCTCCGACGTGAGGATGTCGTCCCAGCCGCCCTCGAACACGATCTCGCCGCCCTGTTCCCCGGCCCCGGGCCCGAGTTCGACGATGCGGTCGGCCCTCTCCAGCACCGCGGGCTCGTGCTCGACGACGAGGACGGTGTTCCCGCGGCTCGCCAGCCGCCGGAGGACGCCGGTGAACGCATGAATTTCATGCGGATGGAGACCGATCGTGGGTTCGTCGAGGACGTAGAGCGTGCTGACGAGCCGGCTCCCGAGACAGCTCGCGAGGCGGATCCTCTGCATCTCCCCCCCGGAGAGGGATCGGGCCTGCCGGTCCAGCGTCAGATATCCGAGTCCGACTTCCTCGAGAAACGAGGTCCGGTGCTCGAGTTCGCGAAGGATCGTCGACGCGACCTCGCGCTGAAACGGGGTGAGGTCGAGTTCTCCCGCGAGCCAACCGGAGATCTCCTTCACGGTCCACCGGGCGACTTCGGCGATGTGCCGCCCCCCCACGCGGACGTTCAGCGACTCCGGCTTCAGGCGGTGGCCTTTGCAGCCGGAACAGCGCTCGGGAAGCTGATACTGGCGCAGAAAGACGCGGATGTACGCCTTGTACCGCTTTTTTTCCTTCGAGCGGAGAAAGGGGATGACGCCCCGGAAGCGTTCCCCCGCAACGCTCCCTCCGTTCAACAGGACGTCGCGGCCTTCGTCGGGAAGCGCCTCCCACGGGACGGACGCGTCGAGTCCGGAGGCGGCGGCAAACGCTCTCAGGCGCGCGCGTTCACGCCCGTAACGGGGCTTCGACCATGGATCGAGCGCCCCTTCATCCAGCGAACGGCCCGGGTCGGGAACGATGAGCTGTGGGGAGTATTCGAGGACGGCGCCGAACCCCGTGCAGGTGTCGCACGCTCCGGCGGGGCTGTTGAAGCTGAACAGCTGGGGGGCGGGCCGCGGAAACGCCAGACCGCACTCCCCGCAGCGATGGGCCTCTTCGAAGTCGCGGCGCTCCGGAGCCCCCGCCCCGCGCCGCCAGAGGAGCGCGACGGCGGCGCCCCTCCCCTCGGCGAAGGCCGCGGCCAGCGAATCCGCGATCCGTTCGCGGTCCTCCGCGCGGGATCCGACCCGGTCCACGATCACGAGCGCCTCGCGGGCGTCGGCCAACGCCCGAACCTCGTCCCCTTCCCCTTCCTCTTCCTTCTTCAGATGGATGTCCGGCAGGTAGAGTTCGCGGCCGTCGGCGAGGACGCGAACGTACCCCCGCGCCCGGAGGTTCTTCACCACCCCTTCGCCGTTCCTGCGCTCTTCGCGGGGGATGGGGAAGGCGATGGCGAGCCGCGTCTCCGGACCGGACTCGAGGAGCGCGCCGGTGGCCGACGTCACGGTGTCCGGCACGACGGAACGCCCGCACTCCGGACACACGGTCGTCCCTACGCGCGCCCACAGGAGTCGCAGATAGTCGTAGACCTCCGTGATCGTGCCGACGGTGGAGCGGCTCGACTGCACCCGGTTGCTCTGGTCGATGGCGACGGAGGGACTCACGCCCTCGACGAGATCGACAGCGGGCTTCGGCATCCTCTCGAGGAACTGCTTCGCGTAGGTGGAGAGCGACTCGATGTACCGCCGCTGTCCCTCGGCGTAGATCGTGTCGAAGGCGAGGCTGGATTTTCCCGAACCCGAGGGCCCCGTGAGGACGGTGAGGGCCCCACGCGCGATGTCGATGTCGATGCCCTTGAGGTTGTGCTGCCGGGCGCCTCGGACCCGGATCCGGTCGCTCATGGGAGCATGATGGCCGGCGCCGGCGGGGCGCGCCAACCTGATTGGACCGGGGGCGGCGAGTTCGTACTATGGGGCATGCAAGCGCCGGACGGTCCCCTCCAGGAAGAAGAAGCGCTCGGGAAGGCGTACGACGCCCGTCTCATGAAGCGTCTGCTCGCGTACCTGCGGCCGTACCGGGGCAGGGTCGCGATCGCCGTGCTGATGCTCGTGGCCGCCTCGGGTCTCGCGCTCGTCGGCCCCTGGCTGACGATGGAGGTCATCGACCACGCGATCCCGGACGGCGATTTCGGCGCAATCCGCAACCTTGCGATCCTCTTCTTCGTCTCGCTCCTCCTCTCCGGGCTCCTGGAGTACGGGCGCACGATCCTGACCACCTGGATCGGGCAGAACGTGATGCTCGACCTGAGGCAGGAGATCTTCCGGCACCTGCAGCGCCTCCGGCTCGCGTACTTCGACCGGAACCCGGTCGGGCGCCTGATGACGCGGCTCACGAGCGACGTCGAGGTCCTGAACGAGATGTTCACCTCCGGGGTCGTCACGATCTTCGGGGACGTCTTCACGGTCGCGTTCATCATGATCGCCATGCTCGTCATGGACTGGCGGCTCGCCCTCGTGACGTTCGCGGTCCTCCCCCTCGTGTTCGTGGCCGCCTGGCTCTTCCGGAAGAAGGTGCGCGAGGCGTACCGGGACATCAGGATCCGGCTCGCCCGCATCAACGCCTTCCTGCAGGAACGGATCACGGGGGTGCGCGTCGTGCAGCTGTTCCGGCAGGAGCGGTCGGCCACGCGCTGGTTCGGCGAGATCAACGACGACCACCTCGAGGCCCACCTGCGCTCGATCACCTACTACGCGCTCTTCTTCCCCGTCGTCGAAGTGCTCGCGTCCGTCGCGCTCGCGCTCATCATCTGGTACGGAGGCAGCCAGGCCCTCGAGGGGACGCTCACGATCGGCGTCATCGCGGCCTTCCTGCAGTACGCGAGACGGTTCTTCCGCCCCATCCAGGACCTGTCGGAGAAGTACAACATCCTGCAGGGCGCGATGGCGAGTTCGGAGCGGATCTTCCGACTCCTGGACGAGGCGCCGGGGATCGAGGACCCGACGGACCCGACGGATCTTCCTGGGGGGGTGAAGGGCCACATCGAGTTCGAGGATGTCTGGTTCCGGTACCTGTCGCCGGAGGAGGATGCAGCGGGGGTCACGACGCCGGCTCTGGCCCACGCGGCGGCCTGGGAGGGGGCGGAGGGGCGGCTCGACGAGGACGCGCCGGATGACGGCTGGGTGCTGCGCGGCATCAGCTTCACGGCGGAGCCGGGACGGCGGCTCGCTGTGGTCGGAGCGACGGGAGCGGGCAAGACGACGCTGTTCAGCCTCCTCATGCGCTTCTACGAGCCGCAGCGCGGACGCATTCTGCTCGATGGGGTCGACATTCGGGAACTCCGGCTCGCCGACCTCCGGCAGCGGATGGGTCTCGTGCTGCAGGACGTCTATCTTTTCTCGGGCTCCGCCGCGGACAACATCGCGCTCGACCGCGAGGACGTGGGGCGGGATGAGATCCGGGAGGCGGCCCGCCAGGTCGGGGTCGACCGGCACCTCGCGCGGCTGCCGAAGAAGTACGACGAGCCGCTGAGCGAGCGGGGCGGGAACCTGTCCGTCGGCGAGCGCCAGCTGGTGTCCTTCGCCCGCGCGCTCGCCGGGGATCCGCCCATTCTCCTCCTGGACGAGGCGACAAGTTCGGTAGACTCGGAGATCGAGGCGGAGATCCAGGCGGCGCTGGAGCGCCTGATGGAGGGACGGACGAGCCTCGTCATCGCGCACCGGCTCTCCACGATCCGCGGGGCCGACCGCATCCTCGTGCTTCATCACGGACGCATCAGCGAATCCGGCACGCACGACACGCTGCTCGAGAGCGGCGGCCTCTACGCGCAGCTCCATCGCCTCCAGTTCCAGAAGCCGACGGCGGCCGCATGAACGCCGCGCTGGACTGGGCGGCGGCGCTGGACCCGCGCCTCGTGCTCGTGGCCCTTCTCGTGGCGCTGAACCTCTGGGCGACCGGCATCACCGCGCTCTCCGAGGCGCCGAGGCGAGAGAAGATGCTGTGGGTCGCCGTGATCTTCCTCTGCCCCATCGTCGGCAGCGTGCTCTGGTTCGTGTTCGGCCCGAAGCTCTGGGCGGAGAGGCGCTAGCGGCGTCTTCGGGCCGCCATCTGCGTCGTCGGTCGCGGGTCAGGGCGGCCAGAGCGGGCGGAGAAGGTCCGCCGTGCGGGCGGCGGCGCCGGTGCCCGCTTCGACGAACGCACGGGCGGCACGGGCGTGACGCCGACGGCGAAGCGGGTCGGCCAGCCCGGTCAGGGTGTCCGCGAGCGCGCCGGCCGGGGAGACGAGCCCGCCGCCGGCCGACGCGAGGGCGCGGGCGTCGGCCCGGTCGTGGCGCGGGCCGAAGACGACGGGCAGCCCGGCCGCGGCGGGCTCGAGCACGTTGTGGAGCCCCGTGCCTCCCAGGCCGCCGCCGACATAGGCCGCATCGCCCGCCGCGTACAGTTCCGCGAGCCGGCCCACTTCGTCGAAGGCGATGACGGAGGCGCCGGGCCCCGCGGCGGCATCGCGGATCGTGCTCCAGCGCACCGCCCGTTCCCCGCGGGCCGCGCACGACGCGACCAGGGCGTCGATATGCGCGGCGGTCGGCTCGTGCGGCGCGATGACGAGCTGCCAGCCCGGGCCGCCGTCCCGCCGCACGGCCGCCACGGCATCGAGCAACGCGCGTTCGTCCGCCGGCCACGTGGAACCGGCGACGAGCCGAAGGGCCGCGCCGTCCGCCGTGCCGAGCGCGTCGCGGAAAGACGCGGTCGAGCCGTCCGCGCGAGCGCGGTCCGCCCGTTCGAGCGCCAGGTCGAACGCCCCGTCCCCCGTCACCGTCAGCGCCCGCGGCGGGACTCCGAGCGCTTCGAGTCGCCGCGCGTCCTCCGGGGTCGCGGCGCCGACCGCGTCCAGCCGCGCGTACGACGCTCGGAAGAGCCGGCGGGCGAGGGCGCGGGAGCGCCGGCTCCCGTCGCGGACCGTGCCGTTGATGAGCGCGGCGGGCACTCCAGCCCGTCCGGCCGCCGCCACGAGGCCGGGCCACACGTCGAGCTTCGCGAACACGAGCAGGCCGGGCAGCACCGCGGCGAGCGCCGCATCGCAGTCGCGCGCGCGGTCCAGCGGCGGCGGGCCCGAATGATCCGGATCCAGCCAGTCGAGCGCCGCCCGGCCCGATGGCGAGCCGTGCGTGACGACGAGCTGCGCCCGGGCGCCGGCGCGCGATCCGGACCGTGAGCCGCGCAGACGCCGGATGGCCGGCGCCGCCCCGAGCAGTTCGCCGGCGGAAGCGCCGTGGAGCCACACGAGCGGCCCGGGCTCCCGGCTCCGCCCCCACGCAGCC
>JAJEEM010000014.1 GCA_022820995.1 Gemmatimonadota bacterium | reverse complement strand
TGCGTATTCCGACGAAGCCGACCACCGATTCCGACAATCCGACCGGTGATTCCGATCCATGCCGATCACTCTGGAGGAAGCGGGGGCCCATAGCGGAGCCGGGGTGTGGGTGGAGGGTTGGAGTCTACCGGCTGTCACCGTCCTTCGTCGAGTCGTAGAGCCTCCTCATGGAAGCGCCCTTGAGGGTGATCCTGTGTGCGTTGTTGAGGAGGCGGTCGAGGATGGCGTCGCCGAAGGTCGGATCGCCGACGACATCGTGCCAGTGGTCGACGGGGACCTGGCTGGCGAGCAGGGTGCCGCGCCGGGCGTAGCGGTCGTCGAGGATCTCGAGCAGATCGTGGCGGCCCTGTCCGGAGAGCGGAGCGAGGCCCCAGTCGTCGAGGATGAGGAGCCAGGTTCTGGCGAGCCGCTGAACGAGCTTGGGGTAGGAGCCGTCGCCGCGGGCGAGGGCGAGTTCGTCGAGGAGCCGTGAGAGGCGGTAGTAGCGGGTGGAGATGCCGTTGCGGCAGGCCTGGTGGCCGAGTGCGCAGGCGAGGTAGGACTTGCCGGACCCGGTGGCTCCGGTGACGAGGACGGTCTGGCCGTCCCGGATCCACTGCCCGGAGGCGAGGCGGAGCACGAGGGAGCGGTCGAGTCCGCGGGGGGCCTTGAAGTTGAGGTCTTCGATGGCGGCGTCGAGGTGGAGCCTGGCGTGGCCCTTGAGCCTCTGGTAGCGGCGCTGTTCCCGTTCGGTCTTCTCGCGCTCGAGCAGCAGCGAGAGGCGGTCCTCGAAGGAGAGTTCGGCGATGTCGGGCATGGCGGTCTGCTCCTCGAACGCCTGGGCCATGCCTGCGAGCCGGAGTTCGTGGAGCAGGTCGAGAGTGGGTTGTCGAAGCATGATGGTCAGGACTCCTTTCGGTTGTGGGACGTTCCGTTGCGGGAGGCGGCGTAGTAGTCCGGTCCCCGGATGTGTTCGTGTTCGGCGGGCAGCGACGGGGTGTGCGCCTCGTCATCGCCGGCGCGGTCGAGGCCGGAGGCGAGGATGGACTTCACCGATCCGTAGCCGAGGGCGCCGATGTCGAGGGCGCGGCGGCAGGCGGCCTCCATGCGCTCGGCGGGGTAGGCGCGTGCCAGGCGCATGAGGCCGAGGCAGCTGCGGTAGCCCTGTTCGGGGTGGGGGCGGCTCTCGAGGAGCCGCTGGACGAAGGCGGCGGTGTCGGGTCCGATCCTTCGGCCCCATGCGATGAGCCTCGACGGGCTCCAGTCGGCGTGGCCGCGGTGGGCGGCGGGCATGTGGGCCGGATCGGTGGTGTAGGCGCCCTTCCGGCGGCCGCGGATGTGGGCCGCGACGCGCCGGTGCCGGTGGAAGATCTCGACGGTGGCAGCGGCGATCCGGACATCGACCTCGCGGCGGGCCAGTGCGTGGGGGACGCTGTAGAAGCGGCCGCCGGCCTGGATGTGGTAGTCGATGTTGACCCGCGCCCTGCGCCACTCGGCGAACTCGTAGCGCCGGGCGGGAAGCGGCCTCAGCGCCGGACGGTCCAGATCCTCGAACCAGCTCAGACGGCTGCCCTCGGTCTTCTGGAACGGCCGCTCGTTGAGCGCGGCCACGAGCGGCGCGATGGCGTCTCGGAGTTCGCCGAGCGAGAAGAACGTCTGGTGGCGCAGCGGCGCCATGACCCAGCGCTCGACGTGCTGGACGGCGGTCTCCGCCTTCGCCTTGTCCCGGGGCTTGCCCGGCCGCGCCGGGAGCACGGTCGTCCCGTAGTGGGTGGCGAGTTCCTGGTACGTGGGGTTCAGATCCGGCTCGTAGCGGCTTGCCGTCCGGACCCCCGCCTTCTCGTTGTCCGGGATCACGAGTTCGGGCACTCCGCCGAAGAACTCGAACATGCGGACGTGCGAGGCCGTCCAGTCGGGCAGCGATCGGCTCCGCGTCACATCCACGAACGTGTAGTTCGAGGCCGCCAGCACGCCGACGAAGACCACCGCGTCGCGCACCTCGCCGGTGCGCCCGTCGACGACCGTGAACTTCGGGCCCGCGTAGTCGACGAACGCCTTCTCGCCCGCCCGGTACACCTGGCGCAGCACCACGTCCAGCCGCCCCCGCCACAGCCGGTAGCGGTCGCAGAAGCGGCTGTACCCGTAGCCGTCCGGATGCGCCGTCCGGTACTCCAGCCACAACAGCCTGAGCGTGACGCCCTTGTGGCGCCGGAGCTCGCGGTGCACCCGGTTCCAGTCCGGCTCGGGACGGGGAACCCGCGAGGGCGGAGCCGGCGGGAACAGCGCCGCCTCCAGAGCGGTGTCGTCCAGCCCCTCCGGCAGCGGCCACGAGATCCCGGCCGCCCTCGCCCGGCGCGCATAGTCGCTCACCGTGCTGTTGGCGACACCCAGCGAGATCGCGATCTCGCGGTGGCTGCGCCCGAGTTCGTACTTCAGGCGCAGCAGCTCTCGGATCTTGCGCATGGACAACCTTTTCTGCGACACCCTCTCCCTCCTCGTCTGCGGGGACCTTCCGCGAGAAGGGAAAAGGGGGCCGCTACAGCAGGTTCTCCAGCACCGCTACTTGCTCACTCCAGGGGGTGATCGGCATGCGCCGGAATCACTGATCGGCATGCACTGGAATCGGTGATCGGCATGGATCGGAATCAGTGATCGGCATGCGTCGGAATCCGCATGGAAGCCCTCCCTCTGCAGGGAACCGGTCGAGGATCGTCCCCGCCAAGCGGCCCCTGAAGATGCTGAGCGCGCTACCGCCTTCGCCTTGGCTGTCCTTTCGGTGAAACGCGACGCTGATTCGCGGTATGCCCACGAGCGCGTCGCGCGCGTCGCACCGTCTGAAATCGACCGCAGGGGCTGGGGGAAGGGTGCTCTTCAGCTGGTTCCAGTCCCGGCCCAGCTGCTTGTTGATGTCGCAGAACAGGATCCGGTCGACAAAGGGGGCGAGAATCGCCGCAGACGCCTCCACGTCGCGACCGCAGGCGGGATAGAAGCCGATCCTAGGCGGCTTCGGGTGCGTCATCGACCAGTCGTCCACGGCCCAAGTCCAGGTGGCGGAGAAACTCGAAGTAGTTCGTCATGAACGTGCGGAGGTCTTCCGGCTCAACGGCGACGAAACGGAAGGCAGGATATTCGTCCCTGGAGAGGAACATGATGTCGTGAATCTCCCGGCCGCCGGTCACGATGTTGCCGTGTGCCAAGGCGTTGCGCATGATCCCTATCATAGTTCCGACCTTGACGTCGTCTTCCACGGGCTTGGCAGTTGCGAACACCTGATCGAAGTTCGGTGCGTGTGGTTTAACGCTTTTGATCTTGCCCTTCCGCCACGTCGATGCCCCGCTGGACAAGAGTTGAGGCCCGTCGGGCGAGAGTGGAGACGAAAGGAAGTATTCCTCAAGGAGTCTGTCGTACTGCGAAGCCGCCTCCTTGTAGCGGCGGCGATCACCCGACGGATGCTCGGTTTGGCTTTCGTCGTTGAGTCGCCTGAGTCGCTCGTGGGGAACGATCAGTCCGACGGTCGTAATCGAGAGAAGGTGGGTCACTCCTAGACCAATACCGCGCGCCGGGAGACGAAGCCGCTCGAGCAGTACGGAACATCGGCGAGGAAAGTCGCTTACGTAATCTCGGTACGCACTCATTCTGATGTCCTCCTGGAGCTTTCGGAATGCGGCCAGGTTTGGAAGCACGCACGCCCGCCGACTGGCGACGCGGGACGGCTGGCCCGGTCTCGGGGCGGTTCACCCGGTCGGGGGTTCCTCCTCCTCCGGCTCGGGGCGGGGCGGTTCCCGCGTTGGGATGCTCTTGACGATCAGCGCAAGAAATAACCCGACCAGCCCTTGCCCGAGCAGCACGGGCGCCTCCGCAAAGTTTGTCAGAAACCCGACGATCGCGAATAAGACCAACGCTCCACCGCCAACCGCGAAGATCCAGACGGCGACCCATTTTGTCATGTAGCCACCAAGGCCGCCGTACACGCCGCCCTCGCCGTAGTACTTGCCCATCGTTGCCCCCCTTCGGGCCATCGCAAACATCGTGAACGCGACTTGGCCCACCTGCTGAGGACCCATCTACCATCAGGATTTCCGCGACCGCAAGGTGACTCTCCCGCTGTTTGAGGTGGTCCTCTGCCCGCAAGCCTCTCCCCTTTTCGGTGTTGCGGGATTCCTGGGATTCCGTCGAGCCCGCCGCGCGCGACGTCGTGGACAGCCTCGAGCGTTATCCGCGTTCGTGCTGGCCACGACGGATGGCACGATTGCTTCCGGCGGCCCTCCGGCACATCGCGGACAGGTACGGCGGGGACGCCTCGCGTATCTGGGCCGACGGGAGCAGCGGCGCTGCCGTGGCCAGACGGTTCCTGGCCTTCGATGGTGTGGGCCCGAAGATCGCCAACATGGCCGTGAACATCCTGATTCGCGATTTCCACATCGGACTCGCGACGCCCATGCCCGACATTGCGGTCGACACCCACGTCCTGCGGGTGTTCGAGCGGCTGGGCCTCCTCGACAGGCTCGAACACAGCCAGCTACGCTCGACCAGGGACAAGCAGGGACTCCGGCTCCAGCTGCGCGCTCGCGAGCTCAGTCCGGAGTGGCCGGGGGAACTCGACTGGCCGGCATGGCATCTCGGGACGAAGTGGTGTCACGCCGGGCGGGCGCCGGAGTGTGGGGAGTGCTACATGGGGGAGGTGTGTCCTAGGGTCGGGTTGTCTTTGGACTCACCGTATGGATCGGGAACTTGAGAGAGACGGCACGGTCCGGTCCAGCTTGAGGCGCCGACCTCGAGGCCGGGTGTCAGGTGATTACTGTATGTGGACAACTTGTACACTCGCTATTCATCCAGAGCCTTTCAGCGCATTGGAAACAGCTCTTCCCCAAGCCATTACCTTACGACGCCACTTCGCCCACCACGGTACCGGCCCAACGTTCAGCTCGAGGTTCGTTTCGTCGGTCTCGACCACGGGAAATGGAAAGCGGTCACCCGTGCCCATGTGCTCGTAGTACAGGCACACGGCAGTACACGCGGCACGTAGGTCGCTGTCCATCATCCCGGTTGCGAAGTGATAGGTCTGGGCCCCCGGATTACCAATCCCGACAGGTCGCACGACCATGCTCAGAAACTGACAGATCATCATCCCGCTCGCGGATAGCGCGAACCCGAACACGTTCTCGTTCCTTCGCAACTCGTGATCTTCGGGAAGCCGCTCGATGTAGGCCGGATCATCAAGCAGACCTTGCCGTTCTAGCGTGACGTTCGCCGGGTCGAACTGACCGAGACATTCGAGACACGCCCTCCCCGGTATCGCGACGTGTGCGCCCCACTCGGCTCCTCGTATGGATCCGTCCGGCTTTACGCGGACGTGCACGCCTCCGTCTACGACGGGGATGTGGTGTGCGAACGCAATCATGTTCAGCACCTGTCTCGGCCAAGGCCGATCCACGCAGCTGAATAGCACGTCACAATCCAGCGCTGCCCTTAGGCCGTCCGCCCTTGTCACCGATTTCCGGTGCAGCCTTACGTCCGGATCGTCGGCCGTCGCGTGCCTGCGCATGTGCTCGCCCGCCACGTCCACCTTGAAGCTACCGATGTCGTTCACGTCCGCGTGGAGAAGCCGATCCAGGTTGTGTTCCTCCACCGTGTCGAAGTCGATCAGGCTGATGGTCTCAACACCCATTCGAGCCAAGCCTTCTGCTATGATCGCCCCCACGCTTCCGACCCCAACCACACCGCAGTGCAGCCGTGCGAGTGTGTGTTGCTTCTCCTCGCCCCATGCCGAGTAGGTCCTCTTCAGCATCTCCTTGAACCTCGGCGTGGGTGCCAGCTCCTCCATGAACGTTACGTCGAAGTCGTCCCCGACCACGCGAACGCTCCCACACCAGCGCGGCTCGTACTCCCGTCGCCCGACCCGGGTCCAGAAACGCGCACTGAGTGCTCCATTTGTACCCATGGTGAGGCCGATTAGCGGCAGGCCTGTTTCCCCGAGGATTGACGGCGCCGTGCTTCGCTCCGTGTCTACGTCCTCGGCGCTCATTCCCTGCCAGCCCGGAGTGAAGTGGTTGTGCAGTAACGCGATGCCGGCGTTCCTCGACATCGCAGCCTCCGCCACTCGGTCTAGGTAGTTCGGCAGGAAGCTCGCGCCGCCATGCAGCCGCCTTTCGTTCGCGACCGGAAGCACAACCTCTTCCAACACTGCGGTTGTTCGCGTCTTTCCGGTGCTCGGCTTCCACAACGCGAAACAGAGGTCCTCCTGATGCTTCCCCTTCCTGATGTGTTGCAGGAGATGCTGTCTCAATGCAGCAGCGACCTCTGACGTCATCACCACGCTGTAGTCGACCGAACTCACTGGCTCTCCCAAAGTATCCGTACGTGCTCCATGTACCGTGTCGCGTTCCTTGCGCCCTGCGTCCAGTTCGGGTGCGGCCTGCTCCAATACTGCCAGCCGTCTCTGAAGTGGACGCTGTGGTTTGCGCTCGCATGGACGTGCCCGTGAGGATGGGGACCGTTCGGGTTGTTCGGGTGGATCAGTTTGTGAACGTGCGGGCCGCCCGGTGGCGACAGCGGAAAGTCGGACGGTACGACGATGCCGATGTCCACCTTCAACCCCGCGTAGCTACCCGCGGGGACACAGTACGCTGGGATCATGATGTGATCGTTGCCCAACTCCTCGACCTTCATTCCGGCGGCCCGCAGCTGCTTTGCGAAGAGCGCTCCTCCGACGAGCATCGGGTCCTCCTGTTATCTGTCGAGTTGCGAAACGCCCTTCGGCCCGGTGTAGTGGCCAACGAACGCCGCTCCCTCGTACAGGAGGATCAGCTGCTCACCGTCCCCGTCGTACTTGATCCTCTCGCCGTCCTTGATTTGAACGAGGTAGTTGCTGTCGGGATCGAGACCGCCCAAGCGCAGAATGTCATCCGCCGACATCGGGTTTTCCGGCGCATCATGTTGCTCGCCGTCGATCTTGATCGCGATCGGCGGCGCCCACGCGATCTCAGCATCAGCGAGGCACTTTTTGACCAGCTCGATCGCCTCTACTACCACCTTTTGCGGCTCGTCCTCGGCCTCCAGCTTGAGGAGCAACTCGAACGAGGTCGTGGTCACCGGAGTGAACCGAACCGCCCAGCCCCCCCGCGCCTTGTCGATCATCCAGGCCACCTTGCCCGGCGGCACCTTGCCGTCCTCCAAGATCGGCGCCCCCGGCCCCTCGGACTTCAAGGTCTCCGCCGCAGACGTCGCTTCGTCCCGTGTCAAGCCCTTCTGGCTTCGCAGCAGGGCGTCGTCTTCGCTGAACAGCTCCACACCCCAGCCATGCTCCCCCGCTTCCGACACCCTTCCAATCTTCAGCAGCGACACTAGTCACCTCCCTGAGATGGTCGTTCTCGCCCCGGGCTCACCGCCCCGGGCTACGTTCAAGAATCTCGAAGCAACCTGGCGGCCCTCCTCCTCATGAACGCTTTCCCGCGCTGAGGCATATGGGCCACCAGAAGCGGTCGCTAATCTGAACGAGCGCGCTTGTTATGTCAAGCATCGGTCGAGCATGCTTGATCCTCCTTCGGGTCGGAGCTAGTCTGAAGAGCGGAGAGACACCGTCGGAGAGGACGTATTCGTGCGCTCTGCCTCGGAGGGATGCAGCGTGAAACCAACACTCGGACAGTACCTTGCCTCCATTCGTGCGGATCGGAAGATGACCCTGCGTGAAGTAGAGGAGGCCACGGAGAAGGGAGTCTCGAACGCCTACCTCAGCCAAATCGAGAACGACAAGATTGGCAAACCTTCCCCGAACGTCCTTCATTCCCTAGCCGAGATCTACGCCATCAGCTTCGAGAACCTGATGGTCAGGGCAGGCTATCTCATGCCTTCCTCGCAACGCGCGGACGATGACCGCCACGGCCGCGCGGCGACCTTCGCCGAGCACAACTTAACGGCGGAAGAGGAATCGGAGTTGCTACGATTCCTTCAATTCATACGCGGGAAGGGACGAACCCATGATTCGACCTGACGACAGTAGCCTCGACCCCGCGGACCTCCGCGCGGTCGAGGGGCAAGCCCGCCGACTCCTCGACCGCGCAGATGCTTGGAACGAATTCCCGGTCCCCGTCAACGATATCCTCTCCGCTGCTAAGGTCCACGTTGCTCAGGTAGGTGCGTTCGACCCGGCTGCCATCATCTCCTACGTCAAGGGCAAGACAGCCGATACGGGCATCCGCATCAAAGCAGCGATAAGCAAGGTGTTCGGCGTTTACGATGCCGCCGCGGCAGTCATCCATATCGACGACACCGTTGTGGAAGCCAAGCAGACGTTCCTCAAGCTGCACGAGGTGGGACATCACGACCTTCCCTGGCATCGCAAGGTGTTCCGGTTCTTCCAGGATTGCCGCAAGACCTTGGATCCGACCGTGGCGGATCAATTCGAACGTGAAGCCAACAATTTCGCGCGTTTTCTACTGTTCAAGGATCGCACCTTCGCCGACAACGCGGCCGATTGTCCCTTGGAGATCAAGACACCGATCACACTCGCCAGGAGATTCGGCGCGTCGGTTTACGCCTCTGTTCGTGAGTACGCCCGCACGAACCCGAAACCGTGTCTCGTGCTTGTTCTGAACCGACTTGAAGTCGCCGAGAGTACCGGCCCGCGCGCGACGGTTCGACGCATCGAGCCCTCTCCCTCGTTCCTCGCTCGCTTCGGTCGCCCCTCCATCGAAGCGGTGACACCAGACCACCCTCTTTGGCCGGTCGTTCCCATTCGCCGCAGAATGACCAGACCGATGTCGCTGCCGCTCACCGACTCGAATGGGCTACCGCACGAATGCATCGCCGAAGCGTTCGACACCACGTACAACATCTTGATCCTGCTATACCCTGTGAGCGCTCTCAACACGACACGTGTTTTCGTGCCACCCGCGGGAGATTTGCCGAGCTGAGGCGTTCCGTATCCGTTCCGGGTTGGGCCAAGCGGTGAGCAGACTCGAAGAGCCCGGAGCAGATGGGGTGGCGTGCGGACGCACGATGGGGTACAGCGATGGACCCATATAGCTTGCGGGCAGCTTGACTGCCGCTGGCGAGACGGTCTCCCGCCAGCCACGTCCCGATGACCGAAACGACGGTGAGGTAGTCTGATGCGCTTGTCGTGGAACGAGGTGCGCGTGCGCGCCGCGAAGTTCGCTGAGGAATGGCGGGACGCGGCATACGAGAAGGGCGAGACGCAGAGCTTCTACAACGAGTTCTTCGAGGTGTTCGACGTCCGCCGTCGATCCGTCGCACGCTACGAGGAGCACGTCTCCAAGCTCGACGACCGCTCGGGCTTCATCGATTTGTTCTGGCCGGGCGTGCTGATCGTCGAGCAGAAGAGCGCCGGTCGCGATCTCGCTAAAGCGTATGGGCAAGCCGGGGACTATTTCGACGCGCTGCCCGAGCGCGACCGCCCTCGCTACATCCTGGTGAGCGATTTCCAGACCTTCGAGCTTCACGATCTCGCCGAGCGACGGAAGCTGGCGTTCCCTCTCGCCGAACTGCCCGCCCATGTCGAGGCGTTCGGTTTCATCCTCGGCGTTCAGCGGCGGACGTTTCGGGATCAAGATCCAGCGAACGTCGAGGCCGCCGAGCTGGTTGGCCGCCTCCACGATGCGCTCGAAGCCGCAGGCTACCGGGGCCACGACCTGGAGCGGTTCCTGGTGCGCATCGTGTTCTGTCTCTTCGCCGACGATACGGGCGTCTTCGAGCCGCGCGATATCCTGTTCGACTTCCTGGAGTCACGCACGCGCGAGGACGGGACCGACCTCGGGGCGATGCTTACGCAGCTCTTCCAAGTCCTCGATACGCCCGAAGAGGATCGAACGGCGACACTCGACGAGGACTTGGCCCAGTTTCCGTACGTCAATGGCGACCTGTTCGACGGGCCGCTGCGTATTCCGGCGTTTGACGCGTCCATGCGGGAGAAGCTCCTCGACGCGTCCCGTTTCGACTGGTCCAACATTTCGCCGGCCATCTTCGGCGCGCTCTTCCAGTCGGTCATGGATCCGGCGGAGCGGCGGGCCCAAGGCGCGCACTACACGACCGAGAAGAACATCCTCAAGGTGATCGAACCGCTGTTCCTCGATGACCTGCGGACCGAGTTCGAGCGCCTGGAGCGCCGCAAGGACAGCCGTCGCCGTGCCGATCTGCGCCGCTTCCAGGAGAAGCTCGGCAGCATGACGTTCTTCGATCCGGCGTGCGGGTGCGGCAACTTCCTCATCATCGCCTATCGCGAGCTGCGCGAGTTGGAGATCAAAGTCCTTAAAGAGATCCATCCCGACAAACAACTCGACGTCCTGGCGGAGACGTTGTCAGTCGTCGATGTGGACCAGTTCTACGGGATCGAGTTGAGCGAGTTCCCGGCCCGCATCGCCGAAGCGGCGCTGTGGATGATGGACCACATCATGAACAACCGGCTGAGTTTGGAATTCGGCCAGATATACGCCCGTATCCCGCTCACGTCCTCACCGCACATCGTCCACGGGGATGCGCTCGAGATGGATTGGGCGGAATTGCTGCCGCCGGAGGCATGCGCCTTCGTGTTCGGCAATCCGCCGTTCGGGGGTGCGAAGTTCCAGAGCCCCGCTCAGCGCGCCCAAGTGCGGAGAATTGCGGACCTCGGCGGGGACGGAGGTACGCTCGACTACGTGTCCGCGTGGTTCATCAAGGCGGGGGAATACGCGCGGAGCACGAAGGTCCGGATTTCCTTCGTTGCGACGAATTCGATCACCCAGGGGGAGCAGGTGGCCCAACTTTGGCCGATCCTCTTCAACCGATGCGCGCTGGAGATCGCTTTTGCGCACCGGACCTTCGCATGGAGGTCCGACGCACGCGGAAAAGCCCAAGTGCATGTGGTCATCATCGGGCTGGACGGCCGGGGGGAGGTGCGGTCGGCGAAGCGCCTGTTCAGCTATCCGGACATCAAGGGCCATCCGGAGGAAACCGAACACGCCGCGCTCTCACCGTACCTGTTCGACGCCAGCGGCTTGACGGACCCGCACCTAACGGTGCGTGAAGAGAGCACGCCGGTGAACGGGCTACCCAAGCTGATCAGTGGATGCCAGCCGATCGACGACGGCGAGTACATCTTTTCGTCCGAGCAAGTTCGAGATGAGTTCCTGGCGATGGAACCCGCAGCAGAGCCGTTCATTCGGCCCTATGCGAGCGGGCGGGATTACCTCGAGAATCGGTACCGCTGGATTCTCGCCCTACACGATGCCCCGCCTAACGTTCTGGCGGACATGCCCAAGGTTCGGGAACGAATCGCCAAGGTCCGCGAGTTCCGGTCCGACAGCCCGCGCAAGCAGACACAGAGGCTCGCCAACTATCCGACGCAATACAACGTCAACGTCCTCCCCACGACTCCCTTCCTCGTGATCCCCGAGGTCAGCACGGAACGGCGCGATTACGTGCCTATCGCATGGCTGGAGCCGCCTGTGATCCCGAGCAACAAGCTTCGGATACTTCCCGAAGCGGCTCTCTCGCAGTTCGCCGTTCTGACGTCGGCGATGCACATGGCTTGGCTACGCTACATCGGAGGACGGCTCAAGAGCGACTACAGCTACGGTATCGGCATGGTCTACAACACCTTTCCGATGCCCCCCGCCAAATCCGATGTCTCGAAGCTGGAACCCTTGGCGAAGGCTGTGATCGAAACTCGCGCCGCCTATCCTGACGCGACGCTGGCGGATCTCTACGACCCGGACTTGATGCCGCCCGACCTACGCCGCGCACACCAAGCGATCGACCGCGCCGTGGACCGGCTCTATCGCCGGACGGGATTCGCCTCGGAGCGTGAACGCGCCGAGCATCTCTTCATGCTCTACGAGAAGATGCGCGTACCCCTCGGCATTGGGGTCAAGAAACCAAAGCGGCGGCGGCCCTAGACCTCAGATCGGCTTCTGACACGGGCCCGCCCCCCCGCCAGCAGAGCGCGAGTCCCCTTCTTACGTCACGTCCGGCGGCAGCGACCGGGAGCTTGCCGCGCGAGTCCGATGTTCGTTGTCACCGTCTCGGGCACTAACCGACAAGGGAGACAAATCAGGAGATGAAGAAACCACTCGTCAACATCTTCTTCTACGGAGACGGGACGCACATCCACGCTATCGGCTGGCGTACGTACGAGCGGACCGGTACGTACGAAGAACTGACGAGCTTCCTGCAATCGAGGGTTCAGCCCGACCATCCGGATGCGCAGCGCGAAGACCTGGCAATGCCAATCCTGTGGCGTGACTTCGAAGTTATGGATCGCCTGCATCCATTCGTCAACGAGTTGGTCGAAAAGGGCATCGTGGGTGAGGACGCCGTGTACTGCGCTACGCGCATCGTGAACGATGAGGTCTGCGCAGACGAGACCCGTGATGAGTCGAGTGACAGCGCCACGCCCGACTACCTCCTGATGTACATGACCGACGGCGGATTCGATTTTCCTCAGCTCATACAGGACGACTATTTTGAGGCGATTCATCTCCTGCGTAGTAGCGGAAAGCACATTTCGTGCTTGAAGCTGGTTTTCTCCATGATCGATACGTTGGGGTACGTCGAGTACGGTCCGAAACGCAATGATTGTTTTGCCAGGTGGTTGGACGACTACTGTGATCTTGCGAGGGTTGGCGTTACGTCGGATGAACTCTGGCAGCTGAGGAATTCGCTGATCCACATGACGAACCTCGACTCAAGAAAGGTCCGTTCTGGAAGGACGCACCGCCTGCTGCCGCGGTTCACTCACGCGGACCGTGATGTTCCACTCTTCGTCGATGGAATGAAGGTCCTCCACGTCGCAAGGTTCGTAATGGCTGTGCTACCGGCGGGGATCGAGAATTGGCTGCGATCGTACAACCGTGACCCGAAGAAGTTCGCCGAGTTCGTCGAACGCTACGACACCATCGTTTCGGAAGCGCGTTTTGCTGTCTCGTCCTGAGGTCGTCGCTGGACCGATCGTCCGCGACCGCTGGCGCGGTCGACGGAGGAGCATGCGAAAACTGCAGCATGTTGACCGGGCCGCGGGCGCCCGGATTTCGCTACGACCGCCTTCGGCGGCCCGCGTAATCCGGGGGGCGACGGGATAGCCCAGGCGGACCGAACAGTACGCCCAGCTGAGATGATAAGGCGGGCGAGAAATCGGGGCGCCCGGATTTGAACCGGGGACCTCTGCGTCCCGAACGCAGCGCTCTACCGGACTGAGCCACGCCCCGAGGGGTACTGCGGACCGCGCGTGAGGCGCGGGGCCGGGGTCGCGCTCGCAAACGGAGCGGCGATCCGGCTTGAGAGAGGGTGACCGGATTCGAACCGGCGACCTCAACCTTGGCAAGGTTGCGCTCTACCAACTGAGCTACACCCGCGTGTGCTGCTCCCTCCGGCTGCCGGCCTGGCCAGCCTGCGAGCCGCGGCCTGGAGGGGTGCTGCCAGAGCCACCGGTCGGATTTGAACCGACGACCGCCGCATTACGAATGCGGTGCTCTACCCCTGAGCTACGGTGGCGAGCCGTCGACCGCTACCCGGGGCGAACCCGTGCGAGAAGGCTCGCGGGGTGCCGGGGGTGGACGCGACGACGGAAAAATGGAGCCGGCGGGATTTGAACCCGCGACCTCTTGAGTGCGATTCAAGCGCTCTCCCAAACTGAGCTACGGCCCCTCGCTCGACTCCCTCTTGTCCTCTGGGGACGGGGCTGACGGGATTTGAACCCGCGACCTCCGGTGTGACAGACCGGCACTCTAACCAGACTGAGCTACAGCCCCCTGCAGCGGCGTTTCGATGGGGCCTACTGGACTCGAACCAGTGACCTCTACGATGTCAACGTAGCGCTCTAGCCATCTGAGCTAAGGCCCCCCCGAAGACAAGACGAGCGGACCCCGGGTGGGAGCCCGCTCGGACGACACAATGCTAAAGGAACGAGCCGAATCGGTCAACCTCGGGGGGTGCTCCGGCGGGTGCCGGTTCGAGGGTTCGCGGCTACGGTTGCATCCACCGGAGCGGGGTTTACCTTGTTCGCGACCCGCGCTTCCGACGGCGGAGGCGGCCGGGCGTTTCACATCGTCGATTCCCCCTCAGAGAGGCGGATGAAGATAAGCTCTCGCGCGGCCGCGGGCGTCCTCGCTGCGGCCCTCGGCGCCACCGCTCTGGCGCTGTACCGGCCTTCAACCGGCGAACTCGAGATCGCTGTCGCGAGCCTCGATCCGTCCTCCTTCCTGCATGTCCAGGAGAGCGCGGATCCGCAGGCGGCGGGCGAGGGCGAGACGGCGGCCGCGGCTGCGCAGTTCGCCGAAGAGCAGGATCTCGCGACGATGCCGGCGCAGTGGCGCGCGATCTACGATCACGAGAACGCGAGCCGCGGACCCGAGCAGCCGATCCCGTTCAACCACCGCTTCCACGTGACGGACCTCCAGATCGACTGCATGTACTGCCATGTGGGGACGGAGGAGTCGGTGTCGGGCGTCGTTCCGTCGCTCGAGGTCTGCATGGGGTGCCACCGCATCGCGGGGACGGGGCTGCCGCCGGTCGAGGAGCTTCGCCAGTACGAGGCCCGCGGCGAGCCGATCGAATGGGAGTGGGTGTACAAGCTGCCGGAGTTCGTGCAGTTCAGCCACAAGGCCCACGTGCGGAACCTCGAGTGCCAGGACTGCCACGGTCCGGTCGAGGAGATGGACCGGGTCTACCAGTGGGCGCCGCTCACGATGGGCTGGTGTCTCGAGTGCCACCGGCAGGCTCCCTACGAGGGCGATTTCGCGACGGACCACACCCTGGCGCGGGACAACCCGCCGCCGCTGGCGCCGGCGCCTCGGCAGCCGGAAGGATTCTACCCGAGGGACATCGACACGGACTACGGCCGGACCCGGGCTCCCACGGATTGCGCGGCATGTCACTACTGAACGGGAGCAGCGGCGGCTGCGGCGACTGCGGCTGCGGCGGGACGGGTTCGGGCGGCGCTACGCCGGAGCCGGAGGCCCTGAACGGCGCGGCGGCGAACGGAACGGGGACTTCCCGCCGCCGCTTCCTGAAGGTGCTGGGGACTTCCGGGGCCGGAGCCGCGACGCTGGCGGCGTGCGGGCCGCCGAACTTCGGGGACAAGCTCATCCCCAGTCTCGTCGAGGAAGAGGGGATCACGCCGGGCGTTTCCGAGACCTACGCGACCGTGCTGGCGGATGCGGGGCCGGAACCGGTCGCCGTCCATGCGCAGGTGCGTGACGGCCGCGTCCTCGGCCTGAGCCCCAACGACCGGTTCGGGGGCGGCACGAGCGGCCTCTCGTCGCTCACGCACTCCGCGCTGCAGGACCTCTACGATCCGGATCGCGTGAGTCAGCCGCTCCAGCGAAATCCGTCGACGGAGGAGGGGGCGCCTCCCTTCCAGTACGCGAACTGGGAGGATGGGACGGCCGCGCTCACGAATGCGGTGCGCGTCGGCGGCGGGGTGCTCCTGACGGGCCGGGTCACGGGCACGACGGGCCGCTTCATCGCGGACTGGGCGCGCGTGATGGGGGTCGAGCACGTCGCCTGGGAGCCGTTCTCGAACGACGCGCTGGCGGCGGGGACCGCGGACGTGAGCGGCGGCGCGGGCATGCCGCGCTTCGACCTCTCCTCGGCGGACCGGATCGCCTGCTTCGGGGCCGACTTCCTCGGCACCTGGCTCGCGCCGACGCAGATTGCCGCGAGCTTCGCGGCTGCGCGCGACATCGACGCCCACCACCACGCGAAGTTCACCTTCGTCGGGCCGCGCCTCTCGCTCACCGGCGCGAACGCGGATGAGTGGGTCGAAGCCCGCGCGGGCACCGAGGGCGCCGTGGCGCTCGCCGTCGCCGGCGTCGTGGCCGCCTCACGCGGCGCCGAGCTTCCAGCCGGACTGCCCACCGTGTCGCCGGAGTCGGCCGCCGAAGTCGCCGGCGTCTCGGCCGACGCGATCCGCGCGCTCGGGGAGGAACTCGCCGCCGCGGAGAACGCGGTCGCGATTCCGCCGGGGCTCGAGTCGCAGGGGGCCGATGCCCGGCAGGCGCAGCAGGCGGTGGCGGCGCTCAACGAGGTGCTGGGCGCGACAGGCCGCTCGGTCTTCCCGGGAGACGGCGCGCCCGAGGGCACGACGGCGAGCTTCGCGGACATGCAGGCCCTGATCGGGCGCATGCGGGCCGGCCAGGTGCGGACGCTCATCGTGTCCGGGTGCAATCCCGCCTACGCCCTCCCGGCGGCCGCGGGGTTCGGCGAGGCGCTCGCCAACGTGGCGAACACGGTCGCGGTCACGCCGCACCTCGACGAGACGGCGTCGGCCTGCGGCTGGGTGCTCCCGTGCCACCACGCGCTCGAGTCGTGGTGCGACGCCGAACTGGCGGGGGGCACGATGGCGCTCGGACAGCCGCTCATGCACCCGGTGTTCGATACGCGGCAGCGCGAGGACCTGCTGCTGAACGTCGCGAACGCGGCGGGACAGGGCGGGGCCTTCAGCGGGACGGATTACGCCACGGTGCTGCGGAACACCTTGACCGAGCGGCTCGGCGACCACGCGGCGTGGCTCGACGCGCTCCGGCGCGGCGGTGCCTCGGCGGCGGCATGGGCGGGCGACGGTGACGCGGAGGCCGGCGAGGGCGACGCGCCCGCGAGCGGCGATGGCGGCGGCTTCGCGCTCCCGCAGGCGCCCTCCGGCACGCAACTCGTCGTCTACCCGACGGCCCAGTTCTACGACGGCCGCGGCGCGAACCGCTCCTGGATGCAGGAGCAGCCCGACGCGATCACGAAGGTCGTGTGGAATTCCTGGGTCGAGATGCACCCGGACATGGCCGAGTCCCTCGGCGTCGACCGCGGCGATGTCGTCCGCGTCGAATCCGACCAGGGCGCCATCGAGGCGCCGGTCTACGTCTACCGCGGCATCCGCCCCGACACGGTGGCGATCCCGCTCGGACAGGGGCACACGGAATACGGCCGCCACGCGCGGAACCGCGGCGTGAACCCGCTGGACCTCCTCGCGGCGAACGCGGACCCCGGCTCCGGCGCGCTGGCGTACGCCGGGACGGCGGTCACCGTCGCGGCCACCGGAGAGACCGCGCGGCTCGTCGTCACGCAGGGCTCCACCGACGACCTCGACCGCGAAATCGTCCACGCGATGAACGTCGAGGACGCGCTCCACGAGGTCGAGGCGCACGAGATCGACCTCGTCGAGATGGTCGAAGCCGCATGGGACTCGGATCCGAACAGCCCGTACCGCTGGGGCATGGTCATCGACCTCAACTCCTGCACCGGCTGCGGCGCCTGCGTCACGTCGTGCTACTCCGAGAACAACATCCCCACCGTGGGCGAAGAGCAGGCCGCGCTGCGGCGGGAGATGTCGTGGATGCGGATCCACCGCTTCGAGGAGGAGACGGAAGACGGCGGGTTCCAGACCGTCCAGCAGCCGATGCTCTGCCAGCACTGCGGCGACGCGCCGTGCGAGCCGGTGTGCCCGGTCTACGCGACGTACCACAGCCCGGAGGGGCTCAACGTCCAGGTCTACAACCGCTGCGTCGGCACGCGATACTGCGCGAACAACTGTCCCTACAAGGTGCGGCGCTTCAACTGGTTCAACCACGACAACGAGCGCGGCCGCGAAGGCGGCGCCTTCCCCTGGCCCCTGAACCTCCAGCTCAATCCGGACATCACCGTCCGCGAGGTGGGGGTGATGGAGAAGTGCACGATGTGCGTGCACCGGATCAACAAGGCAAAGATCGACGCGAAGGAGGAGGACCGGCTGGTCGCGGACGGCGAGGTGATGACCGCCTGCCAGTCGAGCTGTCCGACGAACGCGATCACCTTCGGCAACCTCAAGGATCCGGCGAGCGAGGTCTCCCGCAAGGCGAAGAGCGCCCGCGGCTACCACGCGCTCGGCGAACTCGGCGTGCGGCCGGCGATCACCTACCTCGAGGACGTCACGCACAAGCACATGGCGGCCGGCGGACACGGTGAACCGGCCGCGGCCGGCGAAGGCGAAGAGGCGCACTGATGGCGACCGCGGAGGCGAAGGTGCCCGCCCACCCGACGCTGGCCGACGCGAACCGCGACATCACGCGGCCGATCGCCATGCCCGAGAAGCGCTTCTATCTCGTGCTCGGGGTCGCGGCCGCGGGTCTCGCCCTCATGTTCGGGGCCTGGTTCTACCAGATCGGGGCCGGCATCGGCGTCGCGGGCATCACCCACCCCGTCTTCTGGGGCGTGTACATCACGACCTTCGTCTTCTGGGTCGGGATCGCCCACTCCGGGACGCTGATCTCGGCGATCCTCTACCTCTTCCGCTCCGGGTGGCGCACGACGATCAACCGCACCGCGGAGGCGATGACGATCTTCGCGGTGATGACGGCGGGGCTCTTCCCCCTCATCCACCTGGGTCGCGTCTGGTACTTCTACTACCTGATGCCGTACCCGTCGCAGCGGCAGATCTGGCCGGACTTCCGGTCGCCGCTCGTGATGGACGTGTTCGCGGTGTCGACGTACCTCACGATCTCCGCGCTGTTCTGGTACACCGGACTCATCCCCGATTTCGCGATCCTGCGCGACCGGGCGAAGGGCTGGATGTACAAGATCTACGGCGCGTTCTCGCTGGGGTGGCAGGGGACGGTCAGCGAGTGGCGGCACTACCGCCGGATCTACCTCTACATGGCCGGGATCGCGACGCCGCTGGTGCTGTCGGTGCACTCCGTGGTTTCGTGGGACTTCGCCCTCTCGATCGTGCCGGGTTGGCACTCGACGATCTTCGCTCCGTACTTCGTGGCCGGGGCGATCTTCAGCGGGGTCGCCCTCGTGATCACGATCATGATCCCGCTGCGCTGGGCGTTCGGGCTCGAGGCGTACATCACGGAGAACCACTTCGAGAACATGGCGAAGCTGGTCCTCCTCACGTCGCTCATCGTCGGCTTCTCGTACGGGACGGAGTTCTTCCTCGCCTACTACTCGGCGGACCCGATCGAGATCGAGAGCTTCCGCTGGCGGGCGCTGGGGGCCTACGCGCTCCCCTTCTGGGTCATGGTGTTCTGCAACGTGGTCGTGCCGCAGGCGCTGTGGTTCAAGAAGGTCCGCACGAGCCTGCCGGCGCTGTTCGCGCTCACGATCTTCGTCAACATCGGGATGTGGTACGAGCGGTTCGTCATCATCGTCACGTCGCTCGCCCACGAGTACGAGCCGGGCGGCTGGGGCCTGTACACGCCGAGCTGGGTGGAGATGTCGATTCTCGTCGGCAGCTTCTGCTGGTTCTTCTTCTGGTTCCTGCTCTTCTCGCGCAGCCTGCCGGTGATCTCGATCGCCGAGGTGAAGGAACATCTCGCGCACGAGCATGCGCACGCACACGGGGATGACGATGAGTAGCGGCGTCCTGGGGCAGTACGACACGCTGCCCGGCACGCTCGACGCGATCGCGCGGCTGCGGGACGCGGGGCACCGCGACATCGAGGTCTTTTCGCCGATTCCGTCGCCGGAGATCGAGGAGGCGATGGACATCCACTCCTCGCCGGTGCGCGTGTGGGCGCTGACGGGCGCGATCACCGGGTGTACGCTCGGGGTGCTGCTCACGGCGGGCACGTCGCTGGCCTACCCGCTCGTCACGCAGGGCAAGCCGCTCGTGTCGCTGCCTCCGTTCGTCGTGTTCATGTTCGAACTCACGGTGCTGCTCACGGGGATCTTCGGGCTCGTTGCGCTGCTCGTGCACACGAAGCGGCCGGTGATCAACCTCGACCCGGCCTATCGCACGTCGTTCTCGGTCGACCGCTGGGGGATCTTCGTCCCGGCCAACGGCGAGGGCACGGCCGCCGCCGAGGCGCTCGTGCGCGAAACCTCCGCGGTGGACGTGGAGGTGCAGGGATGAGGGCCCGGGCCGCCGCCACCGTGGTCCTCGCCGCCTCCGCGCTCGGCGCCTGCGACGACCAGATCAAGCACCTGGAGCAGCGGACGCCGTTCTTCAACACGATGTCCTGGCAGCCCTCGGTGGAGGCCTACGAGGAGCGCGCGCGGCTGCCGGTGCCCGGCACGATGCCGATCGACGGCGAGCGCACGTACGACCTCATGGCGGCCGATACCATGCTCGTCAGCCCGATCTCCGGCACCGAGGCGGATCTGGCCCGGGGGGCGGAACTGTACAGCCAGTTCTGCACGCCCTGCCACGGCGTGACGGGGGCGGGCGACGGCTCCGTCGTGGGACAGAACCGGATCCCCGACATCCCGCTCCTCAACATCCGCGGCGAACTCACGCGCGGATACACGGACGGCTACATCTGGGGCATGATCGCGAACGGACGCGGGCTGATGCCGCCCTACCGGCGCATCCCGGCCATGGACCGCTGGTACCTGGTCGCGTACGTGCGGCAACTGCAGGCCGAGGCGATGGCCGAGGAAGCGGAAGCGGCGGCGGCCGAGGCGGCGGCGGCCGAGGCGGCGGCATCTGAAGCGGCGGCGGCCGATACGGCCGGGGCCGAGATCCCCGGGACGGGAGGCGGGCAGTGAGCGGCGGCGGCGACCGTCCGGTCCTCACCACGGGAGAGGCGCTGAAGACGATCAGCGGCCGCATTCCGACCGTGTGGCTCGGGGTATGGCTCGCGGCGGTCGCGATCGGGGCCGTGGGCTTTGCGACCACGGTCGGCGGAGACGCGCAGCGCGCCTGGATGAGCGTGTGGTCGAACTTCCTCTTCTGGACGGCGATCTCGATGGCGGGCGTCGTCTTCGGAGCCGTCCTCCAGGTCGCGAAGGGGCACTGGGGCAAGAGTTTCCGCCGGCTGGCCGAGGCCGCGGGCGCCTTTCTCCCCGTCTCCTTCGCCCTCTTCTTCACGCTCCGGCTCGGCGCCGAGCACGTCTTCCCCTGGATCGGGCCCGTGGAGACGGAACACCTGAACCGCGACTGGCTGACGCTCGAGGGCGTCTTCCTGCGGAACGGGGTCCTGCTCGCGGTGCTCTATCTGCTAGGTTTCGTGTGGCTCTTCTACTCGATCCGGGCGGACGCGCCGCTCGTCGCCGCGGAGAGCCGGGGCTGGCGCAAGGCCGTCGTGTCGCTCTTCGCCCGGGGGTGGCGCGGAGACGAGGTGGAGGTGGAGCGCTGCCGGAGCCGGATCGGGCGGCTGTCCGCCGTGCTGATCCTGAGCTGGGCCGTCATCTTCTCGCTCCTGGCATTCGATTTCGGGATGTCGCTCACGCCGGGCTTCATGAGCATGGTGTGGGGGCCGTACTACTTCATCGGCGGCTGGCTCGGTCTGCTCGCGCTCGTCGCGATCATGGCCCACCGCTACAACGGGGGGACCGGCGGGATCCGGCTCTGGGGGAAGTACGACTTCCACGATCTCGGCAAGCTGACGTTCGCCTTCGTCGCGTTCTGGACCTACCTCTGGTTCGCCCAGTATCTCGTCATCTGGTACGGCAACATCCCGCGGGAGACGAACTTCTTCATGCCGCGTTCGACGGGTGCCTTCGGCTGGATGTTCTGGCTCCAGATGGTGCTCATCTTCGCCCTCCCCTTCCCCTTCCTCCTGGGGCGGAGCCCGAAGATGAGTTCGCGCTGGCTGGCGTTCGTCGGACTGCTGATCCTGATCGGGTTCTGGGTCGAGCGCTGGAACATGGTGGCGCCGTCGATCTGGCACGGGGAGGGACTGCCGCTCGGCGTGCCGGAAGCGATGATCTCGGTCGGTTTCGTCGGCCTGTTCGCCCTCGCGTACGGCGCCTATTCGACGACCTTCCCGAAGGTTCCGATGCGCGAGACGATCGCGCTGGGGAGTCCCGGCCGCGGCCCGTAGGCGTCCGCCGGTTTCGGCCCGGCGGGCGGAAGGGGTGCCCCGAGCGTCCCGCAGTCTCTACTTTCAAGGCTGGATTCAAGCTGGCCGCGTGGCCGGCAGCACGACGTGACGGTCCGAACCATGCCGCCGTGGCGTGGGCTCGGACCGCGAAGTTCTTGACCGAGGCGGTTTGGATGGAGCTTTCCGACAACTACGAGCAGTTGCTGCAGCGGACGACCGCGACGGTCGAGAAGTACCGTGAGGGGGCCGAGGAGCTGAGGGTGAAGCTCCGCGAGGCCCGCGCCGGCCGAAAAGTTCAGATCATGGCCATGATCGACCGGCTGGAGCGCAAGTACGACGGGGCGAAGACGCGCCTCGAGGAGCTTTCCGACTCCGAGGAAGACGGCAACAGCCAGGCGCTCGGCGTCCTCCACCAGAAGGTGGTCTCCGAACTCTCGGACATGAAGCGGACGATCCAGACCCGAATCCGCTAGAAGCGCCTGAACACGCGGTCGGGGATCAGCGGTTCACCGGCCTCCAGCTTTCGCGCGATCTCGAGGTGGACCTCCTCCAGGAAGAGGAAACGCTCCGGATAGGCGGGGTGCGTGGCGTCCCCGCGATCCCGGATCCCGGCGGCATCTTCCGCCGCCATGCGCCGCCAGAAGCGAGCCACGCCGCGCGTGTCGATGCCCGCCCTGGCCAGGTAGTACATGCCCACGTAGTCGGCCTCGCGCTCCTGGGTCCGGCTGAACTCCCCCGGCGGTGCGACGCCGCCCGCCGCAGCCGCGGCGGCATCGCGGACGGCGCCGCGCATGCCCCGCAGCCTCTCGTATTCGCGGTCCTGCGCGGAATGGCCGATGGTGTTGTGCGCCATCTCATGGGCGATGACGAGCTGCAACTCCTCGTCCGATTCCAGGAACCGCAGCAGGCCCGCGTTCACCTCGATCCAGCGGCCATCGGCGGAGGCGTTGATCTCATCGCTCGGCGACAGGTGGATGGGGAAATCGCAGCCTCGCTCCGCGGTGACCGCCAGCGTCACGTTTTCCCGGCCCCGGCGCACGACCACGGGCAGCGGCTCGCCCGCCCGCCGCTGGACGAGTTGAAGCGCGATCTCGACGGACCCCTGCGCGCCCGACGGCACTTCAACGCCACCCAGCCCGACGATCGCGTCGCCGGGGATGAGGCCGGCCCGCTGCGCCGCGCCGCCGCTCGTCACCCCGATGATCGTGGGCCGCTCCCCGACGCCGAACACTTTGCGATACGCGTCGCGTTCCGCCTCGTCCTCGATCTCCTCCAGCGCCAGGTATCGAAATCCGAAATGGCTCACCTCGTGCCCACAAAGCGCCGGTCCCTGCCGGAGAAGCGGAAGCGAGAGGTCGTCCAGCCGCTGGAGGCGCGCCTCGCGGGTGCGAACGGCGGCCTCCGTCTGCAAGGCGCGCTCGCCGGCCACTGAGGGGATGCCGGCCGGCGACGGATCCGAGGCTACGGTGGAGGGCTTGGCGCAGGCGGCGACAGCCGCCAGGAAGATGAATCCCGGAACTAACGAATCTCTCATGGACGCCCTCGACACCGCCCCTCT
Organism: Gemmatimonadota bacterium; assembly: GCA_022820995.1. Taxonomy (GTDB): domain Bacteria; phylum Gemmatimonadota; class Gemmatimonadetes; order Palauibacterales; family Palauibacteraceae; genus Palauibacter. The sequence goes on along the minus strand of JAJEEM010000014.1, from coordinate 10,472 downwards.
CACAGCCCCTTTGCGCCGACACCGATCTCCCGGAGACGGCTTCGCAGTACCTTAGCGTGTGCTCATCGGGGTCGAAAGCGACGGAGCGCGTGGATTCGTCGAGGAGGTTGGGGAGTGGAGAGTGAGTGAAGGCCTGTTGCGCGCCCGCGTCGCGGGGGCGCTCCTGCTGGTCCTGGCCGCCGCCTCGTGCGACCGGTCCCCGCCACCCTTCCACGAAGCCCTCCGGCAGCGGGCGGGTGCGGGGGACGCTGAGGCGCTGTCGTGGCTACGCACCGCGGCGGAACAGGGCCGGGCCGGGGCCCAGGCGAGTCTCGGCCTGCTGTACCTCGGAGGCGAGGGAGTCGAGAGGGACGCGACCGCGGCGGCGCGCTGGCTATGCGCGGCCGCCGGGCGGGGAAGCGGGGAGGCATTGGCGGCGATCACCGCCGCCGCGGAGGCCGGCGATCCCGGCTTGCGGAACACGCTGGGTCTGATGCACCTGCACGGGTACGGCGTGCCGCGGAACACGGCGATGGCGGTGAGATGGATCGATGCCGCCGCGGCGCTGGGTCACGCGGATGGCCAGTACCACCTGGCCCTCCTCTACGGCGAGGGCCGCGGCGTCGCGAGGAACGACTCGGCGGCCGTCGCGTGGCTCGAGACGGCGGCGCGGGCGGGACACCCAGGGGCCCGAAACGCGCTCGGCCTGCGGCGCCTCGACGGAAACGGCGTGGAGCGAGACACGGACGCGGCCATCCGCTGGTTTCGGGCCGCCGCCGAAGAGGGTCACGCCGGGGCGCAGAACCACCTCGCCCAGGCCTATGCGCTGGGCCTGGGCGTGATCCCGGACGACGTGGAGGCCATGTACTGGTTCGGGGCGGCGGCGGAACAGGGCGATCCCGTCGCTCAGTACAACCTGAGCTTCCTCTACGCCCGGCACGGCAATACGGCGGAGGCCGTGCGGTGGATGCGCGCGTCCGCGGAGAACGGTTACGCGGACGCGCAGTTCTCCCTCGCGACCGAGTACATGTCACGCGATATGCACGCCTACGCCTGGCTGCACCTCGCCGCCGAACAGGGACACGAGGAGGCGGACCGGCGCAGACAGGCCCTCTGGGAGTACATGACGCACGATGACGTGTCGCTGGCCGAGGAATTGAGCGCCGACCTCACGCGCGGAACCCGCGACCCCGACCCGGAACGCGAGGCGTGCGGGCGTTGACCCCGGCTCTGGTCAGGCGGCGTCCGTGGCCGCTTCCGCGGCGGTGTCCGGCAGCGGGACTCCCAGCACATGCCCCTCGAGTCTGGCCACGGCCATACGTGTCTTGGTCAGTTCCGCCGAGACTCCGTCGATGCGACCGCCGAGTTCGACCCGCACACCAGTGATCTCGCCCCGAAGCTCCTTGATGTCGCCCCGAAGCTCGTCGCGTAGGCCCTTGATGTCGCCCCGAAGACCGTCGCGTAGGCCCTTGATGTCGCCCCGAAGACCGTCGCGCACACCCTCCACCTCACCCCGTAGGCCCTTGATGTCGCCCCGAAGCTCAACACGCAGGTTCGTGATGTCGCTCTGAAGACCGTCGCGTACGCCATCGGCTTTGTCCTCGAGCTTCCCCGTGAGCTTGATCAGCGCCACGCCCAAGCCGACGATGCCCAGGAATATGGTGACGAGTCCGACGATCACTTCCAGCCCATCTCTGACGGCTCCCGTTGGAGGTTCGATGCGGTGCCAGCCCACCGGCCAGCCCCCGACGTACACGAACCTCCGCGACTCGATCAAGGTGGTATCAAGCGGCCTGCGCCTCAAGCCGGGGTCGACATGCGACTCCCGGTCACCCAACGGTGATGGTCCGGCTGGCAGCTCCTGGTGCCTTTCCCTGATCTCCGCCCGAATTTCTTGGCGCGCTTTCGCGATCTCCCTGTCAGTCCGCAGCTGCTCACGCCAAAACCTGAGCTCGGCGCCGATCCTTAACGCCTGAGCAGCCCCCTCCAGGCTCGGTCAGGCGGCGTCCGTGGCGGTGTCCGGCCGCGGGACTCCCAGCACATGTCCCTCGAGCCTGGCCACGGCGATGCGTGTCTTGGTCAGTTCAGTCGCGACCGCGTCGATGCGACCGCCGAGTTCGACCCGCACGCCGGCGATCTCGCCCCCAAGCTCAAGGCGCAGGTCCTTGATGTCGCCCCGCAGCTCGTCACGCACACCCTTCAACTCACCCCGAAGACCGGTGAGGTCAGCCGCAAACTGCCGCGTGAGCTTGACCAACACCACGACCAAGCTGACGATGCCCAGGAATATGGTGACGATACCGATGATCACGTCCAACCCCATCTCTGACGACTCCCGTTGGAGGTTCCACACGGCGCCCGACCCGCCGGCCGGAACTCGACGCACACGAACCTCCACGCCCCGATCAAGGTGGGATCAAACGGCAGGCGCTTCAAGCCGGGGCCGCCGAGGGTGCGGTACTCGGTTATGGGCGCCCGGACTCGGGTGCGTCAGTCCAGGCGCAGGGCGGCGCGGAGGAGGCGGCGTTGGCGGCGGACGTGCCTGCCGAAGTAGCCTTCCGCCGGACTCGCGCGCTCGGGGCGGCCAATGTAGACGGGCTCGCGGCCGATGAGTTCTCGCAGGTGCGGTCTCATGTATGTCCATGCCCCCATGTTTTCCGGTTCCTCCTGCACCCAGCAGATTTCCGCCGTTTCAGGATACGACGCAAGGGCGGCTCCGAGTTCCATGGCCGGGAACGGGTACGGCTGTTCGACGCGCAGGACCGGGATGTCGTGCGCGGGCGGAGCTTCCGCGAGCAGGTCGAAATAGACCTTTCCGCTGCAAATGATGACCCGGTTTACGCGGGACGGATCGGCGCGGAAGTCGGGGTCCCGTAGCACGGGGCGGAAGGCGCCGCCGGTGAGGTCGCCGATCATCGAGCGGGCGCGCGGGTGGCGCAGCAGGCTCTTCGGCGTCATCACGATCAGGGGACGGCGGGTCGCGCGCAGCGCCTGCCACCTCAGGGCGTGGAAGAACTGCGCGGGCGTCGTGCAGTTGACGACGCGGATGTTGCCTTCGGCCGCGAGTTGCAGGAAGCGCTCCAGGCGGGCGCTCGAATGCTCCGGGCCCTGCCCCTCGTAGCCGTGCGGAAGGAGGAGGACGAGCCGCGACTCCAGGCCCCACTTCGTGCGGCCGGACACGATGAACTGGTCGATGATCGCCTGCCCGACGTTGGCGAAGTCGCCGAACTGCGCCTCCCACATGACGAGCGCGTTGGCGGCGATGGTGGAGAAGCCGTACTCGAAGCCGAGCGTGGCGATCTCGGACAGGGGGCTGTTCGCGATCCGGAACGCCGCCTGTCCCTCTTCCAGGTGGGCCATGGGGGTGTACGGCCGCCCGTCCTCGGCGTCGTGCAGCACGAGATGGCGGTGGCTGAACGTGCCGCGCTCGGTGTCTTCGCCGGTGAGCCGCACCGGCACGCCCTCGGTGAGCAGGCCCGCGAGCGCCAGTCCCTCCGCGTGGCCCCAGTCGATCCCCTCGTCCAGCGCCGCGCGGCGGCGTTCCAGCTGGCGCCCGAGCTTGTGGAACGGCTTGAAGTCCTCGGGCCAACGGTGGATCGCCTCGTTGAGCTCCCGCAGCCGCGCCTCCGGGATGCCGGTCGGCCGCGCCGGTTCCGCCGGATCCAGCAGCCGCTTCGGGTCCGGCGCCGCGCCCGTGCGTTCGTCCGCTGCCTTGTGTGCCGCGATCGCCCCCCTCGCCGCGTCGAGTTCCGCCTCCACATCCGCCACCAGGTCGTCGGCCTCTTCGCGGGAGATGAGCCCCCGCTCGACGACGACCTCCGCGAACTGCGCGCGGACGCGCGGGTGCGAGGCGATCCGCTCGTACATCATGGGCTGGGTGTAGGAGGGTTCGTCCCCCTCGTTGTGCCCGTAGCGCCGGTAGCCCACGAGGTCGATGACGAGATCCTCCCCGAACTCGAACCGGTAGTCGATGGCGAGCCGCACCGCGGCCATGCACGCCTCCGGGTCGTCGGCGTTCACATGCACGACGGGGAGCCGGAAGCCGAGCGCCAGGTCGCTCGCGTACCGCGTGGAGCGGCTGTCGCCGGGAAGGGTCGTGAAGCCGAGCTGGTTGTTCGTGATGATGTGGAGGGTACCCCCCGTCTCGTAGGCATGCAGCCGGCACAGGTTCAGCGTTTCCGCCACGACGCCCTGCCCCGCGAAGGAGGCGTCGCCGTGGATGATGATGGGGAGAATCGCCGAGGAGTCGGAGGCCTCGCCGGTGAAGCGAGCGGCCCGGGCCATGCCGAGGACGACGGGGTTCACGTGCTCGAGGTGGCTCGGGTTCGGGGCGAGCCGCACATCCAGTTCGACCTCGTCCTCCGCGACCTGCGACCGGCCTCCGACGTGGTACTTGACGTCGCCGGAGCCGTGCTCCGGGAGCGCGGTCATGATGCCGCGCGCGGCCTGTTCCTCGAATTCGGCCACGATCGACTCGTAGGACAGTCCCATGACGTGGGCCAGCACGTTCAGGCGCCCGCGGTGCGCCATCCCCACGAACACCTGCCGCGCCCCGCGCCGCCCCGCGCTCCCGATGATCCCCCGCATCATGGGCACGAGCATGTCGAGTCCCTCGACGGAGAAGCGCTTCTTCCCGAGGTAGGTGCGGTGCAGGAACGTCTCGAGCCCCTCCACGCGGGTCAGCCACTCGAGGCACGCCTTCGCCCGCTCGCGGCTCATCAGGAGCCGGTGGCGGTGCGACTCGATGTAGTCCACGAGCCAGTCGCGCTGGGCCGGGTTCTCCATCTGGTCGAGTTCGTAGCCGATCGGCCCGCAGTAGATCTCCTCGAGGCGGTCCAGGACCTCGGCCGCGTTGTCGCCGAGGTGCTTGAGCCAGACGGCGGAGGCGGGCACGCGCGCGAGTTCGTCGCGGCGGATGCCGTGGTATTCCGGTTCCAGCAGCGGGTGCCTCGGAGGTTCGGAGCCGAGCGGGTCGATGCGCGCCCCGAGGTGTCCGTACGCGCGGTAGGCCTCGACGAGGGCCCCGGCGATGGCGGCGAGCCGCAGATCCTCCGTCGCCACGACCTCCGCCTCGGCGGGCGGGGGCGGGGGAGGAGCGGGGGGAGGAGGAGGAACGACGGTCCTCGGTGGCGCTTCGAAGACCGCCTCCGCGGATGGGTCCCAGCCCGCCAGCGGCGGCGGGATCACACCCCGGTCGCGCAGCGCCCGTTCGACCAGCCCCTCGGCGTACCCCGCGTTGTAGCCGTCCGCGACCCAGCCGTGGTCGGCGGCGGAGCGGCTCCCGTCGTCGCTCACCGGCTCGTCGCTCGCCTAGTGATGGTCATGGCCGTGGCCGTGGCCGTGTTCGACGTTCTCGGCGCCCGCCGCCCCGGAAAGGCTGCGGTGCACGGTGTCGAGCCAGCGTTCCGTCGAGATGAACCCGGCGCCCCAGTCGGACCACTCCTCGGCGACGCCCTCGCCCTGTACTTCTTCGCTGCTCATCCCGGCCTCGATCTTCCCGCGGACCATCGCGATCGTCTCGGTGATCATGCGGTGGTACGTCCTCAGGTCGTCCACGGAGGAAAGCGGACCGTGCCCGGGGATGATGTCGATGTCGGCGGGCACGTTGGCCAGGACTTCCTCTATCCCGGTCGCGAGTCCCTCCACGCTGCCGCCGTTGTCGATGTCGACGAAGGGGAAGCGGCCGGCGAAGAAATCGTCGCCCATGTGGAGGACGTTCGAGCCGGTGAAGTGGATGAGCGCATCCCCGTCGGTGTGTCCATGCGGGATGTGGAACGCCCGGATCTCCTCGCCGTTGAAGTGGATGGAGACGGCGTCGTCGAAGGTGACGACGGGCAGGGCCACGTCGGGCGATCCGCCGGCCTGGAGCCTCGAGCGCACGTTCGTGTGCGCGACGATCGTGGAGGCGTCGCCGAACTCGGCGTTGCCGCCGGTATGGTCGCCGTGGAAATGCGTGTTGAGGATGAACTGCGGTTGCGCCGCCTCCTCCGACTGTCCCACCTCGCGCAGCGCGTCGCGGATCTTGTCCGCCAGCGGCGCGAACTGGTCGTCGACCATCACGACGCCGTCGGGGCCTGAGGACACGCCAATGTTGCCGCCGCTCCCCACCAGCATCCAGACGCTGCCGGCGACGTGCGTCGCTTCGATCTGGACGGCCGAGAAATCACGCTGCGCGAGGACGGGGGCGGAGAAGAGAACAGTGAAGAAGGCTGCAAGGAACAGCGATCGGGTTTTCATGGAAAAGACTCCTTGAATACGGACGACGTGTAACGCCGGACGAATACCGCCGGGCGCCCGAAGATGGGGCAGGGTCCGGGCCAACGCCAACCTTGGCCTCCCCCGACGGAAGCGCCGGAACCCTTGACCGCTCTGCGATGCCTGAGGCACACTGCGCAAAATGCGCAGCTATATCGTCTTTCTTCTTCTCTTTTCGATCAAGGTCGCGGCGAAGGCGCTCTGCCGGGTCCGGCTGGAGTGGCTCCGCGAAGACGACGATCCCTGGGCGGGTCTGCGCGTGCTCGCCCTGCTCAATCACACGAGCCTCTTCGAACCGGTCTTCCTCGCCGTCGTGCCCAGCCGGCTGCTCTGGCAACTCGCGACGCACGGTGTCGTGCCGCTCGCGGACAAGACCGCGGCGCGGCCGATTCTGGGACGGTTCTTCCTGCTCCTCGCCAAACACGTGGTGCCGGTGACGCGCGAGAAGGACGACACGTGGGAGGAGGTGCTGCGGCAGGTCCGGGATCCGGAGGCCGTCCTCATCATCCTCCCCGAGGGGCGGATGATGCGCCGAACCGGACTGGATCGTGAGGGAAATCCGATGACGATCCGCGGGGGGATCGCGGACATCATCCGGGCGATGCCGGACGGCCGGCTGTTCATCGCCTACAGCGGCGGGCTGCATCACATTCAGGCGCCCGGGGAACGCTTCCCGCGACCCTTCCGGAGCGCCTGGCTGGGCGCCGAAGTGCTGGATATTCCGACCTACCGGGACCGACTCGCCCGGGGGCGTGACCCCGACGCGTTCAAGGCTGCGGTCATCGAGGATCTCACCCGACGACGCGACGCGTACTGCTACCGCGAAAGATGAAGCCGGACGGGCGTCCCGTCAGTTGAAGCGGACGCGACGCCAGGCGCCATCGGGACCGACGGCCCACGCCCGTCCGTCGATCACGACGAGCGAGATGCGCCGCGCGTTCCGGATGTCGGCGACGGGGTTCGCCTCCAGGACGAGGAAGTCCGCGCGCTTCCCGATCTCGATCGTCCCCCGCTCGTGCAGTTGGCCGAGTTCTATGGCGCCGTTCCTCGTGGCCATGCCGAGGACTTCGAGGGGGGGGATGCCCGCCTCCACGAGCAGCTGCATCTCGCGGTGGAAACCTTCTCCCAGGGGAGTCGTCCGCGGCGCATCGGAGCCCACGAGCAGGCGGACGCCGTGGCCGTGGAAAGTCTGGACCAGCGCTTCCGCCTTGGGCCAGGCCGCCTGAAGCGCGGTCCACGCGTCGTCGGACAGCGGCGTGCAGGGGGCGGCGTCGGCCGGACAGTCGAGGGGGGCGGACGCGCTGGCCAGCAGCGGCAAGAGGGCCGAGTCGTTCGAAAGGAGTGCGGTCACGGCGCGGTCGACGTCGGGTCCGTGCGGTTCCAGCCGCTCCAGCCAGGCGATCCGGGCCGGGACCTGCCCGGCATCCGCCAGGGCCTCGAAGGACCCGCGTTCGCTCTCCGGAAGCAACTCGGAGTCGCCCGAGACGAGGGGACTCGCGACGGCGGACCCGGCACGGAGGGCGAGCAGCCAGCCCCCGCCCCGGCGGTCGGCCCACAGGGGCACCTCCGCCCGGCGCGCGGCGCGCGCGATCCCGACCAGCCACGACGAGGGCACGCTGGAGGCGACGGAGACGAAGCCGGCCCCATCCGCGGCCTGCCGCGCCACCTCGGCGACGGCGGAAGCTTCCGATTCGAGCGCTGAGCCGCGCGACACGCTCCCGGCCTCGAGGACGGGACCGCCGACGTAGACGGCCGGAACGGGATCCTCGCCGAAGCTCCCGCGGCCCCGCTCCTCGAATGCGGCCAGCGATGTGGCGCCGTCGCGCACCCCCGTGATCCCGACGGCCAGGAGCGCCCGCAAATCCTGCGTCGTCTGCGGCGAGGCGTGCGCGTCGATGAAACCGGGGATGAGGTAGGCGCCCGAGAGGTCCACGACGACGGTTCCGTCCGGGGCGGCCACGGAGCCCCGGGCGCCGATGTCCCGGATTCGGCCGCCCCACACGAGGACGGAGGAAGAGGGCCGGGGCGGGCCCCCGCGGCCGTCGATCACCGTCACATTGGTGAACAACTCGGACTGCTGCGTGATGAACGCGTCCTGGCCGGCGCCGGCCAATCCGTCGGGGAGACCCGCCCCCGCCAGGATCGCCGAGACCGCTAGCGCGAGGAAAGGCCGGCGAACCGGGCTGCCGGTGCGTCGCAACTCAGACCCCGCCGGCCTGCGACCCATCCGCGGACCGGATGTAGAGTTCCCGCTTCGGATAGGGGATTTCCACGCCGGCTTCCTCGAAGGCGGGGAGCGCTCGCTCGCTGATGTCGTCGGCGATGCGCCGTCTCGCCCTCGCCTCCAGGATCCAGACGCGCAGCTCGAGGTTGACCTCCGACGGACCGAAACTCCGGGCGATGACGACCGGCGCGGGATCGTCCTTCACCCCCTCGACGGCCAGGGCGATGTCCACCAGCAGCGACTTCGCCCGCTCGATGTCCGACTCGTAGGCGACGGAGAACGGGATGCGGAGCCGGATGTCCTGGCCGGACATGGTGTAGTTGACGATGTCGCGCAGCATGAGCTGACTGTTCGGGACGACGACGACGAGATTGTCGGGATTCCGGATCTTCGTGGCCCGGAGCCCGATCTCGATCACATCGCCCCAGGATCCCGTCTCGTTGGGCGCGGTCCAGAGTTCGATCCGGTCCCCGACCTGGAAGGGGCGGTCGACGATGAGGAGCACGCCCGCGATCACGTTGGAGAGCGTGTCCTTGGCGGCGAGCGAGAGGGCGAGGCCCATGAGGCCGGCGCCGGTGAGGAGAGGCGCGATGTTGATGCCCAGTTCCCCAAGCGCGAGGACGATGCCGAGCGCGACGACCGCGAAGCGGATCGCCTTGTTGATCATCGGGAGCGCCGTCTTGTCGAGCGGCGTCGAGGTGCGGGAGACGACCTCGGCTTCCACGGCGGTCAACAGGTCCCCGATGAAGCGGCTCAACGGGAAGAAGAGGAGGCCGATCCAGATGGCGTAGACCCATTGGGCCGCGGTGGGCAGGGCCCAGATGTCCAGCAGGCGCCACACGGCCAGGGCCCCGCTGGAGAGCAGCAGGACCTGGCGGAGGAGCCGCACGGCGAGATCGTCGAGTTGTGTCTCGGTCCGCGTGACCCAGTGCTTCTGCGCGCGGCCCAGGACCATCAGCGCCACGAGGTAGACGAGTGCGGCGACCGCGATCACGATCAGACTGGGCAGCCAGCGCGGAGCCATGAAGGCGACCGCTTCGCTCCAGAGTTGTGACAGTCTCTCCATCACGCCCCGCCTCTCTCAGGTTTCGGCCACCACCCGCGTGGCGCCCGCATCCCGCGGATGATCGCCGCATGATCCCGCGCGGGATGGTATCGTAACGGTACCGTGGCAGCCTCCTCGTGCATAACTTGGGGGATCGGGCGGCAGGAATCGAACCGGGAGCGATGATGTTGAGCGGAAAGTTCGGAAGGATGGGCATCGGAGTGGCCTCGATCGGCCTGGGGCTGCTCGCCGGCGGGTGCGCGCCGGAGGCGTCGGCGGAAGACGGACGGACGGCGGCCTCGACTCCCGCGAACGCGATGGTCGATGCGGCGCTGGCCGCTACCATCGCCGAGACCCCGACGATCAAGGTCTACAAGTCTCCCACCTGCGGATGCTGCGCCCTCTGGGTGGACCACATGCGGCAGGCCGGATTCGAACTCGACGTCGAGGACACCGACGACATGATCGGCGTGAAGGTCGACGCGGGCCTGCCGCTTCAACTGCAGTCCTGCCACACGGCGCTCGTGGGCGACTACGTGTTCGAGGGCCATATCCCGGCGGATGTCATCGCCCGGTTCCTTGCCGAGAAGCCCTCCGCGAGCGGGCTTGCGGTGCCGGGAATGCCGATCGGTTCCCCCGGCATGGAGTTCGGCGACCGCGTCGATCCGTATGACGTGATCCAGTTCGACGCGGCGGGCAACATTTCGGTCTACGAGAGCCGCTGACTCTCGTCATCCGCTCTCCCGAACAGCGGCGGTGCTCATGAGTTCCAACGGTGGTCGCGACGGTCACGGACACGGTCATGACGATCACCATGACCACCATCACCACGATCACGACCATGATCACGATCACGGCCATGGGCATGACCATGATCATGGGCACGACCACGACCACGATCACGATCATGGGCACGGCCATGGCCACCACCACCATGGCCATGATCACGACCATCATCATCACCACGGC
>JAJEEM010000012.1 GCA_022820995.1 Gemmatimonadota bacterium | reverse complement strand
GGAGGTCGGGTTCGAGGACGTGGATTGGTTCAACGGCGGGCTGTTCGAGGACGATGCCGCCCTCCCCATGGACAGGGGACAGATCGAGACGACGCTGGCCGCCTCCGGACTGGACTGGTCGAGCATCGACCCCTCGATCCTTGGCACGCTTTTCGAGCGGGGCCTCGACCCGGACAAGCGTTCTCAACTCGGGGCGCACTACACGGACCGGGACAAGATCATGCGGATCATCGACCCGGTGATCGTTCGGCCTCTGCTGGCGGAATGGGAGGCCGTAAAGAGCCGGATCGCCGATGGCTTGAAGCGGGCGGGCGCGGCGAAGTCGCAGGCTGCCGCGACGCGGCAGCGGAGACGGGCGGAGAACGCGCTGGGCGCATTCCTCGAACGGCTGCGGGCGTTCACCGTGCTCGATCCGGCGTGCGGGTCGGGCAACTTCCTCTACCTCGCGCTCCATGCTCTCCACGATGTGGAGCACCAGGTCCAGTTGGAGGCCGAGGCGCTGGGCCTCCAACGGGGCTTCCCGTCCGTCGGCCCCGCCAACGTGAAGGGGATCGAGTTGAACGCCTACGCGGCTGAACTGGCGCGGGTCTCGGTATGGATCGGCGAGATCCAGTGGATGCGGAGGAACGGATTTCCGGGCTCGCGGGAGCCGATCCTCGACCCGTTGGAGACGATCGAGTGCCGCGACGCGATCCGGACGCCCGACAGCAAAGAAGAACCGGACTGGCCCGATTCGGACGTCATCATCGGCAACCCGCCGTTCCTGGGCGGCAAGCTGCTCATCTCGAACCTCGGCGAGGAATACGTCTCAACCCTGTTCAGGGTGTACAAGGGTCGGGTGCCCCGCGAGGCTGATCTGGTCTGCTACTGGTTCGTGAAGGCCGGTGAACGGTTGGACGGGAAGACCGCGAAACGTGTGGGACTGGTCGCGACGAACTCGATACGGGGCGGAGCGAACCGCCGGGCGCTCGAACGGGCGACCGGCGGAAGGGTGATCTTCGAGGCGTGGAGCGACGAGCCGTGGGTGATCGACGGCGCGGCCGTCCGCGTCTCGCTGGTGTGCTTCTCGGGGGCGGACGACGGAGTCGCGGCGGATCGCCGCCTCGACGGCGAGACGGTGGACGAGGTCTACACCGACCTGACGGCCCGACGTGGCGAAGCGGGCCTCGACCTGACCAGGGCGGGGCGGCTCACCCGTAACGCGGGCGTGGCCTTCATGGGGGACACCAAGGGCGGCCCGTTCGACGTTCCGGGAGCCTTGGCCCGCGAGTGGCTGCGCGAGCCCGCCAACCCCAACGGCCGTCCGAATTCCGATGTGCTCAAGCCGTGGATGAACGGCATGGCCATCACCCGGCGATCCGCCGACAAGTGGATCGTCGATTTCGGATGGGAAATGGTGGAGGGCGAGGCAGCCCTTTACGAGGCTCCCTTCCAGCACATCCGCGAACACGTCCACCCCATGCGGCAGAGGAACCGCCGCGAGGCCTATCGCCTCAACTGGTGGCGGCATGTCGAGCCAAGACAGGGCATGTGGAAGGCTCTCGGTGGACTGTCGCGGTACATCGTCACGCCCACCGTCGCCAAGCATCGCCTTTTCGCGTGGCTCGATGCCCGTGTCTGCCCCGACCACCAGTTGATCGTAATCGCCCGCGAGGACGACACGACTTTCGGCATCCTGCACAGCCGGTTCCACGAGGCGTGGTCGCTGCGGAAGGGAACCAGCTTGGAGGACCGGCCCCGCTACACACCGACCACGACCTTCGAGACCTTCCCGTTCCCGGACGGACTCTCGCCGGACATCCCCGCCAGCGACTACAAGGCCGATCCACGCGCCGAAGCCATCGCCTCGGCGGCCCGGCGGCTCGTCGAACTCCGGGACCTCTGGCTCAACCCGCCCGAGTGGGTGGAGTGGATAGAGGAACCCGTGCGCGGCTATCCGCCGCGTCCGGTGCCGTGCGACAAGAAGGCGGCGACCGCGCTCAAGAAGCGAACGCTGACGAACCTCTACAACGGACGGCCGCAGTGGCTCGCGGACGCGCACGCCCAACTCGACGCCGCCGTGGCTGCCGCCTACGGCTGGCCGGGCGACATCACGGACGACGCGGCGCTGCGTGAGCTGCTTGACCGGAACCGGCGCTGATCCCGCGAACGAGAGTGAGGCGCCGGGAGCGGTCCAAAGCGGTGGGCAACGCCCGTCGCGGCGCACGGCATCGACGGGTGCCGTCCGCGGCGCGAACCGAGCCTCAAGCTCGGAACAGACGGGGGATCGAAGGGGGGCGGAGCACCCCTCGCCAGCCCCGCCGTGTATTACGGGGGGTAGGCTGGCTTGTCCACCGTAGCGTGGCTCAAGCCAGCCTTGGGGACGCCCTCGAAGCTGGTCGGCGAGCACAGGTTTCACACACGGAACGAGCACTCCCCTCTCGTCGGCCGCAACCGCCCTGCGGGACAAGAAAACCGCGCGGGCTTGGCGCGGGGATGAGGCACTGATAAGCTACTTTGATGGAGCCGCAGGAGCGAAGTGCGAAGCCGAGCGCGTTGACGCGGAGGATGACGATTGCGATGGTCGGCGGCGAGCCGATGCTGGTCTTCTGGCGCGTGCGGGATCTCCGCGAAGCAATGGAGGCCGCCGACGACATGGGTCTGGCGCTCACCTGCCCCCGATCCGTCACGGACAGGATCCTCGACTTGGTGCTCCCCCACCTCGTGGGCGGCGAAGGCGAGGCGTGACAGGTGTCCGAGCGGGAGGCGAGAAGAGCGGACCGCCGGTAGGCTCTGTTCGGCCGTGCGGCTGTGTCCTTGGACAGGCCGGGTCTGATCCGGCTTGACCGAACGGTTACCAACGGAACAACTGTCGGGTCAGCCCTTTGGCGGACAAGCCAACCGGTCACTCCTCCGCGTCGGGACGGTGGACAAGCCGGGCGATGTGTCGCCAAGCGCCGATGCGAGACCCGGCGGGTGTAAGAACACCGATTCCCGGGCGCGTCACGCCGCGCACGACCTGGCCTTGCCGGGTTGGGAAGAGGGCTCGAACCCCGTTGGAGGGACGGGCGGAGTCCGTCCCGGAGGACGGGGGGACCGGCACCGAAGCGGTGGCAACGCCGACCACGCCGCCCGCCGGTCACGGCGCGGACTCAGCGGCGAAACCGACGGCCTCGACGGGTGGTGACCGGTGCGCGGCGGGACGGTGTGGCCGAGATCATGAAGGCGGCGGACAACCCGTTTGCTGACCGGCAGGCCGTCAAGCGCTCCCACATCGCCGCGCAAGGCCGGGACGCGCCCGTCAACGGCTCGATGTGGCCTTCCCGCACGGGACTGTTGGCTGGGAGAGACCCCGCAGCGGCGGGGAGGAGGGGCTGTCCGGCCCCATCCTCCCCGGTGCCGATCGAGGCATGGCCGAGAGGGGGGTCTCTCCCATCAACGTCCAAGGAGCGCGGATCGGCATCGGCGCTCCGCTCGCCGTGGCGCAACCAAAAGCAGGCCAGCGACTTGGACGGCCGGGGCCGTGTCCGGCAGAACGGCGATTTCGTGTCCGGCCACCCCCAAAGTGTGCCGGACAACTCTGGATCGGCATCGGGAGCGTCGAAAAAGCCTACGCGCGAGGTCCGTCCGCTCGAAGACCGACAAGGTCCGGTACGGGCGGCAGACGGCTCGTTTCCGGCCCGATTTCGGGGAGTATGCCACGCGCCGCGGACCCCCTCTTTCTGGCGCGGACAGCTTCTCTCCGCGAGCTTTCGGTTGCGCAGATCGTGCGGTCCATCACGCGAGGAATCTAATGATGGCACGCACGAGAAAAAGTCGGCGCTCCTACGGCGCCGGCGAATGGGGCCGGAACCGGGTCAGGATCTTCCCCGACCCGAAGACCGGCATCTTCCAGATCGAGTGGCGGGAGAACGGGCGAAGGCGCACCCGGTCCCTCAAGCACCGAGATTGGGCGCGCGCGAAGAGGCAGGCGGATCAGTTCGCCGCGGGCTTCATCGACGCGCCCAGCGGCAAGGCGGAAGCTGAGCCGGAGCCGCTCACCCTGGAACGGCTTTTTGAAATCTACGGCGAAGAGGTGACGCCCACCAAGGCCGGGGATACACAGCAGAGCGACAGGACCATGATCGCGATGTTCCTCCAGTTCTTCGGCAGGGACCGCGACCCGTTCACGCTCTCCCGGCGCGATTGGGATCGGTTCATCCGGGAGCGCCGCGCGGGAAGGATCGGCATCTCGGGCAGGCCCGTGTCCAACCGGACGATCGCATGCGACCTGACGTTCCTGATGGCGGTGCTCAACTGGGCGGCGAGGTCGAGGGACGAGGAGGGACGGTTGCTGATCGACTCGAACCCGCTCAAGGGACTCAAGAAGCCGGTCGAGAAGAACCCCACCCGGGTCGTCCTCACCGAACACGAGTACGAGGCACTGCTGAAGGTGTCCCGGGAGGTGGACTGGCGGTTCCATGTCGCGCTCGTGCTCGCGCACGAGACCGGGCACCGAATCGGCGC
>JAJEEM010000032.1 GCA_022820995.1 Gemmatimonadota bacterium | reverse complement strand
CAGGGCGCCGTTCACGTCCTCGCCCGCGGCGAGCAGCGACCGCACGGCGTCCAAGTCGCCGCGCATGGCCGCGTCGGCCACCGGAGCATCGGGCCCGGCCGGCGACCCGGCCGGCGCCGCCGCCCCGAGCGCGAGCAGCGCCGCGGTGGCAAAGACGATCGATCGCGCGCGCCGCATCAGTCCGCCGCCTCCGCGAAGGAGAACGACCCGGTGCTGTTCCCGAAGCTCGTCATGTCGTCCATTCCGAGCCGGTGCATGAGGCTCAGCATCACGTTCGCCATCGGCGTCCCCGGCGCGGCCCGCAGGTGCAGGTTGCCCTCCATCCTTCCGTGCGCGCCGCCCACCACGAAGAGCGGGCACCGCTTGTGGTTGTGCACGTTCGGATCCCCCATCGGCGACCCGTAGACGATCATCGTCTTGTCGAGCAGGTGCGTGTCCCCTTCCATCGACTCCTTCAGCCGGTCGAGGAAGTACGGGACGAGCCCGACGTGGTAGCGGTTGATCTGCGCGAAGTCCGTGATGTTGTTCTCGTTGTCGCCGTGGTGCGACGCCGGGTGGAAGCCGTTGTCGATCCCGCTCTCCGGATAGACCCGCCCCGACGCGTCCCGTCCCATCTTGAACGAGAACACGCGCGTCATGTCGGCCTGGAAGGCGAGCGCCTGCAGGTCGAACATCAGCTTCACGTGCTCGTCGAACGAATCGGGCACGCCCGCCGGCGCCTCCGGAAGATCCCGGTTCTCGCCGGACTCGTTGCGCGCCACCACCCGCTGGATGCGGCGCTCGATCTCCCTCACGTTCTCCAGGTAGCGGTCCATGCGCTGCCGGTCGGAAGGATCGAGCCGGCCCTTCAGGCTCGCGACCTCGCCGGTGAGGAAGTCGAGGATGCTGGCGCTCGAACGCTGCCGCGCCGCGCGCGCCTCCGGCGTCCCGCCCGCCCCGAAGAGCTGGTCGAAGGCGACCCGCGGATCCCGGATCATCGGAAGCGGCTGCGTCGGCGACGACCAGCTGATCGTGTCCGTGTAGACGCACGCGTACCCGTACGCGCAGCCTCCCGCCTGGTCGACGTTCTCGATGCAGAGCTGCATCGACGGGATCGGCGTGTCCTGCCCGAACCGGTTCGCGTAGAGCTGGTCCATCGAGGTCCCCACGAAGACGTCCGAACTCTCGGTCTGCTTCGGATGCGCCTGCGTGAGGAACGTCGCGCTCGACCGGAAGTGGTCGCCCCCGATTTCCTTCGGCTGTCTGGCCTCGGCCGGTTCCACGTCCGTATCGCTGATGATCGTCAGAAGATCCCGGTACGGCTCGAGCGAACTCAACGCCGTCGGCGACAGGTCGAAGCCGCGGCCCGTCTCCGCGGGAGACCAGTAGTTCTGCGCCGCCCCGAACCCGCTGCTCCCCGCCGAGCCGTGCACCATCTCGATGCAGACGAGCCGCGTCGGATCCGCGACCTCACGCGCCCACAGCCGGCCCGCCGGGACCATCGCGTCGAGCAGCGGCAGGGCGACGGTCGCCCCCGCGCCCCGCAGGAACGTCCGGCGAGAGAGGTGTTTCCCTGTGATGAACTCCATCAGTCCTCCCGGGATTCCGCTTGCATGTCGTCGACCACGGCCTCGGTCCCCTTCAGCCGGAACGCCGGGCTGTTGACCACGCCGAGGATGAACGCGGACATGCGGTGGTCCTGTTCGGCGGCCTGCCGCGCGATGGACCGCACGGTCGGCATGTCGTAGTACTCGACCCGCCGGCCCAGCGCGTAGGCGAGCAGGTTCTCCGTGAACGCGCGCACGAGCGGCACCGGCCGGGCGAGAAGCGCCGCGCGCAGATCCGCCGCGCTCGTCACCGGCGTGCCATCGTAGAGTTCGCCCTGCGCCTCGATCGGGCTCCCGCTGTCCTTGATGCGCCGCGCCCCCGTCCCGTCGAAGTACTCCAGCGCGAGACCGATCGGGTCGATCACGCGGTGACACGAACGGCAGGCCGGGCTCGCGCGGTGCATCTCCAGCCGCTCCCGCACCGTGAGCAGGCGGCCCTCCTCGGCCTCCGGCGTCGCCTCCAGATCGGAGACATCCGGCGGGGGCGGAGGCGGGGGCGTCCCCAGCAGCACCTCCATCACCCACTTCCCGCGGAGGACCGGGGACGTTCGGCTCGCGTGCGAGGTGAGGGTGAGGACGCTCCCGTGCCCCAGCACGCCGCGGCGCTCCGGTTCAAGGATCTCGATCCTGCGGAAATCCGTTCCCGTCACACCGGGAATCCCGTAGTGCCGCGCCAGGCGCTCGTTCACGAACGTGTAGTCGGCCGTCAGCAACTCGAGCAGGCTCCGGTCTTCCTGCACGAGGGTGTGGAAGAGCAGTTCCGTCTCGCGGTGCATCGCCTCCTTGAGCTGCTGGTCGAAGTCCGGATAGAGGCGGACGTCGGGGTTCATGCCCTCGAGGTCCTGCAGCCGGAACCACTGTCCCGCGAAACGCGTGGCCAGCGCCTCGGCGCGCGGATCCGCCAGCATGCGGCGCACCTGCGCGTCGAGCACCGACGGATCGGAGAGCCGGCCTTCCGCGGCGACCTCCAGCAGTTCGTCGTCGGGGCCCGTGGCCCAGAGGAAGAAGGAGAGCCGCGAGGCGAGATCGTAGTCGTCCAGCGCGTACACCCCATCCGCTTCGCGCGCGGGACGTTCCTCGAACCGGAAGACGAAGTGCGGGCTGGCGAGAATCCCCTCCAGCGCGAGCCGGATCCCCTCCTCGAACCCGCCCGCTCCCGCCCCGGCGCGGTACAGATTCATGAGCGCGGCGAGGTTGTCCTCCGTCAGCGGCCGGCGGTAGGCCCTCGTCCCCAGCCGCGAGAGGATTGCTTCCGCGCACCGGGCCTCCTCCTCGGGCGTGGAGGGACGGCACGAGAACACGCGTTCGCGGCTCGGCGTGGACGACATCCCCGCCGGGGCGAAGGGCCCCGTCACCGCGAGGTCCCGCAGGTGCGGCAGCGTCGTGAACCCGTACGCGTCCGTGATGCTCGTGCTCGCGATCGACCAGTCGTGCGGAGACATCAGGTCCTGCGACGGCCCCTCGAAGGTGCGGATGAAGGCGGCCGCCACCCGGTGCGGCCCCGCCTCGATGAAGACGGGATCCGTCCGGAGGTTCACGCCGTCGGGATCGGAGACGTGCATCCAGCGATCGATGTCGAGGAGCGCGACCCGCTCGCCGTCGACCGAGATCTCGATCCGTTCGGGCTCGTCGGTGGTGTGCAGGGCGCCCTTCCCGTTCCCGAACAGGGCACCGGTCGTCTCGTGATGGAAGGAGACGCGGAAGACGTACTCTCCGTCGGCCGGGAAGTTGTGGTCTACTGCCACACCACCGCGGCTCCCGTAAGGGGTCCCCTCGACGTGCTCCGCCTGGGAGGTCCAGCGCGACACCCGGAACGTCGCCTCGCTAGGCGTGACCTCCGGGTCGCCGACCGCGAGCCGGCTGATCTCGCTCGCCGCGCGCAGATACCCGTCCATGAGCGTGGGGGAGAGCAACTGGACGTCGGCGATGTTGTCGAAGTTCGCGCTCTTCGTGTCGAGCGGCAGGTAGTCGCCGGCGTCGATGTCCAGGTCGAGGAGATCGTAGATGGAGCGCGAGTACTCGGCCCGGTTCAGGCGCTGGAAGGTCCGCCGTCCGGGGTTCGGGTTCGCCTCCCACGCCGCGTCGAGGCGGGACTCGAGGACGGCCGCGAGCGTTCGGAGGCTGTCAGGGGTCGGCCGGCGCACGCCGACGGGCGGCATCATCCCGGCCCGCAGCTTCCGAACCATCCGCTCCGCGATCACCGCATTGTCGGAGGCCGAGGTCACCTCGAAGGTCTCGAGCGACATGCCCCCGCTCACCCGGCGCGGGTTGTGGCAGCGCATGCACGTCCCGGCGACGACACTCTGCGCGACTTCGACGGAGAGCGTGTCGACGGAGGGAGCCGCTGTCGGCGCGGTCAGCGGCGGGATCGGCTGGGGCCAACCGGCCGGGGGATGCGCGACACGCCGCACACCGTCGGCCTCTTGACCGACGGCTGGACTCGGGAGAACACCCGCTGCGACCAGCAGCAGAAGCGATGTTCGCATGGCCGAAGCCTTTCCAGGCAGCCGCGTCGCACCCCGCGGGGCGCAAGAATACACCAACTGGAAAATGTACCATCGACGCAGATCGCCCGGCCAGCCGCAGCCCCCTCAGCCCCCGATCCGCAGGAGCAGCCAGACGACGTCTGCCAGGAGGGAAAACCCGGCCCCCCACGCCGCCCCCACGATCAGGCGCTTCGTGCCGCGGATGCGGCAGTAGGCGACGCCGAGGAGCGCGTGGAAGGCGGTGTCGAACACTCCCGTCGAGAGAACGTCGGCGGGGGAGTCGGGGAACACGGAAAAGGCGATCGTCGTCGCGTCGGCCTCCGGCGAGAACATCGCGCCGGGATCCGGCAGCAGGACGGCCATGGCCCCGGAGGAGTCCACGCCACCCGCGGCGAGGGCGATTCGAAGTGCGTGGCCGGCGAGCAGGATGTACCCGGCGTGAACGGTAAGGCTGAAGCACTGTCGGAACGACACCAGTCTCCCCGGGGTGAGTCGCGACAGCAGCAGGAGTACGCCCGCCAGCCCCACGAAGTACGGGGTGGTGACAAGGAGTTCCCGTGCCAGGGCAGCGACGACGTGCGCGGCAAGCATCAGGGGGACGGCGAAGGGCGGCACGTACACCAGCGCGGCGATGCCGTGCTCATGGTGGGCCAGCCCGGCCCCCACCCACAGGCACGCACTCATGAGAGCGTACGCGATCAGCCGGCGCTTCCACACCGGCTCTTCCGCCAGGGCATCGAACAGGGACAGAAGACGGGTCACATCGGACCGGCGGAGAAGGGCAGCAGGTCGGGCGTGCCGGGAAGCAGCTCGTACACCCGGACCTGGTCCAGGCAAAGCACGACGAGCCGCTCCCCCACCACGGCGTAGTCCACCGCGACACAATCGGATCCCCATTCTCGCGTGACGCGCGCAACAACAATAGCCGAGTCGCCTGCGGTCTGAGGGATCGTTGTCGTGAGAGCGAAATGGCCGGTGGGATGCGGCGTCACCCATAGACCATCCGGCGACGATCGCACACCGCGCGAGAAGGGGATCACCGAACTTGTCACGCCGGGCCGGCGGCCTTCGTTGTCAGCCTCGCGGGACTCTCGCTCAATCGCTTCGGCCTCTGCGGCGATGGCCTCGGTGAGCCAGGCCGGAAAGGCGAGCGGCGTGACGTCCGCGATCCTGGCCGACGGGATGTCCAGCGCGATGCGCCACGCCCCGTAGGCCCTGACATCGGTGTTTCGAAACACGACAACGGTGTCGCGCGCGACGACCGCAAACTCGAGATCGTACTCCGCCAGTACGGTCCAGACATCATCGGGCGCCAGTTCGGGCGGGAGTTCGCCGGCGAGATCCACGACGTCGTCACCGGACTGTATCGCAAGCGAAGCTGTCGGCCCTTCGAACCTTCGGTACAGCACCGCTCCGTCGGGCATCACCGTGAAGCCCCGCGTCAGCGGCGGAATCCGCAACTCCTCCAGCAGGTGTCCATCCGGATCGAACCGCGAGAGCCGGCCGGCCTGGGGATCGGCCACCCACACACCGCCGCGGGGATCGGTTTCGATCGAATGCGGTTGTTCAAACTCGCCGGGGCCACCGCCGGGTCCCCCGATGACGGCTCGCAGCGTCCCCTCCCGGTCGAGACGCAGAACATGTTTCGCGAAGGTGTCGAGGACGTAGATCTCATCCCCACCATCCCCCGCGGTGGCGCCGACGGCGAGATCCCACCCGTTCTCGACAAGGAGGTCCGACTGCATGTCCAGAGGGTCGGCGGGGAATCCTGCGATGAGAGCGCCCGGTTGGAGGACGCGATAACCAGCCACCGATTCCAGATCGGGGGCCGCCGATGGGGCGGGCGTGGCTCCGCTCGACGGACCACCCACCCAGCTGCACCCGGCCGCCAGGCCGATGACTATCGCCGCCGTGGCGTAGCGCGCGAGGAGCAGCTTCATGCCGGACCCGAACGTGCGCACCGTTTCAGGTCGAAACACGACTGGGGCCGGGGATCTGCGGTTTCCGAACCACGCTGATCCGCCTCCTCCGGTTCGCGTGTGTCCATTCGCGCTTGCGCAACAGAAGAGCCGCGGCCACCCAGACGAACGACATGGACCATACCCAGAAGCCGGAACCGAGATGCACGCCACCCTCCACGGCGCCGGTCGTCGTCCATGGAGGCCATCCCTGCGTGAATACGCCAAAGGCAAGGGTCAGAGCGCCCACCGTCCCGAGGATTCGCCACGATCCGCGAGGGCGATCCGATTGTCGGAAGATCGGCAGCGTCAGCAGCATCGGGAGGTTGGTGAGCAGAATCAGAAGCCGCGACGCGAGTTCGCCTTCCTGGAAGGGGCCGATCAGCAAGTGGTAGCCATACGTCGTCCGGGCGATGCCGGCAGGATCCGGTCCCGACCCCGACTCGACCAGGACGGGGAGGAGAAACGACGTGACGTAGACCACCCATCCGGCCAGCACGAGCCGCTGCCACCGCGACTGTCCCGCCCGGGAGAACTCCCGCAGGAGAGCAGCCGGTTCACCGAGTGCGCGGCGGGCAGCCGCGTACGCTTCCGCTGGTGCCAGCGAGGCATCCGACTCAAGCTCCAGATCGACGCGGGCGCGGAGGTGATCCTCGAGTTCATCGAGTTCGCGGGAAGAGAGCGTCGATCGGCGTCTCAGCTGCCTTCGCCAGTTGCGGATTTCCGCGTCCAGTTCACGCATCCCGGGCTCCCGAGTATCCATGTGCGTCCGGGACTACGCGATGCTTTTCTTCGGGCGGGCGGATGCCCAAGCCCGCCCACGGAACCACAAGGCGGTTGCCACAACGACGAACGATGCGCACCACATCCAATAGCCGAGCCCGAGATTCCACCCCATGCCGCCATTGGCGATCCGTAGAAGGCCGAGACCCACGGGCAGCGCTCCTGTAGCTGCGAAGACCCACACTGTCCACGCTCGTCGCGCCCATTGCCGGCGCCAGAACGTCGGCAGGGTCGCCAGCATGATGAGATTGGGGAACCACAGCATGCCGAAGGCCTCGTAGCCGTAGATCGTCGCGTCCGTGTAGGGGTTGGTAAGGGCCGGCAGGAGAAACGAGACCGCGTACGTCGCCCAGCCCGCCAGCAGGAGGCGCCGCCACCGGGGCCGCCCCGCCTTGGCGAACTCCCTTGAGATCGCCGTCGGCTGCCCGAGTCCTTCAGTCGCGATAGCCATCGCCTCGTCGGTGGCCAGCGCGGGGTTCAGATCAAGCTCGAGACTGACGCGCGCGCGGAGGTGGTCCTCGAGTTCATCCAGTTCCTGTGTCGAGAGCGATGAACCGCGTTCCACCCTCGTCCGCCAGTTCCGGATTTCGTCTTCAAGTTCAAACACGAGCGCTCCCACGGGATCGGTCGAGCTCCGCGACTAGACTGTACGTGTCTTCGGCCGCGCGGAGGCCCATACACGGCTGCGGAACCACAGGGCGGTTGCCACAACGACGAACGACGCGCACCACACCCAGAAGCCAATCCCCGAATGAAACGGGGCGCCGGGCTCGCCGAAACGGACAAGACCGAGACTCAGGGGCACAGCGCCCGTCGCCCCGACGATCCCTGCCGTCCACGCTCGCCGCGACGGACGCAGGCGCCGAAAGGCCGGGAGGGTCATCAGCATGATCAGATTGGGGAGCCACAGCACGCCGACCGCCCAAGCGGGCCCGCTCGCGGTAAGCCGAACCAGCTCGGGGACGATCTCGTAACCGTAAGTCGTCAACTCGGCGTCATGGCGGGAATATCCGTAGGCCGGGAGGAGAAACGACGCGGCGTATAGGACCCAGCCCGCCAGCAGCAGGCGTCGCCACCGGGGGCGCCCCGCCTTGGCGAACTCCCTTGAGATTGCCGTCGTCTGCCCAAGTCCTTCCTGCGCGATAGCCAGCGCGTCGCCGACCGCCAGCGCGGGGTTCAACTCAAGCTCGAGATCGACGCGGGCGCGGAGGTGATCCTCGAGTTCATCCAATTCCCGTGCCGAGAGCGATGACCTCCGTTCGACCCTCGTCCGCCAGTTCCGAACTTCCCGGTCCAGTTCAAACACGACGTGCGCCGGGCTACGCGAGGCTCTTCTTCGGGCGGGCGGACGCCCAGCCTCGTCGGCGTAGCCAAAGGGCGACGGAGGCGACCACGAACGAGGCGGACCACGCCCAAAAGCCGGGAAGCAACATGATGTTTCCCCCCCTCAACGCATCGGCCACGCCGATTCCGAGGGTCGATGCACCGATGACTCCGAGGATCCCCGCCAGCCACGTGCCCTTTAGTCGACGCATGCGCCAAATGAGAGGAAGGGCCAGGAGCATCGGCAGATTGAAGGGCAGCAGTGCACCGTCAGCGAGCAATTCGTACCCGCGCGGCATCCAGGCGTCGAGGCCCCATGCCGGAAGCAGCTCCAGGCGAAACACCGGCAGCAGCAGCGATGCCGCGTACAGGGCCCAAGCACCGGCGAGCAGAAGCTTCCATCGGGGCTGGCCGGCCCTGGCGAATTCCTTGGAGAGCGCGCTCGGCTCGCCGAGGGTTTCGCGCGCGATCGCTAACGCTTCGGGCGGCGCGAGTGTGGCGTCCAACTCGAGTTCCAGATCGACCAGGGCGCGGAGGTGGTCTTCGAGTTCATCCAGCTCGCGAGGCGAGAGCGACGACCGGCGTTCCACGCGCGTCCGCCAGTTCCGAACTTCGCGGTCAAGCTCAAACATGGCTGCCTCCCCATGACATCTGGAGGGCTCCGTACACGGCGCGCCAACTCTCGCGGTCGGTGGCCAGCTGCCGCTTCCCGCGGCCGGTCAGCCGGTAGTACTTGCGGCGGCGCCCTTCGTCGGTGAGTTGCCAGCGGCCCTTGATGAGGCCGTCACGCTCGAGCCGGTGGAGGACCGGGTAGAGCATCCCGTCGGACCACTCGAGTTCGCCGCCGGAGAGCAACTGGACCTGTTTGAGGATCTCGTAGCCGTACGTCTCGCCGCCGGCCAGGATGGAGAGCACCATCGGGCGGGACGACGCGGCGACCAACTCCTTGTAGACCGGCTTCTTCATCCGGAGACCCCTGTGCCGGAGATCTTATACCATGAGATGCAATGTACCTTGTACTACATGGTATAGGGCCGGATGGTTCCGTGCAAGCGCTCGGCCGGACGTTCCCGCAGGAGCGTCGCGCGGGTTCCTTCAGCGCGGCGGGAGCGGGATGGACGCGACGGAGGGGCGATCGAACTCGTCGCGGGACACGCCCCAGATCCGGGAGGCGGTGAAGCGAAGCGCGTCGAACCGCTCCGGCAGTCGCACGTCGCGGGCGGCGCCATCGGCCTCGATGCGCAGCCAAAGGGGACCGCCGCTCAATCCGCCCGTATCGAGGTCGAGCGGCTGCAGCCATATCGTCCCGTTCTCGTCGCAACGGAAGTCCACGTAGCGGGGCAGGTAACTCGCGAGTTCGTGCGGCGCCCCCTGCACCATGTCGGCCATCTGATTCAGGAGGCGCAGGCTGTCCTCGCGGGTGAGCCGAGCTGCGACGTCCCCGGTGACCTCCGCCTGCCTCAGCGCGAATACCGCTCCCGCGAACTGCCGGGGGCTGACCTCCGTGAACGGCACGGGGGGAAGGTCGATGGGATCCACCTCGGTGCCAGCGCCGTCGAAGCCGCGCAGCTGGTTCGTGACCCGATCGTATACGCGCACGAGATTCTCGCCGCAGGAGGCCCACAGCCGGTACCACAGGGGAAAACCGCCCTCGCTCGCGCTAAAGTCTCCAGACGGGTCCTCCAGGACATCGCCGAGCGCCACGAGGGTTCGCGTTCCGCCGGTCTCCGGATCCACGGCGATGAGGTCGGCGCCCAGCAGCCCGAAACGGAACTGCAGCACGCCCCCCTGCATCGTCGCGGTCGAGTGTGGCACGACGATCTCACGGCCGAGCCTTGCCGTCCGCACCGAGGCATCCAGCATGCTCATGCCGCTTCGCACGCTGCCCCGGGGGACCGACGTGGACGCGAGAGAGAACTGCTCCGAGTCGGCGTCGGGTCGCGAGATCCGGATCAGGGCGTGGTGCAGAAGGTCCAGGACCCACGCCTCGCCCTCCCAACCTCCCGCGACGAAAGCCGAGGGCATCGGGAATTCGTCCGGTCCGCCTCCGGGCGATCCGTGAGCGCCGAGCGCCTCGCCATCCGCGCCGAATCCCATGAAGTACGGCTCCTGTGAGTTCAGAACCCAGACGGAGCCGTCGGGCAGGACTTCGAGATCCCGGACCACCGCGAGGGATTCCGACGTACCCAGCACCTCGATGGCCGCTGACGCCAGTTCGATCGGCGCACCGATTTCGCCGACAGTGTCGTCGCCGCCGGGGGCCCCGTCACATGCGAGGAACGCCGCACCCGACAGAACGACCGCAGCGCACGATGAGGTCGAGGCCGCGACGGTTCTCACGGCTCAGAGGCCGAGGTCGAGCAGGACCTTGCCGACCGGACCGGATTCCACGGCCTCGTGGGCGGCCACGATGTTCTCGAGCGCGAAGCGGTCCGCGACCGTGTGACGCAGTTCACCCTCGGTCAGCCACTTCGTGAGGTCTTTCACCGCCGCCTGCTTCGCGTTCTCGGGCATGAGGAAGACGAGTTCGAAGCGCACCGTGAGGTTCTTGTAGAGGAACGTGTAGAAGGGGACGGACGGCTGGGGTTCGCCCTCCGAGGCGTAGGCGGAGATCACGCCGTTCGCCTTCAACATCGCGATCGAGGCGTCGAGATTCCCGCCCATCTCCACCTCGACGATCCGGTCGACGCCCTCTCCGTCGGTCAGTTCCGCGACGCGGGCCGACACGTCCTCCTCGCGGTAGTTGATGACGGTGTCCGCACCCGCCGCTCGCGCGATCCTCGCCTTCTCGTCCGCGCTCACGGTCGAAAGGACGCGAGCGCCTCCGAGCCTGGCGCACTGGATCGCATAGGCGCCGACCGCGCCCGCGCCGCCGGTCACGAGCACGGTCTGCCCCTCGACGGGCCCGTCGCCGTACACGCAGCGATGCGCGGTCAGGGCCGGGATGCCGAGACACGCGCCGTCCGTGAACGTCGCGTTCGGGGGGAGCGGGACGGCCCGGGACTCGGGGACGGTGGCGAACTCCGCCGCGGTACCGAGGTTGCGCCCCCACTGCGCCTCGTAGACCCACACGCGGTTGCCGAGCCTTCCGGAATCGACGTCTTCCCCCACCTGGTCGATGACGCCGGCGCCGTCGAAGTGCGGCACCACGAGCGTGGAGTCCAGCGCGCCGCGGCCGCCGGCACGCCGCTTCACGTCGACCGGGTTGACTCCGGAGGCGCGTACGCGGACCCGAACCTCGCCGGGGCCCGGCGCCGGCGTCTCCCGCTCCCCCACCTCCAGCACGTCGCCCGCGGATCCCGGTTTCGTGTACCATGCTGCTCGCATGTCGTCGTTCTCCCGCTATTCGCCGCTGGGGTCGCTGCTCGCGTCCACGCTGGAGTTCAGGCCCTCCGTGTGTCCGTCCACCGGGAGCGCCTGCCCGAATATCTTCGCTCCCGCGTCCGACGTAAGGAAGGGGACGAGCCCGGACACGTCGCTCAACCCCCGTCCCCGGCCGGTTCGTAGCCGTGTTCCGCCGCGGGGTAGCTTGCCGCCCGCACCTCCTCGGCGTAGCGCGCGACGGCCTCCCGCGTGGCCTTCCCGAGTTCGGCGTACCGTTTCAGGAAGCGCGGGCTGAACCCTTCGTTCAGGCCGAGCATGTCGTGCAGCACGAGCACCTGTCCGTCGCAGTCCGGTCCGGCGCCGATCCCGATCGTCGGCACGGAAACGGTCTCCGTCACCCGCCGCGCCAACGAGGGCGGTATCAGTTCGAGAACGATGGCGAAGACGCCCGCCTGCGCCAGGGAGACG
Source organism: Gemmatimonadota bacterium (assembly GCA_022820995.1). Taxonomy (GTDB): domain Bacteria; phylum Gemmatimonadota; class Gemmatimonadetes; order Palauibacterales; family Palauibacteraceae; genus Palauibacter. Next base: position 72,305 of record JAJEEM010000032.1, on the reverse strand, counting down.
GCGTCCTCCTCCAGAAACATCGCCGCATCCTCATCGATCCCCTGAATCCGGGGTCCCCCCAGCGCGTGCACGGCCTGCGGCGTGAACCCGAGATGGCCCACCACGGGGATCCCCGCCCCGATGATCGCCTCCACCTTATCGATGATCTCGCACCCGCCCTCGAGCTTCACGGCTCCGGCCCCGGTGTGCTTGAGGATGTTCCCCGCGTTCCGCACCGCCTCCTCGACCGAGACCTGGTAGCTGAGGAAGGGCATGTCGACGACGACCAGGGCGCGGGATGCGCCCCGCGCCACGATGCGGCCGTGGTACGTCATCTGCTCCACCGTGGCGGAAAGCGTCGTCTCCTCTCCGCACAGGACGCTCGCCACGGAGTCGCCGACGAGTATCAGATCCGCGCCCGCCGCGTCCACGAGCGATGCGAAGAGCGCGTCGTAGGCGGTGATGGCGACGATCTTCTCGCCGCGCGACTTCATCACCATGATGTCGAACGTCGTCAGCTTCCTTCGCGCGGAGCCTCCGCCCGGTACGCTCATGGTTCGCGTCCTTGTGTCATCTTCGTGTCATCCTCCGGTCAGTTTGCTGCGTCGGGCTCGGGCGGAAACAGCGTCCGGCCCGTCTCGGCGTCCGTCACCCGGATCGCGCTCACGGGACAGTTCGCCGCCGCCTCGAGGACGAGCGCCCGCGGGCCGCCCTCCGCATCGACGACCGTCGACTGGCGGTGCTCGTTGTGCGCGAACACGCGCGGCGCGGTGGCCACGCACATTGCGTTGCCGACGCAGAGCCCGTGGTCGACCTCGATCCTCACCATGCAGCTCTCACGCCGGGACGCTCCATGCGACGGGCATGGATTCGATGGAGCGGAACTGGATGCTCGGCTGGTAGCGCAGTTCATCCGTCTCGAGTGAGAACCGCTCGAAGCGGCGCGCCAGCCCGCGGAAGACCTCCTGCCCCTCGATGCGCGCGAGCGCGACGCCGAGGCAGTAGTGGATCCCGGAGCCGAAGGAGAGGTGCGGGTTCGGCTGGCGCCCGATATCGAACCGGTCCGGGTCCTCGAACACGGAGGGGTCCCGGTTCGCCGCCGCGATGATCCAGCGGATCCGCTCGCCGGGCGAGAGCGTCTTTCCGCACAGTTCGGCTTCCTGCGCGACGATGCGCTGGGTCGACTTCACCGGCGGATCGAAGCGGAGGCACTCCTCGGTCGCCGTCCGGGCGAGGCGGTCGGGGTCCGCCCTGAGCCTGTCCCACTGCGCCGGATGCTCGATGAAGGCGCGGAGACCGTTGCAGATCAGGTTCATCGTCGTCTCGTGTCCCGCGAACAGCATGAGTCCGGTGTTCACGAGCACCTGGTGCCGCGTGAAGACGCCGTCGGTCTCTCCCTGCGCCAGGGCCGAGATGAGATCATCCCCCGGATTCCCGATCCGCTCCTCGACGAAGGGGCGGGCGTACTCCACGATGCCGCGGATTCCCTGCGTAAGGGGCCGCAGCCGATCGGGTTCCCCGCGATTCAGGTGGAGGATGCTGTCCGCGAGCCCCCGGAGCGTGTCCATATCCTCGCGGGGGACGCCCATCAGCCGCGCGATGATCCGCACGGGGAGCGGCGCCGCCAGATCGGTGACGACGTTCATCCGTCCCCTGGGCCACAACTCCTCCAGGAGTTCGTCGACCGCCCGGCGCACGAAGGGGCGCCAGCTCTCCATCGCCGTCGGGGTGAAGAAGGAGTGAACCGTCTTCCGCTGTTCGAGGTGTTCGGGCCGGTCCTGCTCCACGAGTTGATCCGCGCGGAACGCCTTGACCTCGTCGAACAGGGGCGCGTCCTCGGTCAGCACCGGCGGGTACGGCGGCCCCTCCACACCCCGGATCACGGCAGAGGAGAAGAGTTCGTGGTGTCGGAGGATCCAGACGACGGGATCGTATCCCGTCACGACCCACAGCCCGAACTTCTCGTTCCAGTGGACGGGATCCCGCTCCCGCAGCCGGGCGAACGAGGTGTACGGGCGCGCGATCACCTCCTCCGCGAAGAGGTCGTCGAGATCCGGTCCCGAAGCGGCAGCCCGTGACGGACTGTCAGCAGCCCGTGACGGGCTGCTACGGGGCGAACCGAAAGACGACGGGCAACTGCTCGACATCGGTGACGCTCGAGTCCGTGTGGTGGTAGATGAACTGGCTTCCGGTGCCGCAGTCCCCGAAGGCGTCGCAGGAGATCGTGCCTATGAGACCCTCGATGCCGACGGCTCCGATCCGCGCGCGCAGCGCGGCGCGGTCGACGTAGAGCCGCCCGCCCTCCTCCACCGCCACGGCGCCGATGGCGTCGAGCAGCAACGTCGTCGCGTCATAGGCGAGCGCCCAGTAGGGGGTCGTGGGATGCTGGCCGTACTCGGCTTCGTATGCGGCGATGACGGTCTCGGCGCTCTTCCCCGTCACCGCGTTGACGTTGCCGCCGTAGTCCGACTCCGGTCCCGCGAAGTAGATCCCCTCGGACTGCGGCTCCGCGAGGAACTCCGAGACGAGGAGCGCTGCGCCGGAGATGAGCGTCACGCCCTCGAGGCCGTCGAAGCTCTTCGCCTGCGCCGCGAAGGGCGAACCTTCCGGGCGAAACAGAGGGAAGAAGATTCCGTCCGGACTCGCCGCCGCGAACTCCGAGAGGACGGGCGTCATGTCCGTCTCGCCCTTCCGGATTCCGGTGGCGACGGGAACTTCACCGCCGAGCGCCTCGAACGCGGCCCCGAACGCGCCCACGAGGGCCGTCGTGTATGGATCGCCGTCATGGAGCGTCACGATCCGCCGCAAGCCCAGTTCATTGTAGGCAAAGTCGGAAAGGGCCCGTGCCTGATAGAGGTCGTTGTTGGCGACGCGGTAATAGCCGGGGTGATAGGCGGGGTTCGGGTTGCCGGCCAGGTCCGAGGTCAGCAACGGGGACGTCGTGCTCGGCGCGACCATCGCGAAACCGGCCTGGCTGATCACCGGCGAGGCGGCCACGGCGGCCGCCGAGCAGGACGTGCCGATGACGCCGACCACCTGTGGATCCGCCACGATTCCCCGCGCGCCGGCGCTCCCGCCCTCCGGCGAGCACCCCGAGTCGACGGGCTCGCCGAGTTCGATGCTGCGTCCGCGGATCGTCGCGACGTCGCGCACCGCGAGTTCGATCCCGCGCCGAGCCGGCTCCCCCAGGGAAGGGGCCCCGGTCATCGCCAGGAGCGACCGGATCTCTATCGCATCGCCGCGAAGCACCGTGACCGTTCCCAGCGGCCCCGGCTCGAAGCTCGATGGCCCGGTGCTTCCATCACACGAGACCGATAGCGCAGAGACCGCGAGTACTGCCGCCGGAACCACCATCGGCATCCGTCGAACGGATCCCCACCCTGCGTACATGTTCACTCCCCTCGTGACAGGTCGTACGATCTGCCGCAAGCTACGCACAGGCATCGGCGCCTCCAAGCCGCCTCAGCCAGCGTCAGCCACGGGGTTCGCCGAAGGATGACGGATATGACGGTCGACGCCCGGAGGGGATCGCGATGACTCGAAACCGGCTTCCGCCCCTGACCGCGCGTGGTCCGCGACGGCGCTGAGCCCCCGGCCGCCCTCCTGCCCGGCATGGTCGCTTATCGCGAACATGTCGCCTGACGCCCAAAGCTTGTCGCTCCACGAGCACGATTCTGTCATCGTGTAGCAGGAGTGCATAATCTTTAGTCGTGTCCGTTGGCAGAAACCCCACCGCATGGGGAGGTTGTTCCCATGGCACATGGATCCCGAAGCCGTCCGTGGCGCGTGCTGGCCGTCTCGCTGCTCGTGGCGTGCGGCGAGGGGGAGGGCCCGGTCTCGCCGCCGCCGCCGCCTCCTCCTCCTGAACCTCCGCGAGCGACCTCGATCGCGGTGGAGCCGGCTTCCGCCACGCTCGTATCGCTGGGCGAGACGGTGACGTTCAGGGCGCCGATCAGGGACCAGTACGGTGCCGACTTCCCTGGGGCGGCATCGTGGACGAGCAGCGATCCTGCGGTGTTCACCGTGAGCGAGAGCGGCGTCGCTACGGCGGTGGCGAACGGGTCGGGGGCGGTGACCGCCACGTTTTCAGGACTCAGTGCAACAGCGACGGTAGAGGTCGCCCAGGCTGCGACGGCGCTGGCGGCGGTATCGGGAGACGGACAGCGGGCGAAGGCGGGTTCGACGCTGCCGGAACCGGTGATCGTGCGCGTGGAGGATGCGGGAGGATCACCGGTCGGGGGCGCCACCGTCGCGTTCACGCCGGGCGAGGGTCACGGGGCGGCGGATCCGGCCGAGGCCGTGACCGACACGGCGGGGCTGGCGCGGACGGCGTGGACGCTGGGCGACGCGGACGAGCAGACGCTGACTGCGGCAGTGGCGGACGGGCCGTCCGTCCAGGTGACGGCGGCCCTGTTGACGCCGGATGAGCTCGTGCAGGCGCTTGAGATCGTGTCCGGGGGCGGGCAGCGCGCGGACGTGGGCGCAGCGCTTCCGGCGCCGGTGGTCGCGCGGGCGGTGGACGAGGTGGGCGCGCCGGTCGCAGGCGCGACCGTGACGTTCAACCCGGGCACAGGTCACGGGTCGGCAGACCCGCGCGAGGCTCTGACCGACACGGCGGGGCTGGCGCAGACGGCGTGGACGCTGGGACCGTCCGTGGGGACGCAGACGCTGGCGGCGGCGGTGAACGACGTGTCCGCGGCGGTCACGGCGACGGCGGTCAACCCGGATCGGGCGGCGCTCGAGGCGTTCTACCGTGCTACCGGCGGTCCCGACTGGGAAAACAACGAGAACTGGCTGACGGATGCCCCCCTCGGAACATGGTACGGTGTGGGTGTGGACGGCGACGGCCGCGTCGTGGTCGTGGATATGCATGACAACAACCTTGCGGGGCGGATTCCTGCCGAGATCGGCGACCTCACACGCCTGGAAGTTCTGGGGGTTAAGGACAACGAGATTACATCCATTCCTTCCGAAATCGGCCGCCTCGCGCGCCTGGAGTCTCTCGATGTTACGGGGAATCTCCTTACATCCATTCCGACGGAGCTGTTCAATCTCCCGGAACTGGACTTGCTGTTGCTCGCGCGCAACCGCCTGACGCGTATCCCGCCGGAAATCGCTAACGCACCCAGGCTGCGGAGCGTGAATCTTCGATTGAACGAGATGGCAGGCAGCATCCCACCCGAATTGGGAAACATGCCTGCGCTGGGCTGGCTCAATCTTTCAGCGAACCGTTTGACCGGGGACATCCCGCCCGAGTTGGGCCGCGCGTCGAGCCTGCGGTCGCTTCGGCTCGATGGGAACGAGTTGACGGGAGGCATCCCGCCCGAGTTGGGCCGCCTCTCACTCCTGCACTACCTGCAGCTGAACGACAATCGACTTACCGGAAGCATCCCGCCGGAACTCGGCCGACTGCCGCGTCTCGAACAACTCCTCCTGAACGACAATCGCCTTTCGGGCGCGATCCCGTCCGGACTGGGGAATCTCGCCGAACTGCGGGAACTCGACCTCGCCCGCAACGACCTCGAGGGTGCCATTCCGCCGGAACTGGGGACGCTGCGGATCCTTCGCAGACTGCGGCTATCGAACAACGCGGCGCTGGAAGGGATGCTGCCGGTCAGCTTGTCGAACCTGGGAATGCTCGAGCAGTTCCTCGCCGGCGGCACCGGGTTGTGCGCTCCCGACGAGTCGCGATTCATCGCCTGGCTGGCATCGGTGCCGAATTCACGCGTCCGGCACTGCGTGGCGAGCCGGGCCTATCTGACGCAAGCCGTGCAATCGAGGGAGTACCCGGTCCCGCTCGTGGCCGGCGAGACGGCGCTGCTGCGCGTCTTCGTTACCTCGGCGCAGGAAACGAACGAGGTGATCCCGCCCGTGCGCGCGACGTTCTTCGTCGATGGAACCGAAGTACATGTGGCGGAGATCGGCGCCGGTTCGTCCGCGATCCCGACCCGCGTGCGGGAGGGAGAACTCGACGCGTCGGCCAACGCGGAGATTCCGGCGGCGGTGATACAGCCGGGGCTCGAGATGGTGGTCGAGATCGACCCCGACGGTACGCTGGATCCGTCGCTCGGGGTGTCGGGACGCATCCCCGCCGAGGGACGAAAGGCGCTGGACGTGAGGGTCATGCCGGCGCTCGACCTCACGTTGATCCCGTTTGTCTGGACCCAGGACAACGATCGCAGGGCGGTGTCGCTCGTCGACGAACTCGAGCCGGACCACGAGTTGCTGTGGGCGACGAACCGGTTGCTCCCGGTCGGCGCCGTTGAGATCACGAAGCACGACCCCGTCATTACGGACTCGAACAACGCTTTCACTCTCGTGCGGGAGGTCGAGCGAATCCGGACGCTCGAGGGAGGGACCGGCCACTGGAAGGGTCTCCTGTACAACCCCGATGGCCCCAGCGGTATCGCACGCAGGCCGGGGAAGGTGAGTTTTTCCCATCCCGACGCTTCGACGATCGCGCACGAAATCGGGCACAACTTCAGCCTGTACCACGCGGACTGCGGGGATGCGCCCGGTGCGGATCCGGGTTTCCCGTGGCGGGGCGGGCGAATCGGCGTCTGGGGGTACGACTCGCGGGATGGCGGGTCCCTGGTGTCGCCCGACGTCCCTGACCTGATGGGCTACTGCCACCCCCGTTGGATCAGCGACTACCACTTCACGAACTCGCTGAAATTCCGGCTCGTGGACGAGGGCGCGCCCTCCGCGGCCAGGACCGCTGCAAGGTCGCTCCTGGTGTCGGGCGAGATCGGCGCGGATGGGTCGCTCCGGTTGGATCCCGCCTTCGTCGTCGATGCGCCGCCGGTCGTGCCGAACGCGGCCGGCCCGTACGCGCTGACGGGCCGGCGTCCGGACGGGAGCGAACTCTTTTCGGTGACGTTCGACACGGGCGAAGTGGCCCATGGAGACGGCCGTTCCTGGTTTGTTTTTGCCCTCCCGGCGCAGCCGGGATGGGAGTCGGAGCTGGTCAGGCTGTCGCTCTCCGGGCCCGATGGCGAGGTCGAGATGCTCGAGGGGAGCGAGTCTCCGCAGGCCATCGTGCGGGACCTGCGGACAGGCCAGGTGCGCGGCATTCTGCGAGGCCTGCCGGAGGATCCGCTGGCGGATAGCGATCTCGATACCCTCGCTGCGGAACCCGGAGTCGAAGTCTTGATCAGCCGCGGCGTTCCGGGCCCGGCGGCGTGGAGGTCACCGAACCGCTTCTGAGGGGTCGGCGGAGGCGTGTGACTTTTCCTCGACGATCGCCGAGCCGTAGTCCTCGCTGAGGGCGCGCTTGAGGCGGTGGCGCTCATCGTTCAAGCGATAGACCTGGCGCGCGGCTTCGGTGAAGCGGGGACCGAAGTCGTCTGCGCGTTCCAGGCGACGCAGTTCGTCCTCCACGTCCCAGATCCCCCGGTTCACCTCCGCCAGAGCGGCGACGCGCTCCTGAACGCGGGGCGGCGCGGCCTCGAGCGTCCCGATCGTCCGCGCGCACACGGCCTCGACGTTCGCCAGCTCGGAGTTCACATTCGCGAGCTTCCGGCGGTCGCGGATCCGGGCCTGCTTCAGTCGCAGGATGGTGATGCGGTCGATGAGTTCGCCGGCGGACACGGGGATCTCGATATTCACGCTCCGAACATAATGGGGAGGGAGGGGACGCGGTGAGGATTGGACTCGTGGGGTTCGCGGGTTCCGGGAAGACGACGGTGTTCAACGCGATGACGGGGCTCGGCGTGCCGGTCGGGTTCGGCGGCGAGGTGCGCCTCGGCACGGTGCGCGTTCCGGATGAGCGAATCGATGCGCTCAGCGCCCGCCTCTCCCCGCGCCGGACGACGTACGCCGAGATGCGGTTCTGCGACATCCCGGGCGAACACGGCGCGGCAAGCAAGGGCCTGTCGCCGCGCGGGCTCCAGCAGATTCGCGATCAGGAGGCGCTCTGTCTCGTCCTGCGCGACTTCGACAATCCCGCGCTTGCGGACCCGCCGGACGCGGAGGGCGAACTCGAGGCCTTCGCCACGGAATGTCTGCTCTCCGACCTCGACCTCGTCGAGCGCCGGCTGGACCGGGCGCGCCGCGAGGGAGCGGACGCCGTCGAGATCGCCGCCTTCGAACGGGCGCTCGAAACGCTGGAACGCGAACAGCCGCTGCGGACCGTGCCGCGGGCGGAACTGGACCGCGCGCCGTTCCGCGGCTACGGCCTCCTGACGGACCGTCCGCTGCTCGCCGTGCTGAACCGCAGCGAGGACCGTGCCGGGGAGGCGCTGCCGGCGGCGCTCGCCGCGCGACTCGCGGCGATGGGAGCCGGCGGCCTCGCGCTGTCCGCGCCCGTCGAGGCGGAGATCGCGGACCTCGACCCGGAGGACCGCGCCGCCTTCGTGGAAGCGCTCGGCCTGCGCGAACCGGCGCTCGCCCGCTTCATCCGCTCGGCCTACGGTCTCCTCGACCTCATCTCCTTCTTCACCGCCGCGCCGGCCGAGGTCCGGGCATGGACGATCCGGCGCGGCACGCGCGCCCGGCGGGCGGCGGGCCGGGTCCACTCCGACATGGAGCGAGGCTTCATCCGCGCGGAGGTCATCCCGTACGAGGTGTTCGCGGAGTACGGCTCCGAGCAGGCGGTGAAGGAGGCGGGACTGCTGCAGGTCGAGGGCAGGGACTACGTCGTCGCCGACGGCGACATCCTCCACATCCGCTTCAACGTCTGATCCCTTAGGGCCTTCGGCACTGCGCCCAGCGGCGCCACGGGTGCCGCGATTGTCGTCAGTCCGCTTGACCAACCCGATTGCGTAGTCTTCGACGGGTTGCCGTCCTATCTTGGCGAGATGCCGATTTTGAGGGGTTGCCGCGAGCCGATCTTGCGGAAGAAGGCAACGGGTGACCCAAGCGATACATCCTCCCACGTCGTACATCGTCGGACACGAAAGAGCCCGCGAGGCAGACCCGGACCTGGCCGACGCCTATGTCGAGCACACGCGCATCGGCGACCCTCCGGCGGATGCCGCCATGGAGGCGCTCGCGGACGTTGACCAGGCGACACGCCATCGCCTGATCGCTGCGGGGATGGAACGTGATGAAGAAGGAATGCGAGACGCTCCGGCCGCGCTGAGAGATTTCTTCAACGCGGTCGACGGTCCGCCGCCCTTCGAGTTCGACCCTGAGAAAGCCCGCGTCGGCGCTCGTGCGTTTCACAGATACTCGGACCTGTTCTTTGTCGGACTTGTGCTGGCGTCGCTCGTCACCGGGTTGTCCGAGGGACTGGCGAAGGGGTTCTACATTACGGGGCGAACCGCGGGGAACCTGCGTCGGGTCAAGCAGAATACCCGGCATCTGGTTGAGATCACCCTGCCCGGTGGACTCGACAGATTCGGAGACGGCTGGAAACTCACCGTCCGCATTCGGCTTATCCACGCCCAGGTACGGCGGCTGTTGCTCGACTCGAGTGAATGGGACGTGCCGGCCGAAGGAGTGCCGCTACACATGGCGCACATGGCACTGGCGTCGACCGGGTTTTCCGCCATCAACCTGCAGGCTGTGCGAAGGTTGGGGCTGCGACTGACCGAAGAAGAACGCGACGGCTTCATGCACATGTGGCGCTACGTCACCTGGCTGCTCGGCGTGCCGGACAGGCTGCTGTTCCGCAACGAAGACGATGCCCTGCACCTGCGAAGGATCGCGCACCTGTGCGAACGCCCGCCCGGGCCCACGGCTGTGGAAGTTGCGCACGGCTACATCAATACGGTCCCGGAACTGCTTGGCGTTACCGACCCCGCGAAGCGCAGGAAACTGATGAGCGTCCTGCTCAAGACCTCCCGGGCGCTCATAGGAAACAACCTCGCCGACGCCTTCGACTACCCCCGGCAGTCCACCGTCGGCGTGCTGAAGCTCGTGCGGATACAGCGGAGGCTTCAGATCATCCGCTCGAGGATCGTGCCCGGCGCCGAGCCGCATTCCGTCACCAACTTTGCCGGCATGCTGCAACGCTCCGTGTACGACGATATCGGCATCAGCTACCGGATGCCCGACGCCGTGAAGGACGCCGAGTCCAGCCGGTGGTAGCGCCGTTCTATCCCTCGAGGAGGGTCTCGATGTGGGCGGCGGTGGCGAGCGCGGTGCCGTCGAGGTTGTAGCCGCCCTCCAGCAGCGAGACGATGCGCCCCTCGCAGCAGGCGTCCGCGTAGTCCATCGCCAGCCGCGTCATGCGCCGGAAGGCGTCGTCCGTGAGCGAGAAGCAGCCCAGGAGGTCGTCGACCCGGCTGTCGAAGCCCGCCGAGAGGATGACGAAGTCGGGATCGAAGGCGGCGACGGCGGGCGAGAGCGTGTCGTCCCAGCGGCGCAGCATGTCGTCGTCCGTGGCGCCGCAGTCGAGGTGGACGTTGATGTTGAGTCCGCTTCCCTCGCCCTCGCCCGTGAGGGCCGGGTCGCCCGTTTGGGGGTAGGCGGCCCAGTCGTGGGCGGAGAAGAAGAGCACGGACGGATCATCGTAGAAGGCGTTCTGCGTCGCGTTCCCGTGGTGGTAGTCCCAGTCGATGACGAGCACCCGCTCGAATCCGTGCACCTGCTGCGCGTACCTCGCGGCCACCCCGGCGTTGCTGTAGTAGCAGAACCCTTCCTCGGCGCCCGTGTTGTTCGCGTGGTGACCCGGAGGCCGGATCGCGCAGAACGCGTTCCGTACCTGCCCCGCGACGACGGCATCGATTGCGGTCAGCGCGCCCGAGACGGCGAGTTCCGCGACCGGGCCCGAGACCTCGATGTCACGGATCGACGCCACGTGTTCCGGCGTGTGGAGCGCCTCGATGTGCGGCATCGCCTCGGCGGCCGGCGCGAGCGGAACCGTGGCCTCGTCCAGCCCTCGCGCGACGAGTTCTTCCTGGATCCGTACGAGGCGGTCGGGAATCTCCGGCGGGCGCCCGCCGTCGGGCCGGATCAGGACGTGGTCCAGGTAGCGCGGATCGGAGAGGAGGCCGGTCCCCGTCGCGGGAACGGAGGACGCGCCGCGCGAGCCGGCGGTCGACGCCCCCGGGTCGGGTGCGTCCCGGCAGGACCAGGCGGCGGCCGGGAGCAGGCCGAGGCCCGCGACGCCCAGAGCAGCCTCTTCGACGAACTTCCTTCGCGTGCGGGCGAAATCTCTCGGCGTGCGCATGGCGGGACCCCCTTTCCTGAAATTAGACTAACCCGAGGCTGACGAGGGCCGCGAGACCTGTCGCGAGAGCCTGTCGCGGCGGTGGAAAACCGGCCTTCCCGACCCCGAGGTGTCTCATGGCTGCCAGGAACACGCGCAGGAATCCGTCGCTCCGAACTCTCCGGCTCGCGGGGAGCGTCGCGGGGGGCATCGCTCTCTTCCATGGTTGCGGAGGCGCACCCGGAGAGGAGGAAACGGACGCCATGGTGGAGCCCGAGGAGGCCGCCGACACCCGGATCGTGGACCAACTCGCCGCCGGGGACGCCGTCTTCGGACTCTTCTCCGGGGATCACACACCCGAGGCCGGCGCCGCCATGGCCGCAAACCGTCCCCTCGATTTCGTGTTCTACTCGCTGGAGTCCGGCCCCTTCGACATCCCCGCGCTCGAGAGTTACGCCGCCGGGATGTCGGAAGCCTCGGGGCACATGATGCCGCACCCGATGCTGCTGCGGATCCCCCCGATCCGGGACGGGCACGACGAGGCGCGGGACCGTGCGGCGCAGGGCCTGGCGGCCGGCGTTTCCGGAATCGTCTACCCCCACGTCGAGACTGCGGAGGAGGCGGCTCTCGCGGTCGACGCGCTCGGCGATGCCGCCTGGCCGGGCAATCCGGACGGCCGCCTCATCAGCTTCCTCCTCATTGAGGACCAGCTCGGTATCGACAACGTGCGGGAGATCGTGTCCACCCCCGGCGTCAGCGCCGTCTCCCCGGGGCCGGGCGACCTCCGGCGCGTCTACGATGGAGACATGGAGAAGGTGGAGGAGGCGATCCAGATCGTGCTCGCCGCCTGTCTCGAGTTCGACGTGCCGTGCGGCGTCACGGCGGGAGTGGACGACATCGCCATGCGGATTGAGCAGGGGTTCCGCGTGATCATCGTCACCCAGCCCGAAGCCGTTGCCCTCGGAATGGCCGCCGCCGGCCGCTGACGATCAACCCGCGACCCCGCGGATCGTTTTTATGCAGCAGGAGGAAAGATGAAGCCGCTCAGCCTGATCACACCGGTCCTCGCGCTCGGCCTTCTGCCCGCGGGCACGCTCGCGCAGGACGAACCCGGGGCCGGCGGGAACGCTTCCGAGCCTCAGCCCGCCCGCTGGGCGTCGAACCACTCCATCGTCGTGGACGGTGCGACCGTCGAATACGAGGCCGTCGTCGGCAGCGTCATCCTCCGCGACAACGAGGAGAACGCGACGGGAGAACTCTTCTACACGGGATACTTCCGGACGAACGGCGGAGACCCCTCCACGCGCCCCATCATCTTCGCCTACAACGGGGGGCCCGGGTCCGCCTCCTTCTGGCTCCACATGGGGATCATGGGACCGCGCCGCGTCGTCACGCCCAACGTGGGCCAGCAGGCGCCGCCCCCGTACCCGCTGGTCGACAACGGCTACACCGTCCTCGACATCGCGGACGTCGTGATGGTGGACCCGATCGGGACCGGGTTCAGCCGCCCCGCCGGTGACGCCGACGGGACCGATTTCTGGGGGATGGACGAGGACGCCGCGTCCCTCACCCAGTTCATCCGCCGCTTCCTGAGCGAGAAGAACCGGTGGAACTCGCCGCGCTACATCCTCGGCGAGAGCTACGGCACGACGCGGTCCGTGCTTCTGGCCCGGCACCTGCAGAATGCGAACATCGACCTCAACGGGGTCGTGCTCGTCTCCGCCGTCATCGACTTCAACACGCTCCAGTTCCCGGATGGGTCCCACATCGGCTTCATCACGAACGTCCCCTCCTTCGCGGTCGCGGCCGAGTACCACGACATGCTGCCGGGCGGCCGCCCCGACGACCTCGAGGCGTTCATGAAGGAGGTCGAGGCGTGGGCGCTGACCGACTACGCGCAGGCGCTGCTGGCCGGCACCGCCGTGGATCCCGAACTGCGCGCGCGGGTGCTGCGGCAGATGCACGAGTACACGGGGCTGAGCATGGAGTACCTGGACAAGGCCGACCTGCGCGTCTCCGCGCCGGAGTTCGAGAAGGAACTGCTGCGGGACCGGCGGCTCACGCTGGCGCGGCTCGACACGCGGTTCACGGGACCCACGGGAGACGTGCTCGACCTGACCCCCGACCACGATGCGCAATCCTCGGCCATCAGTTCGGCCTACACCTCCCTCTTCAATACGTACGTGCGGGACGAACTCGGCTACGACGGCGACCGGGAGTACTGGCCCAGCGGGATGGCGCGCCCGTGGAACTGGGAGCGGGAGGGGGGCCGGCGCGGACCGTTCGGCGGCTCGGCCCTCAACGTGGGACCCGACCTCGCGCACGCGATCGAACGCAACCCGCGCCTCGAGGTCCTGCTCATCAACGGGATCTACGACTTCGCGACGCCGTACTTCCCCATCGTGTGGTCGCTCGAGCAACTCGGCCTGCCGCCGGACCTGCGCGACAACATCACGCGCGACGACTTCGCCGCCGGACACATGATGTACGTCGAGGAGAGCCTGCTCCCGCAGTGGCGGGAGACGCTGGCGGGCTTCATCGCGCGAACCTCCGCAGCCGGCCTCGTCCCGTAGCCCACGGAGCGATCTCAGCGTTGATGCGACTGACTCTTGTCCCGTAGCCGGACATCACCCGCTTCTTGAACGCTCCGCGGACAGGTCGACAACGGCACCCTCTGCCACCCACTCTTCGATCTCCTTCGCACCGAGTTTTCTCAGGACCTCCCTCCGACCCTCGATCCTCCGCGCCCCCGCATCCAGCGTCACTGTTTGCTCGATTACGACCACCTGCGGCGTCGCCGCCCAGCCGGGAATCTCATCGTTGTAGATAAACTGTAACACGCCGCTATTTAGCCAGCCTCGACCCGCCAGTACTTCGTCAAATAGGCCATGTTCTTCCAAATGTTCAATACCTGCAGACGCCACCATATCTCGGGCTACACCCATTGTCACGAACTCCAATCCCTCGTCCCGCGCCTGCCGTTGGACGAGGATCTTTGCGGCCCTGATCCCCTCGATCGTCTCCGGCAAATTGGACCAGAAACAATTCGACGACACGATCGCCACAAGGAGTATTTCCTTTCCCTCCTGCAACCGCACGAGAGGTCTATACTCCTCTGACGACGTGCGCGAATTCCACTGCACACTAACGCTTGGCAGGGGCAAGAGTCGTGCCCATCCAACGGTCAAGCCGACGGCAAACAACGCCAGGATTGCCACGCGGCGCCTCGCTCTAACGGACATTATCTTCATCCTTGTTCCATGTGCCATATTTGGAGCCGCGGGTACGGGCCGGGCACACTTCGCACATACAGATCGCTATTCATAGCGAGAATGCGCCCATCCGATGAGCTTTCCTCCAGTAATCCACCTTCTCCAGTTGCGAAATCCAGCAAGTATGTCCGCACCCCTGATTCACCCGTCTCGAGTTCACGATAGTACGACGCCATCAAGAACCCGACTCCCGTGGGGAGCAGCCTCGATAGAGTCTCCCGCGGTGGCACCGGTGCGCCTCTCAGGGATCCGATCTCAAGCCAATATCCTTGCACGTAATCCGAGAGGCTGGTGGACCACGCCTTTCGCCCATCGTAAGAATAGGCAACCAATGAGGGAGAATGTCGGTGTCCATACACGACGACATCAACGCCATTCTCGCAAGTGATGATCCCTTCGGACAAAGACCTCTGCATCCCCGGTGATCCGAAGACGTACCCGAGTCCGAACGGTACACCGCCGCTGGGTCGATATTGTCGCACCATGCCTTCGGGTTCGCGGTGGCCACCGAGGAAGATGCGGCCGTCGCTAGCGCACATTGAGAATGGGACCGTCTCGATCGTCTCCAGGTCGTACCACTCGAATCCCGCGAGGCCACGCGTGAAGGTCTTTACCGCGCCCGTCTGCCCCATGAGCAAGGTGTCGCCCAAGACCTGGATGGGTGCGGGAAGCCGGAACTCATTCGGGCCGTCACCGATGCGACCGAACCAGTCCACGACCACTCCTGCGGAATCGAACACAATCACTCTGCCGTTGCGACCGTCCAGAACGTAGATCTCGCCGCTCGCCGGAATCACGACTTCGGTCAGTTCGGCCAAGACATCTGCGCCGTGACCATCAAGGGCACCTATGATGGCCCCTGGACGCGCCTGGAGAATCCGGCGCCGGAGCTGTGTCCACCGCACCCGTGCATCGTCGGTCATCCTCGTTGAAGGGACCGTGTCGGGTGGAAGAAACGCCGTCGCCTCCTCCGCAATTTGCGCCAGCGCTTCACGTAACGGATGATTGACGCCCTCCGGGACAATTTCTGCACAACCGATAAGCAGTGGAAGGAGGATCAGGCAGGCGCCGCGAAGCACGCGTGCGGACGTCATTCCAGGTCGTCCATGTACCAAATCCGAAGTCTGGGGTACGGCCCGATTACATGGGTAACGTAACGATCCTCGGCGATCGCCATGATCTCACGATCCGGTGCGTCGGTCTCCTCAAGCAGCGCACCGTGACCGGTGCTTGCATCCAGCAGATAAACCCGACTGGTACCACGTGCTGATTCGTCTGTCCGAAAATAGGATGCCACAACGAACCCGGAGCTGGTAGCGACCAAATTGGTCAGGGTTTCCTTAGCACCGATTGGAGTTTCGAGCCAACCAGCGGCGGTGTAGGTCCATTTGCCTTCCATGTAATCTGAGAGGAACGCGGACCATGCCTGATCGCCATGCGGAGTGTAGGCATTCAATCCGGGCAGGTACTGGTATGCGTGCACAACCCGGGCCGGATCTTCAGCGCAGGCAACGGGGCCAAGTGACAGCCGTGCACGAACGAGGTCAGGACCGGACGGGTAACCCCGACCGAATGAACCCGCCGGCATCAAGGTCTGGGGATCGTACTTGGTGAGTGGTGCGTTTGGTTGTCTTTGCACGCTGGCGAAGACATTTCCATCCAAGGGGCAAATGGAATAGAGGGGTATCTGGACAGGGAGATGGTCCCTCGGCAAGTACTCACTTGCTGACCGATGGAACACTTTCACGCGCCCGTCTTGTGTGACCAGAAGTGAATCACCCCACGCATCGATGTCCCTTGGCGTCCGGAACTCCATCGGGCCATCGCCAACTCTGCCAAATTCCGACATAAAGCGTCCCACAGAATCGAACTCGACAACGCGCCCGCTCATGGCATCAAGGACGTGTGTTCGACCGCCACTCCCCAACGTAACGGCAACGTGCGCCGCGAAGACGGCTGGCCCATCTTCGTCAAAGCTCCCAAGAACGGGTCCTGGACGAGCATCGAGAATGGCTCGGCGCGTGAGCCGCCAGCGAGACGCCGCCTCCTCGTTCATTGCTGCCGGCGGCGCCGTATCGGGTCGGATGATCGCAGTCGCTCCGGCCTCCAGATTCCGCAGTTCCTCTTGGAGAGGATGGACCGTACTGGTCGTTCCGTCGGAACTGCAGCCCGTTACGGCTAACGATAGAAGCGCCAGGTAGCGTTTAGACGATGATGTCGCAATCGGCATCAAAGCAGCGGCCACTGTACATTGAGCAGTTGGTCCAGGAATTGCCTAGCGAATCCAGACACATGCTTCTGTCGATCGGACTCCAGTAAGTGCACTCGTCCTGATCGCAGCCTGGCCAAGGATCTTCCTGCGCCGAAGCCGGCGCGGGGGCAGTGGCGTTACCGAGAATCATGCCGAGCAGTACCACTAGCGGTGCGACCGCGAACCAAGTCGTTGCCTTCTTTACGTTTCGAGACAAGAGTTCCTCCCTTCAACTGTGTGAGTTACGAGGGTGTAAGATTTCTGATTATGTTACGCTAGCTCTTCAGAAGAGGCACGCGGCGTCGCGACAGTGAGGCTGCAACTCCGGTCCGAGGGGGCCGTCAACGCTTACCCACGTAGCGTCGCATTGCATGCCGTCAGCGGCATCTCCATCGTTGCACCACCACATTAGGTCACCCTCGACTCGCCCATACAGCTGGCATGAGTTGTTCTCGCAGGACATGGCCGCCGAAACCGGTGTGGGCGCAATGGCCCCTCCGACGATGATTCCCCCCGCAAGAAGTGCTGAAGCAAGAAGGAACCGGTACACTGTCCGCGCGATTCGCTGAGTGAACATCGCGACACCCCCTCCGTCCTTGGTTCAGACCCGGATATGACCCCCATATCCTGGACACCCCACCTTTGTGACGGTCGACCATCGACTTCAGCTTGGGGCTCGAAATCGTCTGGCGGTAGCGACCGTCTACGCACTCCACACGCCTGACTCGTCCGCTCCAAGCGTGACGCTGCCCAACAAGCTAGGGGGGTCCCCGGCCGGCCCGATAGGTGCGAAATCGATGGATGTTGTATCAAAATCGATGAGTTTTGGTCGAAAAGTGATGGGTCGCTGGTCCGTCGACGGCCGACGCCCGGTCGCGGGAACCTGGTCCGGGAGTGGCGGCACATGCTCCGAAATGAGCGCCGCTAGCCCTGGATCCGGGGCTCGTCGCTCCTATTCCCTGAGGGTGTGTCTCGCGCGTTGGCAGGATTACGGTCAACCTGCGACGCCTGCGCCGGGATGCGTCACGAGGATCACGGGAACCCACGACAGTTTCGGTGCCATCGCCTTCAGGAGTTCGACCCGCGAGCGGAGCAGCAGTCGTCGCTGACAGCAGAAGATCCGGGCGGCGCGGTCGGAGCCCGATGTGGTCCTGCGCTCGGGAACGTCGTCACTCCTGCCTCGGCGACCGGTCAGGACTCCATCGGCGCTCCCGGGCATCGACGAGCATGACGCTCCCGATCTCGAGTGGCCGCCCTCCTCCTTCCATCACCCCTTCCACGCGGTTGAGGACGCGGTGACGGTGCCGCGCATCATTGGTTCCGGGTTGGATTGGACGCGAGCGCGGAGCTATGATGTGCGAACCATGCAACTTACCGAAGGGACCTGGCGGGACGCCCAGCGGATGCCCGACGATGGCAACCGCTACGAGGCGATCAGCGGGATCCTGCACGTGACCGCTGCCCCCAAGTGGCGCCATCAGGTGGTCAGCAAGCGGCTCCTGATGAGGCTGTCCGAGT
The DNA here is from genome assembly GCA_022820995.1 of Gemmatimonadota bacterium. GTDB lineage: Bacteria > Gemmatimonadota > Gemmatimonadetes > Palauibacterales > Palauibacteraceae > Palauibacter. The sequence continues at coordinate 54,190 of JAJEEM010000032.1, read as the reverse complement.
TGTTGGAGGAGCCCGGACACGGCGAAGTGGTGGCCGCCCCCGGGGTCGAGTTTCCGGCCACCGGCGAGGGAGTGCAGCCGGACATTCTCTTCGTCTCCAGCGAACGGCGCCACATCGTCGAGGAGGCGGGACTCGTGGGGGCGCCGGACCTCGTCGTCGAGGTTCTCTCCCCCTCCACGGCCGAGCGCGACCGCGGCGAAAAGCGGCGGCTCTACGAGCGCCAAGGCGTGCGCGAGTACTGGATCGTGGACCCCACCGAGAATCAGGTCGATGTGTACCGCTTCGGCCCGGGATCCGGGGCGGGATCAACGTTGCGCCTCGGGCCCGAGCGCTTCGGCCGCCGGCTCCCCGTCCATCTCGGCGACACGCAAGTCGGCGTGATCGACCTCTCAAGCATCTTCGCCCCCGTATTCGGCGACCCCCCGCGCTGACCGGGCTGGTTCCGGGGTGACGCGCTATATGAGTCGGCTGATCTCGAGCAGCGTAAGCGCGACGCCGAGCAGGATCGCGATCGCGGTCGCCGTGGTCTGAATTGCACGAAGCGCCTCGTCAGTGGGCGAGGGCACTCTGCTCTTCCGCACCGGCGCTCGCGATCAACGCGTCATAGTAGATCCGAATGGCCTCGTTGGGGATCACGGATCCCTCCCCAAGGCCGAAGAAGGTGTTGTACCAGGGCGCCCCGGGGGCGGTGATACGACCCGTGAGCGTCCTCCAGTCGTCCTCTCGATAGGTGTCTTCGACGGCGCTGATCACGGCTCGGGCCTTGGGGCCGAGCAACATGTCGCCCGGAGTGCCCGGACGGCGGATCGGATTCATGCGATGATGCTGAAAGGACCCGTAGACCGCGGGGATCGACGGACCGGGCGCCCACGCCTCGACGTTGTCCACGAACAAGGGCTCGCCGTGACAGGAAAGCGTGAGCGCGTGCGCCAGGTACGTCAGCCCCAGCAGGTCGGCGAAGTTGGTTTCGACCCCGGCCCGCTGGCGCAGGTGAAGGATGTGCTCCGCCACCAGGATCGCCGGTACGGGGGCATCCGTCATCAGCTGTTGCGCCGCAGTTTGGTATCCTCTCGTGCCGGAATGCGCGATCCGCTCCATGCTTGTCATACTCTACCCGGGCCGCTTGTGTTCTCCAGGGTGTTTCTCACGACAACCCATGATACGGCATGGGCGTCATCCGAGGCTCAACACCCTTCCCACGCCTGGGCTTGCCGCGCCTACCAGATGGTCTCGTAGCGGGCGGGGGCGAGGTTCCAGGTCTCACCGTAGACGTGGAGGCGGTTCGTCGGTCCGTCGGGGCCCACGAGCGGCGCGCCGGCGTGGGCCCATGAGAGGAGGCTCCCGCGCAGGTTGAGGACGGGCCGGCCCTCCTCGCTCCGGCGCTTCGCGTACTCCGAACTCCGGTGTCCGATCGTGCAGTAGGCCACGACGGTCAGCTCCGCGTACCGGTCCGGGTCCTGCTCGAACTCCTCGGAGGTGATCGAGCCGGGAATCCAGGAGACTTCGCGCTCGCGGGGCGCCCGGGCGTCGACGAGCACGACGCTTCCGGTCTCGAGCAGCCGCCCCACCTCCTCCACGGTGACGGCGTCCACCTCGGGAAAGCGCCGTTCGACCTCCTCCACCATCTCTTCCACGCGCGCGAGCTTCTCCTCGTCCGTCAGGCGGGCCTGACCGGCGCAACCGGCGACGGCGACGAGTACGAGCGTCGGAGCCAGCAGCCCGCGGGCTGCGAGAACCAGGGCTGCATTCTGTCGTTCCATCATCATTCTCCCGGAAGCCTCCCCGCCGGGCCGCTCAGGCGGCGCGGGCGGTCGCGATCCCCTCGGCCAGCGCTTCGACGAGCCGCGGGATCGAGTGCGCCGGCGTGGCGCAGAGCGCGATCCGTACCGCGCCCTCCATCGGGACCACGTACACCCCGGCCTCGCGCATGGTTGCGGCCGTCACCTCCGCGTCCGGCGTGAACACCGAAACGAAGAAGCCCCCCTCGTAGCGGGGGTAGGTCAGCCCCGCGCCCCCCGCAAGCCCGTTGAAGACCGCGACCCGCTCGTTGAGGAGGCGGATCATCCCCGCGCGCTCCTCGTCCGTGCGCCGCCGCAACTCCGGATCCGTGAGGAGTTCGGTGGCGCCGAGCAGTCCGAGGTGGTTGCAGTTCGACCACGTGGCCCGGCACGAGAACCCGAGCGCGTTCGAGATCCGCTGCCGCTCCTCCGCCTCCCGGTGGAGCGCCACGAGCGCCCCCACGCGCGCGCCGTAGAGGGCGAACGACTTCGACACCGTCCAGCCCACGAGAACCGTCGCGGACTCCATCATCCGAGGGAGGTGGCCGAGCCAGCGGTTCGACCCCTCGTCCCCGAACTTCGCGTACGCGTGGTCGAGGAGGAACGCGACGGGACCCCGCCGGCCGACCTCATGCACGATCTCCGCCACCGCCTCCCACTCCGACTCGTCGAGCGAATACCCCGTGGGGTTGTTGCAGGGGAAGTTGAAGAGGACGAGCGACCGCCCCTGCCGTTCGATCTGGCCTTCGAGCGCCTCCCGGAAGGCCCCGACGTCGAGGCGGATCCCGGCGTCGAACATGTTGAAGGTCTCGACCGCGCGGCCCGAATGGGTCGAGATCGTATGGTACGGTCCCCAGTAGTAGCTGGGCGTGAGCGCCGCCTGCCCGGGCTCGAGGAAGTTCAGGATCGCGTGGTGGATCGCCCCGGTGCTCCCCGGCGTGGCGACGGCGACCGCCTGCTCGGCCAGGCCGCCCTCCCCGCAGAGGTCCGCGATCACCGCGGCCAGGTAGGGAGGGTCTCCGGAGATCGGCGCATAGCCGGCGGCGCGCGCGTGCGGCACGCGGCCCAGCGCCTCGGCCGCCGCCGGCATCACCGCGAGGCTTCCGTCATCGTTCATCAGCGCCCCGAGCGTCGAGTTCAGGATCGACTCGCCCGCCGCGGCCCGCCGCACGGCCTCGCCGTGCAGGGCGAAGATCGGGTCGTTCCCTTCGCGCGTCGCCGCCTCGGGAATGAGGCTGCCGGAAGGACCGGAAAGAGTGGTCATCGCCGTCGTCATCGTCCGCTACCGGACCTTGTTCGAGAAGTTTCCGTGGACGCTGTACCGGGCGATGGCGCCGTCCTCACGGTGGAAGATGTACGCCTCACCCGGCTCGCCGTCGTCCCGCATGCGCCGGAAGGTATCGCCGTCCTCGTGCCGCAGCTTCGTCATCGCTTCGAGCGGATCGTTCGTCGGGACGCCGAGGGCCGCGAGACCGTCGTCCCACCTGAGGATGACCGTCTCTCCCCACGTGGACTGGTAGAGTCCCTCGTACTCCGCCAGGGAGGCCGGGCGCGGGGTCCCACCGCCCGGATCGCTCCGGATCTCCTCGAAGGCCGCGCCGAGCGTCGCCATCATCTTGGTCCACACGTCGGTGGGATTGGCCTGGGCGTTCATCATCACCGTGCCCGCCAGCTTCTTCGCCGGAAGGATCTGGAAGGTCGAGCGGAAGCCCGGACAGCTCCCGCCGTGACCCACCGTGCGTTCCCCGTCGCGGCGCGCGACGGCGAACCCGAGCCCCCACATCGTGTCGAAATCCGGGTCGACCCAGTGCACGCGGTGCATCTCCCTCAGCGTGTTCGCGTCGAGAATCTCCGTCCCGCCGTTCTCCAGCAGCCGGAACTGCCACGACGCGAGGCGCGCGAGATCCTCCACGGTGGAGGCGAACCCCGCCGCGGAGGCCATCCCCAGCGCCTGGAAGAACGGGGCCTCGGCCCGGTCGCCGTCCCGCTCGAGCCGCGAATATCCGGTGGCGTAGCGGCCGCCCCGGTGCTCGACGGGAATGTCGGTATACGTGTCCGTCATCCCGAGCGGCTCCAGGATCCGGCTCCGGATGTACTCGTCGTACGTCATCCCCGACGCCTGCTCGACCAACTGCCCCGCCAGCGCCATGCCGAGGTTCGAGTACTGGAAGTAGCGGCGGCCGGGATACAGCGTCTCCTGCTCCGCCAGCCCTTCGATGATCTCGTCCACCGTCGGGAAGGGGTGATCGGGACCGGTCCAGTAGGGGTGCGCCGATTCCCGCGGGAGTCCGGAGGAGTGGGTGAGGATCCCCTCCACGCTCACGCTCGGGCCGTCGGGGTACACCTGCTCGAGGTCGTACCACGGAAGGTGCGCGGAGACGGGGTCGTCGAGACCCAGCTTGCCCTCGTCCCGCTGCTGCATCACGCCGATGGAGGTGAAGAGCTTCGAGATCGAGCACACCGAATACATCGTCGACGGGGTCGCGGGGACCCCGGTATCTCGGTGCGCGTACCCGTACCCGCTGGCCCAGACGAGATCCTGGTCGTGCACGAGCGCCGCGGACACGCCGGGAATCTTCTCGTACGCCATCTTCGCGTCGAGCCAGGCCTCGAACAGGGCCACCGCCTGCTCGAAGCGCGGATCGTCGACGGGATCGCCGTTCCCCTGGGCGCACCCGGACGCGGGAGCCGCGAGAACGACGGCGACGACGCAGGCGACGGCACGACGCCATGGACGGCCTCGGAATGGACGGATCATGAGGCGCCTCCTTGAGGGCGGGGTGAGCATCGGTCTTCAGCCTCCGGCGGCGAGGCGTCGTTCAACTCTGGCGCGAACGCCGGGGGCGCGCCACCCTTCGGCATGGCTCTTCCACCTGTCTTCCACCCGCACGAAAGGACCGAGACATGCGGAGACTTGTCCTGGCCGCCGCCCTCGCGCTGGGCCTGGCCGGAACGCTCGCCATCGGAGGCGCGGCCCCGGTGAGCGCGCAGGACTCGCAACTGCTCGCCGTGGGCGAGATGGCGCCCGACTTCGCGCTCCCGGGCGCGACGCGCTACGGCGCGCTCGAGGACCCGATCCGCCTCAGCGACTACCGGGGCGAGACCGTCGTCCTCGCCTTCTTCTTCAGAGTCAGGACGCGTGGCTGAACGGTTCAGATGAGAGCGTACCGTGATCAGTACGCAAGTGTTTTCAACGAGGGCCGGAACGTGGTTCTCGTCGGCATCTCGAACGACCCGGTCGACGAACTCGCGTCATGGCTGAAGGACGAGGACTTCCCCTTCCTGTTCGGCAGCGACGCGGACAACGACGGGGGGACGTACGTCGCCTTCGGCGGAGGATTGAGGGACAGCAACGCGGTGGACAGCCGCGCCGTGATCGTCGTGGGCCCGGACGGCCGCATCGCGGGCGTGATTCCGAGCTTCAACCAGGTGGATCCCGCCGCCTACGATCAACTCGCCGCCATCATCGACGAGGTGACGCCCGAGCCTGTCGACCCGTAGGAGCTAATCCCCTCCCGCTTCCTGATCGGAGAGGATACCGGTGACGGCCCCGACGAGATCCTGGTCGGGGCCGACGCCGGTGTAGGCCACCTTCCCTTCCGCGTCGAGGATCACGACGATCGAGGTCGTGGTCGCCGAGTAGGCGCGCACCGCCGCGCCATCCGCATCCCACAGATAGGGATACTCCGCCCCGTGCGCCTCCGCGTGTCGCCTCACGCGGCGCAGCGACTGGGCCACGGCCACGGCGACGGCGACGACGTTGACCCGGTCGCCGAAGTCCGCCTGCACCCGGTCGATCTCGGGCTGCAGCCCCTCGCACTGTTCGCACCACGCGGCCCAGAACTCGATGAGCGTGGGCTTGCCGGCGGCGTAGTCGAGGAGCTGGATCTCGTTGCCGTCCAGATCCTGCAGAGTGGCGTCCGGCCCCTGCGTTCCGGTGGCGAGGCTCACCTGCCCCGCGCCCGCCTGCGCCTGGAGCGGACCCGCCGACAGGAGGGCGGCACCGGCGATTGCGGCCAGCGCCGCGAACATCGCGCGCGTGGCGACGTGTCCCGGTTTTGCGTTCACATGAAGTATCCCGCCCGGATGAGGTAGAACTGCGCCATCCCGATCATGATGACGGCTGCGGCCCGTTTCATCCAGATCATCCACGTCCCCGACCTCGGCAGCACGGCGAGCGTCCCCGAGAACAGGCCGACGGCGATGAGCACGGCGGTCATGCCGATCGAGAAGGTGAAGAGGTAGACGAACCCCATGAGCCCGGCCTGTTCGGCGACGACCCAGGTGAGGACCACGGCGAAGGCGGGCGCCCCGCACGGCGCAGCCACGATGCCGGAGGTCGCGCCTAGGAGGAACACCGCCCGGTAGGACCCGCCGCCGCGGCTGCTCGCCCACGCCAGGAGCCGCTTCGGCACCGGGACCGGGAAGACGTCCAGCATGAACAGCGAGAAGAAGAGGAGGAGGTTCCCGGTCGCGAACAGCGCCCAGAAGCTCGCTCCGATCGACCCGAGCACGGTGCCGCTGAGCCCGGCGATGACGCCGAGCAGCGAGTAGAGGAGCGCCAGTCCCAGCGCGTACGTGAGCGTCAGTCCGATGGTGCGCCTTCGCGGCTGACCCTCGCCCGCCGTCCCCGAGATGACCGAGAACGTGATCGGGATCATCGGCCAGATGCACGGGTTCGTGCTCGTGAGGACGCCCGCACCGAAGAGCGCGCCGAGCGCGAGCAACGGGTTGTCGGAGAGCGCCGGCAGGAGCCCGCCCGCCGGCTCCACCTGCGGCGCCGCGAGGGCAGCGAATTCGACGGCGACGGCTTCGATGGCGCCTGCTGCGAGGGGGTCGATCACGGGACGAGCGGCTCCGCCGGAGGCCCCCCGAAGACGATCACACCGTCCTTCACGACGAGATCGATATTCCGCAGGTCGGCGATGTCCGCCAGCGGATCTCCGTCCACGAGGATCAGGTGCGCGCGGCGGCCCGGCGCCACGGTCCCGAAGTCGTCCTCTTTCCCGAGCCACCGCGCGCCGTTCGCCGTCGCGGCCCGCAGGATCGCGGCGTTCGGCACGCCGGCCTCCGCGTACGCCTCGAGTTCGTTGAACAGCCCCACGTTGTCCGTGCCCGCAAGCAGCGGGACCCCGGCCTCGACGGCACGGCGCACGAACTCGCCCATGCGCTCGTACGCCTGCCGGGCGGCGTGGAACTCCGGGAGCGAGAAGCGCGAGCGGTCGCTGTCCTCGATCTCCTGGATGTAGAGCGTGGGGTCGAGCCCCGTCTCGGTCTCCGCCATGAGTTCGAGGAGCGACGCCACCTGGGGGCTCGCCGGATCGATCTCCCGCCAGTCCGCCTGCATGCGTCCGACGGGGTTCCGTCCGCCGTCGAGCGACATGTCCCGGCCGTCGACCTGGATCTCCGGGGGCAGGAAGTCGCGCCACACCCGGATGTGGTTGAACCCGCTGATCCCGGCCTCGATCGCCTGGCGCCAGCTCGTGCGGACGCCGATGTGCCCCGTGACCGGCAGCCCCTGGACGCGCGCCTCGGCCACGACGGCAGCGAGCACGTCCGGGTCGAGCAGAAAATACGCCTTCAGCAGGTCGACGCCCTGTTCCTTGAGCGCGCGGACGAGCGCCGGGGCGGCCGCGGGGTCGTCGATGCTCACGTCGACCAGCGGGTGGTAGCCGGCGGGGCCGTCGATCAGCGGACCGGCCGTGTACACGTCCGGCCCGGCCAGCACGCCCAGCCGCACCGCGTCCTTGAAGTCCATCGCGTCCTGGATCGCCGAGCCGGGATCGCGGATCGCGGTGATCCCGGCGGCCAGCAGGTCCGCGCCGGCGAGGGGCTGCCAGTAGTGGTAGTGGTTGTCCATCAGCCCCGGGAGCAGCATGCGGCCGCCCCCGTCGATGACCGGCGTGCCGGGCGCGATCTCCGGGACCCTCGCCTCCGCGCCTGTCCGCACCTCGGCGATCCGCCCGTCGCGGACGAGCACCGCCGCCCCCGCGACCGCCTCGTCGCCCGTGCCGTCGAAGAGGCGGACGTTCGTGATCAGCAGATCGTCGGCTGGATCCCCGGCAACCTCGAATCGGGCCTCGAAGGGGATCGGAGCGAACTCGCCGCTCTCCAGGTCGAGCCGCTGCAGCCGCCGCCCCCCGAGGACGAGGAGCCACTCGCCGGAGGGGTGGAACGCGAGCTGCTTCTGGTCGAAGGCGCTCAGGAAGAGCTTCCGCTCGCCGGACACCGACACGACGATATGATCGGCACCGTTGTGCGTCATCACGTGCGCGCGGCGCGTTCCGTCCGCGCTCCACGCGACGGCCATCTCCCGCTCCGGCGTGTCCGTGACCTGTTCGAGCGACATCTCCTCCAGGTCGAGTTCGTACAGGTCCGTGCCGTCGAAGCGCCCCGTCTCGAGGAGGATCCGGTTCCCGTCCGGCGAGAGGGCGAACGACCATTCGTGCCAGTTCCGGGTGTGCGTGATCTGCTCCGCCTCGCCGCCCGCCAGCGGGATCCGCCACACGTGCGCCTCGTACTGCGAGCGGTCGTCCACGAAGAAGAGCTGGCTTCCGTCCGGATGGAACTGCATGTGCCCGACGGACCCCGGAACGTGGTGCAGGAAGCGGACGCCCCCCGTGGCCATGTTGCGCACGAGGATGTCCGCCCCCTCCCGGGTTCTCGCGGCGTAGGCGAGGAAGCGGCCGTCAGGCGACCAGGCGGGGCGTGTGTCCCACGAGGCCCCGTCCGTGAGCTGGCACGCCGCGCCGCCCTCGGCGGGAAGCGTCCAGATCTTCCCCAGGATGGAGACGGCGATCGTCGACCCGTCCGGCGAGAACGCGGGATCCCGGGCCCCGATGTCCACGGTCACGTGCGACTGCGCCTGGAGCGCTCCGACGCCGAACGCGAAGCCGGCCACGACCGCGGCGAGGCCGGCCACCCGACTCCACCGTCCCCCGATTCCCGGGCCCGTGCTTTTGCTGTTCCGCGTGCTCATCCCGGCAACTCTCCGTTCAGTTCCATGTAGACGCGCTGAATCGCCCGCGGCTTCTGGCTGTCCCGAAGCGACCATTCCTCGATGGCGCCGAACGACGCCGCCGCCGCCGCTTCCTCGGCGCTCAGCCCATCGCCGTGGAATCGCGCCGCCCCCTCCACGACCCGCTGTACCGCATCGCGGAACGACACGAGCCCCGCCTCGAGGATCTCCGGCGACTCCATCACCCCGTGTCCGGGCACGTAGACATTCACGTCCATCTCGAGAGCGCGGTCCAGCATTGCGACCCACTCCGAGGGATACGCGGAACGCATGGCCGGGAAGATGTGCTTCAGGTACGTCTCGCTCATGAACAACACCTTCCCCTCCGGCACGTACACGACGAGGTCGCCGCCCGTGTGCGCCCGGCCGAGGTGCAGGAGATGGATCTCGCGTCCGCCGAGTTCGAGCACCGTAGTCTCGCCCACGATCTCCGTCGGGACGATGACCGGCGGCGCGCCCTCGGGCCGGTTCGGGTTGACCGCGCTCTCCTCCAGAATCGCCGCGGAGGTGGGATGCGCGAGGAAGCGAGCCCCGGCCGGGAAGGCGGAGTTGCCGCCAGTGTGGTCCCCGTGGTCCGAGGCGACGACGACGTGCGTGATCGGCCGGTCCGTCATGCCCGCGACGGTGTCGACGAGCCGCTGCGTCTCCTCGGGGTTCTCCTGCCCGTCCGCGACGAGCACCCCCTCCGATGTGATGACAATGAGGCTCACCGTCGTGATGATCTCACCCCCCGTCGGGTGGATCTGCTCGTACGCGTAGACGTCCCGAGCAACCTCGATCACGCGCGGATAGTCGTCGTCCGTGAACCCGTGCGCGTACGGATCGGACGTCGCCGGCCCCGCCACCGCGGCCTGGACCGCGGCTTCCGGGGAGGTCTCGCCGGGCGCCCCGCAGGCGGCGAGGAAAGGAAAAGCCAGCAAATGAACGCGAGGAGAAGTCCGCCGAACCATGCGTGCCTCCGGAAGGAGAGAAACCTGACCCGAATCTTCTCCCATCGAGGGTGGCGCCCGCCAGACCTCCGGGGAACCACGGCCGGACAGTTTGCGCCGGGATCGCTCCGGCACCGCTCCGGCACACGAGCGTGTACGCGGAACGAGGCGGACGCGGTCGAATAGAGCATCTAGTGAATAGAATATCTAGTGAGTAGAACATCTAGTGAACGGGGGCCGGAGAGAAGGAGTTGTGCAATGTCGGGAGAGTCTTGTCTTGCTCGCTCAGGCCAGCTTCGCCGCAGCCCTCGAGTTTGCGTCCCGGGGCGCGCCGTGACCCTGGCTGGCCTGCTGGCCGTGCTGTCGTGCGGCGGCGGCGCTACCGACCCGACTCCCGATCCCCGCCCTCAGCCGCCACCCCCTCCCGAACCGGCCCGGCCTGCAAGCGTGATTGTGAGTCCGAATTCCGTCCAGTTCACGGCGGTGGGCGACACGGCACGATTGAGGGCCGAAGTGCGGGACCAGAACCGGCAGGTCATGACGGGCGTGGCTGTCACCTGGGCGAGCAGCGACACATCGGTTGCCACCGTCGACGCAACAGGCCTGGTCCGCGCCGTCGCGGACGGCAGCGCGACGATCCGCGCAACCGCCGGATCGGTAACGGGCCAGGCGGCGGTCTCCGTCATGGACCTCGATCGAGCGGTCCTCACGACCTTCTACCGCGTCACCGCCGGCGACGATTGGAAGAGGAACGACAACTGGCTGAGTACCGCCCCGCTGGGGGAGTGGTTCGGGGTCGGCACCGACGACCAGGGTCGGGTGATCGAGTTGAACCTGCAGAGCAACAACGTGAGTGGCCCTCTTCCGCCGGCACTGGGCGACCTGTCGGAACTGAGAAGCCTGACGCTCTGGCACAATCCCCTGACCGGTCCGATCCCGCCCGAACTGGGCAAACTCACGCGGCTCAGCGACCTGAACATCGCGGCCGACGCGGACAACGAACTCGAGGGGCCGATTCCGCCCGAGATCGGCAAGCTCCCGCTCACCGGGCTGAGCCTCTTTTCGGACAGATTGCAGGGGCCGATCCCCCCCGAACTGGGGAACCTTCGCGATCTCACATGGCTCATCCTGGGGGGCAGAAACCTCACCGGCCCGCTCCCCTCCTCGTTCATCGAGTTGACCCGTCTGCAGATCGTGAGAGTCTCCCTCTGCGTGCCGGGTACGCCGCAATGGATCCCCTGGGCCGCGAGGATCCGGAGTCTCGGGGCCTCACTCTGCAACATTGCGGACGTTGAAGTCCTGAACGCTCTCCATGAAGCCACGGGTGGACCGGACTGGACGAACCGGGACGGGTGGGGGGAGGGTTCGATCAGCCAGTGGTACGGGGTCACGACCGACTCCATCGGCTTCGTGACGGGCCTGGACCTGAGCAACAACGGATTGACGGGCCGGCTCCCTTCCAATCTGGGCCAGCTGGGGCACTTGACGGTGCTCGCCGTGGACGGAAACGAGCTTTCCGGATCGATACCGCTGGCGCTTACATCGGTGGCTCTGACCCGGTTCAGCTACAGCGGGACAAACCTCTGCGCACCCGCCGACGACAGATTCCGCGCATGGCTCGCCGCGATCGAATCACACGAGGGCACGGGAGAGGAGTGCGACCTGTCCGAGCGCGACATTCTCGAGTCTCTCTATGCAGGCGCGGGAGGCACGAACTGGAGGACGAACCGGAACTGGACGTCCGAGCGTCCGCTCCGGGAATGGCACGGCGTCACCGTGGACGAGAACGACAAGGTGACCGCGCTGCGCCTCACGGCCAACGGTCTGGCCGGTCCGATCCCGCCCGAACTCGGCGCCTTGACGGGATTGCGGAGACTCGAACTCTCCCGGAACAAGCTGTCCGGACCCGTCCCGGATCGACTGGGAGACCTTGCGGAGATCGAACGTCTCCTGCTGGCGGACAATGAACTCCGGGGACCTGTCCCGCTGGAACTGGCAGGCTTGGGGACCCTCCGGTACCTCGACCTCGGGGACAACGAACTGAGCGGCCCGATTCCTGCGGAGCTTGGCGACCTCGCCGGTCTTCAGCGGTTGCACCTCGACGGGAACAAGCTCAGCGGCTCGATTCCCTCCGAACTCGGCGAACTCACTGAAGTCAATTGGCTTGACCTCAGCCGGAACGAACTCACCGGCGCGATTCCCGTCACCTTTTCCCATCTCCCCCGGCTCAGCCGGCTGTATCTCGGCCTGAACCGGCTCGAGGGACCGATCCCGGTCTGGCTCGGTGATCTCGGGACCCTGGTACACCTTTCTCTCTTCGGGAACGAGTTCACGGGGCCGCTTCCGTCGGCCCTGCAGGCGCTGACGGGCCTCCGGGAACTCGACGTGTGGGGCAATCGCCTGACCGGACAGATTCCGTCGTGGCTCGGCAGTCTGACTTCACTCGAACAGCTCTGGCTCGCGCGGAACGAGCTCACGGGACCGATCCCGCCCGAACTGGGGAACCTCACCAACCTCCGAGACCTCATCATCTACGACAACGACCTGACCGGACCAGTTCCGCCCGAACTCGCGCTGCTCTCGAATCTCAGAAACCTGTCCATCGGAGGCACGGGGCTCACCGGTCCGATTCCAGCCGGTTTCGTCAATCTGTCGCTCGACAGATTCCTGTGGCGGGACACCGGACTCTGCTCGCCGACGGACCGCGCCTTTCAGGACTGGCTGGCCGGGCTGACGGTCAATCAAGGCGGTGGACCCTGTGTCAGAGATGCGCTGGCGTCGCTGTATGAGCGGGCGGGCGGCGATCAATGGACCCGCAACACCAATTGGCTGACCGACGAGCCCGTCGCGGAGTGGCACGGGGTAACGGTGGACGAGCGAGGTCTGCCCATCGCGCTCAATCTCCGGGACAACGGGCTCGAAGGGTCGCTTTCGACCGAGATCGGAACACTCCTTTCCCTGCGTGACCTCGATCTGAGCCATAACCGGCTGACCGGCGTGATTCCATCCGAACTCGGAGAATTGAACGCACTGAGCCGACTCGATCTTGGTGGCAACCGACTCACGGGTGCGATCCCGGGCGCGATCGGACAGCTGGACCCGTTGCGGCTTCTGGATCTCGGAACGAACGAGTTGACCGGGAACATCCCGGACGAACTGGGTCGCCTCACGAGACTCGAGACGCTGGATCTGTCGGACAACCGGTTCACGGGGACGCTGCCGGGCTCGCTCGTCGACCTTGCGGCACTCTCCGACTTCCGCTGGAACGACAGCGGCGTCTGCGCCCCGGAGGTGACCTGGTTCCAGTCGTGGCTCGGATCCATCGCCCGGCATACGCCGGGGGAGAACTGTACTCCCGCGCCCTTCCTGCTGGACATCCCCTCCGTGCATTTGACCCAGGCCGCACAGAGCCTGGACGGTGACGTCCCGCTGATCGCCGGACGCCCGGCGTTGCTCCGGGTGTTTGCGACCGCCGACCGGGCGAATTCCCACCAGCCGGGAGCGCGAGCCACGTTCTACATGGCCGGTTCGGAAGTGCATACCGTGTCGATGGAGCTCGAATCCGGACGCGGGCTTCCGCTCTCGCCGAGGCCGGAGGAGCTCTCGCAGTCCTATGGGGCAACGATTCCCGCGGAAGTCGTGAGGCCGGGTGTCGAGGTCGTGATCGAGGTCGATCCGGACAGCGTTATGCCGCGGGCGGCGGGAAGCACGGTCCGGATCCCCGCGGACGGGCGCCTGGCGCTGGATGTCCGGGAGGTGCCTCATCTCGACGTGACGATCGTCCCGGTCCTCTACCAGTCGCTACCGGACAGCAGCGTCCTCGACTGGGCCGACGATTTCGCGTCCAGCCAGGACGCGGGCGGCTTCGTCCGACACGTCCTCCCTGTGGAGGAGTGGAACGTGACCGTACGCAAACCCTATGTGACGACGAACGATCCCCGCTCTCTGGCCCAGTGGAGAGACCTGTTGTCGGAGATCGGGCTTGTCAGGACGATGGAGGGGGGGACGGGGCACTACTACGGGGTGATGGAACCCGTGCGACGATCCGCCGTTCGGGGAGTCGGCCGGTTGCCCGGATTCTCGAGCGTCGGCCTGCCGGAACCCTATGTCATGGCGCATGAACTGGGCCACAACCTGAGCCTCCGGCACACGCCATGCGGCATCGCTTTCGATGACGATCCCGACTACCCGTACGGCCAGGGCGAGATCGGGGTGCCGGGGTACGACGCTCGGGGTGACAGCCTGATTTCCAGTTCGATCCCCGACGTGATGGGGAGCGGCTGCGACCCCGCCTGGATCAGCGACTACCACTTCGGCAAGGCGCTGACTTACCGGAGCGGAGCGGCGGACATGGACGCAACGGCCACGGGTCCGGCGCGAGGGACCAGGCTGCTGCTTTGGGGTAGCGTGGATGCGGACGGTGGACTGCATCTGTATCCGGCGTTCGTGCTGGATGCGCCGGCGGTGGTCCCGTCCCGCGGCGGCCCTTACCGCGTGGAGGGCTTCGGTCCGTGGGGAGCGCCTCTGTTCTCGCTCGCTTTCGCCGTCGACGAGGTCGACCACGGGGGCGGCACCTTCCTCTTCACGATCCCGTTCGAGGACGGCTGGCGAGGGTCGCTTGAGAGCATCGTGCTCTCCGGCCCCCAGGGCACGGCCACGCTCGACGGCGATACGAACCGGCCGATGGCGATCGTCATGGACAGGGCCACGGGCCGCGTTCGCGGCATTCGACGCGGGGACCCGGCTCGCCAGGCAGCCGCGCTTGCCGCGGACAGGGCGGCTGGAAGCGCCCGGGATCCGGAACTGGTGTACGTGAGTTTCGGTCTACCTGCGTTCGTGCCCCGGTAGGCCGCGGCTGCCTGGACGTGACGCACCGGGGTGCTCGCGGGATCCGGGTGCCCACAGCCGCACTGGTCCGGGGATGTCGCGCGATGCTAGCGTTGGAGGTTGTCGTCGTTCTCCAACGTTCGCCGGAACGAGGTATCCCATGAGAAAGCCCCGATTGATCCTCCCCCTGCTCGCGCTGTTCGCGGTCTCCGCTACGGCCCTGGCCGGGCAGCAGCGGAACATGACGCCTGAGGAGCGCGCCCGGATGGCCGCCGAGCGTGAGCGCCAGGTGCAGGAGGAACTCGTCTCCGAGCGGCCGATCGAGGCGTTCGACACGGTGTGGATCGAGGAGATGACGTGGATGGAGGTCCGGGACGCGATGGCGGCCGGGAAGACCACCGCGATCATCACGACGGGCGGCATCGAGCAGAACGGCCCGTATCTCGCCACCGGCAAGCACAACTACGTCCTGCAGGGCGCCTGCGAGGGGGTCGCCCGCGAACTCGGGAACGCCCTCTGCGCCCCGATCATCAAGCTCGTGCCCGAGGGCGACATCGACGAGCCGTCCGGGCACATGCGGTATCCCGGGACGATCAGCCTTCGCCAGGAAACCTTCGAGGCGGTGCTCGATGACGTGGCCTCGAGCCTCAAGGCGCACGGGTTCGAGCACATCATCCTCTTCGGCGACAGCGGCGGGAACCAGTCGGGCATGGAGGCGGTCGCCGCCCGCCTGAACGAGCGCTGGTACGACGCGCAGGCGCACTTCATCCCCGAGTTCTACCGCTACCGCGACGTCCACGACTGGATGAACACGGAACTCGGCATCTTCGAGACCGACCCCGAGGGGATCCACGACGACTTCGTCATCACCGCGATCATGATGGTCGAGGACCCGACGATGGTGCGCTACGACGAGCGCGTGGCCGCCGGCCGAGCCAGCATCAACGGCGTCTCCATCGCCCCGAAGGAGGAGGCGATCGCCACCGGCAAGAAGCTGCTCCGGTTCCGGGTGGAGGAGACGGTGAAGGCGATCCGGGCCTCGATCGAGGCGGGCATGGCGGAAGCGGGCCGGTGAGACCTGCCCGGATCCTGGCGCCCGCTGCGGTCATCGCGGCGCTGTTTGCCGAGGCGCTGCCGCTCGCCGGTCAGATCCCTCTCGGTAATCCCAGCGGCCGGGGACAGACGGTGACCCCCGCCTACGAGGGGTGGTATCCGAACGCGGACGGCACCCTGTCGCTCTCGTTCGGCTACTTCAACCGCAACTTCGACGAGACGATCGAGGTCCCCCTGGGGCCGGACAACACGATCGAGCCGGCGGAGTACCAGGGGGCCCAGCCCACCTCTTTTTCCCCGCGTCGCCACTACGGGGTGTTCGTCGTCCGGGTCCCGGCGGATCTCGGCGAGGGGAAGGTCTACTGGACGCTGAGGATGCGCGGCCAGACGCTCCGCGTCCCCGGCCATGTGCACCGGGACTGGCAGATCGACGCGCTCAAGGGAGAAGCCGGCGACGGTAACACGCCCCCGGTCCTCCGCTTCGGAGCGGGCGAGGAAGGCGCGGGACCGGCCGGCGCCTGGGGAGGCCCCCTTTCAGCCCGGGTCGGAGAACCGCTCGACGTGAGCGTCCACGTTCGGGACGACGGCGTGGGACGCAGTCACTTCGTCGCCGGGAGCCGCGACGGCTCGCCGGTCAACCTCACGTGGTTCAAGCACCAGGGTCCGGGCGACGTGACGTTCGGCGAGCGGACCGCCCGCGTCCCATCGAGGGGAGCGGAAGCCATCACGCCGGTCACCTTCAGCGAGCCCGGCGAGTACATCCTGCGCGTGCGGGCGAACGACGGATCGGGCGTCTCCGCCGCGGGGCACGCCCAATGCTGCTGGACGAACGGGTTCGTTCGGGTCATCGTCAACCCGTGAGGCGACGCCTTCCAATTCGGGGACGTCTTCCGAGGCAAGCTGGAGGAGCACGACCATGAGACAGACTCCGATCTCCCATACGCGAGCCGCAATCGCAATCGCAGCGGCGCTCGGCGCGCCGGGCGCCACGGGGCCGGCGCAGGCGCAGGAGAGCGGGCCCGGGGAGGTGACCTTCAACCGGGACGTGGCGCCGATCCTCCAGGCGAACTGCCAGGAGTGTCACCAGGAGGGCTCGATCGCCCCCATGGCGCTCCTCACGTACCGGGACGCCTACCGCTGGGCGTCGGGCATCCGCGAGAAGGTCTCGGACCGCATCATGCCGCCCTGGCACCTCGACCCGACGGTCGGGATCCAGGAGTTCAGGAACGATCGCAGTCTGTCGAGCGAGGAGATCGAGACGATCGTCGCGTGGATCGATGGCGGCCGCGTGGAGGGCGATCCCGCGGACCTCCCGCCGCCCGCCGAGTTCCCGGACCCGAACGAATGGCGCCTCAAGGCCGACTTCGGGGAGCCGGATCTGATCGTCGCGTCGGAGCCGTACACCCTCGAAGCCGAGACGATGGACAAGTGGTGGCGGCCGACCACGCCGACCGGCCTCACCGAGCCGCGCTGGGTGAAGGCGATCGAGATCAAGCCGGCCGGCAACGACGCGCGCACGATCACCCACCACGTTCTCGCCTTCCTCCAGCAGGACGAGGAGGAGAGCCCCATGAGCGCCGGGATCGTCGAGGCGAGCACGCGCGGGGGCGCGATGGGCGGCCCGGGCCTCTTCATGGAGTGGGCCGTGGGCAAGGAGGGCGAGATTTTCCCCGAGGGCGCGGGCAAGGTCATGCTCCCCGGCTCCGAGATCCGCTGGGAGGTCCACCTCCACGCGATGGGCAAGCGGATCGAGGACAGCTACGTCGAACTCGGCGTGTGGTTCTATCCGAAGGGCGAGGAACCCCGGAACCGCACCCGGCTCATGTTCTACAACGCCACCGGCCGGACGGGTCTCGACATTCCGCCGGGCGAGGTCGCGGTCACACAGGATTTCCACACGCTGCGCTGGCCCGCGCGCCTGGAGAACTTCCAGCCGCACATGCACATGCGCGGCAAGGCGATGTCGCTCGAGGCGATCTATCCGGATGGCCGCAAGGAGTTGATCAACCAGGTCGACAACTTCCAGTGGAACTGGCACATCAACTACATCTACGAGGAGGACGCCGCCCCGCTCCTCCCCGCAGGCACGACGCTCGTCATCACCGCCTGGCACGACAATACGCCGGAGAACCCGAACAACCCCGACCATGAACAGTGGGTCGACTACGGGGACCGGACTGTCGACGAGATGGCGCACCTGTGGGTCGATGTGACGTACCTGGACCCCGCGGAGTTCGAGGCGCTCGTCGCCGCCCGCGAGGAGGCCCGCCGCGCCGCCCAGGCGCAGACGAACAACTCGAACCACTAGTCGACGGCCGGCAGCCGGGAACCGATCGTGTCCGCGACGGGTGCGGGCCTCACGCCGATGGAGTGGACGCCCCCTCCCGAAGGCATCGCGATGTGCCAAAGATGGTACTGAGCGATCAATCGACCATCTGAGGGAGGAGGCATCCAATGGAGAAGGTTAGCGTCATCGGGATCGATCTTGCAAAGCGCAGCTTTCAGGTGCACGGGGCGCGGCCGGACGGGTCGGTCGCATACCGCAGGAAACTGAGCCGGGGAAAGGTGCTGAGTTTTCTCGCCTCGCAACCGCCGTGTACGGTGGCGATGGAGGCTTGCGGCAGCGCCCACCACTGGGGGCGGGAGATCGAGGCACTCGGTCACGAGGTGCGGCTGGTTCCGCCGATCTACGTGAAGCCGTTCGTCAAGCGGCAAAAGAACGACGCGGCGGACGCGGAGGCGATCACGGAAGCGGCCGAGCGGCCGACCATGCACTTCGTCGCGGTCAAGACCGAAGCGCAGCAGGGGCAGGCGATGCTCTTTCACACCCGTGACCTTCTGGTGCGCCAGCGCACCCAGATCATCAACGCGCTTCGGGGTCATCTGGCCGAGTTCGGTGTCGTGGCTCCGCAGGGCAGGGCTCGGCTCGGGCGCTTGGCCGGGGTGCTGGAAGATGGGGACCGTGTCCTGCCGGAGGAGGTCGTTGAGCTGGGCCGTCTGCTGCTCGGGCAGATCGAAGAACTTGATGAGAAGATCGGTGGGCTGGACAAGAAGCTCGGGGCTTGCGCGCGGAAGGACGAAGAGACGGCGCGGTTGATGACGATCCCGGGAATCGGGCCGGTCACCGCTCTGGCCATTCAGGCCTTCGCGCCCCCGATGGAGAGCTTCCGGCGCGGCCGCGACTTCTCGGCCTGGCTCGGTCTCGTGCCGCGCCAACACACGACCGGAGGCAAGCCGAGGCTGGGCAGGATATCGAAGATGGGGCAGCGCGACCTGAGGAGGCTGCTGATCATCGGAGCCACGGCGGTTATCCGACAGGCGAGCCGACGCGGCGCGGTACCGGACCCGTGGCTGGCCGGAATGTTGGCGCGCAAGCCGAAGATGCTGGTCGCCGTGGCGCTCGCCAACAGAACGGCACGCATCGTCTGGGCGCTGAGCACGAAAAAGGAAACCTACCAACTTCGCGCTGCCGCCTGACTCGGCGGCGAAAGGAGAGAAACACGATCAGAGCAGTTGTCGGGAGATGCGAGCAGGACGCAGGAACGGGTAAGGGCAAACGGTCGGAACGACGGGGTCGGAAAAACCAGTACCAGCATCAGGGCCAGAGAGCCCGCGACGCCGATTTGGATCCGATCTCACGAACACCATACAGGCCCGCGGCCACCGAGCGCCGCATCAAGAGGCCGGACATACGACAGTACCAGACTCGAATGCCACCGACCCCGGTTCGACGCCAAGCTTGCCATCATGGGGCGTCCACATACGATGCTGGTCGTCCGCGACGTGGCGGCGAGTTCAGCCTGGTATGTCGAACTCTTCGGCTTCGTGAGCGGGCGCGGCGGCCATCACTTCGAGCGACTCCTCGCGCCGGACGGAAGCGTCGAACTCATGCTGCACCACCGCGAGTTCAAGGCCCACCCGGGGATGACGGATCCGGAGGAGGGGACGCCCGGCCGAGGCCTCCTTCTCTACTTCTACACCGAGGATGCGCAGGCCGTCTTCGAGCGCGCCCGCGCCATGGGCGCCGACTGTCTCGACGAGCCGCACCTGAACCCGAACGCCCGCTCCATCGAGTTCACCCTCCGGGACCCAGACGGCTACCCCATCTCCGTCTCCCAGCGGGTTCCAACTTAAGCTAAAGGCTCGTTCCATTTGGACTTCGGAACATCGCTCCACCCTACCCGCAGCCCCCAAAAGAAACGGCTGGCGGGAGGCGTCGAGCAGCTTGCGCCTACAGGCCCAAGGTTGGTAATCTGGTGGTAGCAAGGCTCCGAGAGGCCCCCGCGTACCGGGCCAAGCCCTTACCCTGGTTTGGCTACCTAACGGACGCGGGGGCCATTTTTTTCTGTCGGATTTCTTCGATCGTGCTGCAACGAATCTTGGATCCCGCATGACAACCCGCCTGGCCATCCTGATCGACGGAGAGTTCCTCCGACGCGACATCGAGTCACGTCGGGATGAGCCGGCCGAGGCGCGAGACGTTATCGGTCATGTGCGCGATATCGTCGACCACCTTGCTTCCCGGGGAATCTCGGCCCCGCTCTACCGGGTCTTCTACTACACCGCCGATCCGCCTTCCGGGAAGAGAATCAACCCCATGAACAAGATCGACACGCTACTCGCTGACCCAAGTGTGGGTGGCAAGACCAAGCAACTGCACCGAGACCTGGAACGGGAACCGTACGTTGCTGTACGCAGAGGGGATGTGGTTGCTCAGGGTTGGCGAATCAAAAGGAGCGTGGCCAGGTCCTTGATGGAAGGCAAACCGCGACCCCTTACAGCTGATGAACATTCGTCCAAACTTGAAGCAGAAAGGCGTTGACATGCGCATCGGCCTCGATATCGCCTCCCTCGCATTCAAGCGCCTCGTCGGTCATGTCGTAGTCGTCACTGCCGACGCGGACATGGTGCCCGCCCTCAAGCTGGCACGACGGGAGGGGCTACAAGTCTATCTGGACAGTCTTTCGAATCCGGGGGCCGAGGAACTTCGCATCCATTCCGACTACGTTTTCCCAGCGAGCCGTCAATCTTGAGCGTCATCGAATACAAAGGATACCTGGCTGCCGTGGGGTCCGACGACTCGAGCAACGTCCTCCACGGGCGGGTCGTCAACAGCGGTCCGTATCCGATCGCGACGTTTGAGGCGACGGACACGAAGCAGCTACGCCAGGAGTTTCACCGCTCTATTGATGAATATCTCGCCTGGTGCGAGGAAGACGGGATTGAACCCGGGAAACCCCTCGGGAGCGGGCGGCTTAGCAGCTGAGGCAGTTGTGGTTGTTCTTCGCGCCCATGCCCTCGAGGAGGGCGATCGTCTCGAAGAACGGCTGCACGCGCTGGATGGGTCCGTTCGCCATGTCGACCGTCGTCTGGCCGCTGCGGGCCACGATCAGCGGGTCGGCGCCCTTGCCGACGAGGTACTCGATCAGCTCGTTGTCGCCGCGCGCCGCGGCGTAGTGGAGCGCGCCGAAGCCATCCGAGTCGCGGCCATTGACGTCCGCGCCCAGCTCGTCGACGAGGTATCTGGCCGTGGCCATCCACTCATCGGGCCGATGCCGGTGCTGGTTGCCCGTGCGTGAGCGCCCGTAGCCGTATCCCGCGGCTGCGACGAGCGGCGGGATGCCCGGCCCCCCGACCTCGACCGGCGGCAGTCCACTCGGATCTTCTTCCTCGTCGTCATCGTCGGAGGACCGGCGACGGCGCTCGGGAGCCTTCTTCGTCGGCATATGCGGGTCGGCCCCGGCCGCCACGAGCATTCTCATCGCGGGGATGTCGAGCGCCTTCGCGGCGCGCCAGAAGGGCGACGCGCCGCTGAAGTTCACGCCGAGCAGGTCGAAGTTGTAGGCCGAATACCAGATGTGCGTGTTCACGCGCGCGTTCGGATCCGCCCCGGCGGCGAGGAGCATCTCCATCAGCTCCATGTAATCGAGTTCCTGCTGCCGGAACGCGGTGGGCTGCGGGTACAGCGCCTTGGGCGCCCAGCGGTTGGCGATCGTCGCGTAGAGCGGAGCCACGCCGTCTTCGCTGGCCAGGTTCGGGTCCGCCCCCTGCTCCAGCAGCCAGCCGGCGAGGTCGTAGTGCCCGTTCACGGTGGCGACGACGAGCGGCGTGCTCTCGTCGCCCCCCGTCCGTCCGTCGATGTCCGCGCCCGCCGCGAGGAGGGCCTTGACGGTCTCGAAGTGGCCTTCGCGAACCGCGTAGTGGAGCGCGGTCATGCCGCCCTGCTTGCCGACGATGTCCGAGTAGCTCAGCGGCCGCGGCGCAGGCGTCGTCTCCTCTTCCGGCTTCTCTGCCGGTTCCTCGGCAGCCTCCTCTTCCTCCGCCGGCTCTTCGGGAATCTCCTCTGCTTCTGCTTCGGGGGACTCTTCTTCGCCCGCGGCTTCCTCAGCTTCCTCAGCCTCCTCGGGTTCCTCGGCGGGCTCGGGAGGATCCTCGCCCTGCGCGGCCTCGGACTCCGGCGGCGGAGTCTCCTGGCCGGGATTGGCGCCCGCACCCTGACCCGTCGCGGGGGCCGTGCCCGTCTGGTCCCGATCCGCCCGGTCGGCGGCTTCGCGCCGGGTCGGCTCCTGCCCGGACGGCGTATCTGTACGGGTGATCCCGGCCACCACGGTCTCGCCGCGAGCTTCGGCTTCGGCCTTTCGAATCGCGGTCAGAACCTCCCGGCGACGGCCCCGGGCCTCGCTGTCGGTGCGCGCCTTCTCGACGAAGTCCAGGACGCGGGACGCAACCGACACGTCCGCGCCGTGCGCGATCAGGGTTTGCACAGCCTCGAGACGGCCGGCGGCGGCCGCAAAGTGGAGCGGCGTCTGACCGTTGGCCTGCTCCTGCGCGCCGACCTCGGCCCCGGCCTCGAGCAGGCTGGTGAGGGTCGGGACGTCCCCGCCCGCCGCCGCAAGGTGGAGCGCTGTGGCGCCGGTCGTTGTCGCTGCGTTGGCGTCGCTTCCGGCTTCGAGCAGGAGGGTGACCGCCCCGGCCCGGCCGTCCCTGCTCGCGAGGTGGAGTGGCGTGTAGGCGCCCAAACGCGTGGTCGACGTGACGTTGGCCCCGGCGTAGACGAGCACCGACACCATCTCCGCGTCGCCCCGCAGGGCCGCCCAGTGCAGCGCGGTCATCCCGTCGCCCTGGGCCGCGTTCACATCCGCTCCGTCGCGGAGGAGCGTCCGAACGGACTCGATGTCCCCTCGCGCGGCTGCCTCCGCGACGGGGGCATCCATCGCGGTGGCCGCCCACAGCGTGGTCGCGCAAAGCGCAACGAGGATCCCGGCCCGAAGGCCGGCCTTGCCGATTCTCTTCAACATCGATCTGCCTCCGACCCTCTGACCGACCTGCCGGCTCAGTCCTGCGCGACCGCCGAGAACGAGAAATCGCCGGTGCTGTCGCCGAAGCTCTCCATGTCCTCCAGACCGAGCTTGTGCATCAGGCTCAGCATCACGTTCGCCATCGGCGTCCCGTCCGGCGCCTTGATGTGCATGTTGCCTTCGAGTTCGCCGCCGGCCTTCCCGACCACGAACAGCGGGCAGCGCTTGTGGTTGTGCAGGTTCGAGTCGCCCATCGGCGAGCCGTACAGGATCATGCTCTTGTCGAGCAGGTTTCCGTCCGGCTCCTCGATGCTGGCCAGCTTCTCGAGCAGGTACGGCACCATGCTCACGTGGTAGCGGTTGATCTGCTCGTAGTCCCGCACGCGCTCTTCGCGGCCGCCGTGGTGCGAGGCCGGATGGAAGCCGGCGTCCACCCCGCTGCCGGGATACACGCGGCCCGAGCCGTCGCGGCCCAGCTTGAACGAGAACACCCGCGTGAGGTCCGACTGGAAGGCCAGCGCCTGCAGGTCGAACATGAGGTGCACATGCTCGGCGAAGTCATCCGGCACGCCTGGCGGCGCCTCGGGGATCTCGCGCGTCTCCCCGCTCGTGTTGTACGCCTCGATGCGCTCGATGCGGCGCTCGATCTCGCGGATGTTGTCGAGGTACTGGTCCAGCCGCCGCTGGTCCGTGGCCCCGAGGTCGCGCTTCAGGCCGGCGACCTCGCCCATGATCCAGTCGAGAATGCTGCGGTCGGTGCGCCGGCGCCGGGCCCGGTCCTCCGATGTCCCGCCGGCCCCGAACAACTGGTCGAACGCGGCCCGCGGATCGCGGATCATGGGCAGCGGCTCCGTCGGCGAGGCCCAGCTGATCGTGTCGGTGTACACGCAGGCGTAGCCGTACGCGCACCCGCCGGCCTGGTCCACGTTCTCGATGCAGAGCTGCATGGAGGGGATCGGCGTGTCCTGCCCGAAGCGCTGCGCGTAGTACTGGTCCATCGAGGTCCCGACGAATACGTCGGAGCCCTCGGTCTGCTTCGCGTGCGCCTGCGTGAGGAAGGTGGCGCTGGAGCGGAAGTGGTCGCCGCCGATTTCCTTCGGCGCCTTCGCCTCCGCGTTCTCGACATCGGTGTTCGAGATGATCGTCAGGTAGTCGCGCCACGGCTCGAGCGGGCTCAGGCTGCTCGGCGAGAGGTCGAAGTCGCGCCCCACCTTCTCGGGCGACCACATGAACTGCGACGCGCCCCACTCGTTGCAGCCGGCGGCGCCGTGCACCATCTCGATGGCCACGAACCGCTTCACGTCCGTGAGCGACTTCGTGGAGGCCCACAGCCGGCCGGCCGGCAGCATCGCATCGAGGAACGGCAGCGCCACCGTCGCTCCCACGCCCTTCAGGGCCATGCGGCGGGAGATGTGCTTACCTGTGATGAGTTCCATGCTCACTCCTCCTGATCTGTTCCGCCGGGCGGCCCCCTCAGTGCTCGCCGCCTGCGTCGATATCTTCTTCCGCCAACATCTCGACGGCGCTCATCTGGAAGGGCGCGCTCTTCACGACCTCCATGATGAACGATGTCATCCGATAGTCATCGGCCTCCGCCACGCGCGCGATCTCCCGCACCGTGGGCATGTCGTAGTATTCGATCCGGCGGCCCAGGGCGTAGGCCATGAGATTCTCGATGAAGGTCCGGACCATCGAGTCTTCCCGCTCGAGAAGCGCCGCCCTCAGATCCGAGGCGCTCAGGATCGGGGTCCCGTCGTAGAGTTCGCCCGACGTGTCCACCGTCCGGCCCTGGTCCTTGATCCGCCATGCGCCGGTGACGTCGAAGTTCTCCAGCGCGAGGCCGATCGGGTCGATCACCCGGTGACACGACCGGCAGGCCGGGTTCGAGCGGTGCATCTCGAGCCGCTCGCGCACGGTCAGGAAGCGCCCGTCCTCCGCCTCGTCCGTCGCCTCGAGGTCGGGCACGTCCGGCGGAGGCGGCGGGGGCGGAGTCCCGAGCAGAACCTCCATCACCCACTTCCCGCGCAGGACCGGCGAGGTGCGGTCCGCGTGCGAGGTCAGCGTGAGGATGCTCCCGTGACCCAGCAGTCCGCGGCGTGCCTCGTCGGGAATTTCGACCCTGCGGAACTCCTCCCCGGTCACGTCCGGAATCCCGTAGTGCCGCGCGAGACGCTCGTTCACGAACGTGTAGTCCGCGGTGAGCAGTTCGAAGAATGAAGCGTCCGAACGCAGGAGATGCTCGAAGAAGAGCTGCGTCTCCTGCAGCATCGCCTCTACGAGCCGGTGATCCCAGTACGGGTAGAGCAGCGCGTCGGGGTGGATCTTCTCCAGATCCTGCAGGCGGAACCACTGGTAGGCGAAGCGCGTCGCCATGGCCTCCGACCGCGGGTCTTCGAGCATGCGTCGCGCCTGGGCCTCCAGCACCGCCGGATCCGACAGGCGGCCCGCGTCGGCCAGCTCCACGAGTTCGCCGTCCGGGTGCGTGCCCCACAGGAAGTACGAGAGCCGGGTGGCGAGGTCGATGTCGCTCAAGCGGTAGATGTCCCCGGGCGCCACGTCCGCCGGCATCTCCTCGAGACGGAAGACGAAGTGCGGGCTCGCGAGGATCGCCTGGAGCGCGGTGCGGATGCCGAACTCGAAACCGCCCTCCTCGCTGCCGAGGTCGAAGAACACCATGAGGTCTTCGACATCATCCGTCTCCAGCGGCCGGCGATAGGCCGTGGCCGCCAGCGTCCTGATGATCTGCCGCGCGCAGGGCCGCTCCTCGTCGGGCGCCGTGGGCCGGCACGAGAAGATCCTCTTGCGGCTCGGCGTCTCCGAGATGCCTGTGACCGCGAACGGCCCGGTGACGAGGAAGTCGCGCAGGTGCGGGAGCGTCGTCACGCCGTAGGCGCTGCCGATGTTCGAGTCGGCGAGCTTGTAGTCGATCGGCTTGATGAGGTCGTTGTCCGGTCCCTCCGCGTTGAGGAGGAAGGCCGCCGTGACCCGCTGCGGACCCGCACGCACGTGGATCGGCTCGGTCTCGATCACCATCCCCTGCGGATCGGACTCCGACATGAACGGGTCGATCTCGAGCAGCGCCACGCGCGCGCCGTCGATCGACACCTCGATCTTCTCATCCGGCGCGGTCATCCCGTACAGGAACCCTGTCGGGCCCGGGTGCATGTCCATCTTGAACACGTACTCCCCGTCGGCCGGGAAGACGTGAATGACGGAGATCCCGCCCCGCGTCCCGAAGGGCGCGCCTTCGGCCCGGACCGCCTGCGACGCCGTCTTCGGCACCTTGTAGGTGACCTGGCGCGGGCCCGCGTCCGGGTCGCCGATCGCCATGCGGCTGATCTCGCTCGCCGCCCGCAGATAGCCCTCCATCAGCGTCGCGGACATCATCTGGACGTCGGCGATGTTGTCGAAGTTGTCGCTGATCGTCTCGGTCGGGAGGAACGCCTCCATGTCGACGTCGAGGTCGAGCAGGTCCTGGACCGCGCGCCGGTACTCAGCGCGGTTGAGGCGCTGGAAGGTCCGCGTCCCCGGGTTCGGGTTCTCGCGCGCGACGGCATCCATGCGCGTCTCGAGTTCCTCGACCACGGCCGTCAGCGTCGCCTCGTCCGGACGCCTCACGCCGGGAGGCGGCATCATGCCGGCCCGGAGCCTGCGGATCATCTGTTCGGCGGCCTCCGGGTCGGCCTGCGGTTCCGCGGCGTCGAACTCGAGGAAGGAGCGGTTGCCCGCCCTGCGCGAGTCGTTGTGGCAGCGCGTGCACACCGTCTGGATGACCGAGTTCGCGAGGGTGTCCGGGGCCGGCGCGACCGCAAGGGCGTGAGAGGGTGCGCCGAGCGGCGCATCCTTGCCCGTGACGGCGAGATACAGCGCCGCCGTTCCCAGAGCCGCGATCACGAACTTCTTCATGTGGACCTCACCGGCTGTCGCCCGAATGCAACCGGGCAAACACCGCGCCCCCGCTCGGCGTTTGGACGCAATGACCCCTCCCCGCATCCAGCCTGTGCAAGATAGGGATTATCAACGTCCGAACGCCAGTCGAACCGCGCCGGGCCCGCCGCCCGCGCTACTCCGGGGAGCCGCGGGACTCCAGGTAGTCGCGGCCGGCGGACATCAGGGCGACGAAGGCGTCCTCGTCTCCCGCTTCGACCGCGTCGCGGACCCTTTCCGCCGCCGCCACGAGTTCCTTCAGCGCGACGTCCCCGTACTCGTTCAGGGACTGGATCTCGAAGTACATGTGCGGGTTCTCGCCGGCCAGCGCCCGCGCCACGTCCAGCTGCGCCTCGAACGTCGTGCTCGACACGTCCGCGAGGCGCGGCGTCGTTTCGCCGGAGCGAGCCAGCGCCGTGAAGAAGGCGATGTTGAGGGCGTGCGAGAGCCCCAGCACAAACCCCATCACCCGGTCGTGGCTCTCCAGGTCCATGCGCACTCGCGTCGCCATCGTCGAGGCGAAGAGCGCTTCCGCGCCTTCCGTCGCGTCGGCACAACCCACGTCCACGAAGATCACGTGTTCTCCCGAGAGGAGTTCTGTGTCGGGACCGAACATGGGGTGGACGGATGTCACGCGGACCCCGGCCTCCGCCAGCGCCAGCAGACCGGAGCGCACCGGACTCTTGAGCGAACCGATATCGAACACGAGGCCCGGCGGTCCGATCGCCGCCAGCCGTCCGAGGATCTCGTTGGCGATGACCATCGGCGTCGCCACGACGATCAGGTCGTGGTCCAGCGACGTCGTCGTCCAGTCCTCGTGATCCCCCCCGTTCGGGTCGGCGTTCTCCACCTCGAACCCCTGGGAGGAGAGGAAGCGGACGAACCACCCGCCCATCTTCCCGGAACCGCCGATGACGAGAGCGCGTTTCCCGCCTCCTCTCGCTGCCGCCGCCACGCTGCCCCGTTCCTGAACGGTGAGCGACGAACGGATGAGCGAAAGGACGAGGTCCTCGGCCAGCCGCGGCGAGAGGCCGAGGTCGCTCGCCGCGGCGCGGGCCCGCTCGATGACGACCTTTTCCTGCCGGTAGTCGCGCGGGGGTGTCTGCGAGGCGCGCTTTCGCTCCCCGACCCTCGCGGAGACCTCCTGCCGCCGCGCTACGAGTTCGAGCAACTCGCGGTCGATGCGCGCGAGTTCGTCTCTGAGTCGATCCAGGTTCGGCACGTCTCGCTCCGGGGTCCGGTCTAGCCCGCGATCACGCGGATCGTCTGCCGCAGCGCGATCCAGCTCACGTACGCCAGCAGAGGCGGCGCCACGTAGCGAATCAGGAAGCGCGCCGTCGGGATCAGCCGCGCGAACCGTGGCGAGGCCCCGATCCGGAGTTCCTCCTCCGGGTGCTTCATCACCCAACCCACGAGCACCGCGATGGCGAGTACGCCGAGCACCGTGAGGAGTTCCGCCGCCACCTGATCCATGATTCCCAGTGCGCCGAGGGAGAGCGCCGGCGCGATCCCGATCGCCGCGATCAGGAAACCCGAAGTCAGCGTCGCCCGGCGGCGCGTCCAGCCCCGTTCGTCGATGAGGATCGACGCCGCCACCTCCAACAGGGAGACCGCCGAGGTGATCGCCGCCACGATCACGGCGACGAAGAACAGCGTGCCCACGACCCGGCCCAGCGCTTCCATCTGCGCGAACGCGCTCGGGAGCGAGATGAAGAGGACGCCCAGCGTGCTCTCCCCCACATCCTCGGAGAGTCCGAGCCCGAAGACGATCGGAAAGACGACGAGCCCCGCGACGAAGGCGACGGAGAAGTCCGAGAGCGCGATCACGGCGCTCTCGCGGCCGAGGTTGGTGCGCTTCGAGAGATAGGAGGAATAGGTGACCATGATCCCCATCCCCACGCTCAGAGAATAGAAGGCGTGGGCGGCCGCGCCCTGCAGTACGACGGGATCCAGCAGTTCGCCAAGCGATGGAGAGAGGTAGAACCGGTATCCTTCCGCGGCGCCCGGCAGCGTCGCGGCCCAGACCGCGAGGCCGATGAGGAGGAGGAAGAGGAGCGGCATGAGGAGCATGCTCGCCCGCTCGATTCCCTTGCGGACGCCGAATACCACGATCCCCACCGTCGCGGCGATCGACGCCAGGTGGAAGACGACCGCCGAGGGTCCGGACGCGACCGACGCGTAGCGCCCCGCGGCGTCGGCATGGAATCCGGTCGTCAGGCCGTCGAGCGCGTACCGCAGCGCCCAGCCCGTTATGACGGACAGGTAGGCCATGATGACGGTCGACGTCACGAGGAAGAGGAGCCCCGCCGCGGCCCAGCGCCTGCCGCCGATCGAGCGCAGGGCGCCGATGGCCGACCGGCGCGCGCGCCGCCCCACCGCGAACTCCGCCAGCATCATCGGCACGCCGATGAGAAACGCCATGCAGACGTAGGCCACGAGGAAGGCCGCGCCGCCGCCCTCCGCCGTCTGATACGGGAAGCGCCACATGTTTCCCAGCCCGACGGCGGACCCCACCGCCGCAAGCACGAAACCGGCGCGGGTGCCGAAGCGCTCGCGCGCGGGTGTCGGGGTGTCCGGTGACCGGTTCAAGTGGCGGATCCTCGGCTGGCTGTCCGTGCGGGGAGGAGGCTTGAGTGTCGCCGACAAACGCCTCACGCCGCAAGGTCGGCGGCGCCGGCCTCGACGCCGGCTGACAGCC
Source organism: Gemmatimonadota bacterium (assembly GCA_022820995.1). GTDB lineage: Bacteria > Gemmatimonadota > Gemmatimonadetes > Palauibacterales > Palauibacteraceae > Palauibacter. The sequence goes on along the minus strand of JAJEEM010000032.1, from coordinate 24,662 downwards.
CGTGGCTAGAGTTCGGAGAATCCCGCGGCGGTGACTCCCGCGCCGAGTGGAAGGCGGCCATCGCCGGCGTGGATCAGGTACGCCGGGCCCACCCGGCCCTCCAGGTCCCGCTGGAGCGTGCGCAGCGAGACGGCCATCGCCGGACGAGGCGTCGCACTCTTCTTTACCTCGACGGGAATGAGCTTCGTCCCGGCCTCGACCAGAAAGTCGACCTCGGCGCCCGAGGCCGTGCGCCAGAAATACACCTGGGGACTCAACCCCCGGTTGGTGAGCGTCTTGATGATCTCACCCACAACGGCCGTCTCCATCAGAAATCCCGCCATCGGGCCCCCGGCCGCGTGTTCCGGATCCCTCAGGCCGGTCAGGTGGCAGAGTGTGCCGGTATCCGCGAAGTAGACCTTCGGAGCCTTGACCAACCGCTTGCCGATGTTGGCGAAATAGGGCCGTACAACGAAGACCTGGTGGGTCGCCTCCAGGACCGACAGCCACGCCTTGGCGGTGTTCACGGCCACGCCCAGGTCGCGCGCCAGGTCGCTCAGATTCAGGAGTTGTCCGCTCCGTGCGGCCAGGGCCCGGAGGAAGTTCTGGAACTGCGTGAGGTCGCCGACCTGCCGCAGGCTTCGCACGTCTCGCTCCAGATACGTCTGCGTATAGCTCGCGTGCCAGAGCTGGATGTTCCGCCCGGGATTTGCCACCAACTCCGGATATCCGCCCCGCAGAAACTCCCGCCACAGATCCTTCTGAGAGAGGGTCCGCTGGACGCCGGTCCCCTCCTCCGCTTCCCAGGCGAGAGGCGCTTCCGGGATACCGAAGGCCTCCCTTCGCGACATCGGGAGCAGGCGAAGAATCGCGGCGCGCCCCGCCAGCGATTCCGTGACCCTTTCGATCAGCAGGAGGTTCTGGGATCCGGTCAGGATGAACTGCCCGGCCTCATCGCGAGCCTCGTCGATCATCTCCTTGAGATACGGCAGCAGTTCCGGCGCGTACTGAATCTCATCGAAGATCACGGGTGGAGAGAAACGATCCAGAAACGAGCGCGGATCCTCGAAGGCGACGGCACGCATATCGGGAAGCTCGAGCGAGACGTATGAGTACTCCCGCCCGAACAGATGCTTGAGCAGCGTCGTCTTCCCCGCCTGCCTCGGCCCCGTGAGTACCACGGCGGGGAACTGCGTGGCAGCCTGCTTGAGGACGGGTTCCAGAGCTCGCTTCAGGTATGGCATCGCGTTCCTCTCATGCTGCATATTTGCATTTGAAATGCAAATTTGCAAGACAATCTGATCATGGGACAAGCCGGGAGGCCAACACAGCCCGTTGCGTGTCCACTCCGTTTCGGGGATTATCGACCACGCTCCGGCGGACCCGGAGGCGGATCCGGACGAAGACCCGGTCGCCAGCCCACGCCCACCCGAGAGAGACGGCCCGAGTGACGCCACACGTCGAGATCCCCGGACTCACGCTGACCCTCGAGGACTTCGAGCGCGCGCGGGAGCACGTCGCGCCGCACGTCTACCACACCCCTCTCCTCACGTCGCGCTCGCTGAGCGAGGCCTCAGGGTTCGACATCCGGCTCAAGGCCGAACTCTTCCAGCGCGGGGGTTCGTACAAGGTGCGGGGGCCGCTGAACGTGATGGCCCACATGAGCGAGGAGGAGAAGGCGCGGGGCATCATCTGCTCCTCCGCGGGGAACCACGCGCAGGGCGTCGCGCTGGCGGCCCGCTTGTACGGGATTCCCGCCGTCGTCGTGATGGCGGAGAACGCGACCCCGGCCAAGGTCGCGGCCACGGAGGGATACGGCGCGGAGGTCGTGCTGCACGGATCGATCTGGGACGAGGCGAACGAGCGGGCGCTGGAACTCGTCGAGGAGCGCGGACTCACGTACGTGCACCCGTTCGACAACCCGCGGCTGATCGCGGGCCAGGGCACGCTCGGCCTGGAGATTCTCGAGGACTGGCCGGAGGTCGAGGTCGTCGTCATCCCCATCGGCGGGGGCGGTCTCATTTCCGGCAATTCGATGGCGCTGAAGGGCGCGAACCCCGATATCCGCGTGATCGGCGTGGAATCATCGGGGGCGCCGGCGATGAAGCGCACCGTCGAGTCCGGCGAGATGGTCACGCTGGAGACGGTGGACTGCGTGATCGACGGGCTGAAGGTGATGCGCGTCGGCGACAACACGGCGTCCGTGGTGAGCCGCTTCGTGGAGCGCGTCGTCACGCTTCCGGACGAGGACATCTTCGACGCCATGCTGTGGCTGATGACGCGGGCGAAGCTCGTGACGGAGGGCGCGGCCGCGGCGTCGGTCGCCGCCGTCCTGCACGGCCTCATCGACGCCCCTGAGGGGACGAAGGTCGCCTGTGTCCTCAGCGGCGGGAATCTCGACGTCGAACGGCTGCGGGGCCTGAGCTGGAACTGAGCGGTTCGCGGGTGAGCGGTCCCGCCACGCCCCGTCTTGCGGCCCGAAGCGGCCTTTGCGTCGTTCAGCTCATCCTCCTGCTCGGGTCGCCGGCGCCGGCGCCGGCGGGGGCCCTGGCACAGGAGCCGGCTCGGGAGGCGCCGGCCCGGATCGCGGTCGAGTCCGCGCCGCGCCCGACGGCCGCGGCCCTGCGCACGGATGCGCCGCCCACCGTGGACGGCCGCCTCGACGAGCCCGTCTGGCAGCAGGCTCAGCCCCTGACCGGGTTCGTCCAGTCCCGTCCCGACACCGGGGCGCCCGCCACCGAGAACACCGTCGTCTACTTCGTGTACGACGACCGGGCCCTCTACATCGGCGCGATCTGCCACGATTCGGAGCCCGAGCGCTACTTCATCTCCAGCCTGAAGCAGGACTTCAACAGCGGGTCATCGGACGTCTTCGGCGTGGCGCTCGATACGTACCTCGACCGCCGCAACGGGTTCATGTTCCTCGTGAATCCCGGCGGGGCGCTCAAGGACGTCCAGCTCTTCGACGACAGCCGCTCCGAGAACCAGGCGTGGGAAGGCCCCATCCGCGTCGAGACGACGCGGCACGACGAGGGCTGGACGGTGGAGATCGAGAAGGTCGTGGAGGCGAGCATGATGTGGGCCGCACTGAGGGGAATGCCGTGAGCCGCCGAGTCCCACTCGTCGGAAGCCTTGAGCAACATTCTGGACTGTGCGTGCACGAGTCGGATGCGAAGCGTCAGTCTCCAGCCGTCCCCGCCCGGCTCCATCCCGCCGGGGAGATATTGGTCGGCGAGGTGCAGAAGGTTCTGGCGAAGGCGGCGTACCCCGTTCTGCGTGATGCGGCCCCGAATCCTGAAGGACTTGCTGATCAGCGTCGAAAAGCCCTCCACGATCGCGGCTCCGGCCAGGGCCGCCGGTATGATGTTGGAATTGCGGATGAAGCCGCGCGTGGCCGCCTGCGCCAGTTCCGGATCGTACCAGTCCGGAATGACGGATACCTCCGCCACCAGTTCCCTCAGGGAGTCGGGGAGGCCATCGGGCAACTCGAACGGATCCCGCAGGGCGGAAGCTATGAGCGCGTGTACCTCGCCGGGGGCGTGGGTCGCCGCAAGATCCTCGACGACCCGGTCGGCAAGGGGATCGCCGAGCGTGGTATGACGAATGTAATCGTCCGCAAGCCGGGAATCGATGGCCCGCGCGGCCTCGTACCCGGCAGCGTAGCTGGATGGAATCGTCATCCGCGAGTTGATCTCATCTCCTCATTTCAACCCAGATCTCTCCCCATTCCAACCGAAGAGAATACGTTCGGACAACGGATGGCAAAAGTTTCGGGGACATGACGCCCGGGATCCGTTCACCCCGCGCTCTGGCGAATCGGTCGCGCGCCGCGTAAACCGTTAGGCCTGCGAGCGTCGATCGTCAGCCCTGCGAGCGTCGATCGTAAGCCCTGCGAGCGTCGATCGTCAGGCCTCGAGCGTCGGCTGAGGGGAGGTGGGACACATCACGGAAGAGCGCCGTGTGAGTGACGACGGTCACTTCGACCGAAGCGGCATCCGGGGCCCCATCGGCTTCATGGCGAAGAACGGCATCGCCGCAAACGTGGTCATGCTGTTTCTCGTCCTCGCCGGCCTGGCCTCGGCCCGGAACCTGGTCCAGGAAGTCCTGCCCGATTTTTCCCTGGACCGCGTCCAGATCGTCGTCCCCTATCCCGGCGCGGTTCCCGAGGAGGTCGAGGAGTCCATCGTCCGCCGGATCGAGGAGCAGATCCGGGCGGTGGACGGCCTGAGCCGGGTGGAAGCCACCGCCTCCGAGGGGCTCGCGTCGGTGATCGCGGAGTTCACCTCGGGAACGGACGTCAACCGCGCCCTCAACGAAGTGAAGGCCGAGGTCGACCGCATCCCGACCTTTCCGGCCGCCGCCGAACGGCCCGAGATACGGGAGATCACGAGTCGGCAGAGCGTCATTCGTCTTCTCGTGTACGGCGACGTGCCGGAGCGTACGCTCAAGGAACTGGCGTACGGCATAGAGGAGGGACTCTCCGCCCTCCCGGAGGTGTCGCTGGCCGAGATCAGCGGCGCCCGTCCGTACTAGATCTCGATCGAGGTGCCCCTGCGACGGCTTCGCGCCCTCGGTCTGACTCTGGACGACATCGCGTTCGCGGTGCGGCAGAGTTCACTCGAACTGTCCGCCGGCCGGGTGTCCACCAGCGGCGAGGACATCCTCGTTCGCACGCTGGGGCAGAACTACGAGCAGGTGGATTTCGAGGAGATCATCCTCCTCGGCCGGCCCGACGGCACGTCGGTGCGGCTCGGCGAGATCGCGACGGTGAGGGACGGTTTCGCCGACACCGATCTGAGCGTGCGCTACAACGGGCAGACCGCGGTCCGGGTCGACGTGTACCGGACCTCCGACGAGCAGGTGCTGGACATCGCCGAAGCCGTGAAGCGGTATCTCGACGACGAAGTCGTGCCGGCCCTGCCCGCGGGCGTCTCGGTGGAACTGTGGAAGGACGACTCGGAGGAGGTCAGCGGGCGTCTCGGCCTCATGACGGAGAACGCCCTGATCGGGTTCGCGCTCGTCTTCGCGGCGCTGGCTCTCTTCCTGGAGATCCGACTCGCCATGTGGGTGGCCGTGGGCCTGGCCGTCTCGTTCATGGGCGCGTTCCTCGTGATGAGTTTCCTGGGCATCTCGATCAACATGTTCTCGCTGATGGCGCTCGTGCTGGCGCTGGGCATCGTCGTGGACGACGCGATCGTGGTCGGAGAGAGCATCTTCGCGGAGAGAGAGCGGGGACACCGGGGGCTGGCGGCCGCCATCCGCGGCACGCGCCGCGTCAGCACTCCCGTCATATTCTCGGTTCTCACGACGATCACGGCCTTCGCCGCGCTGCTGAACGCGCCCGGCCCGCAGGGAGAACTCGGCCGCGGGATTCCACTCGTGGTGATCGCGGTACTCGTGATCTCGCTGATGGAATCGCTGCTCGTTCTGCCGAACCACCTCTCCCACCTGGCGGCTCCCGGACGCGTGCGGAGGTCCGGCGCCGCCCATCGGATGCTGGAGCGGGCCCAGGGGGCTGTGGACCGGACGATGAAGCGCATCGCGGACGGACCGCTCGACCGCGGACTCCGCCTCGCGACGGAGCAGCCCTCCATCATTCTCGTCGCCGCGGCCGGCCTGCTCGTGATCTCGCTGGGGGCGGTGGCGTCGGGCATCGTGCCCAACCAGTTCATCACCCCCATCGAGGGCGATGTCGTGTCGGCGAACCTGGAGATGCCGACGGGGACCCCGGCCGAACGCACCGCCCGGATCGTCGCGGAAATCGAAGCCGCGGGACACCGGGCCGTGGCCCGCCTTGCGGAGGAGGACGACGGAGGTGAGGACCCGCTGGAGTTCGACGTCGCCGTCACCGTGGGCGAGTTGGCGGCACTGTACGATCCTCTCGGAGGGGACGCGGTGGAGGCGGCTCGCGGCCATCTCGGCACGGTGCAGTTCAAGCTCCACGACTGGAACAGCCGGGGCATCGCCGCTTCCACCTTCGAGCGCGTGTGGCGGGAAGAGGTCGGGGTCGCGGCCGAGGCGAAATCGCTCTCGATCTCATCGAACCTTCTGGGGCTGGGGCTGCCCGTTCACTACGAACTTTCCCATCCGGATCCGGATCGCCTGGAGGCCATTGCGGGCGAATTCGCGGCTGAGCTGACGGCCATGGAGGGGACCTTCGACGTTCGGAGCAACCTCGATGAAGGGTTCCGGGAACTTCAGCTGGAGCTGAATCCGGAGGGCCGCTCCCTGGACCTGACGCTCGACCGCTTCGCGACGCAGGTGCGCTCGGCCTTCTTCGGGACGGAAGCGCTGAGGGTGCCTCGGGGCCGCGAAGACATGCGGGTGTGGGTGCGGCTTCCCGAGGAAGAGCGCAACTCCGCGACCGACGTCGAGAACTACCTCGTCCGCACGCCGGGGGGCGAAGTGCCGCTGGGTCAGATCGCGTCCGCCGGATTCTCCCGCTCGTCAGCCGCCATTCACCGCGTCGACGGACGCCGCGCCGTCACGATCACGGCGGACGTGGATCCGCGCATCGCCACCGGCCAGCAGGTGAACGCCAGGCTGGACAACGAAGTCCTCGCGCGACTGACGGGCGAGAACCCGGATCTCGCCTACACGTACGGCGGCCAGAGAAAAGAGCAGGATCACGCGATCTCCGTGCTTGGCCGGTCGCTCATTCTCGCTCTCCTCATCATGTACAGCCTGATGGCGATCCCGTTCGGCTCGTACACGCAGCCCCTCATCATCATGGCCGCCGTTCCGCTCGGCGCGATCGGCGCGCTCGCCGGCCACATGCTGCTCGGTCTCAGTTGGGGACTGTGGTCGCTGTACGGACTCGTCGGCGTCTTCGGCGTGGTCGTGAACGACTCCCTCATGATGATCCGGTTCATCAACGACCTCAGGGACTCCGGCCTCGAGCCCGCGCAGGCGATCATCAGCGGGGCCAAGGAGAGGTTCCGGGCGATCATGCTCACGTCGATTACGACATTCCTGGGCGTGGCTCCGCTGGTCTTCGAGACGAGCACGTACGCTCAGCACCTCGTACCGCTGGCGACCTCCGTCGGCTTCGGCGTGTTCATCGCCACGATCCTCCTCATGGTCGTCGTGCCGGCGCTGGTGATGACGCAGTACAACCTCGAGGCGCGGCGGGAACGCTGGCGGCTGGCGCGCGCCCCCTGATCTCCGGACGCCAGCGGTCCGTCAGGCGCCCCGCGCGGCGAGCCGGCGGCAGTACCGCGCGATCCAGCGGTTGGAGAAGCCGAAGAGCTTCGCACGGCGCGTGATCGCGAGGACCTCGCGGCGGGACATCTTCGTCTCCCGGTCCAGCACCTCCGGATTCGTGCGGCTGATGGCCAGGGTCCGCACGGCGAAGAGGAGCGGGAGCAGGCAGAAGAGGCGCACCCGGTGGTACCGTCTCGGGATCATCCGCATGTAGCTCCGGGCCGCCGCCAGGTGGCGGTCGGCCTTCTCGACGAGTCGCTCGAGCACCGTCATCGCCGCCGCGTGGTTCGCGGGTTCGAACAATTCGCGGGGATCCATGCCGTCGGGGAGGAAGGACGCGGGCACGTACACCCAGCCGCGATGCCGGTCTTCGTGCAGCCCTCTGATCACGTTGACCGTCTGCAGCGCGAGGCCGAACTCCCGTCCCAGCGCCATCATTCGTGTACGGTCCCTTCCGACGCCCGGCAGCCGATGGGCGAACAGTTCCGTCAGCAGGTGTCCCACCCTTCCGGCGACTTCGTGCATGTAGTCGTCCAGGTCCTCCTCGGTCTCGAACTCCGATCCCCGCTCCGTCCACCGCGCCATCCCGGCGCTGGACTCCCGCACCCGGCGCACGACGATCTCGCGCGCCTCGGGCGCCAGGCGGTCGAGTCCTTCGAGAACGCGCGCCGTGTGCCGGGCCACGGACGCGTCCGGCGTGTCTTCCGCGGCTTCTCCCAGGCGATCGATAAGCGCCGCGCGTCCGGGACCTCCGTCGAGCACGCGCCGCCACTCTTCCAGCAGCGAGACCTTCTCTTCCTCCGCGATTTCCTGGTTGTCCTCCAGGTAGTCGGAGACGCGCAGCAGCAGGTAGGCCACGGTGATCTCGTCCCGCAGAGGGGGCGGGAGGATCTCGATGCCGACCGCAAACGTGCGACTCGCACGCACAAGAAGCTCGTGGAGCGTGGTCATCTCCCGGGACGGCTCCGGGTCACGAAACGGTCCGCCGCGCGGCGGGATCGGACTTGATCAGGAGGAGCCGGCTGTTCGCGGGATAGAGCCACTCGGCGCCGCGTTCGGTGACCACCGCATCATCCTCCAGCGGCACGCGCAGCTTCGCGCCCCCCCATTCGGGGACCGCGGTGTACGCGAACATTTCGATCGCGAGGAGATTCGACGGCACGACCTCGAAGGTGAGGCGGCGCGGGTTCCACGTCGCGATCGAGGGGCCAATCCCGTGGCCGAGGTTGCCGACCGAGTGGTGTCCCTCCCAGGTCACGTCCGTCCGCGGCCCATCCGCGGGCTGGTTGAAGGGGATGGGATTGAACCCGGCCGCCGTGAGCGCGGCTCCGATCCGGTCCATGTTCTCGCGCGCGGTGATGCCGGGCCGGATCGCGCGGCGCGACACCTCCCGAGCTTCGATCGCGCGGTCGAACGCGTTCTGCACGCCCGGCATCGCCTCCGTCTCCCCCGGCCGCATCACGTAGGCGACGCGCTTCATGTCCGTGCAGAAGTTCAGGTGGCAGACGCCCCAGTCGATCATCATGACGTCGCCGCCCTGGATGATGCGGTCGCTGGAGGTCGCCTCGATGCCTTCGGGTCCCGTGATATAGATGGACGGGAAGCCGAAGGAGGAACCGAGCCCGCGCTCGAGCAGCCGGTCCATGAGCCACCATGCCACATCCCTGAGCGTCGTGACGCCGGGCGTGACGACTTCGTTCGAGAGGGCCCGTTCCGCGAGTTCGCGCGAGATCTCGCCCGCCTCGGCGAAGCCCGCGATCTCCGATGCGACGCGGCGCGACCTGAAATCGGAGACGAGCTTCTCCGCGGAGACGAAACGCGACGCCCACGGTTCGCCCAGCGTCTCCGCGAGGTGCTGGTAGCCGGTGTGGGAGAGTCCGTCGGCCGCGCCGATGTTCGACCCCATGTTGAGGCCGATCCGCTCCGGATCCCGCTCGGCGACGAACTCCCGAAGGTCGAAGTTGCCGGTGACGATGTCGTAGGCGCCGTTTCCGGCAAGCAGGTATCCGCCGATTCCCAGGGCGGCGCGCTCGATCCGGTCACCGCCGCGGTCCGTGAAGACGTAGTACCCGATGGGATTCACGTACCCGGGCCCGAAATCGGGGGTGAGCGGATCGTCGAGTCCTTCCCTGCGCATCGTGATCCACATGTCGATCCCGTTCTCGCGCATGACCTCGGGCAGCACGACATCGAACTTCTCGCGCCGCATCTGGTTCATCCGCTCCCAGCGCCGCCGCGCCTCCTGCCCATCCGCTGAGACGGGCACCAGAGGAAGCAGCAGCGCCGCCAGGAGTCCGGCGCGCACGACCCGACCGGTCACGGTTCTTCGATACATGGATCCTCCCGCAGGTTCTCTAGAGATCTCGCGGCCAGAGTTGCGGCTGCCCCTTAAGGGATACGGCTCCAAAATCGCGCAGATCGACCGTCGCAATCGCCCGCGCGCGGAGGCGTTCGGCCACCGCCATGACCACCCCATCCACCAACCCAAGGCGCAGCGAACGATAGGATACGTTCAACTCCTCCGCTCGGCGTAGATCGGCGAGTCTCCCCCACTCGATCGTAAACCTCCCACGGGCGAGGTCCTCGCGCAGAGCAGCCGCTACACGCCGCCCCAGCCTGGCCGCGGCGATGTAGTCCAGTTCAGGGAGGATGGCCCAAGGGAGGATCCACTCTCCGGGTCGCAGCTCGTAGGCATCGCGGAGGGTCTCATGATCCCGTGCCCCCCGGTCGAGCAGCGCCACCATTGCACTGGTGTCCGCGACGATCACGCGCGGTCGCCGTGCGGCGCGGCGCCGCTGTCCGGCCTTCCCGGTTCACCGTCGGCTTCCGGCACGTCTCCGGCGGGCGTGTCCTCTCCGAATCCGTGGAGGTAGTCCTCGTATCGTTCGGCCAGATCCGGCACGCCGCTGTCGCCCATTCCGATGCTGCGCGGCAAGAGGGCCCGTACCTTGCGTGTGGTGTATTCGCCCACCGCTTCACGGATCAGTTCCGCCGCCGAGCGGTTCTCGGCATCGGCGATCGACTTCAGCCTGCCGTAGTCCGTCGCGCGCAGGTAAACCGTCGTCTTGATTCTGCTCATTCATATATGGTATATGGTTGCCAGCTATTCGACAACACGCCCACTGCCACCTCGTTCGACGCCGTACTCCGTCCCGAAGTGCAGCTTCTCCTCTCCACTGGCAGCGGGTGGGCGAGGGGGACATTATCGGGCATGCCCATCCTGGCGCAGCGCCTCGCCGATCTCGGAACCGAGAACGCCTTCAAGGTCAACGACGACATCCAGGTGTGTCTCGACCGGGGGATGGACGTCATCCGCTTCAACATCGGCGCGCCGGACTTCCGCAGCGCGCCTCACCTGAATCGGGTTGCCGTCGCGGAACTCGAGGCCGGGAATTCGGGGTACTGCGACGCGGCTGGGCTCCCGTCCTTCCGCGAGGCGATCGCGCGCCATGTTTCGGCCACGCGCGGGATTTCCGCCGGGGCGGATCAGATCGTCGTCACCCCCGGGGCCAAGCCGCCGATCGGCTACACCTTCCAGACGTACGTGGACCGGGGTGACGAGGTCGTCTACCCGAGTCCCGGATTCCCCATCTACGAGTCCTGGGCGACGTTCGTCGGCGCGCGCCCGGTGCCGCTGCACCTCTCGGAGGGGAAGGGGTTCGCGTTCACGGCGGACGACCTTGCGGCGCTCCTCTCCGAGCGCACCCGGCTCATCATCCTCTGTTCGCCCTCCAATCCGACCGGAGGCGTGCTGTCGGCCGAGGATCTTGCGGGCATCGCGGCGGTAATCCGCGAACGCTGTCACCCGGATGTCCGGATCTACTCCGACGAGATCTACGAGCACATCCTGTTCGACGGCCTGGAGCACCACAGCATCGCGTCGCACGAGGGGATGGCGGAGAGGACGGTCATAGCCAGCGGCCATTCCAAGGGATTCGCCATGACCGGGTGGCGCCTGGGCTGGGCCGTCCTGCCGACGGAAGAGGAGGCCGACGTCTTCAAGCAGTTGAACATCAACATCATGTCGTGTGTTCCGCCATTCCTGCAGGAAGGTGGGCGCGCGGCGTACGAGGACCCGGCCACGACCGGCGTCGTGACGCACATGGTGGGCGAGTTCGAGCGGCGGCGGGACTTCATCGTGCCCGCGCTCAACGCGATCGAGGGCCTGAGGTGCCAGTTGCCGAAGGGCGCGTTCTACGTCTTCCCGAACGTGTCGGGCATGTGTGAGCGGCTGGGCGTGTTCGAGGCGCACGACGCCATGCCCGCGGAATCCCGCGCGCGGACGACGCCGTCGGGCATGCTGCAGATGTTCCTGCTCTACCGCTACGGCGTGGCGACGATGGACCGGGCCTCCTTCTGCCGCATCGGTTCCGAGGGCCAGCACTTCCTCCGCCTCTCGATCGCGAACAGCATGGAGGACATCGAGCGCGGCGTGGATCGCATCGAGCGCGCCGCCGACGATCCGGACGGATTCCGGGAGTTCGTCGATACGGAGCGCCTGTGGGACTGAGGCCCGCGCGGGAGGGGGCCGCTCCATCTCCCACCGCACGGCTCGCGGTCTCCCTGGCGCTCGCGGTTCTGGCAACCGGTGCCACCGCGGGCGGGGGCCGGGCCCAGATCCATACGGAGCGCGAGTACTACCGCGCCCTCGTACTCCAGGCCCCGGCCAGCGTGGAAGCGGCGGCGTACGGGAACGCGCCCTACCTGCTGGGCGGTGGGGCGGACCTCCTCTTCTACGCACCTGCCCTCATAGGGCGGGTAGACGGCATGGCGGCGGGTCTGCACCGGTACGGTTCGGAAGGCACGCTCGCGACGCTCGCCTCGAAGGGAGGCGTCGGACTCGGCGACTTCGCGGTCGGTCTCCAGTACATGCGCCACGGCGGCGCCGGTGCCACCTCGTATCCGGACCTCCAGGTCGCGGCGTTCGGTGAGGGCGAACCCGTGACCGAGTTCGCTGCCTCGCTCGGTTACGCCCGCGCGTTGTTCGGCGCGGTCGATGTGGGCGTCGTGGCCAAGTACCTCGAGCTTCACTACAAGCGCGCGCTGCGGGACCGTACGCTCGTGATGGACCTGGGGGTGGCGCGCGAGTTCGGACCCGCGATGGTCAGCCTGGCCGTCCGCAACCTGGGACCGGACCTGGAGACGAGGGACATCACCGACAGAATCCCCACCCAACTCGCCCTGGGGATTTCGACGGAGACCTTCGAGGTCGGGGAACTGGACATGTTTCTCACCAGCCAGATCGCCCGGCGTCGGGATGGCGAGATCGTCCCGGCCGGCGGCGTCGAGATCTCCTACTGGCCCGTCCAGGGCTACACCTTCCGCCTCCGCGCCGGACTCCAGCGCGTGGTGGAGGACGAACGGAGCCCGCTCACGTTCGGTCTCGCGTTCACGGGCGACGCGCTGACCCTGGAATACGCGTTTCAGGCCTTCGACGTGGACGGAAACGCCCACCGCTTCGGCCTCAGCTTCCGCTAGACTTTGATCGAGACGCGCGGTCTCACCCGACACTTCGGCGCGACGAAGGCCGTCGAGGATCTCGATCTTCGCGTCGAACCGGGGGAGATCCTGGGCCTCCTCGGACCCAACGGTGCCGGCAAGACGACGACCGTGAAGATCCTCACGTGCATGATCAAGCCGACGAACGGCTCCGCGTCGGTGGCCGGCTTCGATGTCGAACAGAGCCCGTTGGAGGTCAAGCGCCGGCTCGGCTACGTCCCGGAAGCCGGGGCGTTGTACGAGACGTTGACCGCGGGCGAGTACCTGACGATGGTCGCGAACCTGAGGGGGATCGAAGGAAGGCGCGCGGATCGGAAGATCAACCAACTCCTGGAGCTGTTCGAGGTTCTCGATGCGAGGGACCGGCGCTTGGCGGGGCACTCCAAAGGGATGCGCCAGAAGATCCTGATCAGCGCCGCCTTGTTGGACAACCCTGAAGTGCTCTTCCTGGATGAGCCGCTGAACGGGATCGACGCGAACGCTGCGCTGGTCGTCAAGCAACTGTTGCGCGAACTCGCCTCCCAGGGTCGTACGATCCTGTTCTGCTCCCACATCCTCGAGGTCGTGGAACGGATCTGCACGCGGATCGTGATCGTCGACAAGGGACGGAAGATCGCGGAAGGGGCGCCCGAGCGGATCGCCGCCGAGACCGGGACGGGCGGCCTGGAAGAGGCGTTCGCCCGGCTCACCGGAGTACGAGACGCAGGTGAGGTGACGCGCGATCTTCTCAAGGCGCTTGGGGATCGAGAGCGTCCCGCTGACGAACACGCGTGAGTCTCCTCCGCCGCGCGATCCGGGCGCTGGGTGCAGACGACGCTCAATGGCTCACGCTCACCCGCGCGATGTTGAAGACAGACCTTCGTTCCGCCTCTCCCTTCGAGTTGGGGATGTCACAAGAGCGGGAAGGCCCGGAGATCCCGTGGCTGCCATTGCTCATGTACGGCGCCATGGGGCTGATGATCACGGGTGGGGCGGGCATGGTCCCCGGCCTGTTCCTGTCCGGCCTGTTCTCGCTTTCCATGGTCACCTTGATCGTGGCCATGGTCATCCTCCTCGACTTCAATTCGGTCGTCATCTCGCCGGACGACTACGAGATTCTCGCCTACCAGCCCGTCTCGTCCCGCACCTACTTCGTGTCGAAGCTCACGAACGTCCTCGTGTACACCGGCATCGTCGGCGTACTCCTGGGCGGACTCACAGTGCTCCCGTTACTGATTCAGTACGGCCCGGCGCCCGCCGCGGCATGGTTGGTGGCGTTACCGGGCGTGATCATGTGGACCTCGCTGGCGCTGATCTTCACCTACGCCGCCCTTCTGCGGGTGGTGCGCCCCGAGCGACTGCGACGGGTGCTGTCCTACGTCCAACTGTTGTTGACCACGGTCATCTTCGCCTGGCCCCTGCTCGGGCCCATGGCCCTGGATTGGCTGGCCGTGCGGGATTACCAACCCTCGGCCGCGTTTCTTCTCCTTCCTCCCGCGTGGTTCGCCGGGATATTGCCTCTCGCTTCCGGCGAGTGGAGCCGCGTCGCCGGGTCCGGCGTCCTCCTCGCTACGGGCAGTACGGCGGCGCTCCTGCTGTTTGTGGGTCGGAGGCTCTCCCTCACGTACGCCGAACGCCTGGGTGCGCTGACGGAAGTCGGCGAGGCAAGCCCGCGGCGGTCACGGTTTGCACGCAACGGCAGGCGCATTTTCTCTGCGGAGTCGCGCGTGATCCAGACCCTCGTCCGAGGCAATTTTCGTCACGACACGAGGTTTCGACTGGGCGTACTCGGCATTCTGCCCACGACGGTGATATACGTGTTCCTCTCGCTCAGCGACGGGACGCTGCCGGATCCGTTCGTGGCCCGCGGCTTCGAAGCCGCAAGACTTCTGCTGATCCACATGGTTGCGCTCGGTGGCCCGTTGATGCTGATGCAGAGTCTGCGTCAGAGCGACTCGTTCCGGGCCGCGTGGATCTTCTTCAGCACACCCGTGGATCGAGCTGGGATCGTGGTCCGAACGGGCTACTGCGTGATCCTCTTCTTCCTCCTCCCGTACACGGTCTTCGTCGCCGCGATCTTCGCCTGGGCCTTCCAGGACGTATGGCATGCGGCGGGTCACGCCGCGATGCTGGGCCTTCTCTCCAGCCTGGTGCTCCAGGTGTCGCTGCTATGGGCGCCACGTCTCCCGTTCTCCGAGCCGCCGCGGAAGGCGCAATGGAGCGGCACAGTGTTCGCAGCCATGGTGATCTTCGGGATCTTCGTCGGGCTGATCCTGCCGCCCCTGCTGCACATGGCCTATTCCACGACGGCACGGACGCTCGGAACGCTCGCCGTTCTGGCGGTGGCCAACGTCCTCGCCCCAGCCATCGTGCGGCGCGCCTTGGGTCCCCGGGTCGAACGGCTGGAGTTCGCGGGCTGACGGCTGGCTCGGATCAGGTCGGGTCCTCGCCGGTGTAGAAGGCGGTCACGTGGTCGGCGGCGGCCTGTGCAACTGCCCGGTCGGTTCCGAGGGCGATCGAAGCCTCGCACCACGCGGCGCTGCTGCGGCGGGCGAAATCCATCCCTTCTTCCGAGGCGACCCATGCTTCCGCCGTCTCCGGGACGACCGCGGGGGCCGGGGAGAAGTGCTCTTCGAGGCCGAAGAGCGCCATGTCCCAGCCGATGCCGACCGCCCCCGGCCCGAACTCTTCCCAGAACTCCTGCGGGAACTGCGCGAGATGTTCGAGACGCACCTCGGTGCGGCCCTCCGGCATCTCCGACAGCGTCACCGTCACCCAGCTGACGTCTCCGTGCATGCGCCACGTCAGGGCGAAGCGTTCCGGCGGCTCACACGCGATGATCTCGCCGCCCGCATTTCCCTCCAATTGGTAGCTGCCGCCCGCGCTCAGGTCGCCGGAAATCGGCAGGAACCACTTCGGGATCCGGGCGGCGTTCGTCAGCGCGTCCCAGAGATCGTCCCGACCCGCGCCAACCACGCGGGTCGCAACGAGCGCGTGCACCGGTTTGCCCTCATGCTCGCGCCGGCTCAGGTCGCGCGTGACGGAGCCCGCGGGGCGGGTGTCGGTGTCGTTCAACGGTCGGGCCGTCTTTCCGAGAAGCCGATGTCGTCCACGACGACGGTGCCGGCGGCGGTGCGGTCGAAGAGGAGGCGGATCTCGCGGGGCGTGGCCGGATCGAACGAGGGATTGGCTTCGACGAAGTCCGCGAGCGGGAGGGAGAAGGACTGGAGCACGAGTTCCCACTGGTTGTCGAAGGACTCCGCGTCGTTGCGGCGCCGCACGACGGTCTCCAGGGGTCGGCGGATGGGTCCGTAGTCCGATAGCCGCACGCTCGCGGCCTCGCCGTCCGCGTCCGTGACCACGACGGACAGATCCACCGGCTCGTCGTCTTCGTCGCGAAACTCATCCCGGCGGTCCTCGGCCGCGTCTGCCGCGGCGGGGGACGCACCCGCGTTCGCGTCGTCGTCCCCCGGGCTCCGCGGCCCCGGCCGGCCCTCCACCGCCCCAAGTTGCAGATCCAGGTGGGAGGCGGCGCTCAGGCCCCACTCCGACCCCAGCCCGTCCGGCAACGCGATGGCGTAGCTCGCGGGCGTCCCCACCGCGTCCTCGTCGCCGGCGACCCGGTTGTTCCAGCCCAGCCAGAGCGCGTTGTTGTCCTGCGAACTCGATGTCGTGGGCCGGTTCCGCGAGCGGAGGTCGAGGAGGTTCTCCCGCCATGTCCCGAGCGAATCTCCCTCCAGCGTCACGCCCGGCGCGGTGCCGGTGGTGAGGTCGATGTCCTCCTCGAACGACGCGAGCGGACGGAAACTGCTCGACTCGAACTGCGTGATGTACATCGTCTCGGGCAGCCAGCCGCCGATCGCGCGGTGGTCCCGGAACATCGGCATGTAGTCGGGCTTGTCGCGGAGCGTGGTCTCGAGGAAGGCCGAGATATAGATCTCCCCGAACTCGCGCTGCGCTTCTCCGTCTATGAGTCCCCGCAGGTCGAGACGCCGGGCGCTGCGCGGGCCGTTGTCCTTGTTCCCCCAGACGGTATTCCACTGTCCGTGATTGGCCCGGTACATGTAAATCGCGGTCTTGAAGTAGTCGCCATTATCGGTGAACGACAGGCGATTATAGAGGCGCAGGCCGTGGAAGCTCGTGACATCGCCATCGTGCGAGCCGTGGAAGACCATGTAGTTGACGTTCTCGACGGGCACGAAGCGTCCTGTCGGGAGGTACTGTCCGTCGACGGGCGCGATGGCGATGATCGCGCGGATCCCGTGGTTGAAGTCGAACTCCAGCGAAGCGTCGTCCGGATACCGGGACAGCCGGTTGAAGGCTGCGGCGTGCCCTACCGCTTCGCCCCCGCGGGAATGGCCGATGAGGGCGATGCGGTGGAAGTCGATCTTCCCGAAGAAGGGGGTGGATTCGTCCGCCGCAAACTCCTTGAAGGCGTCGATGTGCTTGAGGAGGAACCAGCCCCGCCCGTCGTTCTCGTTGCGGATGCCGCCGTTGATGAAATTCATGTCGACGGAGGCGAACACGTAACCGCGGCTGGCGAGCAACTCGCCGAGATAGCCGTACCCGGGGTCCGAGAAGTCCTTCATGTCGTGGTTCCCGTGGACGATGAGGACCAGCGGGAAGGGACCCTCGCCCTCGGGATACCAGGCGCGCCCGTTGATGGGGAACTCCTTCGGCGTGAAGCCCCAGTAGCCGTTTCGCTCGCTCGCGGACTCGCCGAGGGAGACGAGCTTCGAGGCGTCGACCGTCTCGGTCACGATCGACACCGAGTCCCGGTACTCGGGCCGGCGCCTGTCCGTGCCGCTCCCGTAGTAGAGGCGTCGGACCTCGTAGGGTCCCGGGGTCGCCGGGTGCTCCGCCTCCAACCGCTGCTCGGCGAGGACCGTGGCGTGGTCCGACGGCGTGAGTCGCAGCGGGCCGTAGCAGCCCGATACGGTGACGGCCGCGGCGACGAAGGCGAGAGCCGCTGTCGGGAGCACGCGCCGCCCGCTCAACCTCCGAGATCCTCCAGATCAGGGTCCAGGGCCGCCCCGGGATCTCGTCCCTCCGGCGCCTCGAGCGAGAACCTGAACTGTTCCGCGAGTTCGGGATCGTCCTCGATCTCCAGGACGCGTTTGGCGATGTACTCGCCGAGCACCGGCCCCTGCTTGAACGACTCGGCCGTCCCCAGGCCGGCGAGCCACACGTTGTCGAAGTCGGGGTGCCTGTCGATGAGGAAGTTGCGGCTGGGGCCGAAGCAGTAGTGGCAGGCGCGCGTCTCGTTGACCGCCGCGCCCACCATGTCGGGGAAGTAGCGCTCGAGGATCTCGCGGGGCCGCTCGTGGGCCTCGGGCGGCACCCAGCGGTCGCTGGTGTCGGGATCGTCGCCCTGCTGCCCGCCGACCCGCACGCGGAAGCCGCGGTGGTCCGGGCCGAGCGCGGGCCAGCCCGTACACCCCGGCACGCCGTAGCTCGGCATGTTGGGGAACATGAAGCGCCGATCCGGGACCGCGAAGTAGAAGACGTTGCCCACGGGGATGCGTATCCGGTCCCCGAACAGTTCCGGGAACGTCTTTCCGATCCAGGGCCCGACCGCGAACACGAAGGTGGACGCCGAGAGCGATTCGTCGTCCCCAAGGGTCACATCGTTCAGCCGGCGACCGTCCGCTCCTCCGAGCGCCGCGCGCGCGATCCGGATTTCGCCGCCCTCCATCTCGAACCGCTTCGCCACGGATTCGATGGCCCGCCGCGCCCGCACGACGCCCGCGTCAGGTTCGTGAAGTCCGAGGGAGACCCCCTCCTCCGTTCGGATCCAGGGCCAGCGATAGTTGATCTCGTCCACGTCGAGCAGCTCGTAGTCGACGCCGAGCCGGTCCCACTGGGCCATCGTGTCTTCGAGATAGGGGACCATCTCCTCGCGCAGGATGAGATCGCCGGTCTGATAGAAGACGCGCGGCAGGAGGAGTTCCTGTCCCTCTTCGTCCCACTGGATCCAGCGGCGGATGGCCTCGTTGGCCCAGCGGTTCCAGACGAAGCCCTCCGGACGCCCCCCGTAGGAGGAACGGACGCCGCGCGTTTCCCCGCCCGAGGTGGAGCGCGAATTGCCGGGGCCGTACGCGTCGACCACGGTCACCGTGGCCCCGAGGCGGACGAGGTTGAGCGCGGTCCAGATCCCGAAGTTCCCGGCGCCGATCACGACGATGTCGGGGGGTTGGCCGGCAGGGCGTCGCACGGGAGCCGAGCGTGGAGGCGGCGGTGCGCCGCCGAGGGGGGGTGAGCCGCCGAGCGACAGTCCGGCCGCAGCCGCTCCGGCCGTCGCGCTCTTCAGAAACTCCCGTCGATCGATCGTCAAGTGGAGCGTCCCCCTCTGGAGCGAGTCAGTGCGGCGTCAAAGCTGTCCCGGGCGTCCGGCGCCGTGCAAGCGCGGCGGCACGATCCCTCGCCCTGTAACAACAGGGGCGCCGCTCGCCGCGCTGCGCTAGCGCCGCTCGAAGACGGCATCCATGAGGAGCCACGTGTTCGGATCGAAGACGACGTCGAGCGGCTCGGCGGGAACGGGGATCGTGAACCGGCCCTCCCGCCCGTCGACGTCGATCACTTCGAATCGAGGCGGCCGGGTGGCCCCGTGCACCCCGCCCTCGAGCGGGCCATCCGGGGGAAGATGGATCGCGATCTCCACCGGCATGCGGAACGTGTGGCGTTCGTCCTGCGTCTGCCGGATGTCGACGTGAATCGCTCCCGCCGCCGCGTCGTAGCTCCAGCCGCCCTCGTACTCCAGCCACCCGCCGCGGTAGAGCCACTGGTCGAAGAACATGCGCAGATCGAGACCCGACGCCTCCTCCATGGCCCGCCTGAAATCCGCCGTCGTCGCATTCCCGTCCCGGAACTCGCGGTAATAGTCCTGGATCCCGGCCCAGAACGCGTCCTCGCCGACGACCCCGCGCAGCATGTGCAGGACCCAGGATCCCTTCTGGTACGTCCCCGGCCCGCTCGTCACCCGGCTCATGTCCGAGAGATTGTCGTGAACGATCCGATAGTCCGCGTTCTCCGCCATGAAGTCGCGGATCCGGTCGCGGCTCACCTTCAACCGCTCGATGAACTCGTCGCGCCCGTATTGATGTTCGATGAAGAGCAGCGTGAAGTATGTCGCGAAACCTTCGCTCAGCCAGACGTCGTCCCAGTCATATTCGGTGACGGCATTCCCGAACCACTGATGCGCCACTTCGTGGATGATCACGTTCCGCCAGCGCACGTCCCGTTCGCCCGTGACCGAGGCGTCGCCGTAGAAGATGGCGGTCGCCGCCTCCATCCCGCCTCCGACGCTGTTCGACTGCACGTTCGCCAGCTTCTCGTACGAGTACGGGCCGACCATGTCGCCGTAGAACTCCATCGCCTGCTTCGTCGGCACCGCGAAGTCGTGGAAGCCGGCGTCGCGATCCTGGGCGTAGACCCAGGTCTGGATCGGCACCCCGTTGTAATAGTCCACCGTCTGCACGGCGAAGCGGGCCGCCCCGAGCGCGTACAGCCAGGTCGCGATCGGGACGGATTGCTTCCAGTGTGAGCGGCGCGTGCCGTCCAGGAGGTCCGTCTCTTCGATGAGCAGCCCGTTGGAGATGATCTGGTAGTGGGCCGGCGCCGTGACGATGAGTTCGTTCGTCGCCTTGTCGTACGGGTGGTCGATCGTCGGCAGCCAGTTCCGCGCCTTGTTGGGCCAGTTGTCGCTGAAGAACGTGCGGTCGCCGTGCTTGTTGGGCCCGATGATGAGACCGGTGGCCGGGATCCCTTCGTATGCGACCGTGATCCGGCGCCGCTCGCCGGCTTCTACCGGGGGCGCGAGGGCGACGAAGAGCGCGTCGTCCCGGTGCTCGAACTCCAGCGCGCCGCCCGTGCCCGTCACGCCCTGGACCCGCATGCCGGTCCCGTCGGGGTTCTGCCCGATCAGATCCAGCCGCACCTCCTCGATCCCCGCCTCCAGGAACCGGAGATCGATCATCGCCTCGCCCGAGATCGCGTCCGTCTCGTCGGAGAGCGTGAGCGCGAAGGCGTAGTTGAGCGCATCGATGGCCGGGTTCTTCGGATACGTGTCCATCGCCCGCTCCGATGGCGGCGCGCGGGACGGCTCCGGCCCGGTTCGGCCCGGTTCCGGCGTCGGGCGCGATCCGTGGTGCGTCGAACTCAGCGTGAGCGATGAGACGAGAATCAGGGGCAGAGCGTATTTCATCGGTACCTCGCGCCTATTGTATCGATCCATGACCAACCTGCCATCCGAACCCACTCCACCGCACCTGTCCCGGGGCGGAGGCCGCCAGTTCAGCGTCTGGTTGGCTTGACGCTTGTAGGGCACGCGACCATCGTTTGCCGCATGGTTCTTCGATTCGACGAAACAAAGACAACGCAGGCTGCCGCCCGGCTGCTCGGCCATGGCGGCGGTCGCATGAGCGTTCTCAAGCTCGTCAAGCTGCTCTATCTCACCGATCGTGCGGCCCTGCTGAGATGGGGCCGTCCCCTCACGTTCGATACGTACTTCTCACTGCCGCAGGGTCCGATTCTCAGCGCGACGCTCGACAAGATCAACGAACCAGTTGCCCCTGAGGGTCCTTCCTACTGGCACACTGTCATCTCCGAACGAAGTGGCAACCATGTCCGGCTCCTTGGACCCGATGCGCTGCCGAACACCGAGCTGTCGCCGGCTGAGGAGGAGCTACTTGATCGGATCTGGGAGGAGTTCGGGGCGATGAGCGGTTGGGATCTGCGCGACTACTCGCACGGTCTTCCGGAATGGCAGGACCCCGGGGGATCGCGAAGACCCATCCACCTGCAGGACATCCTGATGAGTGAAGGGTTTTCGAGGAATACGGCCTTGGAGATCAAACGGACGATGGAGGCCGAGTCGGCCTTCGCTGATCGCTATGGTGCGTGAATGTTCTCGGCGCGGGTCGAGCCATCCTGTACCGAGCCCCGGGGGTTGATGGATTCCATCTCTACTTCGTGCTCACGGATCCAATCCATGACGGACGGGAAGTGGTGGCGGTCATGCTGCGGACCGCGACGGAATTCACCGACGATACGGTCGTTCTAGAGCCGGGAGACCATCCCTTCGTTCGTCACGCAACTTCGGTTCATTATTCGACCGCGGATTTGTTCCAAGTCGACAAACTCCTCGATGCCATGCGCAGAGGCGAATGCCGATTGCGGCAAGACATGAGCGAAACGCTCCTTGGCGACGTTCGCGACGGCCTCCTGCGATCCCCGTTTACCATCCACAGGATCCGGGATCTCTGCGAGGAGTTGTTCGGCGCCTGAACGAAGTGGGAGGCGCACAATGCTGGCTCGCCGATTCATCGCTCCATTTGCCGTAGCGTTAACCGTTTCCGCGCCGCCATCACCGGGCGTTGCACAGGAAACGATCGCCATCGTCGGGGCCACGGTCATCGACGGGAACGGGGGCGCCCCGATGGCGGACGCCACGGTCGTGATCGAAGGCGCCCGCATCGGCGCCGTGGGGCCGAGCGGCTCCACGGCCGTGCCGGACGGCGCGCGAATCATCGACGGGGCGGGGAAGTTCCTCACGCCCGGCTTCGTGGACACGAACGTGCACACGAGCCTCTACGGCGCCGGCTTCGGGAAGCACCGGAAGGAGAATGCGGTCTTCTACTGGGAGCGCGGGGCGGAGATCGCCCTCGAAGCGGCGCAGATGCACCTGAAGTACGGCGTGACGCACGTGCGCGACAGCTACGGCCAGCTCCCGCAACTCATCGAGGTGCGCGACGCGATCGCTGCGGGTCGCGAGGTGGGCCCACGCATGCAGGTGGCCGGCAACATCGTCGGCTGGGGCGGCGCCTTCTCCGTCACGTTCTCCCTGATCGACGACTCGGATCTGTCCCTGTGGGAGGAGCAGTTCTCCGACCACCTCGCGCAGGGCGCCGGCGAGGACCTCATGGACATGTACCCTGCGGAGCTCCGCGTCGCGATCAACGACTACCTCGACAAGGGCGTGGACTTCGTGAAGTACGGGGGGAGCAGCCATTGGTCCTACCCGACCATGATCGGCTTCTCTCCCGAGGCGCAGCGGGTGATCGTGGAGGAGACCCACAGACGCGGACTCGTCGCTGAAACGCACGCCACCAACCCGGAAAGTTTGCGTCTCGCCGTGGAAGCGGGCATCGACCTCATCCAGCACCCGGAACTCCTGGCCGGCCGGCCCTACTCGGAGGAGTTGCTGACGCAGATCCGTGAGCGCGGCGTGATCTGCTCGATGCTCGTGAACACGATCACGGGCGCGGCATGGGAGCAGCACCTCGCGGATGTCGCGGCCGCCGAGCAACGCCTCGCCAGCGAGGGGAAGTCCGCCGAATGGGGACGCCTGCGCCGGCCCGTCGAGCGGGAGAAGACGTCGTTCGAGCTGCGCCGGGAGCGCAACGCCCTCGGCCACGGCAACGCCATGCGTCGCCAGAACGCGAAGAGCCTCATCGACGCGGGCTGCATCGTCACGCTGGGCACGGACAATTTCCCCGCCGCCGACATCCAGTTCCTGCGCGAGCCGAAGCCGATCTGGCAGGAGCCGGGCATCGGCACCCTGCTGGCGATCGAAGGCCTCGTCGAACTCGGCATGACCCCGTCGGAAGCCATCATGGCCGGCACCCGCAACGGCGCCCTCGCCGCCCGCGCCCTCGATGACTTCGGCACAATCGAGGCGGGCAAGTTCGCCGACCTCGTCCTCCTGGACGCGAACCCTCTGGACGACATCCAGAACATCCGACAGCAGGCGATGGTGATGAAGGAGGGGAAGGTGATCGACGTCGACGCCCTCCCCACGCGCCCCGTCATGTTCGTCCGTTAGCGCGGGGGTGGGCTGCGGCGCGTAATATTCATGCATGAAGACGACCCTCGACATCGACGATGAACTGCTCGCCCGCGCTCGGCACCATGCCGCGAACACCGGTCAGACACTTGCGGAGGTGATCGAGGACGGGCTCAGAAGCGTGCTCTCAGCGGACCCACGGTCACTGAAGTCGAAAAAGTATCGGCTCCCCGATCACAGCTGTGGCGATCCCTCCGCCGAACGTCCGCTACCCGCAAATTTCGCGCGGGCTGACGCTGAAGAGTTCACAAGCCGGTGGCTGGAGCACTGGTTGGGGTCGAGCCGCGAGCAGATCAAGCTGTCGCCCGAAGGATTTGCCCGCGTGACCGAAATGGTGCAGCACCCGCCCGAGCCGACCCGCGAGTTGAAAGAACTGATGAGGGGTGCCGGCGAGGACGAAACCGCTGAGTGATCAGTCCGCTGCCGAGAAGCGAGTGAAACCGGCAACCAGATTTCGCCTCCGGTCGGCCCCCGCGCCGGGAAGGTGCCGCCCGAGCAACTTCCGCAACGTCGCGACCGCTTCGCGATGCGGCGATGGACCGGATCCACCGTCCGGCTTGGGGGCGAACGGAATCGCGCCGACCCCGCAAATCGAATCCGGCAGATCCTCCGGGGACCGGACCACCGACCCCGGGTTCGAGCTGTCGAAGAAACGGAACTCGGTGCCAGGGTACAGGATCCACACCGAGTGGGTGTTCCGAATCGCGTCCCGATAGGTGTGCATCTTGTAGAGATCGCCGCGCGTGAACACGCCCTTCCGCTCCTCGGCTTCCGCCCGCCGCTCTCCCCCTTCCCCCGTATCGAGCCCCGCGTCGGACAGTCTCCGAACGCTGAACTTCGCGTCGAACAGGTGAAGATCTGCGTTCGGTCCGTCGGGAAGATAGAGTGCGATGTCCGGGCGCAGCCGCACCGAGTAGGAAGCTGCGGGTGGAGAGAAGGTCCGGTTGTAGGCCAAGCGAACGCCGGAGGTCCACTCGAACGTCCGGTTCCAGCCCAAAGAGACCTGAAACGAGTCACTGCTAGGGAAGGTCTGAACAGGTCGACAAATCGGCCGGTGTCGGGCCGAATGGCGCCGATCCGGCCGATTTTTGGCCTCTGAAGGGGCTCGGAGACGCGAAAACCGGGCGTTTTGGGCCCACGACCCCCCGTTTCCGTCCCG
>JAJEEM010000030.1 GCA_022820995.1 Gemmatimonadota bacterium | reverse complement strand
CTCACGAACACCATACGGGCCCGCAGCCAACATGGCTGCACCAAGAGGCCGAACATACGACAGTACCTGACCAGGCTGCCACCAACCCAGTTCTGAATCCAGACTTGCCCACCTGGGGGCGTCCACATAGGTCTTCTCGTGTTCGGCGCGCCACCGTATGGTCTTGGCCGAGACGTCGACGTCGGACCAGCGAAGGTTACAGATCGCCCCGATGCGGTGTCCCGTCTCGTGGGCGAGGACCAGAGCCACGCGGAACCGCCAGTCCACGTCCCCGGCCACCCGAAGTAGCGCCTCGTATTCGGCCTGGGTGAGCGTCACCCGGAGCGGGTTCTTCTCCTTGGGCGGCCTGAGGCCTCTCAGGGGATTCGACTCGAGGAGGAGCCTCCCTTCCTCGTCTCTCGATCTCACGGCCCAGTTGAGCATCGCGAGCAGAAGCTTGAGGTCCCGTTCGATCGTCCGGGCGCGGACGGGCTTCCCGCTCCCGCCGGCCCTTCCCGCGAATCGCGCGCGGATGAAGCGGTCCCAGTCACGCTGCGAGAGCGTCGCCGCTTTTCGGTGCTTCCCGAAGAAGCGGAGGAACATCTTCATCGCGGCCCGGTCGGAGCGCCGGGCCTTCCACCCCTTGGTGGGCGTCACCTCTTCACCGTAGATGTCAAACAGCGTTTTCAGGGTGAGCGGCTCGGGCTCGGCTTCGACCGCGTCCGGCGCCGCCGGCTCGACGAGCCCGGCGGCGATCTCGTCGGCCTGCCGCTTCGCCAGCGCCCAGTCGCGGTGCTTCAGCGACCGGGTCAGCCGACGCCCGTCCTCGCACCACTGCACCTGCATGATGCCGGTCCTCCGGTCGGGAAAAACCCTCACCCGGTTCCGGCCCCATTCGCCGGCGCTATAGCTCCGCCGGCCACGTCTCGCGCGTGCCATCATTCGATTCCTCTCTCAATGATGGACTGCACGATCTGCACGTTTGAACGCTCGCGCGGGCGGGGGGCTTCCGCAAGTGGCGCTTGGGCCGGGGCTTTCCGGGGCAGGTGCCTGCGCGCGATCCTGGGCGCGTTGGGCCGTCCGGCGTTGGGGATCTTGCCGTCGCGCACCAAGCGTCCGAGATGGTCGCGCGAGTATCCGCTCTCACGCGCGGCCTCGACGAGCGACAGGGTGGTCTCGTCCCTCTCCCGGAGCGTGGCTTCGAGGTCGTCGGCGCAGCGTTCGATGGCGACGGCCGGTGCTTCGCCGCCGTACCTGCGGAGCGACTTGGCCTGCCTGCGCCAGTCGGCGGGCAGGCCCTCGACGGATGCGGGCTTGCTCTTCCGCGCGGCCTTGCGATTCATTCCCAGTCTCCTTCGGCGTCCCTCCTGAGCGCGTCGGCGAGGTCTTGGTCTCCCTCTCCCCGCCGGACGGACCGTTCGGCGAGATCGACCCGGCGGCCCAGATCGGCGAGTCCGGTGGCGCGCGCGACGCCGTAGATGGCCGCCGCGACGGCGATGACGGCGAGCGCCGCGTGCAGTCCCACCGGGACCCCGTGGCGTGCGAGGATGGCGTGCCAGTGGGGCGCGAGGTAATCGAGGCGGGAGCCGCCGATCAGGAACGCCGATCCGGCGATGGCGGCGGTGAGTCCGGCGCTGATCTTCCATGGCTGCATGCAGAATTCTCCTTCCGGGTCAGAGTTCGACGGACGCGGGATCGCGGTCGGCGGGACCCCTGAGCCAGGAGCCGCCGTCGCCCCCGCTCAGGCCGAGGCTGCGGAGCGTGCCCGCGGCGGCCGGTCCGCTGGCGTGGACGCTGAACCCGGCGGCCGCCTTCGCCTTGACGGTCTCCCGGCTGTAGTTGTCGGACGCGACCTCGATGTTGACGCGTCCGGTTCGCCCGTCCGCGTCCTCGTACTCGATCTGCGCGTCGGGGTGGAGGACCCGTCCCTCGTCATCGACGGGGAGGCCGAGTTCGCGTGCCATCCGATGCCGCTCGGCGTCGGCGGCCCTCCTGCCTCTCCTCCGGCGCTCCGATTCGCTCGCGCGGGCGACGGCGGCCTTCAGTTCGGCGTCGAGCCGGACCCGCCTGACCGTCGCGCCCCGCTCGCGGAGGCGCTCGCGCTCGATGGCGCATGCGCGGTAGACGGCGGTGTCGTGGCTTGCATGGCCGCGCCGGATCCGGGGAACGCCGAACTCCTGCCCGTGGTCCATCCGCCGCTCGGCGTGCTCCCGGGCCTTGGCAATGCCGAGGGGAGTGAGCGTCAGGACCTTGAAGGGGTTGCCGTTCGGTCCCCTGGCGGTGGACTCGGCGACGAGACCGTCCTCGATCCAGCCGTTGACGGCGCGCCGCGTGGTGTAGGGGTGTCCGCCGAAGCGGGCCTCGGCGAGATCGCGGTAGGAGACCGCGCCGAAGACGCCGATGTCGGTCAGCGCCCCGACGCAGCGGTCGCGAAAGGAGATGGTGGACCCGCGCTCCCGGCCCGCGGCGTATTCTCGGCGGTGGCCTTTCCGCATCGTTGAGCGATTGCGGCTGGGTGGCGCGGCGGGGCGCGGGTCCGGTTCGACCGTGCGGCCGAACCTTCCTCTCCCTCTCATCGGCTCCTCAGCGGCTCGGCCCGGCGCCGCGCTCCGGCACCGGGAGCTTCGGCACGGGAACGACGATCCTCTGGGGTCCCTGCGCGGGCGTGCGGACCGCCGCGACGGCGACGGGATCGCGCGTGGCGAGCCGCTCGCGGTGCCGAACGAGCACGAAATCGGAGATCTTCTGCGCGTCCGCGGCGGCGCGCCGGATCTCGCGCGGGTCCTCCTCGAGCGCCTGGATCCAGCCCTCGACATAGGCCGCGCCCCGCGCCGGGTCGTGCCCCACGCCGACGCGCTCGCCGGTCATCATCGCGCTGATCTCGGCCCGGAGTTCCTCGCGCGCATACTCGGGCGAGCCGAACCCGTTGTTGATCCCCTCGATGAGGGTGTCGCGCTACATCCGATCCTCGTGGCCGGTGCTGTGTCACAGCTCGTGGAGCGCGGTCTGGTAGTAGTGGTTGGCGGACGGGAACTGCCCGCGCTTGGGCAGCACGATCTCGTCGCGCTTCATGTGGTAGTAGGCGCGGTCGCCCTGGACGTGGCGGACGGGGACTCCGCTGTCCTCCATGACCCGCTCGGCCTCCTGGTGGACCTTCCAGAGCGGCTCGGGCATCGGGTTCGCGCGCTCGGGCAGCCCGTCGGCCTGCTCGGCGTTGAACACGGTGTACTGGCGCACGAAGGGCGCCTTGAGCTTCTCGTAGCGGTAGACGCGCTTGCCCTCGGCGTCCCTCCTGGGCCGCCCGCGCTCGTCGGTGACGGCG